>JAUQWS010000028.1 GCA_030835025.1 Ignavibacteria bacterium | reverse complement strand
TTTTATGTTCTCACACGGAGACGATTACGAGAACAATGTTTTCAGCTCTAACGGCGCGGGAGTTGCGGTTATGTACACAAAGAATGTTATGATGAAAAACAACCGGTTCGAAGATAACTGGGGACCCAATGCATACGGACTCCTGCTTAAAGAGATATCCGACAGCAGGATAGAGAACAATTTTTTTTCGGGCAATACTGCCGGGATCTATTCCGAAGGCGTCACAAGAGTCGGTGTACTCAACAACCGATTTACAAGAAACGGTTATGCGATCAAGATACTTGGCAACTGCACCGATGATACGGTTATGTTTAACAGCTTTAACGGCAATACATTTGATGTGGTTACAAACAGTCCAAGGAACGCGAATTATTTCAGCGATAATTACTGGGATAAGTATAAAGGGTATGATCTTGATAGAGACGGCATTGGCGATGTGCCGTTCCGCCCGGTGAGCATGTTCAGCGTGATAATTGAAAAGACACCGGAATCGGTTTTCCTGCTAAGGAGCTTCATTGTTGACCTGCTTGATTTGGCAGAGAAAGTTGTGCCGGTGTTTATTCCGGAAGGGCTGATAGATAATAGGCCGAGATTAGTTGATAATTGATAGAGGATAATTGATAGTTGATAGAGGATAGTAAAGCAAAAGAATAGTTAGAAGCAATAATGATCACAATAAAAGACATAAAGAAGACATTTGATAAGACGGTTGCGCTTGGGGGAGTGACGCTTGAGCTTGAGCCGGGTAAGGTTCATGCGATTATGGGTCCAAACGGCTCAGGAAAAACCACACTGCTTAAGTGTATACTTGGACTTGTTAAACCCGATAGCGGTGAAATATATGTGAATGAATTCCACGTGAACGGCAATTGTGAATACAGGAAATTCATTGGTTATATGCCTCAGTACTCATGCTTCCCGGAGAATCTTAAGGTTAAGGAAGTTATAGCAATGCTTAAGGATATAAGGGGAAATCACTGCGTATATGATGAAGAGCTGATACAGAAGCTGAAGCTGGAAAGCATTTTTAATAAGCAGATAGGAACGCTCTCCGGGGGGACCAAACAGCGCGTAAGTAGCTCCGTTGCATTTCTGTTCGACCAGGAAATCATAATACTTGATGAACCGACAGCAGGTCTTGATCCGGTTTCAAGCGAAATAGTTAAAAACAAGATCCTCGAAGAAAAAGCAAAGGGAAAGACGATCATTATCACTTCACATATAGTAAGTGAAGTTGAATCTCTTGCCGACAGGATAATTTATATGCTGGAAGGCAGTATTTATTTTGACAGTACAAAAGAAGAGCTGTATAAAACAACCGGCGGAAAGAACCTGAACAAGGCAATTGCGGAATTGATAGAAAGCAAAGGATGAAATAATGGCAACCGGAAAGATCTTAAAATACGTATTGTTTGATATACTCAGAAGCAAGCTGATAATCGGTTACACGATCCTTCTGTTCCTCATAACATTTGGAATAATATACACAGGCAAGGATGTTTCAAAAGCAATTATCAGCCTGCTGAATGTTGTACTGCTTATTGTGCCGCTTGTGAGCATAATATTCGGTACGATACATCTATACAACTCCAAGGAATTCATGGAAATGCTGCTGGCATTACCTGTAAGGCGCAAGAATATTTTCTGGGCAGAGTACCTTGGGCTTTCTTCTGCGCTATCGCTTGGATTTATTCTGGGCACAGGGCTGCCGCTGTTGATTTACGGTGCATC
>JAUQWS010000002.1 GCA_030835025.1 Ignavibacteria bacterium | reverse complement strand
AAAACACCTAAGGAAAAAGATGGACAGTAAGTATTCATTTGGCAGGTTTGTAAAGCTGCTTCTGATCGTAAGTCTGATAACTTTCATTCTGGCTGCTTACCCGGTTTATGTTTATGCTTCACGGGTTCAGATCTATTCTTTTGCACTTGGGTTCCTGTTAAGCCTCTTCAACGCACTGATCGGTTACAGCATGAGCGTTAAGGCATTTGGCAGATCAGTAAAAAGCTTCATGGTGATGGTGTTTGGGGGAATGGGAATAAGGCTTTTAATTGTGATAATCTTCCTTGTACTTATACTTCAATTTACATCGATGGATGCATTAAGCCTTACAGGTTCAGTTTTTTTCTTTTATACGCTTTTTATATCTTTGGAAATATACTTCCTTCACAAAATGTCTGTTAAGGCTAAAAGTGTCTTGGCAAACAGCAATAAAACCGAAAACAAAGTTTAACACTGACTAATATATAATGACTTTTCTTACAGCATTTGTTGACCAGGTTCCCGTTGATTCCGCACTCGTTCAGGCGGTAAAGGAAGATGATAACTGGATAATGCATCACATTTCGGATAAACCTATTTTCTCCCTCCCCCCTATTCACATCGGCGATACTGTAATTGATCTTTCTATTTCGGCAAAAATACTTATGCTGATCATTTCGGCTGTATTGATGGTAATTATTTTCGCTTATGCAGCTGCATCAAATATGAAACGCAAACACCCTAAAGGACTCGGAAACTTCATAGAAATGATGATGGTCTTTGTAAGGGATGATGTTGTCATTCCATCAATGGGAAAAGACGGAGTTCGTTTCCTTCCGTTTTTCTTCACACTTTTCTTTTTTATCCTGTTTGTAAATTTCCTCGGACTGGTTCCGGGCATGTCAACAGGTACAAGCAGTATCAGCGTGACTGCGGGGCTGGCTATTATCACATTTATAATGACTCAGGTTTACGGGATCAAACACAACGGATTCTTCGGTTATTTCAAAGGACTTATCCCGCCGGGCGTTCCTGTATTTGTTCTGCCTGTTATGATAATAATTGAGTTTTTAGGACTGCTGACAAAACCCTTTGCTTTGGCGATTCGTTTGTTTGCAAACATGACAGCGGGACATATAGTAATATATGCTCTGATTGGACTTATATTCATGCTTGGATACGCAGTAATTCCGGTATCAGTAGCATTTTCGCTCTTCATATACGTACTTGAGCTTTTAGTAGCGGTTTTACAGGCATATATTTTCACTATGCTTTCCGCACTCTTTATAGGGATGGCTATTCACCAGGATCATTGATATATAAATATATTATAATCTAACTTAATAAATCTTCAGGAAAGGATACATTACAAATGAGCTTAGCAGCATTAGCAGCAGGATTAGGTGCAGGACTTGCGGTTATCGGGGCAGGACTTGGAATTGGCAGACTTGCGGCATCTGCAATGGAAGCTATCGGCAGACAGCCCGAAGCTACCGGCGATGTTAGAACTACTATGATCATCGCAGCAGCTCTGGTAGAAGGTGTTACTCTCTTCGCGCTTGTTATCTGCTTCATTTTAGCAGGTAAATAATTTACACTGGCAATACCTGTCAGCAATTAAACTGGCAGGTATATATGGTAATACCTAAACAGAACATTTTTAATTACAAAGGATAGTTATGGCTTTAGCCAATATTTTTTTAATGAAGTTTTACAGCGTTTTGATGTTCATTTCAAGCGATCCGCACGAGAAGAAAGATACACTTCTTTCCGTCGAGCCGGGTCTGCTGATTTGGACTATCATTATCTTTTTCATACTCCTGCTTATACTCAAAAAGTTTGCATGGGGCCCGCTGCTTAAATCGCTTAATGATAGAGAGCAGGGCATAAAGGACTCCGTTGAAAAAGCAGAGTACCTTAAACAGGAAGCAGAAAAGATACTTGCCGAAAACAAGGCTCTGCTTGCAAAGGCTGATGAAGATGCAAGGAAAGTTATTGCTGAAAGCAAAGAACTTGCCGAAAAATTGAGGCAGGAGATGATGTCAAAGACGGGAGACGATACTTCCAGAATGATAGCACAGGCAAAAGGAGAAATTGAAAGAGAAAAAATTGCAGCCTTGAACTCATTAAAGGATGAGATTGCGAACCTTGCAGTACAGGCAGCAGGAAAGTTGATAGATGAAAATCTTGATAACGATAAGCAGAGAAAACTGATTGACAATTTTATCAATAAGATACCGCAGAATTAACAGGGCACCGGTTAAATGAAAAACAGAAAAGTCGCAAGAAGATATAACCAGGCATTGTATGATATAGCCCTGGAAACAGGTGCTGCGGATAGAATCCTGACAGATTTTACTGATATTCAGCGTACGATTGCAGGCTCAAAAGAGCTGGCAAATTTCCTGGCTACTCCGCTAATAGGACCGGCAAAGAAAACAGAGGTAATAAAAGCTTTGTTTAAAGGGAAGATCAGCGAACTTACTCTTGATTTCCTTGTACTTGTAAGCGAAAAAGGCAGGGTAAGCGACCTTGTAACAATTACCGAAGATTTCCTTGACCTGGTGAATAAGGAAAGAGGAGTTGTAATAGCCAAGGTAAGGACTGCAGTAGAAGTTACAGATAAAGAAAGAGATACGATCAGCAAAAAGCTGAGTAAATATATCGGAAAAGATGTTAGTGCAGTATATTCCGTTGACCCTACAATTAGAGGCGGATTTATTGCAAAGGTCGGAGACCGGATAATAGATGCAAGTATCCAGAGGCAGCTTGAATTGCTTAGGGAAAGATTTGCTGAAGGCAGTTTTAATAACTAGAAAACAGAATAAAATTAATAACAATATATAAATGGCTGAAGTGAAACCAGATGAAGTATCTGCGATACTTCGAAAACAATTATCAGGTTTTGAAAAAGAGATTGATATTTACGAAGTCGGAACCGTTGTTCAGGTTGGCGATGGTGTTGCGCGTGTTTACGGATTGACAAAGTGTATGGCAAGCGAGCTTATCGAGTTCCCGCACGGGGTATTCGGTATGGCACTTAACCTTGAAGAAGATAATGTAGGGTGTATCCTGTTCGGTGATTATACACAGGTTAGAGAAGGCGATGAAGCAAAGCGCACCGGAAGAGTTGCATCAATGCCCGTTGGCGAGGAAATGATAGGACGTGTTATTAACCCGCTTGGACAGCCCGTTGACGGAAAGGGCCCGATAAGCACTTCAAAGTTCCTGCCGATCGAAAGAAAAGCACTTGGTGTTATTGCAAGGCAGCCCGTTAAAGAACCGCTTCAGACCGGTATTAAGGCAATTGACTCGATGATACCAATAGGGCGCGGACAAAGAGAGCTTATAATTGGTGACAGGCAGACAGGTAAAACCGCCGTTGCTGTTGATACAATTATTAACCAGAAAGGCAAAGGAGTATTCTGCATTTATGTTGCTATCGGGCAGAAGCAATCAACAGTTGCACAGGTAGTTGCAAAGTTTCAGGAAGCAGGCGCAATGGAATTTACGACCGTTGTAACTGCAGCAGCATCTGACCCCGCGCCGATGCAGTTTTTAGCGCCTTATTCAGGTGCTACACTTGGAGAGTTCTTCCGTGACTCATCAAGGCATGCACTCTGCGTTTACGATGACCTTTCAAAGCAGGCTGCTGCGTACCGCGAGGTATCACTTCTGCTCAGAAGGCCGCCGGGACGTGAAGCATACCCGGGTGATGTGTTCTATCTACACTCAAGGCTGCTTGAAAGAGCTTCAAAGCTTTCGGATGACCTTGGCGGGGGAAGCTTAACAGCGCTTCCCATAATTGAAACGCAGGCAGGCGACGTATCTGCTTACATTCCGACAAACGTTATTTCTATTACTGACGGGCAGATATACCTTGAGCCGAACCTCTTTAATTCAGGCGTTAGGCCAGCTATTAATGTGGGTATATCCGTTTCTCGTGTGGGTAGCTCTGCACAGATCAAAGC
>JAUQWS010000027.1 GCA_030835025.1 Ignavibacteria bacterium | reverse complement strand
AACTTTGTGGATAACGAATCTGAGATAGACAACCTGATCTTTGTGAGGAAGATATATCTTGAAAGCGCTCTGATAAGATATAACATGAACAGGGACAGGCAAAGGCAAATTTGCGGAGAAATAGTTGAAAGAGGCAATTATATTGCTTACCAGTCACTACTCTGGATAATGATCCAGTTAAGGGATATGAAAGCGAATTATAATTCTTTTAACTACCCGTTTGAAAACAGCGTAGCATATCATTTCATAAAATCTATTGATCTGGAATCTTTGATTAACGGCATCGTTTACGAGAACAATAGGCTAGGACGGTACCTGAAATATTACATTTCCTGTATTCTTATTAACACACACCCCGATAATGAAAAATATTTTGAGGAATTCCGCAGCTCATTTAGAACAGTTTTTGATGAAGTCAGCAAGATGGAAAAGAATAATTACCTTGCAAGGCTGCAGACTTTTGTTATGAAGCATATTCAGGCAGGAAATATGAAATATTGTGAAGTGTTGATCGAAGGCTACAAATACTATTTTACCAACACTGATATCTTTGAAAATAGTATCATACCTGTTCCGCCTTTCAGAAATGCCGTACTCCTTGCTGATTATTTGGGCAACCGTGAATTTTTTGATGAGCTGGCTGACAAATATTCATTGATGCTTAATCCGGACCTTGTTGAAGATACAAGAAATCTTTGCTTTGCTTATAAATGTTTTACAAATAAGGAATACGGGAAATGCCTGGAGTACCTCAGGAAATTTTCTTTCAGGTATCCGCCCCACAAAACAGATATCAAACATCTGCTGCTGAAGGTTTTTTATGAAACAGGGGAACTTGATTCCTTCTTCGCGCATTGTGATTCATTCAGGCATTATCTTGGCAAGAACAAGAACATAACTGAACTGAACAAACAGAAATATTTCTCTCTTCTGAACTTAGCGGCAAAAATATATGACCTGAGGCTTTCCGGAGATAAAAACGGGGCGCATGAATTAGGCACCGAAATTAATGAAGGAAAATATGACCTCTATTATTTTGACAAGCGATGGGTCCTTGATAAACTCAGTGAGATTTCCGGATGATCTACCGGATGAGTAACTTCAGTATGAAACTTGGTGTAATCAATTGCCTTTAACCTAAATTCAGCTTTCAATATATTTGAAATAATCTCAAAAAAGTCACCAAAAATCCACAAAATGAAGGTTCTTAGCAGATTTTTCTTATTTTTCATTATGTGCTTGCTGCTGCAATCCTGCAGCAAGGATACCAAACAATCCCAGTCGAATTTAAGCAGTGTTTCGGACGAAGAATTGACATTTGCGAAATCGCTTTATGGCGAAGGGGTAACAGTTCTTTTAAAGGGTGACCTTCTTTCCGACGGTAAAGTATCTGCATTAACAGGAATCGTGAAGAAGAAGACTGATAACAGTTACTGGATCGAGAAGGCAAGTTTTATACAGAAAGAAAAAGACGGATGGAAAGTACTGCTTAAGTTGGAACAAAAGATCACTATACCGGACAGAGAGCTTATTGGACAAATCGATGCAAAGAATGGCTATATATTGAGTTTCGACACTACAACAAAACCGATTGCAATTAACATTGTTATTTCAAATGAATACGGAAAAGCAGCTTCTGACGACGCCCAAATCATATGGAACAGCAGCACGAAAAGTTTTGAGTTTAAAACACCTTTCGATGAGATTACACCATAGTCTGTTTTCATTTACAATATCTAAATGCATCCCAGTAAAGCACTAAAGTGGGTCATATTTTGGGTAAGTACTGCCCTGGCATTCAATGCAGTTGTTTACTATTACATGGGGCAGCAGAAGGCCATAGAGTTCCTTACAGGATATATTATCGAGGAATCCTTAAGCGTCGATAACCTTTTCGTATTCCTTGTGCTCTTCAAGTATTTCAAGATCCCCCCTGAATATCAAAGAAGAGTATTGAATTGGGGAATTGTTGGTGTTATTTTTCTCAGGGGTGTTTTTATCCTGCTTGGATCTGTTCTAATTACACAGTTCGGATTTATTCTGTTCATTTTCGGAGCAATTCTGATCTACTCGGGTTATCAGATGGCTTTTGGTGAAGAGAAAGAAATCCACCCTGAAGACAATAGAACACTTAAACTCTTCAAGCGATTCATGAAAACTACTCATGAGATCCATGGTCATGATTTTTTCATTAAGAAAAACGGTGTTTTGTACGCAACTCCGCTGTTTGTATGCCTAATAGTAATAGAATCAACGGACGTAGTCTTCGCAATTGATTCAATACCCGCTATATTTGCAATTACAAAAGATCCTTTTATAATCTTCTCATCAAATATACTGGCTGTTTTAGGATTAAGATCCATGTATTTCCTGCTTTCTGCTCTTGCTGATAAATTTGCATTTGTCAAAAAGGGAGTTGGGTTCATACTTGTTTATGTTGGGATAAAAATGCTTGTACCAATGATAAATCCCAGCTACCATATTCCGGTTTTCATATCATTGGGAGTAATCTTAACAATATTGACAGCTTCAGTTATCATTTCAATATATCAAAACAGAAAGAAACAATCCTGATTTCGAGAAGACCCGGTAAACTGCAATCTGTCAATATCCTGCCAAAACCACACACTATTCTAACTATTCAAGCTATTTCAATTGAGTTTCGAAAGTGTCAATTTATGCTTAAATTTGTATATATTTTCCGAATAAAATATTACAATTATAGAAAGTTAAGATAGAAAAATGAATGTTCCCTTTGTTGACCTAAAGACACAATATTCAAATATTAAGCAGGAAATTCTGAATGAGATAAACGAAGTTCTTGATAATACAGCCTATATTTGCGGTAAAAAGACGAAAAAATTCGAAAAGGATTTTTCGGATCTTCTAAATATTAGATATGCGGTGGGACTAAGCTCAGGTACTGATGCTTTACATGTTGCATTGTATGCACTCGGCATTGGGCCCGGTGATGAAGTCATAGTGCCCGTTAATACATTTATCGCGACATCTGAGGGTGTTTCACTGTGCGGAGCAAAACCGGTTTTTGTAGATAACGATGTTAAGACTTATAATATTGATGCAGGCAAAATTGAAAAAGCAATTAATTCTAAGACAAAGGCCATAATACCTGTTCATTTGTACGGACAGCCCGCTGAAATGGATTCAATCATGGAGATTGCAAACAAGCACGGCTTATATGTAGTTGAAGATTGCTCACAGGCACACCTTGCCAAGTATAAAGGAAAGATTGTCGGTGGTATTGGCAATATCGGGACTTTCAGCTTTTACCCCGGCAAGAATTTGGGTGCTTATGGTGAAGCAGGGGCCGTTGCGACTGCTGATGAAACGCTGTATAATATAATGCTGAGATATCGTCAGCATGGTTCTATTGAGAAATATGTTCACGAAATTGAAGGTCATAATTACCGTATGGAAGAGATCCAGGCAGGTGTACTTAATGTTAAGCTGAAGTACATTAGCAAATGGACGGAAAGCAGAAGAAGAGTTGCTAAATTATATACTGATTCATTTGTTAAAATGGGAATCAAAGAAGTGGCTGCACCCTATCATCCTGAATATACCGAGCCTGTTTATCATTTATATGTTTTGAGAGTTTCGCAGCGTGAGAAACTTGTAGAGTTCCTGGATAAAAAAGGAATTCAAACAGGTTTACATTACCCAATTCCGCTTCACATGCAGAAAGCGTATGGCCACCTCGGATACAAAAAAGGGGATTTTCCGGTGGCTGAAAAATATGCAGGAGAGATTCTATCGATCCCGATGTATCCTGAAATGAACGAAGAAATGGTGCAATATGTCTCTACATCAATAGGAGAATTTTACTCGTAATGTTTGAAGAGTTTGTAAAGAAATGGGGTGCAAAAAAACTGGTTTTATCAGTCAACGACCTTTTATGTACATTCATTTCATTTTTTCTGGCATTGTACTTTACAGCTCCGGGTATAAATGTATATTTCACCGAAACGGCGTTCATAGAGAAACTTGTTATCTTCTTTTTCGGTGCTTTGCTGATAATCCCGATCTTCAGGTATTATCAATTGTACAAGCACAAGTATTTCCTGAGAGTGGGCGAACAAACTTTACTAATTCTAAAGAGTCTTCTCATAAATTGCATCATTATCATTATTGCCGTTTTTCTTGTCAAAACACAGGAAGCACTGCACGACTCCCGTACACAAGTAATAATCTATTTTGTTTCTTCTTTGTTTCTACTCTTTATAACACGTGTTCTGTTTCTTAGAAGCATACTCAGGGCGAACTTTGTTGGAGGAAATATTAAAGAATTCCTAACGCGCCGTGCAATTGCTGTAGGTGCAGGAAATCTTGGCATGTTTTTTGCTGAAATTCTGACTGTTAAGCCTCATTATCATATAGAGCTTATCGCATTTTTGGATGACAATTCCGAAAAGATCGGGACCAGCATAAACCGCATTCCTGTAGTCGGCAGCACACATGAAATTGTGGATATAGCCGAAGAACAGGAAATTGACGAAATATTCATTACTATACAGAATATTGAGAACAAGAAGCTGCTTGACCTGATTGAGAAATGCAAGCTTACAAACTGCCACGTAAATCTTGTGTCAAACCACTTCGATATTGTAACTGCTAAGCTTGATGAAGGTGAATATCATGACCTGAAAGTAATCTCAGTTTCTCCCAAAATGTCTCCCCTTTATTCGGAAAAATTTAAGAGGATATTTGATATTTTCTTTTCAGCTTTCCTGATATTGCTTTTGACACCATTCTGGATTGTTGCTTCTATCCTTATAAAGTTGACCTCAAAAGGACCCGTATTCTACTCCACAAGTGTGATTGGGAAGCACGGAAAAAGTTTCAAGTGGTACAAATTCAGGACAATGAATGCAAATAATGATACGAGCATTCACCAGACACACCTTGAAAAATTGATCACTTATAACAAAGGTTATAAAAAACTGGAGAACGATCCAAGGATAACTGTCGTTGGCAGATTGCTTAGGAAATTCAGCCTGGATGAATTGCCCCAGCTGATTAATGTCTTTAAGGGTAATATGAGTCTTGTGGGTCCCAGACCATGCTTGCCGTATGAATACGTACATTTTAAGGAATGGCATAAATTGAAATATAGGGTCATTCCCGGTATCACCGGGCTGGCACAAATAATTGCACGGAACAGAGAAGATGTAACATTCAGTGATTCTGTATTACTTGATCTGTATTATGCAGATAACCAGTCACTATGGCTCGATCTGAAGATATTGTTTAGAACAATTCCCGTCATGGTATTCGGAAAAGGAGGAATATAAAGATCAAAAGCGCATCAAAGATATTAAATATTGGCGTAATCGGATGCGGCTATTGGGGACCCAATCTGGTAAGGAATTTTATGAGTTTGCCTAATTGCAGGGTTAAGAGGGTTTCTGATCTGAAAGCAGGCAGGTTAGAATTCATATCAAAAGAGTTCCCCGATATTGAAACCACAAAGGACTACCGTGATATTCTAAATGACAGGAACATAAGTGCTGTAGCGGTTTCAACACCGGTTTCAACACACAGGGAGATCTCTGAAGAAGCAATGTTCCTCGGTAAGCATGTTTTTGTTGAAAAACCAATGGCTAACAGTATCGAGGACGCTTCAGCCATGGTTGATACTGCAAAAAAACTCGGAAAGAGACTTGCTGTCGGTCATGTTTTCCAGTATGCCCCGGCAGTAAGAAAGATCAAGGAATTGCTGAACAAAAAAGTAATTGGCAAAATCCTTCACATTACATCAACAAGGATCAATTTGGGCCCCCCTGAAACTGAAGTCGACGTAATTTGGGATCTCGGCCCTCATGATTTCTCAATAGTCTTGTATCTGCTCGACGAGTTCCCTTTGAATATTGACACATTAAAAAACGAATATCCGTTTGGTGCTTTTAACACCCCGCAATCAGGCAGAAAGAAAAAATTGATAAACAACGCCCATATCGATCTCACTTTCAAAAGCGGAATTACTTCTCATATTCATTTAAGCTGGCTTTCATCTAACAAGATCAGGCTTATGCAGATATTCGGTTCTGAAGGTACAATTGTTTATGATGAAATGCTGGCGCTGGACGGAAAAGTGAAATTATTCGGTAAAGGAATAGATAACAGGATCAAGAGTAAGAATTCTGACTCCAAAGCACTTTCCTATCAGCCGGGCGAAATAACTGTTGTGCCATTAGAGCAGCATGAACCATTGAGGCTGGAATGTTCAGAATTCGTATCTTCAATTCTCCATGGTGGAAAACTTGTAAACAATGGTGAAATTGGCTTAGAAGTTGTGAAACTGCTTGAAGCATCAAGTGAATCATACACAAAAAGATCATGATAAATAATCTACCTTATTTTGTTCATCCAAATGCATTGGTTGAATCAACTAATATTGGTGCAAAAACCCGGATTTGGGCATTTGTGCAGGTCCAAAAAGATTCTGTTATAGGAAAAGACTGTAATCTGGGGAATGGAGTTTTTGTTGAGAATGGAGTTGTAATTGGTGACCGCGTTACGATTAAAAACGGAATATCACTTTGGGAGGGTTTAACTTTAGAGGACGACGTATTCCTTGGACCACATGCAGTATTCACCAATGACATGTTTCCCCGCAGCAAAATGCATTCAGGAAATTACCTTAGAACATTGATAAAGAAAGGTGCCAGTGTTGGTGCAAATGCAACAGTTCTGTGCGGCCTGACATTAGGAAGCTACTGTATGATCGGGGCAGGTTCAGTTGTGACAAAAAGTGTGCCGGATTTTGCCTTAGTAGCAGGTAATCCGGCCAGGTTCATGTATTGGATATCAAAGACCGGCGAAAAGCTGTTATTTGATGACAACGGACGGGCATCAGATTCAAAAGGCGGCAGATATGAAATCAGGGATCTTACAGAATCAAAAACCAAAATAGTAATAGAGCTATAAATGATAATTTCTCAAACGCCGCTTAGAATTTCACTTTCGGGTGGAGGGACTGACCTTGTAAATTACTACGGAACTCATGAGGGATTTGTTGTAAGTACGGCAATTGATAAATATATTCATGTTATTGTAAAGGAGAGATTTGACGATTTAATTTATGTTGATTATTCCAGCAAAGAGATCGTCAAATCAATAGATGAAATCAAACACGACTTAGTGAGAGAAACAGCAAGGATCACCGGTATGACCAAGGGCTTTGAGATCCTGATGCTTGCTGATATCCCTTCTGAGGGTTCCGGTCTTGGCTCATCAAGCAGTTTGACAGTAGGTCTGTTGAATGCATTTTATCACTTTAAGGGTCAAATGATCACCTCGCAAAAGCTCGCAGAAGAGGCATGCAGAATTGAGATTGATATTTTGAAAAGACCTATCGGAAAACAGGATCAATACATTGCTGCTTACGGGGGGCTAAAAGCGTTCCGTTTCTGCAAAAATGAGACCGTAGAAGTCCTGGATATTGAGATAGAAAGCGAACCGAAAAGGAAACTGGGCTCAAACCTTCTGCTTTTCTTTACCGATATAACTCGAACAGCTTCAACTATACTTGAAGAACAAAACAAAAACATCAAAGATACTATCGAATTTCACCACAGAATAAAGGAACTTGCCCTGGATACTTTTGAAGGACTTAAAGAACTTGATATAAGCCGTATCGGGGTAAACCTTAAGATGAACTGGGAGATGAAGAAACTGCTGGCTTCAAATGTTTCTAACCCGTCTATTGACAAAATGCACAGAATGGCAATGGAAGGCGGTGCACTTGGAGCTAAAATTTCAGGGGCAGGGGGCGGAGGTTTTCTGCTGGTTTATTGCGAAAGAGATAAACAGGATACATTAAGACGAGCTTTACATGAGTACAGAGAGCTTCCCTTTTTGCTTGAAAAGTTCGGAAGCAAGATAATCTTCGATCAAACCAGGTACGACATAAAATAATCTCAGTGAAAAATGGCATTGGTTCTGGTAACAGGAGGAGCAGGCTTCATAGGGTCACACACGGTTGACAGGCTGCTTTCACTTGGCTTGGATGTGAGAATTCTGGACAATCTTCAAAAACCCGTTCACATGAAAGGTAAGCCGGACTATGTGCCTGAAGCCGCAGAATTCATACTTGGTGATGTACGTGACAGAGATACGATGGAAAAAGCCCTGAAGGATGTAGAGTATGTATTCCATTTAGCAGCATACCAGGATTACCTTCCCGATTTTTCTACTTTCTTTCATGTTAATTCTGTTAGTACTGCTCTTATATACGAAATAGCTGTTGCTCGGAAATTACCCATCAAGAAGATCATCGTTGCTTCTTCTCAATTTGTAAATGGTGAAGGAATATATAAGGACAAAGTGGGAAGATTTTATTATCCCAAAAGACGTTCAAATGATCAGCTGGAACGCGGCCTGTGGGATTTCCTGGATGATACCGGAAGTAAGCTTGAGTACATCTGGACTCCGGAAACATACGCGGCTCCCCCCAATCAATATGCAATTTCCAAATATTCACAGGAACTGATGGCACTGAATTTCGGGGAAAGATATGAACTTCCCAGTGTTGCACTCAGGTATTCAATTGTACAGGGTTCAAGGCAATCTTTCTACAACATGTACAGCGGAGCATGCAGAATCTTCTCATTGGCATATTATTTTGACAAGTCCCCCACCATTTATGAGGACGGCAGAATGAAAAGAGATTTTGTTAATGTACACGATGTTGTTGATGCAAATATACTCGCAATGAACGACGAAAGAACAAATTATCAGGCTTTTAATGTAGGGGGCGGAGTTGATTATACCGTTGAGGAGTTCGCCTCAATAGTTGCAAGGGAATTCGGAAAAGAAGATATTAAACCGAATATTACCGGTGAATACAGGTTTGGAGATACCCGTAACGCATGCTCAGACATTACAAAGCTAAAGGCTCTTGGCTGGACGCCAAAGAGAAGTGCAGCCGAAAGCGTGAAGGAATATGTAGATTACCTCAAGGCCCAGACGGATCTTAAAGATATCCTTGACTACGCCGAAAAATCAATGAAGAGCCTGAACGTTGTTAGAAAGCCTACTAAATCTCCTTAAATTTCTACTGCACATTTTTGGAATCCTTATAGTATTCATTTACCATTGAGTTATACAATATTTATGCAGATTTTTGTAAAATTTAATTAACAAGGACCATAGATGGAGTTCAGCAAGTACAGCAAATCAATAATGGAAGTGCTGGGTTCAGTTGAAACGGCAGAGATTGATAAGTTGATTGAAATGCTTATTGATGCCTATGAGCACGGTAAATATGTGTTCGTTATAGGCAACGGCGGAAGCGCTGCAAACGCCTCTCATCTGGCACAGGATTTTGCCAAAGGTACACGTCAATTCTCAAGCCAAACCAGGAGGCTTAAAGCGCTCAGCCTAACAGATAACACACCGTTTATTACTGCACAGGGTAATGATGAAGGGTATGACAGCATATTTGAACAGCAATTGAGAACATTTGCCAACTCCGGCGACTATCTGATAGCTATTAGCGGGTCCGGGAACAGTCCGAATATTATTAAAGCAGTAGAGTGGGCAAATGATAACGGTATTGTTACTATGGGTGTCACCGGCTATGATGGCGGAAAACTCAGAAAACTGGCAAAACATACTGTTCATGTACCGCTTAATGAAATGTGTACTGCTGAGAGCATACACTCAATTATCTTCCACTATGTTATCCTCGAACTCCGTGAAAAATTCAAACAAATGAATTGAACTGCTTCATAATAAAACAAAAAGATATGGGCAAATTCAAATACTTATTAACAGGATTATTACTAGTTGTTGTCTCATACTCAGCCTATTCTCAGGTTGAGCTTGTTCCACCGGGAAATCCCATATATGATTTTCTTGATAGAATGCTGACTAACAAGGTCATTTTCGATTACTCATCATCAATGATCCCAATTTCGCGGAGGGAAGTAGGTACATTATTATCGGAAATAGATTCAAAGAGAAAAAGAATCTCTAAGACAGATAGGAACCTGTTAGACTATTATTTGACAGAGTTTGAATATGACATACACAAAACCTCTCTGAAGTCATCAAATTTCTTTTCAAAAAAAGGAGTGGGTGAACTATTTTCAAACAAGAAACAGAAATACCTATACTCAACTGCTGATTCCAATGTATCGTTCTTTTGGGATGCAATTGGTGAATTGAGATATATGGGTGTAGATGGTGATTCAGCCGGGAAGCCGCATGTTTTACTTGGTCAGATCGGGACAAGATTCAGGGGAACTTTGTTTAATTCTGTTGCTTATTATCTAAGGCTTTCAAATGGAGTAAGGCTTGGAGGAACAGTTGAGGATGCGCAGAGAACTGCTTTTATGGATCCGCTGCTTCTATCCACGAGAAAATATGTAAGCGAAGGTTCAAAAACTTTCGATTCTTATGAAGGTTACCTCAGATACGCTCCCCCCAAAGACTGGCTGGGCCTGACAATTGGAAGAGAAGCTATGAGATTCGGCACGGGTTACATAGATAAACTTTTTCTCTCCAATAACAATTCTGCGCCTTTTGACTTCCTGAAACTGGACCTTCATTATAAGAAACTAAGATATACATTCTTCTATTCAAGCGTTGTTGGTAATGACTCTGCAGGCGCGCAGCTTCAATCAAAATACCTGGTCTTTCACAGACTGGAACTTGGCCCATTCTTTAATAACACATTCAAAATTGGTTTCAACGAAATGGTAGTGTACAGTAATATTCCTTTGAATTTCGCGTTCTTAAATCCTGTAAGCTTTCTGACTTCTGCTGATATGAACACGGAACTTCCCGGGAAAAACTCAAACAATACATTGTTAGGGATAGACTTCCAGCTCTTCCCGGTAAAGAATCTTTCTCTGCAGGGAAGTATGTTGATTGATGACATAAATTTCGAAACGATAAGTGAAGATTCCCCTAAAGGAAATGACAATAAATTCGGATTCCAGGCAGGAGTGAACTGGCAGAATGCCTTCACAGTCCCGAATCTTGGATTTACTTATGAATTTACGAGATTGAATCCGTTTGTATATTCTCACAGAGAGAACAATAACTCTTACACAAACTGGAGCCTTCCTCTGGGTCATGGACTTAACCCGAATTCGGATGAACACGCATTCAGGCTTGGCTTTGATTTGGGTTCAGTACTGCATTTTTCGCTAACATACAAAATGCAGCGAACCGGAGAAAACTACCTGGATAGCCTTGGAGATCTCGTAAATGTAGGTTCAGATATTCTGAATGGTAAAGGTGACTTCCTGCGCAAAAATGAATTCCTTAGCGGTGAGCGCCTGAACAGGAATATTATAATTGCTGAGCTGAAACTTCAGCCGATAAGACAGTATTATATTACTATACGCTTTCAGAGAAGAAACTTTGATTACGTTGACAGAAGCATTTCATTTGGAGATAACATCTTCTGGGGAAGCTTAAGGATAGATTACTGACCTATGGACTTGACCCGGGAAATAAAAAGACTCTCAAAAAAATACTCCAGGAGTATAATAGATCTCAGAAGGGATATACACAGTAATCCGGAGCTATCTTATTTTGAATACGAAACCACTAGTTTGCTTCAACGCAAACTGAAGGAATTAAGGATCAATAGAGTTCAGCGCATTTCTAAAACGGGAGTGATAGGACTCATTTCCGGTAAGAAAGGAAAGTGTGTAGCCCTGAGAGCTGATATTGATGCTCTTCCAATACAGGAGAAAACCGGCTTGCCATTTGCATCGAAGAACCCTGGGGTAATGCACGCTTGCGGACATGATTCGCATACAGCCATGCTCTTCGGTGCTGCGATGATACTTAAAGATCTGAGAACAGAACTGAACGGATCCGTTAAACTCATATTTCAGCCTGCAGAAGAGAAGAATCCCGGCGGAGCAACTATCCTAATAAAAAACGGAGTACTTAAGAATCCAAAAGTTGATGCTATCTTTGGACAGCACATTATTCCGGGAAAGCCTGCAGGCAAAGTGGGTTTTTATCCGGGAGTCATGATGGCATCACAGGATGAACTCTACATAACAATCAGAGGAAGATCAGGCCATGGGGCAAAACCACAAACTACTATTGATCCCATAGTTGCCGCCTCAGAGTTTGTACTATCGCTTCAGACCATTGTTTCCAGAAATACCGATCCGTATGATCCAATAGTAATTACAATAGGCAAATTTACCGGAGGTACTGTAACTAATGTGATACCGGAAGAAGTTAAGCTTGAAGGCACTATAAGGACACTTAATTCTGTCTTGAGAAAAAAATCGATTAAGCTGATAGAGAACAGGCTTAAGGGAATCTGCAAAGCCACTGGGACAACTTATGAATTTGAAATTTCTCCTGGCTATCCTGAACTGAAGAACTCCATAAAAGAGACTGCTTTTGCTGAAAAAGCTGCCACTACTTTCTTTGGAAAACAGAATATCTTTAAGGGTGAACGATTCATGTTCGCAGAAGACTTTGCTTCTTATCTTAAGAAAACACCGGGCACATTCTACTGGATTGGAGCAGGGAATACAACTGAACTGCATACTGCTACTATGAATCTTGAAGAAAAAACCCTGCCCGCAGGGGCAGGGTTTCTAGCTTACCTTGCAATAGAATACTTAAAAAAAAATCATCGAGTTAAGTGAATGTTATCAAGGATATACCTTCCTAAAATGTGCCCGCCTGCAAGTCCGTTTTCTGAATCAAACCTGTAATGAATTCCTCCATATAACCTTGAAAACGCTGCTTCTTCTGCAACCTGGTTGAATGTATTAAATGACCTCGGTTGATATCCGATTTCCTGGTGCGTATAGTCCGTAAAAGCAACATCACCAAAAAGTTCTGTCATGATCTCAGCACACGCACCCGACATTGATGAATGCCCGGACGGGTATGCAGGGAATGACGGGGTTATCAGATACGGATTCCAATTTGGATCAATATAATCTCTGATGTATGACTGCGGACGAAGAATGTTATACCTGTATTTTGCATTCCAGCAAACGATGAAACCATCAGCCATAGCGGGACCCATCAGGGCATACATCTGTGCCACTTTGTCGAGTTTGAGATTCCGCAGCCTGGCTATCTGACTCATTATCGAAACCCAGTGACCAGAAGGTGTACCAGTTCTTATCTTATCATTCCAGAAATTTGCTATCCTTTTCTGTTCAGGTGTCAGGTTTTGTGAAATTGATACAAGCTCCATTGATGCAGTATAGAAGTCCGTTCCTGAATTACTGCTGAATTGGGGATGCGGAATATTAAAGAAAGTATTTGCATTTTGCACTATAAAAGGTCTCAGAGTTCCCCAGTAAGGCTCATTTGCCCGGTCATTTGGATTTATTGGTTCCCAGTTTGCCGGATTAAGTGTTCTTGGAGGCGGAGTGTACTGCATAGTTCTTGTTTCGGCATAATTATCCGTGCTTGACCATTCAAGAATCTTTGACGCTATGGCAAGTCCATGTTGTATAGAACGATCTACAATTTCCTGAGATACAAAACTGAGTCTTTCCTGAATTGTGCTTGTATATTTATTGCTTATTAAAGCGACCCCGCCGGGAAAAACGGTATCATAAGTGCCGTATATGACGGGAGGAATTGCAGCTGCGATTACCGTCGGCCAGTCATATTCATATAGCGGGTTGATCTGCGGCATTGCCGGCATTTCATTAAGCTGGCCTGATAATGACCTTGAGTTCGGAATGCCAGGTACAACACACTCATAGATCGTCAGGCAGGAGTAACAGTAAAGCCTTGAAGGAGGCGGTGGGCTGTCATTATGCTGATCTGCAATAATTCGATATTCAATATCCATCCAATCAAGTGCGTACTTAGCATCAATCTCAGCAGCTCCAACAGAAACAGAAGAGCCGTTGTTATTGACCGGTGTATCTTCATTGCAGCTTTGCATCAGTAAGATGAATCCCAGCAATACTGAAGTTGTAATTAATTTCCTGGAAAATTTCATTTTATATTTCATTCTGGTTCAAATATATTATTTGACTAGCAGCATTTTTTTAGTTTCCGAATAACTTCCTGCACTCATTTTGTAGAAATATACACCGCTTGAAAGCCCGCCTGCATTGAAATCAGTTTCATATGTACCCGCACTAAGGCGCCTATCCAGCAGCAATGAAAGTTCTTTGCCCGCAATATCAAACACCCTGATCTGAACCAACTCGGCTGAGGGAAGTGAGAACCTTATCTTAGTTCCCGGATTGAACGGGTTCGGATAGTTTTGAGAAAGAGCAAACTTACCGGGTATCTGTGTACTGATCGTCTGAATTCCTATAACTCCGCTTCCTTCGATTGCAGTGTACCTTGCGTTAGCCTGTAAATTAAACGTCCTCTCAACAAGTCCGTTTGTCCACTTTATTACGAGAGAATCAACCTGGTTTGATGTTCCAAGGCCGAAGATCAGCTCAGGGTCATCGGTGCTCAAAAAACTTGCACCTCCCAGGATTACCTGGCGGTTAATATCTCCGTTGTAATATGCAGTCACAATTGTTCCATAAGCGTCTTTATTAGATTGGACTCCGATGCATTTCAATTTTATCCACTTATTGCTTCCGCCGCTATTCCTGTAAAAATGAACGTTCGAGTCTCTGGACATTGTTGTCAAAATGTCAGCATATCCATCATTATTGTAGTCTGTTTTAGCCACGCCGTAACTAAAAGTACTGTCACGGATTCCCAGACTATACCCGATATTTGAAAAAGTATTATTGCGGTTATTTCTAAGCAAAACATCACACATGTCTATTCCGGCAGAAGCAGTTGCATACAGATCGCACCACCCGTCATTGTCATAATCTACGAAACTGTTTCCCCAGCATTCTTTATTTACCGTAGTCCCGGTTTGAACAGCTACATTAGTGAACGTGCCGTTACCATTATAACGGAAAGTCGCATTTCCCGGAGGACCGTTGCTCACATGAATATCAAGCCAGCCATCATGATTATAATCTCCTACTGCAATTCCCATAGCATCAAAATTGCAATTTGTACCGGTTTGCCATGTTACATCCTGGAATGTTCCGTTTCCGTTATTTTTGAACATTGTGGAACGCTGGTATTTATCCATTGCGATATAAATGTCCTGCCAGCCATCCATATTGTAATCAAATATAGTCACTACAAGCGGTTTCTTTAGGACGCTGTCTGCAACTCCGGCCGCATTGGTTATGTTTGAAAACGAGCCATTTCCGTTATTCCTGTACAGCAGGTTTAGCTGATCACCGGCACCCTCTATGTTGCCGTAATTACCTATATAAAGGTCGATCAGACCATCACGGTCAATATCTCCCCAAGCCGCTGTAGTCGTCTGGTAAGTGATCGGCACAATCACGCCGGATGCAAATGTAACATCCGAAAATGTACCGTTTCCATTGTTCTTATAAAGCTTGCTGCCGGAATACCAGCTTGTGAGAAAAACATCTTTGTTTCCGTCATTATTGAAATCTCCCCAAACCACCGACTTAAGGCAGTCACCCATAAAGTCAATTCCGCTCTGAGAAGTAACATCTGTAAATACCCCATTATTATTACGCAATAATTTGAAATGAGTTTTTGAGGCTACCAGGAGGTCCGGATCATTATCGTTATCATAATCAGCAAATCCAACTCCACCACCCGGAATATAATATTCATCAATATAGTAAGAAAAAATGCCCACTTGCGCTGCAACGTTGGAAAATGACTGCGAATAAGAGTTATCAATTTGTAACGACAGAAAAAACAAAATGAGTAGAGTGAAACTTTTCATGGCTGCTCCTCTTTGTTCAAAAAATATACTCGTTTAAGGCGTGATAATAGCGATTTATAAAAATACAAGCAACATACAAAAATTTATAAAAAAGCCTCGAAAATTCCTGATTTTCAAGGCTTTAGGGTAAGCTTCTAAATGAATTCTTATTTTATGAGAACCATTTTCTTTGAATCGGTAAAATCACCGGATGAAAGCTTATACAGGTAAACTCCGCTTGGGAGTTCAGATGCATCAATACTTATAGAATGGGTCCCGGCAGAATATACACTACTTGTTATATCTTTAATGAATTTGCCATTCATATCATATATTGCAAGTTTCACAAAACCTCCCAAAGGAAGCGAAAAAGTGATCTTTGTAGAAGGGTTAAATGGATTCGGATAGTTCTGTGCAAGCACGTAATCTTTCGGTACACCATTTTCATTTTCGTTTATGCCAACCATATTCATACACGGACCTTCGATCTGACTGAATATGATCATCTCTGTTGTCCCTACTCCTGTATTTGTATATCCGCCTGCCATATAGATCCTGTCATTTCCCGGACCACAGGCTTTATAGTTGGATCTTGCCAAAGAATTATTTGGTAAGCCGCTTTGCCAGGACTGAGTGCAGAAATTCCAAAAATGTGTTTGTGCGGTCGGAACGTTTCCACCTACTGCACCACCGGTGCACATAATTCCAACCCCTGTATTCTTTACCGCAACGTACGAAGCCATTCTTAAGATCGGACCCGACGGATACGACGGCATTGGTGTCCATGTGATACCAAGTGTTGCAGGATTAATGACTCCTTTATAGCAATTCGCTGTAGCATTTCCGCCGGACGTATAACCGCCAACGGCAATGATTGTATCCCTGTATATTCCTCCGCCAAGCATTGCTATGTTGATAGGAAAATTCGTGCTGTATGAATATGAATTTGTGTTTATGTTATAGACCTGAACATTACTGGTGAGGAATGTGTTTGTACCGAAATAACCATCTCCGCCTCCGACAATGAATATCCTTGACTCGCTGTATTTAACAACAAGCGCATCGGTAACTCTGGTAGGCATTGCAGCCATTGTTTGCCATGTGTTTGAAGCAACATTGTATTTGAGAGTAATCCCCAAAGAACCCGGAGAGTTGTTACCTCCAAAAACATAGATCTCAGCACCGTTATTCATTGTTATCGCTGTTCCTGCGGAGATCTGAGCTGGCATTGTTGAATAATTATTTTGCCAGTTATTAGTTTGCAGATTAAGACGTGCAACTCTTCTGAGTTCTGTAGAAGTATTCCCGCCCCCGAACTGGTATAAATAAGGAACACCGGCAATTTCAACATACGCACAACAGCTCCTTGAATATGTCATTGGTGAACTGTTGAAACTGCTCCATGAACCAGCAAGCATGAATGGAGAAGCAGGCAGAACATACCCTCCGCCAAATGTCGTTCGTTCGTCAAAATCCGGGTTTTGACATAGCGACGTGGCAATGGCAATGAAGATTAGAAAAATGATTCTGTTGGTATTCATTTTAAAGCTCCCTAATGATTGTTGTTACCCAAAAATAGGTATAATCACACTTAGTATTTATACCGTATTATAGTTATGAAAACACTTGAATCCAACAAAAGTTCGTAAACTACTGTACAATCTTATTTTATCAATATCATTTTCTTAGTTTCAGAGAAATTTCCGGCTTGGATCTTGTAGAAATATGCTCCGCTTGAATAGTTGGATCCGTCAAAATCTAATGAAAAAGTTCCGGCAGATTCAAATCTCTTTTGATAGTTGAGTACTTCTTTACCCAAAAGATCTGTAATCGTAATTTTTACTTCTTCCGAATTCGGGATCTGAAACGATATCGTTGTATTCGGATTGAACGGATTCGGATAATTCTGCAGCAGCTTATATTGAACCGGGGTTTGATTGTTCGAGATACCTGTAAGAGGACCTGTGCAATTAAGCAGGCAAGTATCAGCATAAACATCAAGCGGCCTGTTTGATTGTCCCTGTATAGAACCGCCTGCCGTCCATATCTTAACGCCGGGTCTGCCAAGGCAATAAGTAATGCTTGCAGATACGGATCCGTAGAGATTATTCGTTCTGTTTGGTTTGCCGTCTCTATATGTCCATGCCGAAGTAGTTGTATCCCAAATTGCAATTGAATCGTTTGCGGAACCGCCGGAGATCTCGCCAATGATCACATAAAATTTTCCCATAAGTGCTGTTCCACCCGGCCTGCTTGTTGCAATCGCCAGGTTCGTTCTCTGTTGCCATGTGATCTGCAGCGGGTTGGAAGGATTTATGGTCCCGGTCCAGAAATCATTTCTGAAATCACTGGACCAGCCGGCGCATACAAAAAGCCTGTTGCCAAGAATACCGCCTGCAAAACTTCTCCTGCCATTGCCCGAAGTCATTGGTGTTGCCTGAGCCCACGTATTCGTATTTACGTTGTACACCTGGATTACAGTCTCATAAGTCAACCATCCTCCCATCATGCAGTATATCAGGCTATCCCTGTAGGATTCAGCTACATTTCCGGTAACTGCTGTTGGAATATTGGCTATGCTGCTCCAGCTCCCTAATGAAGGATTATATACAAAACACTCCGGCGACGCCAGAGAAATTGAAGTATTTCCTCCTCCGATGTAATATATTTTATTACCGCATGCTACCAGGTCGCCGCCTGTTTTCGGAGTAGGTGTACCTACTCCGGTTGACCAGAGATTACCGCTAATGGAGTACTTGTAGAAATTGGATGAGGGCGTACCGGTTGATGAACCTCCCGCCACGTAGATCGTATCTCCTAAAACACAGGAAGCATGTCCCCACAAAGCACCAGTTCCCGGCATTGTGGGAAAGTTTCCGCACCATTCGTCCGGCTGTGCCGGCTGAGAAAAGCTTATGACGCCTGACAAAAAGAAGATGAAGAAGCTAATAATTATTCTAGTCATATCTACCCCCTTAGATAGGAAAAGCATTCTTTTCAGTTAGCCTAAAATAGGTAGATAAATGCCTATTTACAATAAGGTAAATGGTTAGCTAAAATCGCTATTATACGTTATTTTCTTGAATCTTCCTGATTATCAAGCTCACGCAGTTTCCAAAATGTCGTGATCGAAGTTACCGGAACTTATAAAAACTATATAGAAACTTGACTTTATAATACTTAATTTTGGCAATGCTTTCCGTTATAATTCCCGCTTTTAATGAAGAAACAAGATTACCCATATGTTTGGATAGTACTATCGAATATCTTTCAAATCAGAATTATTCATTTGAGATCATTGTTGTCAGCGACGGTTCGACCGATAACACTGCAGCGATTTGCAGAGAGTACTCGGGACGTTTTGAAAACTTCAAGCTGATAGAGTACAGCCCGAACCGCGGGAAGGGATATGCAGTCAAAACGGGAATGTTAAGTGCTTCCGGGGAGTTAAGATTATTCATTGACGCAGATTATCCCGTACCGATCAGTCTTGTGGATAGTTTCATTTCTCAAATTAATTCTGGAAATGATATTGTCATCGGTGCAAGAGGACTTAAGGAAACAAAGATCCTTAAGCATCAGAAGTTCCTTAGAGAAATTGCCGGCAAAGCTTTCGGAAGAATTCAGAAGTCCGTACTTGGGATACCTTTTTATGATACTCAATGCGGTTTCAAACTCTTCACTGCAGCTTCTGCTGAATTGCTTTTCACACAGATGAAGTATGAATGCTCGTACTTTGACGCGGAGATATTATATATGGCTTATACCAAAGGAATGAAGATCAGTGAAATGCCCGTCGTTTGGAGTCACGACGGAACAACAAGAATGCCTATAGGTATAGGCAGAACCCTTGATCTCATCAATAAATTATTCCGCCTAAAGTCCCTCCATAAGTAAAGAATGACACAGGATGATAGAAAAAGAACAGAGGTGAAGCATTGCCCCGCTTGCAGAAGCAAGGAAAGACGGGTTGAGCTTGAGAGGGAAGGTTTTGATTTATTCAGGTGCGGCAATTGTGACCTCGTTTACGTATCACCGGTATTTAGAGACCTGAGGTCAATTTATACAGATGACATTTCATCATCGACGAGCAAATATTACGCGAATTCAGAAAAAAGTGATACGAGAACATTTACAAATAGGCTAGAACTTATTGAAAAATATACGAATAAGGGTCATTTGCTCGATATCGGCTGTAATGTTGGAACAATGCTCTACATAGCTAATGCAAGAGGCTGGGAAGTAACTGGTTTTGAGCCTAATCCCAAAGCTGCAGAAATCTGCAGAAAGAAAGGCATCAGTGTAATTAATGATTTTTTTGACGGATCTGCTTCAGACAATTACAGCAGCAAGTTTGATGCAGTTTATCTGGGCGATGTCATTGAGCATGTTGCAGATCCTTTCGGGTTAATCACTAATATTCTGAATGTATTGAAAAAGGGCGGCACTTTAATGATCATTACCCCTGACTTCGAAAGCAAAATAGCACGATATTTTCAGATCAAGCCTGAAGAGCATATTCTTTACTTCAACAATAGATCATTGCTTCATTTATTGGAGAATTTTGAATTGAATGTTAAACAAATAATCAAAACCACAAGGAATAGAGATTTGAATGCATTGCAATACAGCTCCACTTTCACCAGGAGACCCAGATTGAAATATGCTCTGAGAATTCTCTCAGCACTCAGAATCAGTTCTTTTTTTAATTTTATGATCAGCTTATTTGTCAGAGATGAAATTCTTGTAATTGCCATAAAGAAATGAAAGATAGCAGGTACAGAATATCGTTCGGCAGCAAGCCAAATCTTTCCGCTCACATGCAATACCTGCCTCCGGTAACTTTATTGCTGTTTCAAATATTTCTGATTTTCATTGCAAATTCGCGTCTTTCCGGCGAAGATGACCTGTTCTGGTATCTTTCTACAGGAAGGTATATAGTTCAAACCGGTTCAGTTCCTTCATTTGATGTGTTCGGCATCACTACATCAGGCTCTCCCTGGATACCATTTGAATGGGGCTGGGATATAATCAACTATTTGCTGTTCAATCTCGGAGGATACTTCGCCCTGAGTATTCTGAGCACTTTGATAGTGCTCCTGATCTTCAATCTGCTTTACCTGTTGATGAAGAGACTGAGTGTCAATTATTCACTGATATTCTTTTTTCTTATTACACTTGCTTTGGGAATAAGCCAGCGTCTAACTGTTAAACCTCACCTTATCACATATCTTTCATTAACGGTGCTGCTCACTATTACTCTCAGCTACAGATACTTAAATAGAAATAGTCCCCGTATCCTCTATTTCATTCCTGTAGTTTTCCTCTTTTGGGTGAACATGCATATGGGAGTGCTTTCAGGTTTGTTCATGCTTGGACTATTTTTTACAAGTGAGTTGCTTAGTGTTTTGTTTACTTCATCATTGTCACCGCACAATGTAAGACCCTTGAGCAGCAGGGAGCTAATAAGGCTGGCTGCAGTTATTGCCGGTTCTGCATTTATTGTCCTGTTAAACCCGCACGGCTTTGAAACATTCAGGTATGCAGCACATATAGTTAGTATGGATCAATTGGATAAGATATACGAGTGGCAAAGCCCGTTCAGTCCGATTTATCTTACTTCATTTTCAAATTTTTTCTATTACTTCTTTATTTTCATTTCTATCCTCGCAGTTTATTTCAGCCTGAAGAAAAAAGATATATTGCCGTTCTTACTTTGTGCCGGCTATTTTATTTATTCATTATCAGCTGCCAGGCTTACAATTGATTTCATGATCGTATCGGTAACATTCATTGCGTTCTATTCGGGATACTTGTTAAGGAATTTTCCGGATACTGTACGAAATAAATACAAGTTTGTGCCGGGGCTGGCGGTTCTTTTGATCTTACTGGTTCTGATAATGATTATCCCAACAAATCAGCTGTATAGATCTTTGGGTTACCAAAGGTCTTTTGGAACCGGTATTGATAACAGCAGCTTCCCTGTTAAGATGTACGGATTCATCAAGTCCAGCGGACTTGATGCAATCGGATCGCGTCCTTTCAATACTTATGAAACAGGCGGTTACTTCATCTGGAATTTCCCCGGCAGTAAGAATTTCATAGGAAGCAGGGGCATAAATGACGAGGTTTGGAATGATTATGAATCCATAATTAACGCTAACGTAGGATTTGAAAGAAAGCTGGATAGCATTAACTTCGATTATTTTACGTGGATGGTTCCCTTTGTCAATTACTCACAGAATCCGGGTATGCTGGACCAGGGAATACTTTCGTATTTGTTTAACAGCAGCAATTGGAAACTGGTTTATTGGGATGACATTTCATTCATTTTTGTCAGAAATGAGCCTAAATTCAGCGATTATCTCAAAAGGAATGAATATAAGTATCTGAATCCTTATACTTTTTATGCAGATTTCCCGAAATTGGAGAAAGCACTTTCTGAAGATAAGAAAAGGTTTGTTGAAGAAATGGAAAGAAAACAAAAGGAAGATCCCGGCGGTGCATTCACAAAGCTTATGTTCAGGTACTTTGGTGGAAAAATCAAGTAAGAGTCAGTTGCGATTTCAAAAAAAAGAGCCGCATTTTTTCATATGCGGCTCTTTAATTATTATTAGAAATGCTTTCTTATTTAACCAGAAGCATCTTCTTTGTTTCGGAATATCCGTTTGCAGTGATCTTATAGAAATAAGTGCCGCTGGAAAGTCCTGATGCATCAAATGTATACTCGCGGTCACCTGCGTTCATATAACCGTTTATCAGGTTCTTTACGAGTTTTCCGTTCACATCATAAACATCAAGAACAACATCACCTGCATAGGTCAAAGTAAAGCTTATCTTTGTGCTTGGGTTAAACGGATTCGGATAGTTCTGATTCAGCTTGAAATCCCTGACCGCTGTATTGATATTTCCAAGACCTAAAATAAGGTCTCTCATTCTGTAACCGTTCATAGCAAAATTCTGGAAGTTCAGAAGAAGTGTCAGGTTATTATTATATATCTGAACTTCAGCACCACCTGCAATACCGATGCTTGCTCCCGGAAGTGTGAAAGTATAAGTTGCTTTCAAAGTCCCAGATGCGCAATGATACTTATGTAGTGCAGATGTTGTTGTAACTGAGGTCTGATCCCAAACCCACAGCCAAGCTGTATCAACTGATAGTGAGCTGTCCCATCCCATGCCGTACTTACCTGTTGAAGTAGCTGTAATTGTCTGTCTCAAAACACCGTTTGTATCATGGAAGAAAATGTTTCCTCCGAAGTTTGCATTCCACCACCCTTTTCTGTTCGGATCCCACGTAACTGCACGGGTTGAGCCGCCGGAAAGTGACTTGGTAGTAAGCATAGTCATATTAGTATCAAACTTATATAATGTTGTCGTTGCATTGCCGCCCCAAATGTATCTACCGTCGTAAGTAAGGTCACGTACAGAACCAACGTATGTAAGATCAGGTGTAAGCTGAGTTCCCGGTCCGCCATTAGGTCCGGAATTATTGTACCTGTAAGTAGCTGTGCTGTTCCATCTGTTAAAATAGAACATGTTGTTAACTACCAGTGCTCCAACAGTTCCTGCATTCATGTTTGCAACTGTGTTATACCTGAAATTCCACAATGTCGGGAACGGAAATCCTGCAGGTGGTGTGGTATCCTGCTGAATATTTGCGATACCTTCAGTTTGCTGAACCGGTGAAAGATCTGCATTAGGATCGCCCTGACTGACTTTTAAGAACCCCAAGCTCAGGGTTAAAACAAAAACAAAAGCAAAAATGTAAGTTATTTTTTTCATTTCTATACCTCCGGGTATATTGTTTTGAAATTATCGGATTCTTACTGTAAAATTTGACTCTTTTATAAAATAATCAAGTCAATTTGAAGGATTTTATTACACTTTTTGTCAGATTATTTCTTGATTTTGAAGCATTTAGAACCCAGGTGTTCAACATCTTACTTGCTAAGAATCATTTTTGTGGCAAATGACCCACTTTCGGTTTGCAGTACACAAAAATAAATCCCGCTCGAAAGCATTTGCCCGTCAAGTTCAACCTCATAATCGCCCGGTCCAAAGCTGCCGTCAACAAGAGTCTTTACTGATCTTCCCAATACATCATATACTTTCAAACTAATACGGTAGAGCTCAAGCCCGGGTTTTGACGGAACATCAAACCTGATCTTTGTAACCGGATTAAACGGATTGGGATAGTTTTGATATAACTTGAACTCGCCCGGAATCAAGTTGTTTATCGGCTCAATTCCAATTGGAGGAGGAGTTGCAAAAGTGTATTTTTGCGCCAGTGAAAGTACATAAGGATTTTTGAATCCACCGAATAGAAAAAAGTAATTTGAATCAGAACCGCTTTTTACCCCATATGTGGCTATATTCCCGGCCGAATCAAGTGATCGCGGAGTGAAGTTAAGCCATGTTGTATCACCATTTGTTTTCAGGCCCCAGATCTGGTTAACGGTATTTACGTCATTCATCGCGGGTCCAAACAATAAATAATCATTCCATCTGGCTCCGGAAACTCTGTAAACACCCAAACCGAATGGTGTCCTGCCTGAACTGCCGAATTGCACCCAAGATATCAAGACAGTATCACCCTGTAGATAGTCTATAAATCCGCGGTATACTATATCCAGATTGCCACCTGAGTAACCTCCCAGAACAACTATGGTATCTTTGCTTTGAAAATCTGCGTGGGCTGTCGTAAGATTCACAGGGAAAGGAGTAGTCGATTTCCATGTTCTGTTCCGGGGATCATAGATGCGAACAATGCTGGTCGGGTTCAGAAAAGCATTTGTAGAACCGCCTATTGTTATGATCAAACTGTCATTAATGACACACACAGCGCACTCGTGAACAAAAGGAAGAGGCATTGTATCACTTACTATCCAGCTGTTTTGGTTAAGCGAATAACGGAAGATTAGTCCGTCTGCAGAATTGAAGGTAGAGTCTATTGAGCCTATGAGGAATAATGAATCCCTCACTCTGACAAGCTTCCCTGACCACCTCCCCTGGGGAAGTTCGGCAGCGTTTTCATAAACATTTGTGTTAGGATTGTACCAACTGCATTTTGACTGTGGTACAAGCGGATACTTCGCCCCGCCGCAAACAAACACTTTGTTATTTACCGGCCAATAATATGAGTTCACTCCAAATAAAGAGTCAGTCATCGGGGTAATATGAGACCAGCTTCCCGTTATGTCGTAAATATTCGTATCACTGAACAACCAGTGAACCGGTGCAATGTTAACAGAATTATTGACAAATAACGGGCTGCTTTGCTGAGAGTAAAGATGTGAGAGGAAAAATAAACTCAAGAGGATCGCGGAAAAATACCTTATTATCATAATATGCAAGGTTATGAATATTTTGGGACATATTCAATTTATATAGAAACTCCACAGAAAGATGAAAACAAAAAGCCCGGGACATGTTTCTATGCCCGGGCTCTAAGTGCCATCTAATGGCGGATAATTCTAAATATTACTTAACAAGCAACATTCTCTTTGTCTGTGTGAAGTTTGGTGTCTGCAATGAATAGAAATAAACACCCGAAGCAAGATGACTTGCATCGAAATCTACCTGGTAAACACCCGAGGTCTTATACTCGTTAACCAAAGTAGCAACTTCTTTTCCTAATATATCAAATATAACAAGCTTAACATTCTCTGACTGAGGCAATGAGAACTTAATGTTCGTTACAGGGTTGAACGGATTAGGATAGTTCTGACCTAAACTATAGTAGTTAGGTACTTCAATTGTCTGCTGAATACCTGTGCAGCTTGTGTAAGTTATGACAAGACACCATGCTTTCAGCAAACCAGTATCTCCACCGGCAGTATCAGTTGCAACAAGCGTCCAGTAACCGGCTGTAAAGGCACCGTTAAATGGTGTTAATGGATTTGAAGGTCTGAACGAACCTGTGAAAGGAGCAACTCCGGAAGCAATTGGCGTAGCTGCTGAATCATTCAGAATTGTTCCTATGAAATTGTCTCCTGAACCTCCAACATTATCAACAATATTTACACCGGTTGCGCCTCTTCTGAGATAGAAAGTTACATCTGAATCCCAAGTGTGCAACATAGTATCTATTCTCACGTTAACGTCTACAACATTACATCCGTTACCAAGAACAACCTGAACTGAATCTCTGATTGTTGAATGGTCATTTAAAACAATGTTCAATCCGTTTCTGCAGCGTGAAAGCTGTAAACCGCCGCCGCCGCCAGCAGTACCTTCAAGCCTGATTCCGAAGTTCTTGAAGTTCGGGAATCCGCTTAATACTGTTGTCCAAACCGGAGGATATGTTGTTGTTTCTCTTCTCCATGCCGGTCCGCCGCTTGTTCCGTTCTCATCT
>JAUQWS010000026.1 GCA_030835025.1 Ignavibacteria bacterium | reverse complement strand
CGCTCTTTGATACAGCCCGTCGGGAGTGAGCCCCTCTTTGAGCTCGCGCTGCATTTTCTTCTTCCAAAGCTCTTTCCAGTCATCTGTAAGCTCTGAATATGAAGCATGCTGGGGCACCGTCTCAATATCCAGCACCATTATGTTCTTCAGGTTTGTCCTGTCAAGCATTATTTAAGTTGTCTGTTTTTCTTGTTTGACATTTGAGCTTTGACATTTGACATTTTGTTTCAAAATACATTCTCAATATGGTTTATCTTTTCCATACCGCCTTCTATCATAATAGCTGCCACATCAAACCTTTTATCATAATCATCATATTCCGGGTACAGCATCAAAAAACCCTGGGCAGATTTTATCATCTGCTGCATTTTGCGTTCGGTAATGGATTCTTCGGGCTCTCCGTACGACTTATTGCTTCTTGTTTTCACCTCAACAAACACGAGCAGTTTCTTCGAGTCATCTTTAAATATCAGGTCAGTTTCTGCTCTTTCAAATCTGAAGTTCTTTTCAACAAGCTGATATCCCAGCCCCTCGAAAAAATCTTTAGCAAGGGATTCACCGTGTTTGCCAAGATTCAAAAGAGAACTCCCTGTACTGCTTTAAGTTTAAAGGTCTTCCTGTGAATATCCGTATATCCGTATTCCAGTATTTCATCTATGTGCGCCGTAGTTCCATAACCTTTGTGATGTGAAAAGCTGAAATTGGGATATGTATTCTGATATTCGCACATGATCCTATCCCTTGTGACCTTTGCTAATATTGAAGCGGCAGCAACTGAAAAACTTTTTTCGTCGGCCTTTATCACATTTTTTACTTCTACGGCTGTATTTGAATAGAAATTTCCGTCAACAACTACCAGTGATGGTGTTTCTATCAGTTTCCCGATCGCGAGGCTCATTGCTTTCTTTGTTGCATTCAGAATATTCAGTTCGTCTATCTCACCATTTTCAACAATTCCCAATCCGTAACTCAAAGCTCTGGCAAGAATTTCCTCATACAGTTTGTTCCGCCTTTTGCCTGTAACCTGCTTTGAATCAAAAACGTCCTCTATATATACATCATCGCCGAAAATTACTGCGGCAGCAACTACCGGACCTGCGATCGGACCGCGCCCTGCCTCATCTACTCCGCATAGATGCCCCGTAAGTCCACTCCTTAAAGCGTTATCATATTCCAGTAAATTACGGGTTCTTTGAGAGTGGTTTTTATTCATTTAAACAGCAGTCGCACAATTATGGCTTCCTGAATATGCGGTTTTTTGAGTAAAACAAAAAGTTATCAATTTTACTTTGAATTTAAAATTCAAAAAGTTATCTTATCAATATGTTTCGCAGTATCTTAGACGAAATAATCGGTTTTTTTCTGCCGGCTTCGTGCCTTTCGTGCGGGGAGCCAATTACTGCACACGAAAAATTCCTTTGCGCAAAGTGTTTCCAAAAGCTTGAAAAATACGAAGATACTCATCCGTGGAAAGACGAAATGTCCGGTGCGGGGATCATCGATAATTCACTAAGCGCTTTCTGGTTTCGTGAGGGAACGCCAATCCAGCCGCTGCTCCACGCAATGAAGTACCAAAAAATGAGATCGATTGGAGTAATGCTTGGAAGAGAGCTTGGCAAAAGAATTGCTGCACTGAACGAAATGAATTTTCATCATGTCATACCTGTCCCGCTTCACAAAGCAAAATTCCGCGACCGCACTTACAACCAAAGTGAATATATTGCGCGCGGCGTTTCCGGCATAACCGGCTCTGAAGT
>JAUQWS010000136.1 GCA_030835025.1 Ignavibacteria bacterium | reverse complement strand
CGTATGTATGCACAGCATCAAAATGCCGGGGCAATGATTGTGAATAGGGTAGGAGGCTCTGGTGATGATTTCATTAACACTGTACTCAGCGATTCCGGGGTGATACCTATAGCCAATGGTGTTGCACCTTTCGACGGTATTTTCAGACCCTCAAGCCCGCTTTCTGTATTTAACGGGCTTTCACCAAACGGTTACTGGAAACTTCTTGTATCTGATTCAGCCGCGGGCGATACCGGTATGCTGAGAGAGTGGAGCATACAGGTTACTTATCAGAATCTTACAGGCGGTATCAATACGGTTGAGATCCCGAATTATTACAGCCTCGGGCAGAATTACCCTAACCCGTTCAATCCTTCTACAAAGATCAAATTCACGTTGCCGCAGCCGGAAAATGTTAAGTTAGTTGTATTTGATATATTGGGGAAGGAAGTCAAAACGCTTGTAAATGAGGAAAAAGAAGCCGGTATTCATGAAGTAAATTTCAACGCTTCTTCGCTATCATCAGGTGTATATTTCTACAGAATTGTTGCAGGTAATTTCATTACTACTAAAAAAATGCTGGTTATAAAATAATATAGTTTATGAGAAATCCTGGTTAGGTGGGGCTGTTGATTAAATAACGGGTTAATGCGTGAAAGCAATAGCGTGCAGTTTATAAGGATTATTTGGTTTTAAAAAATACATAAAAAAAAATGAAAAGAATAATATTTATCATAATTGTATTTTCAGTATTCCTGCAAACTTCATTTTCACAGTTTGATGAACTTTTAAAGAAGATCCCCGGGGCTGATGATATCCTGTTAGAGAGTGCTGTTACAACAAACATTAAAGATGCTTACAGACCTGCTTACTGGCTGAAAGGGATTGAAAACAAGGTTGATTTAAATACAAGCAGGGCTTATTCGTTTAACCTTCCTCCCGGGTATTACAAATACCGTTTCAATACATTTTGTCTTCACGCCGGCGTTTATGCGCCAACAGAAGGTTCAGGTTATTTAGTTGCTCAGCTTAAGGGTTCTAAAGCGCAGCTTATTCAGAATATTCTATCCGGGTATTACCAACACCCCGAGATTGCACAGGAAGATGTTCAGCGTCTTCTTTGGGGAATTGAAGCAGGTCAAAAATTCAGCAAATATCCGGATGCCTTTCAGTTAAGGGTCCTTCCGCTTTTAAAACCGGATGAAATTGCTGCTATGGAACTTGATGTTAAAGAAATTACCGGTGACCTCCTGCCTGAAGAAATAAAAGAAGTATTCAAACTATACGGCGAAATAAGAAATAAACTGAGCGACGTTAATTCAACATACGAAGATATTGAAAGGCTTGCCGTAAAAAATGGAATAGCTCCTATTGGAAAGGGCAGCAAAAACATTGAATCCGGCACATGGTCATCTATCGGTAATGGAGTTTACATTAGAAATTTCACCTGGGGATATACAAAGTCTGATGTAGAAATCTATATTCCGCAGGAAGTAACGCTCCAAACCGATAATTCAGGTAATATAAATTCAATTAGCGATGACTTCACCAAAATTGAATTGGTACAGGTAAACAAAACAACAAAGGCATTGATAATTGATAATACTTCATCTAACGAAAATCTTACATTAAACTATAATCTCGGTGATTATCCCCAATTACAGAAAGAAACAAATGAATTTATCGATTTAGTTAAAAGTTCAATTGGAAAGAAAAAATCAAAACAGCTTAATAAAGAGATACTAAAAAAACTTACACAGCTTAAAACAATTGAACTGATACTAAATTCCAACAAAGGTAACACTGAATTAATGAATGCTGGATATAATTTATCGGTGAATGCAGTTAACAGTTTTATCAGCAGGCTGGAAACCGGAAACAAAAGCGGGGGAGAACAGAATAAAACCGGAATAACCGATCTGTTTAATGAGGTATTTGCGCCTGCAAACACCTCGATGCAGAGGCTTGGTAACTCAGGCCCCGAAGGAGGAAATACCGGAGAAGAAAACGAAAACGCTTCACAGAATAATGAAGGCGGCAATAACCAGAATAATAACAACGGAGAAAGCGGCAACCAGAATATTAATAAAGACAAAAAAAACAAAAAGAATGATGAAAACAAAAAAAAGGATGAGGACAAACGTAAAAAGAAAGACTGCAATAAAATATACGAAACAGTAAATGTGCAGCAGCAAAACGCTTTTCAATGCTGGGCAGCAGTTGCCGTTGATATATTGAATTTTCAATATGGGAATAAAATTTATGATGTTGAACCGGTTCTGGAAAAACTTGGAGCTTATTATAAAGAATTATACAGTTACAACCTTCCGATTCCGGTAGAAAAGCTAGAAGAATATGCCCAAAAACTTGGAATGGTGACTGAATCAAATACCTTTCCGGTATCCGGAATTAGGGATCTGATAACAAAAACAGGTCCGGTAATTGTATTATCGGATGTTTCGGGACCAAATGAAAGTCCGGTTTTACATGCAAGAGTTATATATGGTGTAACCGGTGATTGTTCATTCAGTAATACGAATTTCAAAATTAACGATCCCGCAGTAGAAAACGGGTATGATGAATCACTCAATGACATGGCGTCTAAAATTTCGAAATATACGAACTCATTTCCAAAAGCAACTACATATTTACTCCATTTTCCTGAATCAAAATAATAAAGAATGAATTTTTATGAATAAAACAAACAGCTATATATAACAATTCCGTTTGCGGGAATTGTCAAAATTTCAATCAATCCGCAGAACAGGTAAAAAACTGCGGTCATGGAAAATGAAAAATTAAATGATCAATATTGTTATGAAATCAAAAATCTTTTTAATAATAATCTTCAGTCTGTTAACTTGTAATATGCTATTTGGGCAGAACATAACCAATACTCTGGGAACTAGCGGGTTATTTTCAATTAAAGATGCTTCTGCCATTTACCTTAGCCTGAATCAGTCAAACGGTTATCTGTCATTGAACAGAAGCCTTACAATTCCCAACACCACAAGCCCTGCAACAGGAGTAATCTATAAAGGCACCGAAAGGTTCATACATAACTACCAGGCACCGGGCACCAGGGGTTATAATACATTTGTGGGACTTAACTCAGGTAATTTTACATTGAGCGGACTTGGTGACCAGGCAAGCTATAACACGGCTAT
>JAUQWS010000135.1 GCA_030835025.1 Ignavibacteria bacterium | reverse complement strand
AGCCTGCGCTCTTCCTCCATTTCTTCCTGCTCAAGCATCGAGCTTGATAGCGGAAAAATCCCGTCCTCAAGTCCGGTTATGAATACAACCGGAAACTCAAGCCCTTTGGATGAATGGGTTGTCATAAGTGTTACGGCATTTTTCTGGTCATCATACTTATCAATATCAGTAACAAGGCTCACTTCCTGCAGGAATCCTTCAAGGGTTGCGCCGTCAGTGCTATCAGTATATTCTGAAATTCCGGAGAGCAGTTCCTGTACATTATACATTCTGTCCATTGATTCTTCGGTGCCCTCATTGCGCAGCTGCCTAATGATACCAATTTCATCTACGATGCTTCTTGCAAGCTCGCTCGGTGAGAAGTCACCTTTGACTTCATTATATTTTTTTAAGAGTCCTGCAACGCGCAAGAGCTCGGCTTCTATTCTTGTCTGGCGTTTCTGCTGTCCTTCCCGCTCATCAAGCATAGCCAAAAGCACTTCAGCTATCGATTTCGCTATTTCTTTTGCAGCATTCTTGAGTTTTTCAATTGTCTGGTCGCCAATACCATCTCTTAACTTAAGTATCCGTGTCATAGCCTCATCATCTTTATGGTTCACAAGAACTTTAAGATAAGCCAAAACATCCTTGATCTCTTTTCTCTGGTAGAATTTGACTCCGCCTACTATTATGTACGGAATTGAATTCGTTCTTAGCGCATCTTCAATTACACGCGACTGGGCATTTGTCCTGTACAGTATCACAAAATCACTGAAATTCAGCTTTCTTGCCTGGATTTCGTTCATTATCTCCTTGACAACATTAAGCCCCTCATCTCTATCGCTGAACACCTCGCTTAAAGTAACTTTTTCGCCTTCGTGGTTTTCGGTGAAAAGCGTTTTCTTTATCTGCCGCTTATTGTTCTTAATGACTTCATCAGCAAGTGAAAGTATATTTTTTGTGGAGCGGTAATTCTGTTCAAGCTTAAACACTTTGCATTCAGCAAAATCTGATTCAAATTTCAGGATATTCTCAATTTCTGCACCTCTCCACCGGTAAATGCTTTGAGCATCATCGCCTACAACTGAAATATTGCCGTGTCCGTCTGCAAGCATTTTCACAATTTCGTACTGCGCGCGGTTAGTATCCTGGTATTCATCAACAAGTATGAACTTAAACCGCCTCTGGTATTTTTGGAGTACATCGGGATTCCCTTTGAACAGCAGTATCGGATTTATCAGAAGGTCATCAAAATCCATTGCATTATTTTTCAGCAGCCTGTTCTGATATTCCCTGTAGACCGCTGCTACAATCCTTTCGAACGGATTAGTGATATTAACATATTCATCGGGTAATATCAGCTTGTTTTTCAACCCTTTAATGTGACTGTTGACAGCCCTTGGTTTTGGATTATCGGTAGCAAACCCAAGCTCTTTCATTATATTTTCAACCAGCTTTTCGCTGTCATCATCGTCATATATAGTGAAATTCCGGTCAAAGCCTATGTGCTGTGCCTCAATTCTGAGAATTCGTGCAAAGACTGAATGAAACGTCCCCATCCAGATGCTTTCGGCAGATGCACCAACAAGTTTTGAAATCCTTTGCTTCATTTCATTGGCAGCCTTATTTGTAAAGGTAAGTGCAAGAATCTCGAAGGGATTTATCCCGGATTCTATAAGATATGCTATTTTATAGGTCAGGACCCTTGTCTTGCCGCTGCCTGCACCTGCAACAATCATGCACGGTCCGTCAATCTGTTCAACAGCTTTCCTTTGCTCTTGATTAAGCTCGCGTTCTAAATCCAAAATTTCTCCGGGTCAATTAATCTCCGCGCGGAAAAGGCGGAATTTCTGAAAAGTCCAACAAAAATAACCTTATTAACGCCATAAATCAATTGAATTGAAACTCACTTGATTTCATTGATATGAAATGCAGGCACTTATAATTTTTAGCGGAACACTGCTGAGAAATTTTGCTCAGTGCAAGTTCATTTAATGACATAAATCATTGAATTCGAGCTATATTATTCATAATTTTGGAACTGATTTTTGATATACGCGTCATATTTTTTTATGACTAATTCGCATTTCCCGCCTGTTTTGGGCATTAGTAAGATGTTTTCATGACCCCTCTTACTTGTTTGAATCAACGGGATGTTAATTTTAAGGAGCATTTAAGAAAGATGAATGAGCTAAAACTGAATTTTGGTTTCAAATTTGAAGACCTTTTTGAATCAGGGAAACTTAAAGAGTTGACTGAAAAATTCTACGGATTCTATGAAACAACTGATAAGGATTCGTTTGAGAGATTCAAGAAATACAGGGATTCCCTTGGCGAAGGTTACTCCGAAATTGACATTTCAAAGATACTCATAGAGTCAGGCAGATTTCTTGACAGGTTCATAGTTGAGCTGTTCGGGCTTTCCTCTGAAGCGGAAGTACTTAAGGATTCCAACATAACCGAAAAAGAGATACTGAAGGTAAGAAGCGATTTCATGATGAAGCGCGTCTTCAAGAAGTACAAAGTGGCTGACCTTGAGCAGATGGATTTTGATGAGCTGAATGAAAAGGTGAAAGTTATTAAAGAAATACTCTACGCTGATTACCCGTGGAAAGAAGATGAAGAAAAGGCAACCGCTTTCATGATAAGAGATCTTGCCGAACAGGAACAGAATCTAAGGAATCACCTTGAGATAATGCCGCAGGGATTTGTGCTGGATGCAGAACTCAGCGCAAAGTCAGAAAAATACATGAATCAGCTTAAGCTCTATGAGAAGCTGGAATTTCTTTCTGCTCCGGCAGAAGATAAACAGTATAAGAACACTGCTGCTGAGCAGAATCAAAAGACTGCTTTTGAGAGCCTGAAGAAAGTCCTTGATGTAATACAGGAATGGTGTTTTTCCGGAATGTATAATCATCACAGGAAACATGTTACACATGATTGGGTTCTTTTAAGACAGCCGGCAAATGTAGATTACAACGATCTTGTACATAACGAAGTTGAAACGCCGGGCATTCCTGAAAAGATCTACGGCGATGAAGAATCATTAAGAAGAAGAGACGGCTTCAAGCTAACCGATAAGAGGTACGATAACCGCCAGATAATGGGTGAGGTTGAATACTGTGTGTTCTGCCACGAAAGGGCAAAAGACTCATGCTCAAAAGGAATGAGGGAAAAAGACGGTGCGTCCAAAAGGAATCCTCTCGGAATTCCTCTGAACGGCTGCCCGCTTTGTGAAAAGATTTCTGAAATGCATTACCTTAAGTATGAAGGAAGATCAATCGGTGCCCTTTCGCTGATAATGATAGACAACCCAATGTGCCCGGGTACAGGCCACAGGATATGCAATGACTGTATGAAGGCATGCATATACCAGAAGCAGGAACCTGTCAATATCCCCCAGATTGAAACAAGGGTTTTGACTGAAGTTTTGGATCTGCCGTGGGGATTTGAGATCTATTCACTCCTTACAAGGTGGAATCCGGTAAACGTAAAGCGTCCTTATGAACTTCCGTACAACGGCAAAAATGTAATGGTTGTCGGTATGGGTCCCGCAGGTTACACGCTCTCTCAATACCTGCTTAACGAAGGTTTTGCAGTGGTTGGAATTGACGGGCTTAAGCTGGAGCATGTTCACAAAGATATTACAGGCTACAGGGATAGAGAGGGTAAATACTATCCGCCCAAGCCGTTATATGATTATAAAACCGTAAGGGATGAGCTTGATAAGAGGGTTTTTTTAGGATTTGGCGGAGTATCCGAATACGGCATTACCGTCAGGTGGGATAAGAATTTCCTTAAGGTTGTTTATATGACGCTTGCCAGAAGAAAACATTTTGCGGTTTACGACGGCGTAAGATTCGGCGGCACAGTTGAGATAGAAGACGCATGGGATATGGGTTTTGACCATATCGCCATCACCACCGGAGCCGGTAAACCGACAATGGTGAACATCAAAAACAACATGATCCGCGGTATCCGCCAGGCTTCGGACTTCCTTATGTCTTTGCAGTTAACAGGCGCAGCAAAGAAAGATTCGCTTGCCAACCTTATGCTGCAGCTCCCCGCTGTTGTCATCGGCGGCGGACTGACTGCAATTGATACTACTACAGAAGCATTTGCATATTACCCTATACAGGTTGAAAAATTCCTCGACCGCTACGAAATTGCAGTTGCAGATTTCGGCGAAGAGGCTATCTGGGCGATATATGATGAAGAAGAGAAAGGGATTGCAAAGACATTCCTTGAACACGGAAAAGAAATTCGCGCTGAAAGAAAGCGTGCAGCCGCAGCCGGCGAGGAGCCTGATTTTGTGCCGTATGTAAGGAAATGGGGCGGAGTGACTTTGTGTTACAGAAAATCCATAACCGATTCACCCGCATACAGGCTTAACCACGAAGAAATAATAAAATCGCTGGAAGAGGGAATCTATTACTGGGAGATGATCAGTCCCGAAGAAGCCATACAGAATGAATTCGGCGCTATTAAAGAAATGGTCTTCAGAAAACAGATCAGAAATGCCGACGGCATGTATACTGAAAGCGATGAAACCATTACCATACCTGCAAAGACCGTGATAGTTGCAGCAGGAACATCACCGAATGTTATTTACGAGCGTGAGCATCCCGGTACATTTGAGCTTGATGAGCGGAAACATTTCTTCCAGACATTCAAAATGGATGAAAACAGGAAGCTCGTAAAAGCTGAAAAGAATGAAACAGGATTCTTCACATCCTATAACAAGTTCGGCAAATACATAACGGTCTATGGTGATAACCATCCTCGGTATGCAGGCAATGTTGTTAAAGCCATGGCATCATCTAAGAACGGATACGAGCATGTTGTAAGAATTTTCGAAGGGCAGCTGCAGCCGGCGAAGAACCTGATTTTGTGCCGTATGTAAGGAAATGGGGCGGAGTGACTTTGTGTTACAGAAAATCCATTACCGATTCACCCGCATACAGGCTTAACCACGAAGAAATAATAAAATCGCTTGAAGAGGGAATCTATTACTGGGAGATGATAAGTCCCGAAGAAGCAATACAGAATGAATTCGGGGCTATTAAAGAAATGGTCTTCAGAAAACAGATCAGAAATGCCGACGGCAAGTATACTGAAAGCGATGAAACCATTACTATACCTGCAAAGACCGTGATCGTTGCAGCAGGAACATCACCGAATGTTATTTACGAGCGTGAGCATCCCGGTACATTTGAGCTTGATGAGCGGAAACATTTCTTCCAGACTTTCAAAATGAATGAAAACAGGAAGCTCGTAAAAGCTGAAAAGAATGAAACAGGATTCTTCACATCCTATAACAAGTTCGGCAAATACATAACGGTCTATGGCGATAACCATCCTCGGTATGCAGGCAATGTTGTTAAAGCCATGGCATCATCCAAGGACGGATACGAACATGTTGTGAGAATTTTCGAAGGGCAGCTGCATAAGGAAGACCAGTCTTTGCTTGAAGCAAAGTACGATGAGTTTGCCAAACGTCTTGACGGGGAGTTTGTTGCATATGTAGAAGAAGTGAATATACTAACCCCGACCATTGTTGAGGTAGTTATGCGCGCTCCGCTTCAGGCAAGGAAATTCCACCCCGGCCAGTTTTACAGGCTGCAGAACTATGAGACAACTTCTGTAGATGTAAACGGAACCAAGATGATGATGGAAGGACTTGCTTTGACAGGTGCGTGGGTAAATAAGGGCAAAGGCCTGCTCAGCGTGATAATTCTGGAAATGTGGGGAAGCTCAAGGCTCTGCCGTTTCCTTAAAAAGGGTGAGCGTGTAGTTGTGATGGGTCCGACCGGTACACCGACAGAAATACCCAAAGGCGAAACCGTCCTTCTTGCAGGCGGCGGATTGGGAAATGCTGTATTATTTTCTGTTGCAAAGGCAATGAAAGATAACGGCAATAAAGTAATATATTTTGCCGGTTACAGGAACACAACAGATCTTTTTAAACAGGACGAAGTTGAAGAAGGAACAAACCAGGTGATCTGGTCAAATGATTTCGGCGATACTATCAAACCAAGGCGCAGGCAGGATAGAGCGATAACTGCCAATATAGTTCAGGCTATGATCGCATATGCCGAAGGCAAGCTTGAGCCGGATGGCGGGCCGCCGATGTTTGACCTGAGGAAAGTTGACAGGATAATTGCGATCGGCAGTGACAGGATGATGAAGGCAATCCAGGAAGCAAGGTTTACAATACTTAAAAAATACCTGAATCCTGAGCACGTTGCAATTGCAAGTATAAACTCCCCGATGCAGTGCATGATGAAGGAAGTTTGCGCACAGTGCCTGCAGCGCCATGTTGATCCCAAGACAGGCGAGGAGTCATTTGTATTCACATGCTTTAACCAGGACCAGGATATGAACAAAGTTGATTTCAATAACCTGAATACCCGCTTAAAGAACAATACAGTTCTGGAAAAACTGACGAAGTTCTATATGGACCACCTGTTCAAACAGGCTGGGGCAAAAATGACTGTTTAGCAGTCCTTTTCTCGTTCCCAAGCTCGAGCTTGGGAACGAGATTCTGGAGACCGGCATGGCACAAGATTAACAGTATAGTTACAGATTTACGTGAAAAAATTAGACCCGGCAGTCCGCCACAGCGGATTCAAAACTGCCGGGTTTATATTTGTACTTTGATTTATTTAATCGAAAATCAAAAGATCACTTAACAAATATCATCTTTTTCGTTTCTGCAAAATCGCCTGCCAAGAGTGAATAGAAGTAAATCCCGCTTGCGAGATTCCCGCCTTCGAAGTTAACGCTGTATTTACCAGCGTTAAGATCCTCATCAACAAGCCGTTTTATTTCCCTGCCTGTGATATCATACACAATTATCTTTACAAACGATCTTTTCATAACATCAAACTTTATCACAGTGTTCGGATTGAAGGGATTGGGAAAGTTCTGCGCAACCGAATATGATGATGGTATCTCAGTAGAAACAACAGTTACTGAACCTTCAACTGTCGGACAATAAACCTTGAATATCTGGTACACTTTTCCAACAGGTGTTCCTGCATCACCAAAGCTTGCACTTCCCGGAAAAGCTGAAAGAGAATAAGTCACATAAAATCTATTCAGAGAATTGCCCGTTTTTGAAACTGTCGGAAAGATCTCATCATTACCCGGATTTATTGAAAGCTGTTCCGATATGATGCAGGCAATTGAGTAGGCAGGTGTCCAGTTCTGACCGCCATCTTCGGAATAATTTCCGAATACATTGTTATAATGATAGCCATAAGAGGTTGTATCCCTTAAAGGAGTGGAAAAAGCACAAACCAATCTCAGCCCGTTTGAAGAAAATGCTATTGACGGATGCGAAACAGGTGTTAATCCTGTCTGCAGTCTTTTAAGGTTACTGTTGAAGTACACGGTATCGTTAATGAAGCCCGAGTTTATGTTTCTCCAGTCCGCAATTTTTACCGGCACTCCCCCGTTTACAGCAGGAGACCACAGGAGAACCTTTGAGCCCTTTGCTGTTGGAAACATACCAGGAGCCAAAGTGCTGAATGCTGCATAAAGTGTTGTTGTTCCGGGTTTATAGATAACATCTGCCGCATATGTAGGTGTTACCATGTCTCCGTTAATATTAACCAAAGATGGACAAACCGTATTTATGGTATCGAAAGAATTACCGCTGTTTGTTGATCGCCTGCCTTTTATTTCATGCGTCTGGCTGTTCCACCACATAACAAATACATGCGTACCTAACTGGTTTGAAGCAATGTAATATCTTGAATTTGGAGGAAGAATTGTAATAATAGTAATAAATGAATAACTGCCGTTCTGGCAATTGATACTCCTGTATAGAAGAGTGTCAGCTTTCATAAATGCGTAGCCAACATTAGGGTTTAATAGAGCAGTCGATACGGCAGGAAAATATGGTCCAACAGGTCCCGCACTATAGATCGTGAACGAACCTGCGCCAAGCAATACATCAACTCCGATATAAGCTCCGGTTGGTGAACCTAGTCCGGATACTGCTATGGTTCTGTCACCGCCAGTTCTTATTGGTACAATATCAGGGTATGCCGTATAATTGTTTGAAACCGGTAAACCGGAACTCTCCCAAAAATCCCCGCCGTCATACGAAATTTGATAATATGTTCTTCTTGCCGAAGCATTTTGTGAATTCAAAGAATCAGTATAATCACAGGCAACAATTACAGTATCGCCTAAAACGATTATCTTCCTGAGGTTGTTGCCGTTTGTAACATGATCATAATACTGGGTCATTCCGGGAATGGCACCATTTGTATCGAGTGATAAAATGTTATCCCTTCCTTGAGACTGTGTCCAATAGTTCTGAATGAAGAGCCCGATTAAAGACGCAAGTAATAGTATTTTTGGATTCAGGGTTATCATTTTCAGTATCTCCTTAATACAAAAATAGCCTGTCACCGGCCGTAAAACAAAGATTTTTACGCTGCAAACTAACAGTGACACAGCGCATTGCGTCAGTGATCCAATCAGTTAAATGCGCTATTTTCCCGTAATTATGAAAGAAAAGAGGAAATATCGTAAGACTCAATAATGATTTAATATTGATATGAGATTTGCTAATTTATCCGGATATTTTTAGTTCTTAATCAATGAGTTATATTTGATCATCAAATGCAGGATTTATTACTCATACTGTTATGAATACAAAACTAGCTGAGATCCTGAACAGCTTCAGCTCAAAGGAGCTGAATGAGCTGGGAAAGTTTTTAGGCTCACCATACTTTAACAATAACACAAAGATATTACAGCTGTATGATATTCTGAAAAAAAATGTGAAAGCAAATTCTGTACTTTCATTATCCAAAGAAAAACTTTTTGCAAAGGTTTTCCCCGGCGAGAAATTCAGCCTCAAAAAGCTGGAGCTACTTATATCAGGATTTGTAAAGAAATCAAATCTTTTCCTTGCATTAAACTTCATTAATAAAGATGATACAGTAATGAAGCTTGCCATGATACGCAAGCTGAGAGAAAAGAAACTCACCAAGAATTTCAACAGTGAAGCCGGAAAACTGAGAAAAATTCTGATGAATAAGAAAGCAAGGAATATCGAAGATTATCTGAACCTGAGCCTCACGGAGCAGGAGATAATAATATCAGATCAGTATAAGTTTTTCTTAAGTAAAAACACAAGTTACCAGAATTCCATAGATAACCTCGATTATTACTTCATCTTAAAAAAACTTACGCAGGCGGTTTTTATATTGAACCATAAGAACGAAGTGGGCAGCGAACTGAAATACGAACTGCGTTTCCTGCGTGAAATTATTTATTTTGTAAAACAAAATATTACAGAAATTAAGAGGAAACATCCGGTTTTGTACTGCTATTACCTTATAATTCTTACTCTCGAAAATCCGATGAGACAGGAAAATTATGCTGAACTAAAAGATTATGTTCTGTTGAACGCAGGGAAGATCGAAGAGAAATTGCTATGGGAGATATTGATCGAAATGGAAAATTACGCGGACAGTATGGTAAAGGTAAACCGCGAGAACTATGTACGTGAAGTATTTGAGATATATACGATACTGGAAAAAAGACGCTATTTTAGAAACCAGAGTTTCATCAATCATTTCGATTTTCTGAATACAGTAACTACCGGTTTGCTGCTTGGAAACCACCGGTGGGCGCAGAAGTTCATAAATCTTTATAAAAACAAGCTCCCCAAAGATTTCAGGAATATTACTTTGAATCTTGTAAATGCAGAAATGGAGTTCTTTAAGAAGAATTACAGGTCGGCTCTTGGGTATCTTAACAATCTTAATTACGATAATTATTATTTCTACTTAAGGATCAAAGTTTTAACAGCGAAGATATATTATGAAATGAATGAGCTGGAAGCATTGATCTACGTAATAGATGCCATGAAACATTACTTAAGGAGGCATGAAAAAATACTCGGAAGGTATATCGGGAACACAAGGAATTTTATATTTTACATCAACTATTTGATGAAATTCAAACAGAAGCCCCGGGATGATCTTGCTGTTGTGAAGGAAAAAATAATTAGGCGTTCTGACCTTATCAGTAAGGAATGGGTCCTTGAAAAAATTGAAGAACTTGATAAAGGTTCCTGAATTCTTCTGACCCTGTGCATCACTTTTGTTATCCCTTTTTCAGGATAATCCGCTTACAATCTTTCAAATTTTGCGGTAAAATGCCTCAGGAATTCCGGTTCCTCAATTATCTTCATTCCCTTAACATTTTCTTTTCCTTCAAACATCTTTTCGAATACTTCTATCACATACTCTATATGGCTTTGCGTGTATACCCTGCGCGGTATAGCAAGCCTTACAAGTTCATTTGGTGCAGGGATAAACTTGCCGTCTTTATCTTTTTTCCCGAACATTACTGAACCGATCTCCACAGAACGTATCCCGCCCTTTAAGTAAAGCTCACAAACCATAGCCTGCCCGGGATATTGCTCCACGGGGATCTGCGGATAGAATGCTCTTGCATCTATATATACTGCATGCCCGCCGATAGGGTATATTAAGGGAACACCCATTTTATAGAGCTTCTCGCCAAGGTATGCAGTGCTGCGTATTCTATACTTTAAGTAATCGGGCTCAAAGACTTCTTCAAGCCCGACTGCAATAGCTTCCATGCTTCTCCCCGAGAGTCCCCCATAGGTTGCAAAACCCTCAGTAATTATCAATAGATTTGTACAGGCATCAGATAGCGCTTTATCCTTAACTGCAAGGAAGCCGCCCATGTTTACAAGTCCGTCTTTTTTCGCACTCATTACGCATCCGTCAGAAAGCGAGAACATTTCCTGTGCAATTTCCTTATAGGTTTTCTTTTCGTATCCGGTTTCGCGGTGATTTATAAAATAAGCATTCTCAGCTATACGGCAGCAATCAAGGAAGTAATTCACTTTGTATTTATTGCAGACCTGTTTTACATCTTTTGCATTCTTCATGCTTACAGGCTGGCCCCCGCCGCTGTTGTTTGTGACAGTAAGGATAACCCCTCCGATATTTTCAGGACCATAGTGATTTATCAGTCTCTCAAGCTCTTTAACATCCATGTTGCCTTTGAAAGGATGGTCAAGCATCGGGTGTTTTGCTTCCTCAACCGGAATATCAATTGCTTCGGCGCCGCTGAACTCAATGTTAGCCCTTGTAGTATCAAAGTGAGTGTTACTTATAAAGACTTTTCCTTTACCCCCAAGGTAGCCGTACAGGATCCTTTCTGCAGCTCTTCCCTGGTGTGTCGGGAGAATATGTTCAAAACCCGTAAGGTCTTTTATCACTGCTTCCATTTTCAGCCAGCTTCTTGAGCCGGCGTAGGCCTCGTCACCTTCCATCATTGCAGCCCATTGACGCGAGCTCATCGCAGATGTTCCGCTATCTGTCAGGAAATCTATCAGCACATGTTCAGACTTAAGCTTGAAAGGATTGTAAAAAGCATCTTTAAGATACTTTACGCGTTCTTCTTCTGTTGTGACGTTAATGGGCTCTATTTCTTTGATCTTAAAGGGTTCGATTATGGTCTTAAATGTCATTTTCTTATGGAGATAACTTATCAAATACACACAAAATTAAGGATAATAAAATCCCTAAATTATGATATTAATCATATCGAAAAACTGAAAATCACACAGCAAGGGTTAAATAAGCCCGGCTTCTTTCATGAGCTCAACACGAATCTCATGTCCGCCTTTAAATGTATGCGTGTGAGGCGAAATACCCGCAGATGTCAGAAGTTCGGTTTGCAGCTTTGGGAAGTCATCATTATAATAGGGGTCATCAGAGGCAAAAACCAGCTCGAGTTTCGTATTCTTTAAATGAGGGTACCCGGAATAATCAATATCATGTGCAAGGTTTCCGCACCAAAAGACTGCCCTTGTAACCTTTGCTTTGCCAAGCGTTAGCCACCGCGAAAGTGTTGCTGCCCCCTGAGAAAAACCGAGTGCGTTTATCTTAATTGAATGGATTTTTGCTTTTGGTTCTATCTCATCAAAAAACAGCTTATCAAGATAGTTAACATAATCCCTGATATCACTTTCCCTGTCTTCTTTTGTCATCCACGAGGCTCCAACATCGCCAAAATCACCCTTAACATATAGCCGCATTAATCCTTCGGGAGCGATAAGGAAACACCCTGAACCTGCAAGTTCTCTGAACTGTACGATGAAATCGCGCGCAAGCTGCCTGTGCCCGTGTATCAGGATCCAGATCTCTTTTGTATTCCCGTTTAATTCCCCAAGGGTAAAGTACCTTGCACTCCGTGTTACGGGAATGTGATGTTCATCCGGCATTTTTGCTGAAGAGGTATGCAATTGCAAATTTTAAGATCGCAAAAACAAATAATAGTAAAAACACTGCTGCCAGTGCGTAAACAACGTACTCAAACATATTTTTTATTTAGATGAAGGCAGTATCCTGCCTGAGACTTCTCCGAATCCTATTTTGTATCCGTTACCCCGGCAATAGCCGCTGATCCTCAGCGTATCGCCATCTTCGATAAATTTTCTTTCCCGGCCGTTTGGCAGTTTTACGGGATTCTCGCCGCGCCATGTGAGCTCAAGCATCGAGCCGTATGAATTTTTTTCAGGCCCGCTTATTGTGCCTGATGCCATCATATCACCCGTCTTTGTATTACAGCCGTTTACAGTATGGTGAGCAAGCTGCTGGCAGATGTTCCAGTACAGGTATTTGAAATTACTTTTTGATATAATAAAATCTTCTTTTTGCCCCTCTGCCCTGATAGATACTTCAAGGTTTATGTCATATGACCAGTCCCCGCCTATCTTAAGATAAGGCAATGGTTCAGGCTCCTGTTTCGGGCCGCTGACTCTGAACGGCTCAAGTGCTTCCATAGTTACAACCCACGGTGAAATTGAAGTCGCAAAATTCTTCGCTAAGAACGGACCGAGCGGCTGGTATTCCCACGTTTGAATATCCCGTGCGCTCCAGTCATTAACCAGCACCATTCCGAAAATATGGTCATAAGTGTTCTCTATAGCAATAGGAGTTCCCAATTTATTACCGGGTCCGATAAGAAATCCCATTTCAAGCTCAAAATCAAGCAGATTTGTGGGGCCAAACAAAGGATTATCTGAATCCGCCGGTTTTCTCTGGCCTTTGGGTCTGGTGATATCTGTTCCGCTGATAACTATTGAGCTTGCCCTGCCGTGATACGCAATCGGCATATGCAGCCAGTTCGGCATAAGCGCATTGTCTTTCCCCCGGAACATTATGCCGACATTTGTAGCGTGCTCTTTTGAAGAATAGAAATCCGTATAATCACCAATTTCAACAGGAAGGCACATAACAACATCTTTCATCGGAATAAGAGAGATCTTTTTAAGATCAGAGTCATCACGCAAAATAGGATTTTCGTCACTCAGCGCCATCTGCAGAATTGCTCTGACCTGCTTCCAGGCCTCTCTTCCCCTGGACATGAATTTATTCAGACTTGGCGTTTCGAACACTACTTCACTTCCAAGATCTGTCTTATTGAAAAACCCTTTTTCTTCAAGCATCGAAAGATCAAGTACATAGTCACCGATCGCAACACCGCAAACAGGTTTAGAACCTACTTTCAGCTTGAAAACACCGTATGGAAGATTCTGTATAGGGAAATGTGAATCCGGTTTTACATCTATAAATGATCTCATATTCATAGCAGCTCCATAGTTTTTAGGTCTTCGATGGGTTCATCAAAGCTGCAGCTTCCGTAAGAGACGATAAATTTTTCCCTCGCTTCTTTGATCTGCGCATTGGATATTTCTATCTCATTATACTCAAGCCCGCTATCCTTAAAAACAAATTCATACGGGTCTTCATCGTTAAGTACTTCAAGCAGCTCTTCTTCATCCAGATTATTTGTATATGCAAGTATCCCTGCCCCGAAAACATTAAAGAATCCATGCATGTATGAATTCACGCCTTCATCATAATGCTTTATAGGATGGTGAAGCCCAGCTGTGCATTTCATCGGTACACCAAACTCGCAGCAGGTCATAATTGCAAATGCAATCTGCCCGGCAGGCGGAAACGCTGAAGGGACCACTCCTCCTGTCCTGAGCTTAAAGCCGCAGTTCTTATCAAGACTCGCTATCGATTCCACGGTCCTTATTATAGTATTTTCATAATCATCATCAAGTGTTGTCTCATAAAAAACAGGTATATTTCTTCCGAAAGCTTTTTCAAAGTCAGCGGATACGCTTATCATAAGATCAAGCAGATCGTCGTCGTTATCCTTTTCAAACAGATCCTTTGGCAGCCTCACTTCCAGTACATCAAAAACCAGGACATCTGAATTAGTGCTGAGTATCTTCTTAATGTTTTCAATATCACTTTTCAGATTCTCCTGAAACTTTGCCAATGTTTCCCCGCCTGTTCCTAAGACAGAAAGCGGAATAACATCATCAATTTCCATTCCTTTAAGAATATCGGAGAGTTCACCGAGTTTTCCGGCAGGTATAATGAATTTATTCAGCATCCAGCTGTTTTGTGACTGCCTGTAAAATACAAAATTATGAAATGCCTGCTGCAGGCTGAGGCTTGCCGGGGGAAATAGTCCGGCGTAATCTATCATCGAAGATGTGAATACCTTCAGGCTGAGAACAGGTTCAGAACGGGCGGTTGTCATTTAATTATATATCGAGGTTAATCAGTATTTTGATTGAATGTAAGAAACGATAGGCAAACATAACCAATATTGAAGTTAAATGAAATTGACCTTTTTAGGACGTTAATATTATTTAATTTGCACACTTAAAACCGAAAAAGGACCAGCAGCAATGAATCTTCTCAAAGTATTTATATTTTGTCTGTTAAAAATTTCAATACTCTCTTTCAGTTTATTTTCCCAGGAAACTGTTCCTCAAATTTCGTTCACATTTGATGACCCTGTGACTGATTCCGCAACTACTCCAACAGGTCCCGATGAATACGATGAAATTTTGAAAACGCTGGAAAGGTTCGGTATCAAATCTGCTTTATTTGTCTGCGGCAAACGTGTTAATTCACCTGCCGGTAGAGAACTTCTGAAGAAATGGGATAAGAAGGGTCATCTGATATGCAACCATTCATATTCCCACAGTTATTTCCATTCAAATAAGATCTCGCTTGAAGATTACGAAAAGGATATGCTCAGGTGTGATTCTCTTATAAAGGATCATTCAAATTACACAAGACTCTTCCGCTATCCTTATTTGAAGGAAGGGAATACACTTGAAAAACGCGACGGGTTCAGGGAATTTCTGAGCGGGCTGGGTTACAAAAACGGTAGTGTCACAATTGATGCATCTGATTGGTATATAGATCAGAGAATTAACGATACGCTTAAGGAAAATCCGAATGCAGATCTCGCTCCGTTCAGGGAATTTTATCTCCTGCATATCTTTGAGCGGGCTGTGTTTTATGAGGAACTGGCATTTAAACTGACAGGCAGGCATATCAAACACACGCTTCTATTGCATTACAACAAACTTAACATGCTTTTCCTTGGTGACCTGCTTGCCATGTTCATAGAAAAAGGCTGGAAGCTTGTTGATGCGAAAAATGCTTTCGAAGACCCGGTTTTCAGCGAAGTAACTGATGTACTTCCGGCCGGGGAAAGCCTTATCTGGGGTCTGGCGAAACAATCCGGTAAATACGAGAATATATTGAGGTACCCCGGAGAAGACTCAGAATACGAAGAAGGAAAACTTAATTCATACCTTAGCTCTTTCAAATCTAAATAAGTATTTAATAGCTATATTTGCAGAGTTAAGTTTTTCATCCATTCATCGGAGCGCAGAATATGAGTACTTACTCATACGAGACATTATCAGAAGCTTTGGCAGATCTTGCTGCCAGGGGATTCACAAACAATTTTGAACTTAAGTCCGATTGCATTGAATGCAGGGATCCCGAAAGATCTTTCAAAGCGGAGGATTTTGAGATAGTTGAATATTACCGCTTCGAAGGCAATACAGATCCGGGTGATGAGGAAGTTGTTTATGCAATTGAATCAAAGGACGGAACCAGGGGTGTACTTGTTGATGCATTCGGAGCATACTCAGGTGAATTATCGCCGGAATTATTAGCCAAACTTAGAATTGAACGATAATCCTGCTAATACAAAGCAGATATGTTACTCCTGCCGCATAAACTTATGTTTAAATATTTGAAATGAGATCCGAAAAGCTAACGCTCCGTGAAGCCCGAAAACTCACGCTTAATAATCTGCTTTTGTCAAACTCTCACAGTTCAGAAAGCAAGAATGACCTGTACAGAATAATAGAAAAGCTTGGTTATGTGCAGATCGATACAATTTCTGTAGTAGAGCGCGCCCATAAACATATCTTGTGGACCCGATTCCCGAACTACAGGAACGAAATGCTTGATGAGCTTATCGATAAAGATAAGAAAGTATTTGAGTTTTGGGACCACGCAGCATCTTATATGCCGATGAGTCATTACAGATATACTCTCCCAAGAAAAGAAATGTACAGAAAGAAGTACAAAGACTGGGAGAAACAAAACAAGAAAATCCTGAATTATGCAGTAGATAGAATTACCCGGGAGGGACCGCTTCAATCGAGAGATTTTGAAGAATCCAAAAAGCGAGGGTTATGGTGGGACTGGAAACCTGCAAAAGAAGCACTGGAATTCCTATTCCACACCGGAAGGCTTTCAGCAAAAGCACGGAGAAATTTTCAGAAGGTTTATGACCTTACAGAAAGAGTCATTCCGGCCAGCATAGATACAAGCACTCCCACTGATGCGGAAATGTCAAGGCACCTTATTACAAAAGCCATTGACTCTCATGGTTTTGCTTCCGAAAAAGAGATCACATATTTAAGGCATCATAACAGTAAGTCAACCCGAAGGTTACTGAACGAACTTCTTGAAGAGAGTTCCATTGTCCCGATTGAAATTGAAGAAACGGGATCCGGAGTCAATTATACGTATCCGGATAACCTGAGCTCACTTGACACGTTAAAAGAACCCGGATCCCTTCATATACTTTCTCCTTTTGACAATTTGGTAATACAAAGGAAGCGATTGAGCAGGCTGTTTGGATTTGATTATGTAATAGAGTGCTACGTTCCCGCGCATAAAAGGAAGTACGGGTATTATTGTCTTCCTGTTCTGGATGGTACAAAGTTCATTGGCAGGCTTGACGCAAAAGCCGATAGAAAAAGCGGTGTGCTGAATGTAATAAGGTTCTTTCCGGAAGAAAGTGTCAAAATAAACAACACCATCAAAAGAAGGCTGGAGAAAAAGCTGAAGGAACTTGCTGTGTTTTCAGGCTGCAGTTCTGTAAATCTTAAGCCCGACTGAAATTTGCCTGAATTTCAAAGCACCCGTATATAAGCCGGTATTGCCATTTTCAAGGCTCTTTTTTGAGAAAAACTTACATCTAAATACTCAAAGGTTACATAATTTTACAGCATTATCAGGGAGCCTGTATTATCTTTGTATTGTTATTAATTAAGTATGCAGCCAATATTAAAGATATGACAAAATTGTTAAGGGAAACAGCTTTCTTCATCACTTTTGCAACGATGAGCATGGTAATTTGCGGGTTTTTTTCCGCCGATATATATTCGCAGGATAGATCAGGTTCACTATCCGGCACTGTTGTTGATAAAAAATCCGGTGCGCCCATTGAAGGAGCTGATGTTACTGTTTACAGGATTAGGGATTCTTCTCTTGCTAAGGGAACATCAACTGATGCAAATGGCAGTTTTACAATTGAAATTCCTTTCGGGAGATATTACCTGCGGGCAAATCTCATCGGTTATAACTTCGCATCAGTAAGCGGTATTGTTATCAATGCAAATAACACAAATGTTTCCTTGGACCCAATAAGTCTTACTACAGGGAACGCCACAACAGAAGAGATCCTGGTAGAAGGTGAAAAGAGCATGATAGAATTCCGCCCTGATAAGAAAGTTTTCAACGTTTCAAAGAATATGACCAGCCAGGGAGGAACCCTTATCGATCTGCTTAAAGAGATACCTGCGGTAACAGTTGACCAGGATAATAATGTCAGCCTTCGGGGAAGCGAAGGTGTAAAGATAATGATAGACGGAAGAACTTCGGGTCTTGAAGGTTCAAACCGAACTGCGATACTTGAGCAGATACCTGCAAGTGAAGTTGAAAGCATAGAGCTTGTTACAAATCCATCAGCAAAATACGAAGCCGAAGGTTCTTCCGGCATAATTAATATTATTTTGAAGAAAAGCGAAAATACGGGTTTTGGGTATCACGGTACAGTTGGATTAAATCTGGGAACAAAAGATAAATATAACGGTCAGTTCAGTCTCAGCCTGAAGAATAATAAAGTAAACATTTACGGCAATTACAATTACAACTCAAGACAGTTTAGCTCAGGCGGATTTGACCAGCGATACAATTACATCAGTAACGATGCTTATTTCACCGATGTAACAAATTCCGGCAGAAGAAAAATGCAGGGGCATATGGTTAAGCTTGGACTTGATTATTTTGTTGATAAACATAATACGATCGGTTTGTTGTTTTCGTTCAGGGATTCAAAACGGGGCAGGTCCGATCTTGGTACTTCAATGGAATATGACCCTTCGGGAAGCCTGATATCGCACTATTTCAATACAGTGAACTCTGATGATGACGGCTTCAATTATGATATTAGTGCAAATTACATGCTTCGCTTCAAAAGACCGCAGCAGGTCTTGAGTGCTGAAGTTACTTTTTCCAGGGATAAAGATGAAGACTTCACAAATACGTTTGATACATATTACACACCGGTTAATCTGACCCCATCAAACAGGAATGAGATCGAGAACGAGACCGATGATTCATATTCTGCCCAGGTAGATTATGTCCATCCGTTTACGAAAGATATTAAGCTTGAAACAGGGTACAGGGGCACCTACAAAAAAAGAGATGACGATTTCAGGGTAGAGGAACTTGACTATAACCTGAACCAGTATGTAACTGACTATAACTACTCAAACAGGTTTATTTATAAGGAACAGATCCATGGAGTTTATGCAATTTATACCCAGCAGCTGGGGAGTTTTGGATTCTCTCTTGGAACAAGAGCGGAACAAACGATAGTAAATGGAGAGCTTGTAAATCCAAGCCGGTTATTCAAAAGAAGCTACATAGACTTTTTCCCTTCAGCAAGCATCTCGCAAAAGCTTTCCAAAACAAGCGAGCTTCAGTTAAGCTATGCAAGAAGAGTGAACAGGCCAAGGCTCAGGCAGCTGAATCCGTTTGTATCAGTATCCATGATGGGTGGTTCAAACAGTTTAAGCCAGGGAAATCCGGATCTTAATCCTGAATTCACGGATTCTTACGAATTCAGCTATATTCATAACCTGCCGTTTGCAACTGTAACACCAAGCATATTCCTCAGAGAAACCAAGGATGAGATAGCAAGATCTATTGAACTTATTGATAGTGTAACCACATTGACTTCGTTTGTCAACTACAACAGTTCGCGTTCCTATGGCGGAGAATTACTTTTAACTTCACAGCCATTCAAATTCTGGAGCCTGAACGGAACATTCAGCTATTATAAATCGGAAGTAGATGCAACAAACCTCGGCTCGGGTCTGAAAAACAGCGGTTACTCCTGGTCAGCAAGGGCTTCTTCAAACCTTATACTCCCTCAGGAGTTCAGCCTGCAATTATCCTATATGTACCACGGTAAAAGGATCTCTGCTCAGGGAACTTTTGAACCTATGCAGATGCTCGATGCCGGACTGAAGAAGGATCTCTTTGATAAAAAGCTTAGCGTTACTCTAAGAGTGAGTGATATATTGAATACAGGAAAATTCAGTGCAAATATTTTCGGAGAAAATTTCTCGCAGGTATTCGAAAGAACAAGAGATTCAAGGAATGTCTTTCTGAACATAACGTACAAGTTCGGCCAGCAGGAAAAGAAACAGGATAGAAAAAAAAGGAATGAGAATAACGATAATAATGAAGATGACGGATTCGACTTCTGATCTGAAATGAAATATTTTCAAAAAAGGCTGTCATTCAATCCGCATTGACAGCCTTTTTTGTTTTATTGTGCTTTATTCTTATTTGAAGAAATACCTGAACCCGACTCCCCCGTTTACATTTACATCTGTTTTGGGTGTCAAATCAAGAACAGGAGCAATTTCAAGAAATATATCAACAGGCGCACCTGAGAACATATAGGCAAAACCAAAAGGTACTCTTATACCAACCCTGTTATCCGGATTATGTTTATTATCTTTTATCTTTATCCTTCCGCCTACTCCGACATACAGCGGCATTTTTCCCGATGAAACATCAATTACATTAAACATGTGATACAGATAATCAACATGTACGTGAAGTGATCCTTCGTTTACAAACGACCAGGCAAGCCCAGCATCAACTGCAGATGTTGGTGAGATCCAGCCTTTGAGGCTGAGTCCGGTCGGCTCTCCAATAATTATTCCCATTCCGAAACCCTTATCCTGTGAATATATTTCAAATGTTAACAGTACCATTACAGCAAGAAATATCTTCTTCATTTTATCACTCCGGTTTATTTTAGTTTGTAAGCGGAATATAAAAAAAGAAGTTTAAAACTTCGAGTTAGTTATATAAATGACCCCCGGCTCAACTCAGCTGATTTTCCGGAAATCCCGAGGTTTCAACACCCGATTTAAACCGTTTAAACGGCATAAAAAGGCTAAAAAATGCATTTTCTTAGTATCTTTTTTTGATTATTTTTACACTGTATCAAAGAAATATTACTAAGGAGATCCGGGTAATGACACTATTGGAATTATGTTATAACAAACCTGATCTGATTCTGCTCGATTCTACAAACAGCCTGGTAAGGGCTCAACTTGAACACTACAAACATCTTACACCTGAGAAACTCAGATTAAGACTATTAAGGCTGTTCCAGGCATTGGTAAAATCCCTGGAAGCAAATTCATGCGACTCAATTACCAGTTTCATGGAAAAGACATCCGATGAGAGATTTGAATCAGGATACGAGCTTCATGAAGTTCAGACCGCTGTGAATATTATGGAAGAATGCCTGTGGAAAAAGATCGCTGAATTCGTTTACAGAGACCAGCAGATCAGTGCAATGAAACAGGTAACATGTATTCTTGCTAAAGCAAAAGAAGCTCTCGCTAACGAATACTCTCTTTTAAGCACTGAGTATTTGTCAGAGTAAGCCTCGCAAATTTATTTGTCGGGCACAAAAGATCAGTTAAGAATTCAAAGGCAGCCACAAGGCTGCCTTTGTTCGTTTAGGCGTTAACCAACCGGCAAACATCAAAATTACTCTTACAGAACTTTTTACATTTCATTAATGAAAGTAAAATCATATTTTTACGGCTATTATTCAGGAAATAAATCATTTATATGAACCATTTTTATGTGAAGGATAACAGGCTTTATGCTGAAAATTTTCTTGTTGATGACCTGGCAAATGAATTCGGAACACCGCTGTATCTTTACAGCAAGAACCAGATCCTCCGGAATTACCGAGAGATCAATCAGCCGCTTGTTAATTCTAAGCTGGATTTCATAAACTGTTACGCAATAAAAGCCAACTCAAATCCCGAAATTCTTAAGCTGCTGGCTGAAGAAGGCGCAGGTGCTGAAATTGCATCCGGGGGCGAATTATACCTTGCGCTCAAGTTCGGATACCTGAGAAATAAGATCACTTTTACGGGAGTCGGAAAGACTGACGAAGAAATTGAATATGCTCTCAGAGAGAATATTTTTAACTTCACTGTTGAATCATTGCAGGAGGTTAAGGTAATTTCCGGCATTGCACACACTCTTGGAGTAATAGCAAGGGTCTCTATCAGGGTCAATCCCGATATTGACGCTAAGACACATCCTTATATAACTACAGGAATGAAGGAGAATAAGTTCGGCATAGACAGCAAAGATATTATGGATGTATTCCGTACTGCAAATGAACTTCCGAACATTGATGTTATAGGAATTCACTCGCACATTGGCTCGCAGATTACCGAAGTTGATCCCTATATTCAGGCTGTCAAATACCTTGGTGACTTGATTGAGAAAGTTGAAAAAATGGGCATAAATATCCGTTACCTGAATTTCGGAGGCGGTTTCGGAGTAAAATATAAGAACATCGTAACTCACAGGTATATTCCCCAGGAAGAAGATGAAACAGAAAAGTATGCATCACTTGGTGACCATGTAGAATCAGTAATAAAGCTGCTGAGTACATATAACAAAAAGCTGGTTATAGAACCGGGCAGGTCACTTGTCGCAAACGCGGGAATACTTGTCGGGAAAGTGCTCTATACCAAACAGGGAGAGTTCAAAAAGTTCATTATCACCGATACCGGTATGAACGACCTTATGCGGCCATGCCTGTACCAGGCTTATCACCAGGTTGTGCCTCTTGAACTGAAGGATACCGGATTTGAGACAGTTGATATTGTGGGACCCGTTTGCGAAACGTCAGATTTCCTTGCAACAAAACGAAGCATTCAGAAGCTTGAGCGCGGGGATAAGTTCGCAGTTATGACAACGGGTGCTTACGGCTATTCGCTTTCTTCGAATTATAACGCACGCCTTAGGCCTGCTGAAGTGCTTGTTGACGGAGATAAGTATTACAAAATACGCGAACGTGAAAAAGTCGAAGAGCTTCATTATTGATCTGATATAAGAAATGATTAAATTATCAAAAGGAACAGCTGTCTTTCTGCTTCTGTTCCTTTTTTATTCCAGCGCACGCTCACAGGAAATTTCGCTGGAATATATTTTCCAGGATACGAACATAGTCAATCCACGCCCCTCGCTTAAATTCATAAACCCAAACAGCAATAAAGTGTATTATTATGCTGATGATGATTATGACGGCAGCCTGAACCTGTTTGATTATGATTATGTCACAAAAGAAAATTATAAGTATATCGATTCAGCTCTGGATGCATCCGAATATGTCATTATGCCCAGTGGTGATGCTCTGTGTGTTATAAAAGGAGAAGTATACGTTTCCAGGGATTTCGCGACAAAGCGAATATTCAACAAGGATGTACAGCTCACCGAGACTGATAAATATGAATACTCGCCGCAGGTTATTGATAACATAGCAATATACAGAAGAGCAGGGAATTATTACCTGAGGGTATTTGATTCTGCTAAAGCAGTAACAAAAGAGCTTGAGCTGACGAGTGATGAATCTGATTCAATTGCTTACCAGCCTATTGCTTTTACTCGAAAATATTCTGATTTTTCAGGCACACTTCTTAGAATGCTGTTTGCGCGGTATAACAATGCCTCAAAAAAAGAGCTCATCTTTCCTAATTTCAATGACGAATTTGTTAAGGCAGAGAAACAAAAGCGCGGATATTCAACTGTTAATCTGCTTGAGTATGACATACGCTGGGGCAGCAAAGATTCATTATATAAGAAAGTAACTGAAATTAAATATCCTGATTCGACTAGGTACTCAACTTCTATTACGTCTTATTCCCCTGACGGATTCAGCATATTATTTGATGCAGAAACCCTCGACAGGCACAACAGAAAACTCTTCATTTATGATATTTCGTCAAAACAGATAAAAGAAATATACAGCGAAACGGATGCAGCCTGGTACGAAAGGCACACTTACTCAACCTCGTTCCTGAATAATGAAGAAATTCTTTTTGAATCAGAAGTATCAGGTTACAACAATCTGTATAGGATCAGAACTGACGGAACGGGCTTTACAAAAATTGCCGGCGGGAATTATACTATACTTGAATGTGAAACTGATAACAAAAACAAGAAAGTATACTTCTCAGCTAATATTGAAGAGCCGTATGAATATTTTATTTACGAAACGGATCTGGCAGGAGCTGAACCAAAGCAAATAACATTCGAAAGGGGTGACGTTAAAGACCTAAGGCTCTCGGGCAACGGAAAATATCTGTTCTATTTACAGTCATACTTAACTAAGCCTGATGAACTTCACTGTTTAGAGCTTGACGGCTACCGCTCTGAGCAGATAACAAACACGGCTTCACCAAAATTCAGCAGTGTAGATTGGGCATTACCTGAGCTGATCACATTCCGGAATGAAGAAGATGGTCAGTTGATTCACGCATTTGTTTATAAACCGCAAAACTTCAATCCGAAGAAAAAATACCCTTTGATATGTTTTGCGCACGGCTCCGGCTATCTGCAGAATGTGACCTACGGCTTTTCACCTTACCGCGATAATTTCATGGTGAATACTTTCTTAACACAACAAGGATTTGTTATACTTGATATCGATTTCCGCGGCAGTATGGGTTACGGTAAAGAATTCCGCAATAAAACTTACCACAATCTTGGTTATTGGGAAGTATCGGATTATGTGAGCGGAGTAAACCATTTGAAATCACTGGGATATGTTAACGGAGAAAAAGTCGGGATCTATGGCGGCAGCTACGGCGGATTTATAACTCTAATGTCAATGTTCCGGCGGAACGATGTTTTCATCTGCGGTGCTGCGCTAAGAGCGGTATCAGACTGGAAAAACTACTATTACGCTAATAAATGGTTCACACTGGGGCGGCTGGGAGATTTTGCGCTTGAGGAAGACAAAGAGAATTACCGAATATCTTCTCCAATAACATACGCAGAAGATCTGCAGGGTCCGCTGCTTCTGCTTCACGGTATGCTTGATGATAATGTCTTCTTCCAGCAATCAGTGCAGCTTAACCAAAAGCTTATTGACCTCAAGAAGGACTTTGAGATCATGTATTACCCCAAAGAAGGCCATAATTTCTTCCGGCAATCAAGCTGGCTTGATCAGTACAAGAGGATTTGGAAATTCTTTGCAAAGAATTTGAAAAATCCCTAAATTTGCTCCATTAAACAGCCCTTCTGTTTATCTTCAATAATTTAACGGTATGAGTGTTAAGGTAATCAAAAAATTTCCTGATGTTGAAGATTTCACTTATAACTACAGGGAGTGGAACAGGCAATTCATTGAGCATAACGTAATATTGAACGGAAGATATTCTCAGCTGTATTACCCCGCACACTGGACGACTCTTTCACTGAAATTCGCATTTGGCGGCTGTGAAGAATATATATTCGATAAGATGAGATACAGGGTTGATGATAATACTTACCTGATATTAAATCGTGATACCATTTATGAAAGCCTGATAGATTCCGATAAGCAAGTTGAATCATTTACGTTGAATTTTACATCGGGATTTGTTGATGAGGTTTTCTATTCCTCGTTCAACCGTGATGATTACCTGTTGAGCTATCCTGAGCTTCGCGACCGCTATCCGGTCAACTTCTTCCAGAAACTCTATCCCCACGACTCTGTAATTATGAAGCATATCCATTCCCTTAAGAGATTGATCTCTTCGCAGGAATATGAACAGGCCGGTGTGAATGAGATAATGCACTTGATACTTGAACACATTTTCAGGCTTCAGCTGAATGCTTCGATCGAGGCGGATACGATCAGTTCTGCAAAACGTTCTACCAGATACGAGCTTTATAAAAGGCTTAATGTTGCAAAAGATTTCATTCATTCAAATTACCGGGAAGCGGTTGATCTTGAAAAACTCTCTTTGGTTTCCTGCATGTGTCCTCATCATTTATTAAGGAAATTCAAATCACATTTCGGTACCACTCCCCACCAATATTTAACATCAGTCAGACTCGAAAATGCAAAAAAACAGGTTGAATCAACCGGAATCCCGATAACTGAGATCTGTTTTAATGCCGGTTATGAATCACTGAGCTCATTCAGCGAGCTTTTCAAGAAACACTACAGAAACTCCCCTGAAACTCACCGAAAACTGCATCGTAAAAAAGTCAATTTTCAAATAGCCTGATAGACTCCATTAGCTTAAATTTGTGAAAATTTAAAAGGAGGTCTTTTTTGATGAAACTGCGGTTTGACCGTTTTCTCAGCCTTTCAACACTATTTATGATCCTCACTGTTTCAAACACGTTTTCACAATTCTTTGTCAAAGTTACTGATCCCGGTAACCCTATAGTTATGGAAAGCCTTGCGGGTAATTACATTGGTGCAGCCTGGGTAGATATTGATAACGACGAGAGGCTTGATCTTTTCATTGCAAGGAAAGACATTTTCCGGAATCTCGGCAACGGCAGTTTTGTGAAACTTGCAAACTCCATCCCGCTTCAGGGTCCGGTGATCGGTAATTCCTGGGCTGATTATGATAATGACGGTGATATTGATGTCTTCGTCATTTCAACAATTCAGGCTAATCCAACATCGCACTTGTTCAGAAATGAAGGGAACGGAAGTTTCACAAGGGTCCTTTCCGGGCCAATTGCAGATTCTGTCAACAATTCAGGCTGGGGCTGTGTTTGGGGTGATATCAATAACGATAGTTACGCGGACCTCATTCTTGCTGCAGCATCCGGATTCAGCGGTGTGAATCATGCAAACAGGCTATTTTACAATAACGGCGACGGCACTTTCACGAGAATCGATACAACAGACGTTACAGATTCCATTGATGCTTTTACTGTACCAATGTTCTCTGATTTTGACCAGGATGGCGATATAGATCTGTTTATCGGAACAGGCCCAGCAAACAACATCGGCGGAAGGGATTACCTGTACAAGAATCTTCAGAAAGAGCAGAATACTTCGTATTATTTCAACAGAATTGATACAGGTATAATAGGGACAGATATCGTTGACGGTCAGAACTGGAACTGGATTGATGTAGATAATGACGGCGACCTTGACGGTTTTTTAACCAACTATTCCGTAAACATTAATAACAGGCTGTACAGGTGTGATGGTCCGGGATATTACATCAGGATGACTTCAGCTGAAGCCGGCACTATTGTTACGGATGCAGGTCTATGGCTCGGAAATTCATGGGGCGATTTTGATAATGACGGAGACCTTGATTGTTTCATAACCAATGATGCCGGGCAATGCAAGTACTATTCAAATAACGGGAGCGGATTTTTCACAAGGATAGACACACTGGCACTGATAACAATAGGGCCGACTTACGGTGCCACTATTGGAGATTACGATAGTGACGGTGATCTTGATATGTTCGTCGCCGGAAATAACTCCACCAAAGGCCTGTACCGCAACGAGACAAACAACAATAATAAATGGGTTAATATCAGATGCATCGGCTCAGGCCCGGCAAATAATTTTTCTAACCGCTCCGCACTGGGTACAATTATTAAGATCAAATCTCTGATTAACGGAAATCCGGTTTGGCAGATCCGCGAGATAAACGCACAGAACAGCTTTAATTCGATGAACATGCTGAATGTTCATTTCGGACTAGGCAATACAGGTGTAATAGATTCATTGGTAATAAAATGGCCAAGAGGTTTGGTTCAGGTCTATACAAACGTGCCGATAAACAAATTCTATAAAGCTATTGAAGGACAGGGATTAAGTGAAGTGATAATCGGAGTGAACCAGTTGAGCAGCACAGTTCCGTCAAGCTTCAGTCTTGGGCAGAACTACCCGAATCCGTTTAATCCTGTCACCAAAATAAGGTTCAGCGTTCCTTCAGGCAGACATATTACAAAGCTGCTTATATACGATGCGCTCGGAAGGCAGGTTACAGAACTGTTTAACAGTGAGCTTTCTGCCGGGGAATATGAAACCGAATGGAATTCAGCACATTTTTCTAGCGGAGTGTATTTCTATAAACTCAGTTCGGGCAGTTTCAGCGAAACAAAAAAGTTGATTCTCCTTAAATAACTTATTTCGGGCGCCTGTTTCAGCAAAACGAGGGCGACCAAAGCGTGTCTAAAAGGACCGGCTTTGGTTTTGAGCAGGCGCCTTAATTTATCGAAAAATGAAATGGACATATTGCATAAGATATCACTGTTGATGTTATTCATATCGGTTCTGCCGTTGACTTACTCAATTGCTTATTCACAGGAAAACACAATCCCCTGCTCAGCACCCGAGTCATCAATGCTTGATTTCTGGGTGGGTAATTGGGAGCTTGAATGGACTAATGCAGAAGGAAAAACAGAAAAAGGGAGCAACACAATAAACAAGATACTCGGAAGCTGTGTAATTGAAGAAAATTTCTCGACTGAAGACGGTTCGTTCCAAGGCAAAAGTGTTTCGGTATTTGATACCAGGAAGCTTATCTGGAAACAAACGTGGGTGGATAATTCGGGAGCTTACCTGGATTTCACGGGCGGCAAACACGTAGACTCAGTAATGTTCTCAAGGAGAGTTATCGATAAAAAAGGGAATGAGCAAATTCAGAGAATGGTTTTTTATGATATCACCGGTAACAGGCTTATGTGGAACTGGGAATCATCAGCCGATGACGGAAAAACATGGACACTGCTGTGGAAGATAAGTTATAAGCGAAAGGTTTGAAGTTCGTGGCCTAAATAAAAATCCCCCTTGTAAAGGGGGACGGGATCTTAGCAACGTTAAGAAATTTACAATAGATAAAATATGTTTCTCCTTCGATAATTATGGATGGGGATTTAGGAGCAAAATCCCCGTTAAGATTTACGATGTGAACAAACTAACGGACTATCTAAACATAATCTATGTTCAGAATTTTCATCCCCCTTTTTAAGGGGGATTTTAAAAGGCTCATCCGTCTTCTTATTTCCTTCCCTCCAGTATTTTCTCTATTTCAGCCAGATTCATAACTGCCCGATTCATTATTTCATCAGCTTCCTTTACAACATCTTTCTTGAAATTCTCATCTGTTATCTGCACAAGGTTTATTTCAACATTTTTCTTTGCGCCCCATATTCCGGTTTCAAGAGATTTCGCCCCAACGGCAAGGTCACTGGCTGAATTAGCGTTACCCAACTTAGCAAGCTCCTTCATTTCCGGCCAGCACAGATCTGCAATCCGCATCACTCCGAGCGGAACATTGATAGCCTTCTTTAAGCCATCCTGCATTTTTTCATTCCTTATTTTCTTTTCAGCGTCGGTATTTTTGGGTAGCTTCATGGCATTCATATAGTCATTAAAAGCATTCGTATCTGCATCTATCATTGGTATAAGCTTCTCCATGTTTTCATGCAGCGGCGGAATAAGTCTTCTCATATCCTTATCAAGATGTTCAAACTTCTTGCTTCCATAGCTCATCCATCCCATCATTGCTCCAAGCGCTGCCCCAAGAGAAGCTATCAAAGCCGAAACACTTCCTCCTCCGGGTGCTGATGTACGCGCTCCGACCAGCTCAATGAATTCCCTGACAGTCAGGCTGGCCAAAGGTTCATTTCTTTTTGTGCCTATCATATATTCGATAATTCGTTTTTCGGGAATAAACGGTGATACTGAACTGAGTCCAAGCCTCTCAACAACAAGCCTTATTTTCTGTTTCTCGTCAATTATGAACAGGTTTTCCTTTTGAATATAATAATCAGCCGCCATAAGCATTGCTTCAAGCGGAATAAGTCCCACCAGCTCACTGCCCGCTGCAGCAAGATTCATTTCCCCGGCGTCTTTTACACACTCTTCAAATACAATATGCGGCGGAGTGATTTTGTAATTATCCAGATTGATCGAAACCTGCGCCATATTGTATTCATCAACATACCATCCAATAGCCTTAATAGCTTTTAATCGTCCGGGTTCATCAGCGCTTCTGCCCTGTTCACGGATATTGAGCGCGATCCTGTGAGCCTGCTCCTTAGTGCCTAAGATATTTACATTGTAAGCAATGAGAAAAAATCTCGAGCCGGTTACGGTAGCGCCGGATCTTGGAACAAATTCCTGCGGCCCGTAATCTGGTTTCCATTCAGGTTTAATAATTTTGTTTTTTATTCCTTCATATTCGCCTGCTCTTATCTGCTTCAGAGCTTTCCTGTCGGGATTTGTTGATGCCTCTTCATATAGATAAACGGGTACGCCAAGCTCTTCGCCTACTCGTTTCCCGAAACGTTTTGAACATTCAACGCAATCTGCAGTGGTCACTCCTGCAACAGGTACAAAGGGAACAACATCAACAGCGCCCATTCTTGGATGTGCACCGGAGTGCTTTGTCATATCTATTAAGCTGTAAGCCATCTTTGCAAACTGAAAAGCTGCTTCTACAATTGAATCAGGGTCGCCTACGAATGTGAAAACGGTTCTGTTTGTGGATTTTCCGGGATCAACATCCAGCAATGTAGCACCTTCAACCCCGCGAACAGCATCGGCACAGGCGTTTATGATACTTTCGTCTCTTCCTTCGGAAATATTTGGTACACATTCAACAATTTTTCTCATAAGTCATAGAAATTATGGTAATTATCCACAAAGTTAGTATTAAAAAATGAATGTTTAAATGTAAGATTTTTTGATTGAATCCTGTTCAAAAGCGGGAAACTAAAAGCCCCGATACATTCATACCAGGGCTTGGGGAGAAACAATGAAAAATAAGGTTTTCACATTCCTGTCTTTTTATCATTGGGAAGACAGGAAACCTGTTATATAAAAAAAGTCCAACAAGGTACTCCTTCTGTACTTAAGGAACTTATTGAACTGACAAATTGCAGATGTTTCAAATTTAGTTTAATTAAGGATCGCTGCTCATTCAAAGTTATGTCTTTAAACTTTTTCAGTAAATACCGTAAACAGGGGAATTACCCCTTAACTACCTTATATTTAAGCTTTATGAGGCCGCTCGGATACTCCTCTGAGCCTGTAAATTCTAGATTTACCTCTTTGGTAACACCTTCAAAGAGCGGTATTCCCTCTCCCAGCATTATAGGGTGAAACGAGACTATTAATTCATCAAGCAGGTCGTTATTAATGAATTCCGCAATAAGCTCAGTCCCGCCAACAAGGAATATCCCTTCTGTCTTTTGGTCCTCCGCAACATACTTCTTCATATCATCCAGGCTGCAGAATATGACATCTTCGGTTGAGCTTTTATGCAGCTCTTTTACGGAGGTGACAATAATGTTCTTTTTACCTTTGAATGGCGGGTCCGAAAACTGCCGGGAGTATTCATAAGTCTTCCTCCCCATAATTGCAGTTTCAAACCTCTTCTCAAATTCTTCCCAACCATACGATTCATCGGTAAACAGCCAGGAAATGTCATTGTCCTTTTTGGCTATAAAACCGTCAAGGCTTGACGCAATGTACAGAATAACGTTTTTGCTCATGTTCTTTTCTATTTTCTCTGCTAATTCCAAAATGTAATTCAGCATTTTGTTATTTGAAAAAAAACTCTTTCTTAGCCTAAAATTGCAATTGCAATCAAAAGCAGATTTCCGATCAATACGATCTTAAGTGTGCTGTTCATTGTTTTCTTTCTTTATAATTATTGAATTAATTACTTTGATGAACAAATATAGTATTCAATGAGCGCAGGGCAAAAGCGAATTTGGCCATAAATTTAAAGCCGATGAAGGACTGAAGTCAGAAATCCGCAAAAATTTAACGCTATTTTGCGGATTTTTTCCAAAAAAGTTGTATCTCTGCTAGTTTATCTGAATGAGGGCAATTATTGAGTATTAGTTGATCAACTGTTCAACTAATCAACTGTTTTTACTATTTAACAGTTCAACTGATTAACAGATAACTCTTCCTCTTTTTATAACTTTCCACAGTTGGTTAACCCCGAAGTGATAAAGGATATCGCTGTAAGCCGGAGTATCAAAAATGAGCAGGTCACCCTGTTTACCGGTTTCGATGCTGCCGATCCTATCTGAAACACCAAGCGCTGCAGCGGCATTTATTGTAACGGCGTTGAAGGTTTCTTCGATATTCATCTTCAGAAGCTGAACAGCCAAGCTCATTGTCAACTGAATATTCTCGCTCATTGCGCTTCCCGGATTGAAATCAGTAGCAAGCGCAACAGGTATTTTACTTTCGATAAGTTTTCTTGCCGGTGCATAGGGGATATCAAGAAAATATGAAACTGCCGGCAGCAGGCATGCAATAGTTCCGCTATCCTTCAATGCTGAAACGTCTGACGGCTTCATCACTTCAAGGTGATCGACTGAAATCGCGCCGCACTCTATTGCGGCTTTAATCCCGCCGATTGAATAGAACTGATTGGTATGAAGTTTTGGAGTGAGGCCGTATTTGACTCCCTGCAGAAATATTCCTTTTGTTTCATTTACTGAAAAGTAATTCTTCTCACAGAATGCATCAATAAATACTGCCAATTTCTTCTCTGTTATGGCGGGGATCATCCTGAACATTATTTCATCTATGTAATCTTCGCGGGTCTTTTCGTCAGGGAATGCGTGTGCACCAAGAAAGGTTGCGTATATATCAACCGGCAATTCTTTTCTAAGTTCACTGATTACTTCAAGCATTTTAATTTCAGCGGCGGCGCTTAAACCGTATCCTGATTTTGCTTCAATTGTTGTTACACCAAAACACATCGAGGTCAGGATCCTTCTTCCTGCAAGGTCCTTTAGTTCTTTTTTTGAGGCCTTTCTGACGGCTTTTACAGTGCTTCTGATTCCCCCGCCCGATGCTGCAATTTCTTCGTATGTGCTGCCTTTAATGCGCATTGAGTATTCATCAGCTCTATCACCCGCAAAAACACTATGTGTATGCGAATCAATGAACCCAGGCAGCACACATTTGCCGCGCGCATCTATTTTCAAAAGATTTTTCCTGAGTATGCCGCGTGGCAGTTTCTTCCCCACCCAGCTTATTTTGCCGTTTTCAACCAGAATACTCGATTTTTTCAGCAGACCAATTTCTGACTGGTGCTTACCTGCTTTGAATTTCCTGCCCCTTGTATGGCAGGTTACTATCTGTTCTGCATTTTCTATAAGTAGATCCATACTACAAATATACGCAGTTTTTACTCTTATTTAAGGCAAAATAGGGTTGATAAGGTTTCTGCTAAGGTTCCGATAAGGTATAAATTTAGATTTGTAATAAGTAAAACAATCAATCAATTATCCTAAGGAGGATAGTAAAATGAAAAATTCAAAAAACAGCTTCAGCAAGATCATCGTTGCAGTTCTTTTCGGTATCACCGTTTTCTTTTCAGCATGCAGTGAAGATAATATTCTTTCACCATCATCAATGCAGGAGTTTCATTCATCAGAGCTTCCGCCGGCTTCCATAACAATTGAGCCGTATTGGGAAGGCAATGTTCTGGTTTTCAGGCTAAGGAACAATTCAACTGATACATTAGTTAATGATTTCCATGTTCAGTTCGATTCAACAGTTAAGATAATCGGCTGGGTTACCATGCTCGGCTGGCAGATAGACCAGGCAACAACCGATACAGCAAAAGGCAAAATTGGAGTTAAAAAGGGTCCGCAGGGACAGCCTATTCTTCCGATGGGCGGAGTTGGTATACCGCTTGGTGTTCAGATAAAATTCACCGGCCTGACAAAGAAAAACCCAAGGCAGTGGTGGGATTACACATGGCAGGCAACAAGAGACGGAATAGTTGTAAGATCAGGACAGGGTGCTTTTCCTCCCAGATAGCCGCTGATAAGTATGAAAACAAAAAACCCCGCAGCTTGCGGGGTTTTTTTTGATAATTTTTGCTTTTTTACTTTTGCCTTTTTACTTTATTACCAGCATCTTCTTTGTATCAACAAAATCACTTGTTACAAGCTTGTAGAAATATACTCCGCTTGATACCGTTGAAGCGTCAAATGTAACTTCATACCTGCCGGCTCTTAAATCACCATTCACAAGAACAGCACTTTCTTTTCCAAGTATGTCATAAATTATCAGTTTGACATTTGACATTTGAGCTTTGGAATTTGCCGGAATATCAAACCTTATCTTAGTCACCGGATTAAACGGGTTTGGATAGTTTGCATAAAGGTTAAATCTGTCCGGTATTTCATTTCCCAATGGTGTAATTCCCAGTATAGCAACTACGTACTGGAATGCTGTCGAAGGGGGTGTAGTACCCGGTGGATTCACTCCGCTCCCTCCTGAAGGTAAAGTTGACATTCTTGGTGCAGGAAGAGCTATATCCTGCGCAGCAAAATAATACTGTACAACCGTAGCAGGACCGCTTCCCGGTATGCGGAATGAGAATGTATCAAGATTCTTAGAGCTGTAATTAAGAGCAGCATAGCTTGTCCAGTTGCTCCCGCCGTTTAAACTCTTTCTGTAATAAAGAAGCGGTGCTTCGTTTGTCCAGTTTCTGATTATCCCGTTATCGGTTATCTTGGCTTTCATTGTTATAACACCGGTATCCATTGTCATTGTGAACGGCTGGGTATGCAGTATCAATGGCGCCGTGTTATCAAGCTTTCTGGCTGAATCAACTGCAAGCGATGCATCAATGATTCCCCAACCCATCTGGTTATTGGGTGAGTTTGAATTGCTGGCAAACTTCTTCAGAATCCCCATTAACTGCAATGGTGTAAGGTCTTTATTTGACGAAAGCACTAGCGCGCAAACACCCGAGGTAAGCGGACAGGAAAAAGATGTCCCGCTTCCGCTGGTATAATTATTGCCTGTTGTACTTGCATAGTAATTGCTGCTTCCCATTGCCATAACATCGGGCTTTATTCTTGGCGGATTATCAGTTGTCGGTCCTATGGAGCTGAAGCTCGACCTCACTCCGCTTGATGTAACTGCGCCCACCGTCAGAACGCTGTCACCATCAGCGGGTCCGCCAAGTGTATTGTGAGTAGAGCTGCCGTTATTTCCTGCGGAATTGCTTACTATTATTCCTTTATTCACTGCGAGATCAGCGGCAATTGTTATAGGTAGTGTATTTCCGTTCATATCCTGCCAGGTGTATGAAGTATAACCTGCATCGAATGTCAGGTAACCGAGCGAACTTGTAATCACATCTGCCCCCAAAGAATCTGCCCATTCGGCAGCCGCTATCCAGTTATCCATTTCAACCGGCCTCTCGGTCGGGTCAACTTCAGTTCTGCCGAGGATAAATGTAGAGCCGTATGCCGGTCCAACCATTTTTCCCGGTTTATATCCGCCAACCAGGCAAAGTGTGGCAGTACCGTGTGAGTGTCCGGTAAGATTCACTGTATGATTCTGAAAGTCATATGTTGATTGTATTCTCATAGGAAATGTTGTGAAGGCTTCGTGTGTAAGGTTCGAAAATCCTGCATCAAAACTTGCTATCATAACACCCTGCCCGTAAATACCCTGGTTATGAACAAGGTTCACTTTGATCTGAGTAATTTGCGTTACTGCATTGCCGGTCCCATAACTTAACGTATCAACAAGCGGATCATCATAATATTGTTTTTCAAATACCGGGCTATCGTTTGAAGAATACTCATTATCCTTGTTATTAACTTTGAACCTTTCGACAAGTTCTATCTTGCTTACAAAATCAAAACCTGATAGCGTGTTAAGCTGTTCGCGGCTCACTTCAACACTCAGCATGTTAAGCCATTTGATTCTGTGCCTCAGCTTATTAACATTCTCTGATACCCTTGAGACATATTCGTTATATACTGGAATATCAGTGTAATCGACCAATGCGTTTTGCTGCCTGACTTTAGACCTTCTATCAAGCGATCTTTGAGTAACCAGTGAAAGCGGATTTGATAACTGCTGTACAGCAGACGGTCCCTTATCTTTAAGGTAAACCCAAACTACGAAATTATTATCTGTGGTTTTTTGCATTACAGAGCTTAACTGCGGCCCGAATTTTGAAGTGTTTGTTCTGAACGAAAAGGTTAAAACACTTAAGACTACAAGAACAACCAGCAATGAGAAATATCTCTTCATGACATCTATTTAAGTTAATATTTTAATACAAATTATATCAAAAAAAAGTTAGAAAATATGATATAAATCTTTTGAAAATTAGTATAAGAAGCTAATGAATAACGCTATGGTTTTTGCCGATTTTGGGGCTTGTTAAGCTATACCCTCCTTATTTCATTGCAGTAAAAAAGTATTTTCAGTAATTTTGTAAATTACAACTAATTAAGACCAACCGAATGAGCAAAGGCTTAAATATACTTTTTTGCACGAGTGAAGTTACGCCCTATAGCAAAACAGGCGGCTTAGCCGATGTTTCCAACTCATTACCCCAGGAGCTTAATGCAGCAGGCCACGCAGTAAGGATAATTACCCCTAAATACGGTCCGCTGGATGAAAGAAGGCTTAGAATTTATGAAATTAAGCGCCTGACCAATATTGAAGTACCGATCGGGGACAAGATAGCTATCTGCAATATTAAGTCGTCTTTTATAGTTTCCCCGAAGGGAAAAGTCCAGGTATTCCTCATCGAAAATGAAGAATACTTCGGAAAAGAGAGTCCTTATGTCGATGCAAAATCCGGCAAAGATTATCCCAATAATGACGAGCGGTTCATTTTCTTCAACAGGGCAGTTGTTCAGGTGCTTGGCCTGCTAGGCTGGCAGCCGGATATAATTCACTGCAATGACTGGCAGACAGGATTAATACCTGCATATATTAAAACCATATACGCTAAGGATTCGCTGCTTCAGAATGTAAAAAGCCTGTTCACGATACATAACATTGCTTTCCAGGGATTATTCCCAAAGGAATCTTTCCTTAAGAGCGGTCTCCCTGAAAATATCTATAATGAAGAGGGTGTTGAATATTACGATAAGTTCAGTTTCCTTAAAAGCGGGCTTGTTTACTCCGATGCCGTTACAACCGTAAGCGAAAACTATGCAAAGGAAATTGCAACCACGCATGAGTACGGCATGGGATTTGAAGGATTACTGAAGAAAAGGAAAAAAGATCTTTACGGTATATTAAACGGTGTAGATTACACAGTATGGAATCCCGAACGTGACAGCCTGATCCCTTTCAGGTACACATCTAAGGAACTCCCTTTAAAGAGGGAAGATAAGAAATCTCTGTGCAAACATTTCGGTCTTGAGTTCAGCGCAGAAACGCCGATGATTGGTATTATCTCAAGGCTATCGGACCAGAAAGGTTTTGATCTTATACAGAAGGCAATGCCTGAGCTTATGAAAGAGAATATACAGTTCGTTCTCTTAGGCTCAGGTGATAAGGTGTTCCAGAAATTCTTTGAAGGCGTAAAGAAGAAATATCCGAAGAAAGTCGGACTGCATTTCGGATTTTCAGAAGAACTTGCTCATTTGATTGAAGCCGGTTCAGATATGTTCCTGATGCCTTCAAAATACGAGCCCTGCGGATTAAACCAGATGTACAGCCTTAAGTACGGAACAATACCTATTGTAAGGGCAACCGGCGGACTGGCTGATACAATCTCTGAATTTAAAAACGGCAAAGGCAATGGATTTGTATTTGAGAAATACGAAGCTCCGGAACTTATGAAAGCTGTTAAGAGGGCTTTGAAACTTTTCCAAAACAGGGAAGAATGGATAAAGCTTATCAGAATAGCAATGTCATATGATTATTCATGGGAGGTATCTGCAAAGAAATATGTCGATCTATACAGGTCCATAATGAAAAAGAGCTAAGCGGTATAGGAAAGATTTTTTTTTAGCGGCGGAATGAGTATTAATTCATTCCGTCTTGTTTTTAAATAACAACATTTATTATCAAGATATTTTGAACAAGGCTCTGTTTTTGGATAGAGACGGCACTATCCTGAAGGAAGTTGAAGGCTCTGCGCCTGAAACTTTGGGATACCTTACCCGTGTTGAAGATGTAAAGCTGATCGAGGGTTCTGCAGAAGCCATTGCACTTGCCCGTAAATTAGGATATAAGATAATCATTATTACGAACCAATCTGCAATTGCGCGGGGATGGCTTACCAAAAGCGAGCTGGACCGGATAAACAGAAGAATGTATGACCTACTGAAGGATGCAGATCCAAATGCACTTATAGATGCCCTATATTTCTCTCCATTTCATAAAGACGGAACATTAAAAGAATATTCGATAGAGCATAGCTCCCGTAAACCGGATATTGGCATGATATTGGACGCTAAAAAGGATCTGGATATAGACTTAAGTTCATCATTTATGATAGGCGATGCCTGCAGTGATGTGGAATGCGGCATAAATGCAGGGCTTTACAATATCCTTGTTGAAACAGGTTACGGAAAAATGGCATATAAGAAATGTCTTGATGAAAAACTAAAAATTGACTTTATTGCATCAGATTTGCTGGATGCAGTTAAGCATATTGAAAAAATGAGCCAAAATTGAGGAATTCTTACGTCTACTGCTTAATTGTTTATTAAAATAATCTGAAAATGACCAAATTTGAAGACGATTGCCTGACTGGAGCTGCAAAAACATAAAAATGAAAAACAATTCGTTCAAAGCCTCACTCTATTGTATTTTTGCTGTTATTACTTTATCCCTTTATACAATTGGCTGTGCTGATGATCCTTCTTCTTTAGGCCTTCCTTTCATACCTGATACAACAGGATTAAGAGAGTTTGATTCTTATATTGACACCATGGTGATCACTTCGGGAAACCACAGGTACTACGTAAATACTTCAGGCTCAACTAATCTGCTGGTAGGTAAAAACGGAAGTTACGAAAGCAAAGGGCTTTTGATCTTCAGCAATATTGATGATGATTACGACAGCGCTGTTGTTAATTCAGCCACTCTAAAACTAAAATACAGAAATTACTACTTCCCTTCATCTGCTTCAGATTCTCTCGGCCAGATATCGTTTGATATTTATGAAATAGAACAGCCGCTCAGTTTTTCTACGGTCACTCTTGATTCTGTTAACTCAACAACTTTCGGGAACGTATCAAAAGGAAATTATACCGGCTCACCGACATCAGATTCGCAGGAGGTTGATATCACTTTAAACACGGCGATGGTTAAAGACTGGCTTGAGTATGCAGCTGATACATCATATTCAAATAAGAACTACGGTATCGTATTTTCTCCCGGAAATGCATCAAATGTAATTAAGTCTTTTTATTCTTCCAACGAAGAACTTAGGCCCTCACTGCAGATCATCTATACAAAGAACAATGTTACAGATACCCTATCATATAACAGTACTGCTTCGGTATCGCTTTCCAATACCAGCATAACTCCCAACACAGAAACGTTCAGCCTTCAGGCGGGAGTTAGCTATGTTCAGGTTATGAAGTTTGACCTGAGTAAAATACCCTCCACAGCTACAATAAACGATGTCCAGTTATACTTAACACTGGATTCTGCAAATTCGGTTTTTTCAAATCAGTCTTCTTTCAGCATCGTTTCTCAGTATGTCAGCGATACTGCCGGTTTGAAAACCGAGACGTTTCCCTTTAACGGTGCACAAACATCGGGGGGACAGTATGTGATAAGGCTTGTGAGCAACCAGGCGCCTTCACCTTTCCAGAGGTGGCTTTTGGGGCAAACAAATTACGGAATTATGATATTTGCGGGTAAACAGACTGTAAATCTGGATAGATACGTTTTTTACAAAGAAACATGTACTGACCCTAATAAGCGTCCACGAGTAAAAATTAAATACACTCCCAGGATTATCCCATAATGAAAATAAAACTAGCCGCAGGAATATTAACTTTAGTAATTGTACTTTCACCTACCAGTGTCTTTTCGCAGTTTGATAAGAACGGGGGTTCAATATACTCTATTTTCGGCCTTGGAGAGCTTAGCTATTCATCATCTAACAG
>JAUQWS010000025.1 GCA_030835025.1 Ignavibacteria bacterium | reverse complement strand
ATAACAACTATCCTGATAGATAACTGTATGGGAGTATTGGATACGAATCTGGTTTGGTTCTGTGATAATGATAAGCTATATAAATTAACCGGCGGGTTAAATGGCGTTTGGCAAACATTAAATAATGGGCTCAATTATGCCTATCAAACGGCTTTTGTAAATTCTAATACCGGATTCACTACAGACGCTATCAGACTGACAAAAACTACAAATGGCGGAAACACCTGGACAGAAATAGCAACAGGTCTGGGTTCAGGTACGTATAGCCTGATTGGTGTTCCAGGTTCCAACATGCTTGTTGCTACTTCTATTAATTCTATGAGAATAAGTTATAATCTCGGAAACTCTTGGGAACCGGTTGTATCTTACCTTTTATCTGACAGCGTAGGAATAAGTTACTGTGATGCGGCAGATACAAGCAGCATTTGGGTTGCAGTGAACAAGGGAAGACTATTTAAATACAATTTTGCATATATTGGAATTAGTCAGCTTGGTACAGAAATCCCCGTTCATTTCAATGTTCATCAGAATTTTCCCAATCCGTTCAATCCTTCAACTAAGATAAGGTTTGAGCTTCCAACTGCAGGTGAAGTTTACTTTACAGTGTATGACCTGCTTGGCAGATCGATTTACAGAATAAATGAATTTAAGGTGCCCGGAACATATGAAGTGAATTTTGAGGGTTCGGCCCTTGCAAGCGGAGTTTATTATTATAGAATAAATTCAGATGCATTTAGTGAAACCAGAAAAATGATCTTCTTAAAATAACCCTGAGTATTTCAATCAAAAGGCAGGTTTTTAAACCTGCCTTTTTTGTTTTGCCTATTATAGTTAAAATTGCTCAAATCACATTATTAATTGGAACTTTTCGATACAGAACACAGAGAAACTAAACGAAGTTCGGTAAAGAACCCGGAATTTGTTCCGCTGGCCGAACGCATGCGTCCGAAAACGCTTGATGATTTTGTAGGGCAGAAGCATTTGATAGGCATGGGTAAGCCTATACGCCTTATGATCGAGAATAATGATATTTTCTCTATGATGTTCTGGGGACCGCCGGGTGTAGGCAAAACTACTCTGGCCTTGATAATTGCCAATAGCGTCAAAGCAGATTTCATACAGATATCAGCAGTATCTTCGGGTGTGAAAGATGTTAGACAGGCAATTGAAAAAGCAGAATACAATCAGAAGTATCTGAGCCGTAAAACAATTCTGTTCATTGACGAAATCCACCGCTTCAATAAGGCACAACAGGATTCTCTTTTGCATTCTGTTGAAAGCGGCATAATAATACTGATTGGTGCAACAACTGAAAACCCCTCATTTGAAGTAATATCACCGCTTCTTTCACGCTGCAGAGTGTATGTACTGGAAGATCTTTCTGCAGATGACCTTCTATATCTCATGTCAAATGCTCTTAATAATGATCCTGAGCTGAATAAGCATCGGATTGAGATAGAAGATAAGAAACTGCTGCTGCAATTCTCTGGCGGCGATGCAAGGAGACTTCTGAACGGACTTGATCTGGCATTCAAGACAACAAAGCCCGATAGCAATGGCATAATTCATATAACCAATGATGTATTGAAAGAAGCATTTCAGAAGAACTATATCAAGTATGATAAAGACGCAGAAGAGCATTATAACATAATTTCTGCGTTCATTAAGTGTATAAGAGGCAGCGATCCGGATGCTGCAGTTTACTGGCTCGCAAGGATGTTAAAAGGCGGAGAGGAGCCTAAATTCATAGCCCGCAGAATGATCGTTCTTGCCTCCGAAGATATAGGCAATGCAGATCCCCATGCGCTCACACTTGCAACATCTGCATTTACTGCTATTGATTATATTGGTATGCCCGAAGCACAGCTGGTGCTTGCGCAGGCGGCAACATACCTTGCTAGCTGTCCAAAGAGTAATGCCTCGTATTTAGCAATATCAGAAGCAAAATCAGATGTTGAAAGAACCGGTGAACTTGCAGTACCTTTGCATTTAAGAAATGCCCCTACCAAACTTATGAAAGACCTGAATTACGGGAAAGATTACAAATACTCTCATGATTACGAAGGCCATTTTGAAACACAGCAGTATCTGCCTGATGAACTGAAAGAAAAAGTATATTATAAGCCTGCAGGAATAGGCGAAGAATCGAAGATAAAAGAAAGATTAAAGAACTGGTGGAAGAATAAGTTAAGATGATAAAGCTGGAAACTGATCCCAAGAAGATAGGTTATGCAATCGGTATTGATCTGGGGGGGACATATATAAAATCTGCAATTGTGGATTCCGGTGGCAAAATTATAAAACAATTTAAAATTGAATCTTTTGCAGAAAAAGGTCCGGCAGCAGTATCCAAACAGATAGAAAAGTGCATTCAATTTCTGAGTAAAGGATTTAAGAAGAATATTCTGGGGATCGGAATAGGTGCTCCGGGAATCGTAACAAAGGGTGTGGTTAAATTCCCGCCGAATTTTAAAGGCTGGAAAGAAGTTAATCTAAAAAAAGAGTTTGAAAAGAAGTTTAAGTATGAAGTAATACTTGATAATGATGCCAATTGCGCCGGACTTGCCGAGTTAAAATTCGGACATGGTAAAAAGTATGGGAATTTCATTTTCCTGACATTAGGTACGGGTATCGGCGGAGCTATCGTAACAGACGGCAAGCTGTACAGAGGCGAACAGAACGGGGCCGGTGAGTTCGGAATGATGACCATAAATTACAACGGACCTGAATGTCTTGGAGGCAACAGGGGTTCGGTTGAATCTCATATTGGCAAGAACTATTTCCTGGAACACGAATCCGAAGAATTGAATAAACTCGGAAAGAAAACAGATTTCTCTGATCTTCAGAAACTCGCTGCAAAAGGCAACAAAGCGGCGCTTCAATTGCTGAAGAAATACGGATTCTATCTTGGCATAGGGATCACGAATTACTTTAATTTGATGGATGTAAGAACTGCAATTCTCGGCGGGGGAATTTCCAACAACTACCCGTATTTTATAAAGGAATGCAGAAAAGTGATAAAAGAAAGAAGCTTAAAGACCATAAAGAATGAATTCAGAGTACTGAAATCAAAAATTAATAATAATGCCGGAGTACTTGGTGCAGCGGCATTGATATTTGAATAACAATAAAGAGGCAGTAATGGGATTAAAAAATATTCTCTATAAAATTGAAGATGGTGTTGCAGAAATAGTTCTCAACCGCCCGGAAAAAATGAACTCTCTTGATGAAAAGCTTATACTTGACCTTACAGGTATGATGAGAGATTTTTCTGTGAATGAAGAGGTCAAAGTGATTGTAATAACGGGTGCAGAAGGGAATTTCTGCTCCGGGCTTTACCTGGATTATCTTCAAAAGATAAGCGAATATGACATTCTGCAGAATAAAGATGACTCCCGCAGGTTCAAAGACCTGCTGATGTGTATCTATGGATGTTCTAAACCGGTCATTGCCAAAGTAAAAGGGTACTGCCTTGCAGGAGGCTGCGGAATTGCTTCAGCATGCGATATTATTGTTGCGGATGAAACCGCCCGCTTTGGATATACTGAAGTGAAAATAGGGTTCATCCCTGCTATAGTAATGCTGTTCCTGCTGAAAAGAGTATCTGAAACCCATGCTAAAGACCTTTTGCTGACGGCAAGAACTATAGATAGTAATGAAGCACTGCAAATGGGATTTATTAACCACTCTGTTACGGCATCGCAACTAGACGGAAAAGTGCTTGAAATAGCCGAGACATTTAAAAAGAACTCAGCAAGTTCGCTTAAGCTTACCAAAGAAATGTTCACAAATATTACGGGTATGGATTTTGAAAAAGCGCTTGAATACGCCTGCGACCTGAACGCAATCACAAGAATGACTCCGGACTGCAAAGCAGGAGTCTCGAAATTTCTGAATAAGAATAAATAGTACAATAACAAAATGCTGCACAAATCCACAATTGACTTCCTAAGGAAGCTGAAAAAGAACAACAACAGGGACTGGTTCAATAAGAATAAGAAGCTCTATGAAGACGCGAAATATGACTTTGAGGTCTTCGTATTTGAGCTAATACAAAAAATATCTGAATATGATGAATCTATATCAGGGCTTGAACCAAAAGACTGCCTGTTCAGAATTTACAAAGATGTACGCTTCTCAAAAGACAAATTACCATACAAAACAAATCTAGGAGCTTCAATAAATAAAGGCGGAAGAAAAGCACCAAGTGCCGGGTATTATGTCCACATAGATCCGGAAGAGTGCTTCCTTGCAAGCGGCCTTTACATGCCAATGCCTGATAAGCTGCTTGAAGTGAGAACAAGAATAGCAGATGATTACGGAAGCTTCAGAAAGATAGTGGAGAACAAGGATTTTAAGAAGAACTTCGGCGGACTCTGGAGAGGGGATTCACTAAAAACGGCGCCGAAAGGATTTGAAAAAGATCATCCCGCGGCCGAATACCTTAAATTAAAAAGCTTCATAGCAGATCACGCAGTTAATGAAAAAAGAGCGCTCTCCAAAAACTATACTGATTACGCTGCACGCATTTTGAAAGCAGTCAAGCCGCTGAATGATTTCTTAAACAAAGCGATGGGCGCCTGATCACATCTGGATCTTAATAATTACCTGCTGAATGATAGTTCCCTTATCATCAAATTCTTTAATGGATGTATATGCCTTTTCATTTAGGTTATTCTTAATATACCCCGTAACCAAAACATCAGTAACAGTACCCGAAATGCTCATCTCTTTATCGGGAGAAGTTGTCATCAAAAGCGCATCACCTTTTTGTGTTGCATAAATAAAAATACCAAAATACCCTGTCTTATTATCTGAGGTAAATACTTCTTTGGATTTCAGGTTTGTTACATCATCCTTCCTGTCGTAAGTAATGGAATCAGTTGTTGTTATCTTAACAGTTACGGATTGACCTATAAGCTCATTCAGCTTCTTGTAAGCAAGCACCTCTTTCTTTGCAGGAAGTTCGTCGGAATCGTAAATCTTGTACATCTGGTCGCAAAGCTTATCAAGATCAAGGCTGCCGGCCGAATAGACACCAAAAGGCAAAAGGAACAAGACGATTATGGAAAGAATTAATTTCTTCATTTGAGTTTCACCTATGATTTATCGTTTTCTAAAAATAAATATCGTGCTTTATGATTGAAACAGCAAAATTTGGCTACAAATATCCCCCTTATAACTCAAAACTGTAATCTCTATATTTGCCGATTATGAAAAAAGTGAGTATTGGCAAACGCTTAAGAAAAAAGATCGGAATTGTCGGTTTTCCCATGGATTTAGGTGCCGATAGGCGCGGTGTGGATATGGGTCCATCTGCCTTAAGGTACTCGCATCTTGAGGAAAAACTTGAGGGAATGGGCTATAAGGTCAAGGATTTTGGCGATATTTTCGTTGAAGGAGCTGAGACGCAGAGAGTTTCAAATCCAAAGCTGAAATACCTTCCCGAGATTGTCAGGTCGTCAAAAATTCTTTCCAAAAAAGTTGAGAGCCTTTTGAACCAAAACTATTTCCCGCTGATCCTTGGCGGCGACCACGCAACTGCTGTTGGAAGTATTGCCGGAATAGCCAGCTTCTGCAGGAAAAGGAAAAAGACACTTGGCGTGATATGGATAGATGCCCATGCTGATATGAACACACCGGATACAACTCCTTCAGGAAATATTCACGGTATGCCGCTTGCCGTGGCGCTTGGCATCGGTGAAAAAAGGCTTACACGGATCGGCGGTTTTTCGCCGAAGGTAATGCCTGAGAATTCAGCGCTCATCGGGATAAGGGACGTTGATCATTTGGAATCATCGACAGTTAAAGAATTCCGAAACAAGGGAATGCAGGTATACACAATGACAGATGTTGATAAGCAGGGTGTTACCAGGATCATAGCGCGCGTACTTAATGATTTTAAGAATGAAGTTGACCACATACATATTAGTTTCGATCTTGACGGCGTTGACCCTGATTATGCAAGCGGCGTTGGTACTCCGGTTGAAGGCGGACTTACATATCGCGAAGCATCCGTCATTATGGAAATGGTAGCCGATTGCGGATGCATGAGTTCGCTCGAAATGCTGGAGGTGAATCCGATACTTGATACTAAAAACTCCACAGCCGAGCTTGCAGTTGATTTTATCGAGTCCGCTTTGGGCAAATCAATTTTATACGATTAATTGCTCCTGAGAGTTTCTTTCTTTTGAGAGAATTTGGTGGAGTTAAAAACATGAAAAAGAAACCGTTCCTTTTCGACCTTACTTATCCGGAATTACAGGAAATAGTAACAGGCTTTGGCGAGCAGAAATTCCGTGCCAGGCAGGTTTGGGAACAGGCTTACAGGCATCTGGCAGGCTCATTTGACGAGATGTCTGTCATTCCAAAAAAACTCAGGGAAGAACTGACTTCCGGGATAAGTTATTCTCATCTGAATACGCATACAGATCTGCATTCAAATGATGGCTGGACCAGAAAAATACTGTTTGACCTTCCGGATAAAAGCCAGGTAGAAACCGTGCTTATGGAATATGAAACACGGTGGACAGCGTGCATTTCAACGCAAGCAGGCTGCGCGCTTGGCTGTACTTTCTGTGCAACAGGGCAGGGAGGACTTCAAAGGAACATCACTTCAGGCGAAATTGTTGAACAGGTAATGTTCTTTGACAGGCTTCTGAACAAAAAAGATGAGAAACTTTCAAACCTTGTATTTATGGGAATGGGTGAACCCTTTGCGAATTATAAGGAGGTTATGAAAGCAGTTGATACTTTGACGAATCCGGAGGGCTATAACTTCGGCGCAAGAAGAATTACAATAAGTACAGTCGGACTTGTACCTCAAATTGAAAGATTTGCCGAAGAAAAACGCCAGGTGAATCTTGCTGTCTCCCTTCATGCAGCAACTGATGAACTTAGAGAGTCAATGCTCCCCATCAATAAAAGATACCCTATCGAAGTTCTGCTTAAAGCGTGTAAGCAGTATGTTAACAAAACCAGGCGCAGAATAAGTTTTGAGTGGGCACTGATTGATGGTGTTAATGACACTCCCGAACAGGCAAAAGAGCTTGCCCGGCTGCTAAAAGGAATTTTAAGCCATGTGAATTTTATCCCGCTGAACCCGACTCGCGGGTTTAAAGGACGGGAATCCAAACAGAAACGCATTGAGCAGTTTCAGTCCATACTTGATGATGCCGGAGTGCCAAATACTCTTCGCCTGAGGCGGGGAATAGACATAAATGCGGGATGCGGGCAGTTGAGGCAGGAAGCAAACAAACAGGATTAACTCAGTGCCACACTCTTTTTACCCCTAACAAATATCATATTTTCCCTTGACGTATATTATAGTAATTCCCCCGAAAAAAAGCTATTTTAGCCTGTATTTCAACAATAAAGGTGAGGATTATTCGAGTTAAACTGCAATTTTCACCCCTGATAAATCAAAAAATCTAAGAAAAATTATGGCATCCGATAAGAGAATTGAAGATCTGCAAATCCTGCTTACCAAGCGCGCCCAGGCAAAGCTTGGCGGCGGCGAGAAAAGAATAAAAGCTCAGCATGATAAAGGCAAGCTTTTGGCAAGGGAAAGAATATATCTGCTGCTTGACCCCGGTACATTTGAAGAGATGGATGAGTTCGTTACACACCGCTCGCATGATTTCGGACTCGAAAAACAGATCATTTTAGGCGACGGAGTTGTAACCGGCAGCGGAAGGATCGATGGGCGCCTGGTATTTGTTTTCAGCCAGGATTTCACTGTCTTCGGCGGCTCGCTATCAGAAGCGCACGCAGAGAAGATTTGCAAAGTAATGGATATGGCTGAGAAGCTTGGTGCACCGGTAATTGGTCTCAATGATTCAGGCGGCGCAAGAATACAGGAAGGCGTTGTATCGCTTGGCGGTTATGCAGATATATTCCTGCGCAATACACTTATGTCCGGAGTAATTCCTCAGATCTCGGCTATTATGGGACCATGCGCAGGAGGCGCTGTTTATTCGCCTGCTATTACCGATTTTATATTCATGATCAAGAAGAAAAGCCATATGTTTGTTACCGGTCCTAGTGTTGTAAAAACGGTTACACACGAAGAAGTTACTTTTGAAGATCTTGGCGGTGCAGTAACTCACTCAACCAAGTCAGGTGTAACGCATTTTGCATGTGATGATGAAAAGCAGTGCCTGCAGTATATAAGGAAGCTTGTCACTTACATTCCGCAGAACTGGAAAGAGAAAACCCCTGTAAAGCATAACATGGATGACCCTGAAAGAGCGGAAGAAGAGCTTAATACTATTATTCCCGCCGATAACACAAGGCCTTATGATATGAAAAAGATAATAAGGCTTGTAGTTGATATGGAAGAGATCCAGGTCGGTGAATATGAAATTGAAATTGAAAAGGATGCGAAGAAGAAAGCCAAGAAGAATGGAAAAGACGGCGATAAAGGAAAAGATAACGGCAAGGAACCAACTATGGAATCAAGCTTTTTTGAAACGCAGGAACTTTTTGCACCGAATATTATTACCGGCTTTGCAAGGCTTGACGGCATTTCAGTAGGCGTAATTGCAAACCAGCCCAGCAAAATGGCGGGAGTGCTTGATATTGATGCATCTGTAAAGGGCGCAAGGTTCGTAAGGTTCTGTGATGCGTTCAATATTCCGCTGGTTGTGTTTGAAGATGTTCCGGGATTTATGCCGGGCACGTTCCAGGAGTGGCGGGGAATAATAAAACAGGGCGCAAAGCTGCTTTATGCATTTGCCGAGGCAACTGTTCCCAAGCTTACGGTAATAACCCGTAAGGCGTATGGGGGAGCTTATGACGTGATGAACAGTAAACATATCCGTGCTGATTATAATGTTGCATGGCCGGGAGCAGAGATAGCTGTAATGGGTCCAAACGGTGCAGCAGAAATTATATTTAAAAAAGAAATCGACTCAGCAAAAGACCCGAAGAAAGCTCTTGCGGATAAGGTTGAAGAGTTCAAGAAGAAATTCGCCAATCCATACGCAGCAGCAGCACGCGGATATATTGATGATGTGATTGAGCCATCTGAAACCCGCGCAAAGCTTATACGCGCGCTTTGGATGCTTCAGACAAAGGAACAATCAAACCCCAAGAAACGGCACGGAAATATACCGCTATAGCTACTTAGAAATTGACAGATATAGAAGAAAGGGGTTCGTTGAACCCCTTTTTTAATGGATTCTACTTCAAAAACAGCACTAATATACCTACTCTTTTTTTGCGATAACACTTTCAGAATTAACAGGTTATATTTGTATAACAAATCCTTAGTAACATGAAAAAGATATTCTTACTACTTGCTTACCTTCTCCTGGTTTCAAATTTTGGTGTTTCTCAAAGCGACAATTGGAAAGTTCTAAGTGTCCAGAGGGAAATGTTTTCAATTAATTTTCTTACTCAGGAAAAAGCATGGGTTTTCGCAGGAGATTTTGGATATAAAAGTACAGATGGAGGATTATCCTGGAGTTTTCCTATCAAAACTAACGCAAACATAGGAATTTCTGGGGGTGCTTATTTTACTTACCCGGATCATATATTCTTTATTGATAGTTTATATGGATGGGTATGTCAATCAAGTGAAGTACTTTTGAAGACTTCCAATGGCGGAAATAATTGGACAAGCATTAATACCGGGATTAATACTTCTCATTTCTCGTGTATTCAATTTATGAATCGGCAATCTGGTTGGGCTGCAGGTATCTATCAGTCAAAAGGAATTATTTTGAGAACCAATAACGGAGGCAATAATTGGCAGATAGTGAATCAGAATGTGAGGTGGGGGATAACATCATTTCAAATGATAGATAGTACTAAAGGTTATTTGTCTAATAACGAAAAAGATACTATTGGATTTACAAATGATGCATGGAACACAATTCAGTATTTTAAAGGCGGTAATGGTCAACGAATTCAGAGAGTGCTATTCATTGATAGTCAAAATGGGTGGTTATTGGGTAATCCATACTATGTAAACAGAACAACAAATGGGGGGCTCAACTGGAGCATTTACACAAACACAATGAGTAACACTGCAAACATGTATTTTGTAAACCCGCTAACAGGGTGGATATCTGTTGCAAGAAATCAAATATGGAAATCAACGAATGGAGGTATTAACTGGGCCAACCAACTCAATTTAGGATTTCATTCTGAAGAAGTGTTCGGAGACATATACTTCAAAAATGCATCAACAGGTTGGATATGCAGCAACAAAGGAAAAATATTCTGCAGCACAAATGGGGGTCAAAATTGGACCGATATGCTGATTTCACCTCAAGGTAATATCAGAGTAATCAAATTATTGAATGCAAATTCTGGTTTGGTTATATGTAATGAATCGATTCACGACACTATGAGTTCAATAATTTGGAAAACAACCAATAGGGGATATAATTGGGTGATATCAAGTTTGATCAGAGATGTGAAAGTGAACTCGGCAGAATTTATAGACGAACAAACCGGTTATGCATGCGGTGATGCCGGATATTTGCTGAAAACAACAAATAGCGGAATAAACTGGAGTGTAACATTAAATGGAACCAGAGATTTAACGAGTATTGAATTTGTTGATAATTATACGGGTTATGTTTGCGGTTCAAGTGGTTCAATAATTAAAACAACAAATAGCGGAATAAACTGGATAAGTCAACAGAGCAATTCAAATAAAAATCTGAATGATGTTTATTTCTCCGGTATGCAGACTGGATTTATTGCTGCAGATAGCGGATATATTTTGAGAACTGGTAATGGAGGTGAAAATTGGAATGTAGACTTTCCATACAATAGCAAAAACTATAAAACTATATATTTTCTGAATCCAAATACGGGATTTGTAGCCGGGGCTAGTCATCAAGTAACACCGCCGAATCAGGGTTCATCAAGAGTTGTATTGAAAACTACTAATGCAGGAATCAATTGGACATTATTGATGTCAGAGAATATTCCAGGTTACTGCCTTTTCAACGATATTATCTTTTTAAATGAACAAACAGGATGGATCGCTACAAGCAACACAAATGTTGGCTATGTCATTAAGTCTACGAATGGAGGTCTTAATTGGTTCCAATCATTTGGTCCTATCGGTACCAGCTCAATATTCGGATTTTCTGGGGGTTTGTATTGTTTGAATTTGATAAATGAAAATAATATCTGGTCCGCAGGTGATAATGGTACTATTTTGACAACTGGTCCCCCAATAGGCATACAAAGTAATAACTCCGAAATCACAGATAATTTTAGTCTTTCCCAAAACTACCCCAACCCATTCAACCCGCAAACGAAGATTAAGTTTGATGTGCCACGAAATGTGAAAGGTCAAACGTCAAACGTGAAATTGGTTATTTACGATCTGCTCGGCAGGGAAGTTGCAATACTTGTAAACGAACAACTCAAACCAGGAACATATGAAGCAGACTGGGACGGCTCGAATTTTTCAAGCGGTGTGTATTTTTATAAGATAATTACAAATGACTTCACCGAAACAAAGAAGATGGTTTTGATGAAATAAGAAATAAAAATTATGAGAAAACTTATTACATCTTTTTTACTAATTTTGTTAACTACGGGTTTTGTTTATGCCCAAAGCGGGTGGTATGGTGATAACCCACTTGAAATACCAGGAGACTATAGAGCTGTGACGTTTGTTGATGCGAACACAGGAACTATAGTTAGTTTGAGTATATGGGGTAACCCTAATGGTGCGATTTATCGTACAACGGATGGGGGCATAAATTGGAATCTCCAAGTTATAACTTCTAATTCTCTCCTTGCAGTTAGCTTCATTAATGCTAATACTGGGACAGCCGTTGGAGTAGATATGATTCTTCGCACAACAAAT
>JAUQWS010000134.1 GCA_030835025.1 Ignavibacteria bacterium | reverse complement strand
ACAACAAACAAAAAAGGACAGAAATATATCTGTCCTTTTTTGAATACTTAAGACTAATCTTAGAAATTCAGAATTACTACCTTACTTTCTTCTTATGCCTGTTCTTTCTCAGTCTTTTCTTCCTTTTGTGGGTTGCCATTTTATGGCGTTTTCTCTTCTTACCGCTTGGCATTACTTCTCCTTTATTTTGTATTCTATATTATTTAATTTTACTTCTTTTTTCCTTCGTATTTTTCAAGCAGACTGTCATTCACGGCCTTCTTGAACTCCTTAGAGACCTTGAACATTGGCACAAACCTTCTGCCGAGCTCAACTTTAGCGCCGGTCTTGGGATTCCGCGCAATCCTTGGTTTTCTTTCCTTCACCTTAAAAGTGCCGAATCCTCTTATCTCAATACTTTCCTGTTCCTTCAGCGCATCAATTACGCACAGAATGAAACCTTCAACTACAGTCTCGGTTTCAACCTTGCTCAAACCCGTTGCATTGGCAATTTTGTTTGCTATATCTGCTCTAGTCATAAATTATAGAACTATAAATTTAACTGATAACTTAATCTCTGAACAAAACCTTAAATCTACGGCTCAAACTTATACTGCAGTATAGGTTCATCAAAAAGCCTGTCTTTGATGTCTGTAACATCTTCAAGCTTCGAACCCATTATCTCTTCGAAAAGAGAAAAGCGTTTCTTTTCTCTTACTATCCTCGGCTCGCCTTCGATTCCTGCCATTTTAGATGTTATCCTGATGGCATCTTCAAATGTGCCGAGCGAATCAATAAGACCGTATTCTTTTGCCTGCAGACCGGTAAATACTCTACCGTTTGCATACGGCATAAGCTTCTCCATTTCCATTTTGCGTTCTTTTGCCACTACATCAAGGAACTGTTGGAAGCTGTTATCCACAACATCCTGAAAATATGCTTTATCAGAATCATTCATCATCCTGTAGGGGTTGCCTGCATCTTTTAAAGAGCCGCTCTTAATTGTTGTACTTGTGATCCCGAGCTTTTCGGCAAGGTCCTTTATGCTCATGAACTGCGCAATTACCCCGATACTCCCTGTAAGTGTTCCGGGGTTGCAAACGATCAGGCTTGAACCCATGGAAATATAATAACCGCCGCTAGCGGCAATTGAACCCATTGAGACAACAATAATTTTTCCGCTATCGCGTGTCTTTTTGACTTCCTCGTATATCTCCTGCGAAGCCGCAACTCCGCCGCCGGGAGTATTTATCCGGAGGACAATGGCCTTGATGGATTTGTCCTCCCGGAATTTCTTTATCTGTTCAACAGTCTTTTCGGATGATATGATAACATCATTTATTTCAACAATTGCTATTTTATCTCCAGAACCGAAAGAAGAATATTCATTGCCCCCGCCCTTAATTGCTGCGGCGAAAAGAATCAGGCCCACAGCAACCAGAACCATACCGATAAATACCAGGCTGAGGAAAATTCCCCAGAACCATTTTGCAGAAGCTGATGTAGACATCTTATTGTCCTTTTAACTCGTCTCTTTTTTTGATGGCATCCATTGCCTTCTCATTCATGCCCAGGTTACCGTAAACCTGTATCAGAAGCTCGTATGCATTCAGCTTGTTATCTTTATCTTTCGAGCCTGTCAATTCTTCAAGATACGGCATTGCTGCTTCATACTTGCTTTTGTAAGCGGGATCGTCCGGGCTGGATTCTCTGAGCTTCTCGCCCCATTTAAGGTAAGCAAGGCTCATATCATAAATAATAACTTCATATGCTCCGGAACCTTTTGTTACCTTTGCAAGACCAGTCTTATACTCATTTATTGCACCTTCATAATCACCTTTTTTCTCAAGCTCAACTCCCTTGTCGATTGTCGGTTTTACAAGGATAGTATTTATTCTGCCGTTAAGCGCGGAAATATTATCTTTCACAAAAGCGCTATCGGGGAGTAATGCATAAGCAATTTCAAAACTCTGCAGTGCATCCTGAAATTTCTTAACTGCCTCATCATCTTTTCCTTCTTTTGCACGTTTTTCGCCGTCTTCATACTGTTTATAACCCTGGTCGTATTTTGTGCCCCATGCCTGAGTAAGCTCGGGACCGAATGTATTTTTGCCGATCTTCTTATACTCCAGCATCGCAGACTGGATACCCTCCAGTTTGCCAAGCTGTGCTCTAGTCATTGCAAGGTAGAACCAAGCTTCTTCGTTCTGCGGATTCTGCCTGGTTTCTTTTTCAAATTCAATCTCAGCCTTTTTGTAATCACCTGTATTATATGCCAGCTTTGCTGTTGTTTGTTCAGCAGAGTTGCATGCACTAAAATAGATCGCTATTGCCATCAAAAACAGAAAACCTGAAATATTTCTTATGAATCTCATGAGCGGAATTCTCCTCTTAATTTGAATTTTCTTGTAATCGCTTTATTTTTAAGGACTTAAATATACTTAAAAAATAGTATTATTAAAAGTTCAAAATTCTTATGTCTTCTTAACTTCAGTATTCTTAGTTCTTCCCGATACTGATTTTGCAATGAAATACTCCAAAACTACAAACAGGAGCGCCAGAACAAGGAAGTATTTCCAGACTTCTTTCCCCGTTCTCAGTTCTGAGACCGAAGCAGTAAGCATTTCCTGCGAACCGATCACGTTTGCATTGACAGCATATGAACTCTTCAAATAGTCCTCTATTTCACTTTCATCCAGTCTTTTAGATTCGCTTTCCTTATTCTGTACATTCACAGGGAAGCCGAAAGCAGGTTCGCCTGCACTGCCAATATTGTAAAGTGATGCCGTGCTTATCTTATTTTTAAGGTTTACCAGTGTTTGATCTTCCTGATAGGTTACAGAATCTTTCAGCCCGGCTAAGTTTGTTAAAGGCAGATGTCCATCCGGCTTTTGCAGCGGAAATTCAGAAAGATCAAGGAAGTAGTCTTTTCCTGTGACTGCTGAGTTAACCGGATTTGCGTTTGCAAGGTAAAGGATACTCCTTACGCTGATAGGTGAGAAAAGATTCTTAGCAGGATAATCGGAATTCTTCATATCGGGCGAAACAGAGAACATCAACAATTTTCCTTTGCCCCTTGAGAACTCAACCAGGAAATTCTTCTCATTGTTAAGCTTAACAAGCGGAATTGCATTTTCTCCTGTTGGAATATCAAATCCGTTTTTGATAACAGGTGATTCATTTCCTGTATTATTATTTTCGGTTCTGTTCCTGAAAATACCCTCAAATATCGGGTGTTCATAATCTATTTTATCAAATCTGAATTCACCTGCGCCGTCACTGAATGATTGCCTGATAGGGGGAAGGTTAAATTCTTCCCCAATAGTGTTGTTATAATTTTCCGCAGAGCTTAGATCCCCCGGATAAACTATCACGCCTCCTCCGGATTCAACGTAAGACTTGATGATCTCGGATTCCTGCCGGCTAAAGGAGGGCTTATTAACAAACACAACAGCATCAAAATCCCCCGGCACTTCGTCTTTGAACAAATCCGGAGAGATCTTCTTAACATTGAAATAGCTGCTGCTTTTTCCGGTTGAATCTCGCATCAGTTCTTCGGATGTACTGAGTGCAAGCTGAAGATAAGCGATATCACTTTCTGATGATGAAACAAGCAGCAGGTTAATCTTAAGCGGAATATAAAAAGCGAAGTATTGTTTGTTATCACCGGAGAGCTCATCATCTGAGATCTCGCTTTGAGTCAGCTCAACGGAGCCGCCTGAGAATCCGGTCTTACCCGGCTGGAACAGAAACTCTACATCTAAAGTAGAGTTAGCAGGGATATCGATCACTTTTTCATCTTTGAATGCTGCGTAATTAAGAGTTACACTTTTGTTGCTTACGTTGTAATTATTGCGGTTGTTTACCGTTGCTTTTATCCTCACTGGCCTGTTTTTCTCAAATATCTTTGTGATGACATTAAGCGTATCAACGGAAATATTGTTTGCTTCTCTTGTTGATGTCAATACGATGTTTATTTTCACGGCTTCGTCGTCGATTGATTCAGGCTTTATCGGGCTCTTATTTTCAACAAAGCTTTTCTGCCCGTCAGTGAAAAGATAAACCTCTTTGGATGAGTTGGATGCACTCTTCAATATTTCTTCGGCGAAATACATAACCTCGGTGAGGTCTTTTGTCACATCTGATATCCTGATAAGTTTCAGTGTATCTTTCAGCCTGTTAAGATCACCGTATCTCATGTTTCTATCGAGCCTGTTAATTCCCGAAACAGTAGTGAAGAACACTTCATCTCTATCCCCAAGCAGGTCAATTGTCTCCGCAGCCTTTTTCTTCGCGTTCTCAAAGGAGCTTCCTGCCGGCTCCCTGGACTGCATGCTGTATGAATCATCAAGTATTATGAGTACAGAACTTCTTGGCTTATCCTCAGGGGAACCGAGGTAACCTTTGAAGAATGGCTTTGAAAACATAAAAACAGCCGCAATTATGAATCCAATTCTCATCAGGAGTATCAAAAGCTGTTTGAGCTTTATCTTTCTGTATTTTGACTGCTCAATTTCTTTCAGGAACATTAGGGTTGAAAACTCAATTTTCTTAGTGCGCCTGAGGTTCAGAATATGTATCAGTATAGGGATCGATACAGCAGCGAGTCCCCATAGTATTGCCGGATTCAAAAAAGTCATATTCACAAAACTATTGATTTATTACAATTATTAAACACACAATTCCAGCCCTTGTTCCTCTTTGGGACGATCAAATGCCTGCATTGAAGCTATAAACCGCGATTAACAGATATAAATTGCAATTTTCGCAAATTACAATTATAATTGCAGACAATTAATTTCCGAATCACAAGTGTTCATAAGATGCCTGCTACCGGAGTGGCAGGCTTCTTTAATAATTCTAAAACAATACGGTAATGATGGAACAGACTAAGTTCACTTCGCTTGAAAAAGAGAAACGGGTATTTAAGGCAAAACCTGAATTTTCCAGGAAAGCCCACATTAAATCAATGGCTCAGTATAAAAAGATGTACAACGAGTCCATTAGGTACCCCGAAAAATTCTGGGCAAAAATTGCCTCTGAGCTTGACTGGTTCAAAAAGTGGAAAAAAGTCCTGGATTGGAAACTGCCCCACTCTAAATGGTTTGTAGGCGGAAAAATTAACATGAGCTATAACTGCCTCGATAGGCATATGAATTCATGGAGAAGGAATAAAGCTGCCATAATCTGGGAAGGTGAAAACGGAGAAACGGCTACATGGACCTATCAGGAGCTTCACAGGCAGGTCTGCAAGTTTTCGAATGTTCTGAAGAAAATGGGAATTGTAAAAGGCGACAGGGTCTGTATTTATATGCCAATGATACCTGAAATTGCAGTTGCAATGCTTGCGTGCACAAGGATCGGCGCAGTGCACTCAATAATTTTCGGGGGATTTTCCGCATCAGCTTTGGTTGACAGAATTAACGACGCCCAGGCAAAGATGGTAATAACTGCCGATGGCGGATACAGGCGCGGGAAAGTGGTTAACCTGAAAGCAGCAGTTGATGAAGCTATGCCTGACTGCCCGACTATTGAGAATGTAATTGTTGTAAACAGAACTGACCATCATATTGAGTTCCATTACGGAAGAGACCACTGGTACAGTGAACTGATGAAGGGTGTTGATGATGTTTGCCCTGCTGAACCGCTTGATTCCGAACACCCGCTTTACATCCTTTACACTTCGGGTACAACCGGAAAGCCCAAGGGAATACTGCACACTACCGGCGGATACATGACACAGGTTTATATCACAACAAAATATGTTTTTGATATAAGGGATGAAGATGTTTACTGGTGCACAGCCGATGCGGGCTGGGTAACCGGACACTCATATGTTGTATACGGTCCGCTTATGAACGGGGCAACAACGCTGATGTACGAAGGCTCGCCCAATCACCCCGATCCCGACAGGTTTTGGGAAATAATTGATAAGTACAAAGTAAATATCTTTTATACGGCACCAACAGCAATAAGAGCGTTTATTAAATGGGGTGAGGAGTGGCCGCTGAGGCATAAGCTTGATTCACTGAGGCTGCTTGGAACAGTAGGCGAACCTATCAACCCCGAGGCATGGATGTGGTATTATAAGGTTATAGGGAAAGGGAAGTGCCCGATAGTAGATACGTGGTGGCAGACCGAAACCGGGGCTATTATGGTAACGCCGCTTCCGGGAGCAACACCAACTAAGCCGGGAACTGCAACGCTTCCTTTCTTCGGTATACAGCCCGAGGTTGTTTCAAAGGAAGGCAAGGCCTGCAAAGCAAATGAAGGCGGTTATTACGTGATAAAGCATCCGTGGCCATCTATGCTGCGGACAATTTACGGAGACGATGAAAGATATAAGAAGCAGTACTGGAGCGAGTTTAAAGGCGTCTATTTCACCGGGGACGGGGCAAGGAAGGATAAAGACGGGTATTACTGGATAATGGGCCGTGTGGATGATGTTATCAACGTAAGCGGGCACAGGATAGGCACTGCAGAAGTTGAATCTGCACTTGTTGCTCATCCAAAGGTCGCAGAAGCTGCCGTCGTAGGCAAGCCTGATGAGCTGAAAGGCAGTGCTATATCTGCGTTTGTAACACTTGAAGGGAAGTTCCACCCAAGTGATGAACTTAACGCTGAGCTTAAGGAATGGGTCACACACCAGATCGGTGCGCTTGCAAGGCCTGACGATATAAGATTCACCGAAGCACTGCCTAAAACAAGAAGCGGCAAGATCATGCGGCGACTGCTCCGTGAAATTGCAACACAGGGCAGCGTAACAGGTGATACAACTACATTGGAAGATTTCTCGGTTCTTGAGAGTCTCAGGACTGATGAAGAGTAAATTCTCAATCTTCCAATACTTGTTTATACATTTCATTATTTCAGCAAGCCTATTTTCACAATCGGGCGAAAAAAGTCTTTATGTGCTGCCGAAACTTTCAATCAGTCAGATTGAGAAAGGGAAGATAGTCATATATGATTTTGAAAAAGATGAGAACCGTTTTTTACTGAGCGATAGTTTGCTGATAGCCGACACTTCAGTTTACAGCTACAGGGTCGGTTTGAGTGATATCAAAAAGTTAAGTGTGAACGACGGCTCGTTTTTCCTTGAAGGTGCCGGTGCGGGACTTGCACTCGGTGTTCTGATCGGCCTTGCTACATCATCATCAAATGCTGAATTCAAAGATGTGAACTTCCTGCTATGTGTTCCTCTCACTTTGATCTTCGGTATAGCGGGTGCGCTTGTGACGGATTATGATACAATTGAGTTGAAAAATTCTGACCTTCAAGGAAAACATGAAAAACTCAGGCTGTTCCTGGAAAAGAATAAGAAAACCGGTAAGCCAGTTGAATCGAATTAACACATAGATTCGATTACTTCAGTTCATTTTTCAAGTATGATGTAACGATCAAGTTCAATTTTCTGCCTTTGCACTCTGCGTGTTTTGAGTTAGATTTGTAAAACAAAAAATCATAGTACACTTTTAATGAAATTGAAATTCCTGTTTTTCCCGATCTTAGCAATATTGATCCTTGCCGGCTGCGGCTCTGATAAAAATGATACTTCAGTTCCAAAGAGTTTTTTGGGGCATCTGGATATCATAATTGATACTTCCACCGTCAGGCAGTTAGCTGAAGATGAGTATTTAATGAAATCATTCGGCATATCTTTTTTTGATACTGTTATGATGGGAAACCAGCGGAGCTTTGATATGTTCATACTCGGGCAGGAAAATTTTCTTCATTTCAGCCAGGCAAGGGAATTCTACCAGAACCAGGCAGGAGGACTTAACCTTATCTTTCAATCAAAGAAGCCGGAAATGAAGGACTCACTTGTGAATACGTGGAAGAAATTTACAGAACTGGCGCTTGATGTTAATATCAGCAAAGGAACAGGATACACTTTATTTGAAGTGCTTCCTATGTATAACTGGACAAATGTAAGTCATCCGCGGGTAATCCCTTTTTTGACTACATACTCATTTGAAAGTTACAGGACATGGGGTTTTGGCGATTCACTTATAAGCGGGGTAGGCATGAGGACTTTTATGTCAAGCTGGGGCGGTCAGGATCTGAAGGCAATTTACTTTGATAAGATACTTGAGGTCCATATGAATGCAACAGCTAAGGAGCTGGAAGTACTGAAATCAGCGCTCTTTGCTTCGGGCTACACTGAAGAAGGCAATGTATATAAGCATGAAGGGAGTGCGACTATTTTTATTACTGTGAACGAAAATGAAAATGCGAGCAGAATTTCAAGAATCAAGTTTGCGCTTAGCAGTATATTCAGTGTACCTTTTGAAAAAACATATAACAGGCTGAAAGTTTCGCTGGGCGGAAATGTTGGCTGGTTCACTTTCCAATAAGTAATAACGGTTTTATATTAATGAATTATGCCGGATCATTTGACCCGGCATTTTTTTTATATGATCTTAAGAATATGAAATGCTTACTCCTATTTTGGACCCAATTGCTCGAGCATTTTAACAGCATTTCTGTTTCCGGGTTCCATCTCCAGTACCTTTTTATAACATTTAATGGCAAGATCCTTTTTCCCTGCATTCATGTATGCTTCACCAAGAGAGTCATACACATTTGGTACGTTTGGGAACAGCTCACAATTCAGTTTAAAGACTTCTATGGCATTATCAAGTTCATTTTCAGCCATAAGCTCATACCCGAAGAAATTCAAATGGTTGTCATTATACTCCATGCCGCTACCGGATATCAAAGTCTTAAGCTGAGCTGATAGCTCCTTTATTCCGCCATCTTTAAGAACCCTGTAAAGTTTCATATTAAATGTAACATCAGGCTTTGGATAGGGCTTATTTTCAAGCATATCCTCATACCTCATTATGATCTCATCTGCAGCCTGGCCGAAATTTGAATTTATTATCAATGTATATCCGTCTTTGAGCTGTGCAAGCACGGAATTCCACACCTGGTTGCCTCCTGCCCTTATGCCTTGCGGTATAAGGTTGGTCTTTCTCAGCTCTATATCGAATTTCAGCAAGTCATCAGCATTGGAGAACATTCCCCCTGCAGGAGAGGGCTGTTCTGCAAAGGGTGAGTTTCTTTTATTTCCGGAAAAAGTTATGATCGTCCCCGAAGCAGCATTCGGGATACTCTCGCCGATCAGTTTGTAGAAAGTATTTTTCATCCCCAGCGGTTCAATTATTCTTTCATTCAGGTTATCTGTGTATGACCTCCCTGTGACTTTTTCGATAACAGCACCGAGCACAACATAACCGGAGTTTGAATACTTTCTGTCTGTTCCGGGCTCAAATAACAGCGGTTCATTCTTAATGATCTTTATAAAATCATCAACGGTTCTGAAGTTTGCCCTGTTTTGCATGAATTCAGGGTTGTTGAGATAGTCACCCAGCCCTGCGCTCATTTCAATCAGCATTTTGATTGTGATCTTATCGTCTTCGTTCCCCTGGTACAGGTCTATGAATTTGCTTAGAGGATCCGAGTGGTCAAGTTTACCTTCGTTCTTAAGCTGATTGATCATTGCATGAGTGAACATTTTATTAAGAGAGCCGATCCTGAAAAGTGTTTCATTAGTTACGGGAGTCTTGCTTTCCCAGTTGGCAAAGCCAAATGACCTGTCGAAAATCACATTGCCGTCTTTAGCAAGAAGCACCCTCCCTGAAAACATGCCGATCTCGTCATACTCTTTCAACAGCTTTTCGATCTTATCGGCGTGATCATCAGCCGTAAGGTTAATGCAGTGTAATAGAAACACCAGGGCGGTTAAAAGTATTTTTTTCATTTATTCTTTTCTGTTCTTGATTAATGACTATAGTTTTTCAATTAATATGATGCAAATACATTGGAAAAAGTCGCAAGGGGTCAGAATTTTCCGGATTGCCTATATTAACTTCTCACCCCCTTACCCCCTGCCTGCAGCAGGCAGGCCTCTCCAAAATGGAGAGGGGGAAGATATTATTCTTCAACCTGCAGACTTGTCAATCATTTTCTATTAATACTGTAATTACACAGAATTTCGATATATGTTATATCTTATTGACTTTGCTATCGTTTCAAATTGAATTAATTTAGCTGCATAATTGCAGTAAATATGAACGAAAACGAAAACATCCTCATAAAAGCCGAATTCAACCAGATAGTTAAAACTTACATTTTAGTCTATGTTTTAGGAGTATTGCTGATCACAGTTGTTGGTATTCCGATCGCAATAGCCTGGATTTGCGGACTGGGTCAATGGTATAGCCGCCATTATTTCGAAAAGCTGTATTGTGTCCTTACCGAAAAGAACCTCAGATTCAGAATGGGAATTCTGTTTACCGTGGATAAGACCATTCCGCTTGAAAATATTCAGGACTTGACCTTTTACGAAGGCCCGGTACTGCGGCATTTTAATCTTGCAATGCTCAAGGTTGAAACTGCAGGGCAAAGCGAGCACAGCGGCAACCAGATGAAACTGGTTGGAGTAGTTGATGCGCATGTATTCAGGGCAAAAGTGCTTGAGCAAAGAGAGAAGATAAAATCAGGGCTGTATCACAGCGGTGATAACCGGAGTATTCAGATCGAACTTCTTGAAAAAATTGCGGCAAGCCTGGAAAAGATAGAACAGAAAATAAAATAGTCCTGATTGAAAAGTCTTATGGAGTTGTTACACACCCCTTCCGCTTCGCTCCTTCCACTCTCAAGAGGGGAATAAAGTGCAAAAATTTCCCTCTTGAGAGGGGTGGATGCCCGGTTCAGGCCGGGCAGACGGGGTGTGTATCATACTTCTATAAAAAACTTAATAAACAACTTAATCAGAGCAGCTTTAGAATCATGGCAGAAATAAAAACCAAGGCAACTAAAGTCAGTGTGGATAAATTCATTAAATCCGTACTTGATAAACAGAAACAGGAAGATAGCTATAAGCTTATAGACATGATGAAGAAGATCACTAAGGCTGAGCCTGTTATGTGGGGACCCTCTATAATCGGGTTTGGCAAATATCACTACAAATACGAAAGCGGTCACGAAGGAGATATTTGCATAACGGGATTTTCGCCAAGGAAAGCAGCAATATCCATTTACGTAATGTGCGGACTTGAAAGAAACCGGGAACTCTTGAAGAAGCTCGGCAAACATAAAGCGGCTAAAGCGTGCTTATACGTTAAGAGGCTTGAGGATATTGATATGAAAGTGCTGAAAGAACTGGTTGTTGAATCTGTAAAATATGTAAAAACTAAAAAATGGTAAAATGAGAATAAAAATAAATCTCTTACTTATGTTTATGATTCTGTTTTCCGGCAGTGTTTTTTCACAGAAGGATACTGTTTTAAGCTTTACTCTTCCCAGGTTGAGTATCCTGCAGAATGAAAACAGAGCTAAAGTCATTTATGAATTTGAAAATGAGTATAATTCATTCATACTGGCTGATTCATCCTTAACCGCCGATAAAAACAAATATAATTACAGTGTAAATATTAAGGATATTAAAGGAATTACAGTGAAGAGATCAAACTCGAGTATTCCGATAACAATGGGTATTACTTTCGCTGTTGGATTCCTTGCAGGTGCTGCCCTTGCTGGTTTGGATTTCGGCGGGGGACGCAATGTATCAGCCGGTGAAAGGATTCTGAGCGGGTTTATCGGAGGCGCAGTTTTTTCATTAATTGGCGGTTCTATTGCTTTTTTGTTATCACACGATAACAGTTATGAACTGAATGAAAAAGATTACAGCAGCAAGCGAAAACGGCTTATCGAGATACTGAAGAATGCAAGGAAATGAAAACCTAAAACTGTAAGGTGATGCAAATCTTATTCACAGATACAAAACTCTAAAACAGAATGAACCTAAGCAAAACGTCGGTTTTTTGTCTGTTAAGTCTGATTCTTTTTTTATGCAATATAGTATTTGCTCAGTCAGATGCTGCAGTTTTTCTGATGCCGGAACTTAAGATCTTTGATAATGTTAAAAAGAGCGGTGTGAACGTACACTTCAAAGAAAAAAATAATAAATTTAGTCTTTTTGACAGTCTGTTAGTGGCAGATACCGGCAAATACAATTATTCCGTAAATATAAACAGCATCCGGAAGATCGGTTTCAGAAACGGAACTAATTTCTGGGGCGGGGCTGCTTTTGGTGCGGCAGTTGGTTTTGTGGCTGGTTTTTTCGCAGGGGGGTATTTCAGGTTTGATGGTCCTGCTGTATTTCATTTTACAGGTGCTATTGTTGGAGCGGCATTGTACTCGGTTCCTTTTGCGGCGGTTGGAGGACTCATCGGGCTGCTCTCTCCGAAATATGATGAATATGAGCTTACGGGGGGTGATTTGAATAACAGGCATTCACAGCTATACAGAATACTGAAGAAAAACAGAATAAAAGATTTGAAAGAATAAAGTTGTTTTATTTTTGAGTTCAGAAAGTGTTCATTGATTGAATTTCACAATTTTAAAATATAGGTTATGGATGGAGCAATAATAGTATTCGCAGTGATAGGCACCTTAATGTTCGCCGCATATATCTTCTTTATCATTAAGACATCTTATGATGATGAAAAACAGAAGAAGAAGGATAAACTTAACACTAACGGCAAGGGATGAAGGTATTTCAGAAGGAGTTTTCGCTTAAGCCCAAGGCGAGAGGATTTCATCTGATAACAGGTGAGATCCTGCAGAGTATTCCGGAGATCAGCTCAATTTCTGCGGGGATTGCCCATATATTCATAAAACACACTTCGGCGTCACTGACTGTAAATGAAAACGCAGACCCGACAGTCAGGAGTGATATGGAAACACATTTCAACATAATGGTTCCGGAAGATGCGGACTATTACGAGCACACACTTGAAGGTCCGGATGATATGACCTCACACATAAAGACATCGATTCTCGGTTCTTCCGTTTCTGTTCCGATAACAAAGGGGAGATTAAACCTTGGAACGTGGCAGGGCATCTACTTATGTGAACACCGTAACCACGGCGGCAGCAGGAAATTAATTGTCACTTTATCAGGGGAATAGGCTTTCAGAGAGCAATTTTTTTTGTTATATTGTATAAGTACTTATATAAATAATTATATAATAATCATCTAAACACATTTTGCAGGGAGTTTTATTATGGGTTGTGCGGTTTACAGGGTTTTTTCAGCTTTAATGATATTGATTTTGGCTTTTGGATTAATCCGGGGACAGGATACAAGGAATCACGGGAGAAAGAGCAACACAATCGTGAAAACGGAGAAGCAATTGAAAATTGAAAGCGAGATGAAGAGACTAAAGAAGGACGACAATTCAGCTAATCTAAGCAGGATAATTGAGCTGAACTCTCAGCTTGAAGCGTTGACCGGTTATTCCAAAACAGAGTACGGCAGCCTCATAAACATTGAGGGTTACGGTTCAAACCCGGGCTTGAAGGGTGCACCTTTTGCAGGGGGAACAACTGATGACATTCAGAACACTGTGATCTATTCAAACCCAAACAGAAAAATAAAGTGCCTGGCTGCGGCAATAGAACAGCGCGGCCCGACTGCCGGAAGAATATGGTCGGTTGTATTTTATTCAGCGGATTCCCTTAGCCCCGATACACTTAGGGTATATTATTCAGGAAACGGGGGAGTGAGCTGGAATCTGTACGTTCAGGGTAATATCCGCCCGGGTGATTTTGTTACATCCGATGATATGGATATGGAACTTGTTGAGAATACTTCGGGGCAGAAGTACCTTTGGGTGGCTTTCGGATTTAAACAGCCGTGGGGCAGGAAAGCCGTTGGGGCATTCATTCTGCAGATTCCCTCACTCAACGGTACGTTTTATAATTTGCTTGAGTGGCCGGCGAGTGACTCAACGGGAAATTATTATAATATCAGGCTCACATCTGACAATGCAAGGTACGCAGCAACTCCATATGTATACATGATATGTTCTTTCGATTCGCTTGACGGAAACGGCAGCAGAATCAATACGCAGAGGTTTGCAAGGATACTGAATCCTTACTCCCTGAATAATCCGTCAATTTCATTTATGAATTCAAAATACTTCTGGTATGAGAATTCTTCTGCACTTGTGAGGACATCTTACAGTGATATTGCGTATTTCAACATTGGCGGAGAGGATTCCATTGAAGTTTCCTTCTGCGGCGTGCCCGATAGCACCAAGATATATTTTGCAAAAAGCGATATTAACGGAAATCCGCCGGTAAGCTCAACCGGTGCAGGCGGCAATATCGGCGGCAATGATCCGGGGAGCTATAAAACACATGCAAGGCTGTCATCCAACGGGAATAATAATGGAAGCATAGTCTGCACGTTCAGGCAGTTTACAGGTGGTAATTGGAATGTAAAATGGTTTTCATCTTCAAGTTTTGGGAATTTTGAAGCACCATTTTCGGTAAGTACGCTGCTTGGAAGCGTCATTAACCCTAATTACCCTCCGGAGATAATCGGTGTACGGGGCGGAAGCACTCATTATGTCTCATTCTTCACAGGTGCAGCCGGGGATAGTATTCATTACATAGCGATGAATCACGCTGGAGTTCTGAATCACGTTTACAAAATGAATTACTTTTCGGCAGCTGAGGAGATCGCCCCAAAGCCTGTGTTCAGGTACCAATCGGGTGACAGCTGCATATTGATATATTCCGAAGATGGACCAAGGAACATGATATCATCTGCCGGGTGCGCGGGCAGTCCTATAGGAATATTGAACAACCAGCTGCCTTCAAAGTTCAGCCTGATGCAGAATTATCCTAATCCTTTCAACCCGGTGACAAAGATCTCATTCAGCGTACCCCGGAAAGCACATGTTAGGATGACCGTATATGATGTTCAGGGAAAAATGGTCATGCTTCTTGCAGATTCAGAATATTATGCCGGGAATTACGAGGTGACATTTGATGCTCAAAGGTATTCAAGCGGAGTGTATTTTTGCAGGCTTGAAGCACGCGGTTATAGTGAGATCAAAAAAATGGTATTATTGAAATAAAAAAGGAGGCTCAATTGCCTCCCTTTTCTCAAAACTCATATTTTTTAAAAACTATACCGTAGCTTTCTTGTCTTCATCTTTATCAATTTCAATATCAGGTACCTTTTTCAGGTCTAGCATATAGCTTGGGATCGTTCTGAATATATAATCCCACAGCGGAGTAGAGACACCATAAGCAGTATGATCATCTTCATAATGGTGGCGAAGGTGATAAGACCTCAAAAAGCCGCCAAGTCTTCCTTTTAGATTTATATGGTGAGTTGCATAATGGATTGAATCGTAGCTTACATAACCCAAAACAAACCCTGAAAATATCACAAGGTAATAATCCCCAAATACCGACATAAAGAGGTAGAAGAAAAATGTTGCCAGCGGTACGCTTACCAAGAGCGGCATAACAAGCCTTGTAGCATCTCTTGGGTAGTCATGGTGGATGCCGTGAACCAGGAAATGAACTTTTTTTCCTGTTTCGGTTTTGGGGTCATAATGAAATGCCCATCTGTGAATAATATATTCGGTCAGGGTCCACAGCAAAATTCCTCCGATGTATGCTAGAATCCCGTTCACTACCGGCACCCTTTGGAAGCCGAAGTAAGCACATACAGCCAGTACGGGTACATAGACAACAACCGGAGTTACAGGATGGATATGTGAAAAATACTCCAGGAACGAATTCTTAAACAGGGGTATTGTTTCATTTTTGTTGGATACGTACTTTGACTTTGCCATTTTTATTTAAATGTTAATTTGCAAATTTACGAAATTATTAAGGTATTTTCAATAAATACTGCTTAAAACATTATATTATATGAAATTAGGACGCTGGAAGAAATTAGCCACCGAGACTATATTTTCTAACAACTGGTGGAGCTATAAAGTTGATAAATACCTTTTGCCTAACGGCCGTGAGGGAGAGTATCATTACGCATTTACTTTCGGTTCGGTCTTTATTGTGCCTCTTGATAGTGACGGAAAGATATTGATGGTAAAGCAATTCCGTTATCTTAATGACAGGTTCAGCATCGAGTTCCCGGGCGGCGGAGTTAAGAAAGAAAATAATCATGACTTCGAAGCAAAGAAAGAGCTGATAGAGGAAACAGGCTTTGAAGGTGACCTTAAATATGCCGCAGAGTTCAATCCGTTCAACGGTGTCACAAATGAGATATGTAAAGTTTATATTGCAGTAAATCTAAGGCCTTCAAATGAGTTCAAAAAAGACGATTCCGAAGAATTTGAAATCCTTAGATTAGAGCAGGATGAGATCGAAAAAATGATAGAAACAAATGAAATTTATGACGGTATGACCCTTGCAAGCTGGGCTTTGGTAAGAAAACTAATAACTAAATGAGTAATAATTGATGAGAAAACTGATCTTGCTTCTCTTTCTAAGCATCAAAGTATTTGCCTCAGATGCTGATACTACATTAAGGACCGACCTGAATTTTGACGGCAAAGAAGAAAATATAAGGCTTGTGTACTATCCGGATGCAATGGGGTTTTTGCTCACTATTGGAAGCTCGCAAGTGAAGGAAAGCTATTCCGATACGTACGATGCGGATATGATCATTCTGGATATTAACCGCAACGACGGATTCAGGGAAGTAGTTGTGCGCGGTTTCGGAAGCAGCGACCAGACAGATTGTTACTTCTTCCAGTATGACGGTGAGAAGATAATTCCCTGCGGACACCTGCCCTCGAATTCAGGATTTGAGACAAACGGGAAAGGCCAGGTAACTGAGTTCGGCTGGATGGGTTTCTATACTATCAGGCTGAAGTACGATTTTGATTCCAGGCGGAAAACACTGAGCTTTGAAAAAGAGGAGTTCTATGATGTTAATCAGTCTGCAGAGGTAAAGACTCCGTTCGGTCTTAAGAAAACAAGAGACGATGCTTCAGAAAGCTCCGGAACTCTGAGCAAAGGAGAGAAAATCGTTATCGTTAAGACTGATATAGAACCTGTTTGCAATAAAGATGAGAATTATATTTATGATATGAACTGCGACTGGTTCTATATCAAGTCCGCAGGCGGTGTGAACGGCTGGATACGCGGAAAGGATTTCTTTGAAAAAGTCGATGGCTTAATATGGGCAGGTTGAAGAGTTTGAATCATATTAAGCAGTGCGGATAAATGAAGAGCATCTTAAAAGGTGATCTTAGGCATGCGGGAAGCGCATTCGTGAAGGTATACCCAATGGCGTACCGGAGAATATTCCTGCATTGGCAGCTGACGCTTTTTTGTATCTTTGTAATAATATCCGCATTCTTCCTTGATGCTGCAGTTTACAGCATAATAAGCGGAATAAAAAACGATCTGGTTGATTCATTGTTCTCTTTCGGCAGGTGGTACGGCAACGGGCTTCCTACATTATACCTGTTTTTGGGGCTTTACCTTGTTGGATTAATATTCAATAAGTATAAATTAAGAGAAACGGGACTTTTGATATTTGAATCTTATATCTTCTCGGGGCTTATCACTCTTATAGCAAAATCTACATTCGGAAGGTTCAGGCCGTACACAAATAAAGGGGATTTCACTTTCTACGGCTGGAATCTATCCAATAACGATATGTTCTCTTATATTTCCGGACACGCCGCGGTCTCATTTGCATTATCAACAATCCTTGCTTCGACAACAAGTAATATCTACATGAAATCATTCTACTATCTGCTTGCAATAGTAACCTGTTTCAGCAGGATATATCACCAGCAGCATTGGTTCAGTGATGTTGTAACCGGAGCTATTGTAGGATATTTGATAAGCAGGGTACTTGTTTCTATTCACAACGAACCGGAATCAAATTTTTAACCGGCCAAAGAGTAAGTATGAGCAAAATATTCCTGAGCGCCAGATGGGAGAACCTTGTACTAATAACATATGCCGTTGAGCCCGGGTTTCTTGATGATTTGCTGCCTGAAGGTATAACTGCTGATACAATTGAAGGGAACGCATTTGTGAGCCTGGTAGCCTTTGATTTTCTGGATACCAGGGTTAAAGGAATTAAGTTCCCTCTGCACACAAACTTTCCGGAGATCAATCTGCGGTATTATGTGAGATACAAAGAGAAAAGGGGAGTGATGTTTGTCAGGGAATTTGTACCGCCTTCATTTATCCCGCTATTTGCTAATCTGATGTATAATGAAAAGTACAAAAGTGTCCGCATGAAAAGCAGCATTTCGAAGAACGGAAAGATCCTGCTGAACCATACGATAAGCTTCAGAAACAGGAAATATGAGATTTACCTTGAAGCGCTCAATAAGCCCTTTCTCCCGCGTGCCGGTTCCAAGGAGCATTTCTTCAAAGAGCATGAGTGGGGATTCGGAACCTCAAGAAACGGAAAACCATTAATGTACAGAGTAGAACATCCGTACTGGAATATCTTCCCCGTGGTGAAATTTGACCATAATTTCGATTTTGGAGCAATTTACGGGAAGAAATGGGAATATTTGAACGAAAAGGCCCCGTATAATATTACATTTGCCGAAGGTTCAAAAGTGCGGGTTTTTGGCAGTGAAAAATTGCCGTAATATTCTGTTTATTTACTACAAAAATAGTTAACTTGCCGTTCTATTTCCAAATCAATCCAAATTGTTGAGCGAAGAACTGAAAATATCGGGCAGCTTCACCGAAGAAGTCATAAATGACCGCCTAAGCATTTGCAGATTTGAAAGCATAAGCTGTACAAGTTCGTTTGCAGAGGACATCACGCGTGGACTCAAACAGGTACCTAAGGTACTTCATCCGAAATATTTTTATGATAATACCGGCTCAGAGCTTTTCGAGAAGATATGCGACACTCCCGAATACTATGTGACAAGAACAGAATCTTCAATACTTGAAAAATATTCAGATGAAATGGCGCTGATGAATAAGGGAAAGAAAGTCATAGTTGAGCTTGGAAGCGGGAGCTCAATAAAGACAAGATACATATTGAGTTCATTCATAAAGTCTGAAGGCTGCATAACTTATCTGCCGATAGATGTTTCGGAAATAATGGTTCAGAGCTCAAAGGAATTGCTGAGTGAATTCGAAGGGCTTAATATAAGAGGTATAAACGGCGAATACGAAGAAGGACTTGAAATTATAAATGAACTCACGGGGGATCCAAAGATGATAGTTTTTCTTGGGTCAAGCATCGGGAATTTCACCCCTGTTGAAGCAAAGCGGCTGCTTAGTTCGATAAGCAATACAATGAGTGGTGATGATTCATTCCTTATAGGATTTGATATGGTAAAAGATGAGAATGTTTTAAACGCAGCTTATGATGACAGCGCGGGAATAACAGCTGAGTTCAACCTCAATATTCTGCAGAGGATAAACACAGAGCTTGGAGGTACTTTCGACCTCAGCAAATTTTCTCATAAGGCATTTTTCAATAAAGCAATGAGCAGGATAGAAATGCATCTTGTTTCAGGCAGTAATCAAACCGTATATATTGATAAGCTGAACGAATATGTTGAATTCAGGAAAGGAGAGACTATCCACACGGAGAATTCTTACAAGTTCACAGATGAAATGATCAATGATCTTGCCGGTTCTGCAGGATTAAATGTAAACAAGACCTGGAAAGATGATAGGAACTATTTCGGACTTTGTTTGATGAGTAAATAGGATTGTAAAAATTACTGATCGTTAATCGCCAATTGAAACTAAGCATCCTTTGCGCATCTGAAACCGCCTATCAGCCAGCGTTCATGTGTTTTAAAAAAATTCCGGTAAGTGTTGCGTGTTGAATTTTTAGGCGTACCAAATGAACCCCCTCTTAAGACTTTCTGATTTGTAAACCACTTGTCATTATACTCCGCAAAGCCCGATTTGAACCCGGGGTATGCTGTGAACTCGCTTGCAGTCCATTCCCACATATCTCCGATCATTCCATAAATACCGTAATAGCTTTTTCCTATTTCATAGGTGAAAATATCAGAAGGTGACCATATCTTGGATTCAAGCAGGTTACAGTTGAACTCATCCGGCTCATTATCTCCCCAGGGGTAAAGCCGTTTTGTTCCTTTATCTTCGTCCCACGATGCAGCCTTTTCCCATTCAGCTTCGCCCGGCAGTCTTTTACCGGCCCAGCGGGCGTAAGCATCTGCCTCAAAGAAACTGACATTAACAACCGGTTCGTTTGAGAAGTTTTCAATGAATCTCTTACCCTTAAAATCACACTTGATCCAGTTTCCGCTTTCATCCTGCTCCCAATAAAGCGGTGAGGTGATGTTGTTCTGTTTAACCCACTGCCAGCCCTCATCAAGCCAGAATTTGAAATTTGTATAGCCGCCGTCTTTTATAAATTCAAGGAATTCGCCGTTAGTTACGGGAGCATTATCTATGTAATAGTCATTCAGGAAGGTCTTGTGCTGGGGCATTTCTATATCATAAGCAAACTGGTCTTTCCATTTCAAAATGTCAAATCCGAGCTCGAAGATACCGCCCGGTATTTTTATCATTTCTTTTTTATGTGATTCGCCATTTGCGCCCGGAACCTTCTTAACCTCTTTCGGAGTATATCTGTCTTGCAGCAAGTGCTGAATATCATATACCATCAGTTCCTGGTGCTGCCATTCATGGTTAAATGCCAGCATAAAATCCTTCAGAATGTTCAGCTTGATTTCAGCAGAGTTCAGGAAAGAAGAAACCTGGCGGTTTATGTGGTTCCAGTAAGCAATTGTTTCCCTGACCGTTGGTCTGGATATTGTACCTCTTCTGCTCTTATTGAACGGTTTGCCGAAAGCCTGGTAATATGAATTAAGGTAGAATGAAAAATCATCCTTATAAGGCTCAAAGTTCCTGTAATATTTCTTAAGCAGCTGTTCGTAGAACCAGGTTACATGTCCCAAATGCCAGCGCGGGGGACTCATAAAACTCTCTGTCTGAACGACGAAATCCTCGATTTCTAGCGGTTCACACAACTCAATGGTCATTCTGCGTACTTTCCTGTACATGGAAAACAGCTTGTCGGACGCAACTCCGCTCAATGAGTTTTCTATATCGCCGATGTTCAGAACGCTGTTTTGATTTTCCATTTTAAACTTTTATTAGTAGCTTTACAGGAATAATTTACAAATATAGCTCTTAAAGTAGCAATTGAAAAGTAAATATCCTTTTTTATATCTTTTGTCTGAGAATCTTAAATCCTGAATTTTTAAACTATTATGAGTCTTATCCGTTTTGAAAATGTTTCGCACTATTATAACGAAACACAGGCGTTAAAGGGTCTGACATTTGAGATTGATAACAGGAAGATAACTGCAATTGCCGGAAAAAGCGGCAGCGGAAAATCAACTCTTCTTCAGATCATTAACGGGCTCATCCGCCCGTCATCAGGCAGCGCAATTGTATTCGGCAGCATGCTTGACTACAGAAAGATAAACGAAACACGTCTTAAGATTGGATATTCCGTGCAGGGAACAGGACTCTTTCCCCATATGACCGTTTACGAGAACATCTCGCTTCTTGGCAGGATAACCGGTCAGTTAAAGCATGTTACTGAAATGAGGGTTGATTTCCTTATGAGCCTGGTAAATCTGACACCGCTTTTCAAAACAAAATACCCGTACCAGCTTTCGGGGGGCGAGCAGCAGCGAGTGGGATTATGCAGGGCTATGCTTCTAAATCCGCCGGTATTTCTGCTTGATGAAGCATTCGGGGCGCTTGACCCTGAGACGAGAAACGAAATCCACGCAGAACTTTTGAACATGCAGAAGCTTGAACCGCGCACAATTGTGCTGGTTACCCACGACCTGAAAGAGGCACTAAAACTCTCTGATAACTTGATGCTGCTTAATGAAGGCGAAATAATGCAATATGCCCCGAAAGAGAAAATATTAAGCGAACCTGCAAACGAATTTGTGAGGAATTTTACTACTATATAGATGCAGAAAGCTAATGTAAAAAAAGATTTTGCAGCTTCTGTAATAAAGAACGGAGTATCTTTGGGAGTGACATTACTGATGCTTGTTCTATTTACTTCTCAGGCAAATGCACAAAAGATAAGAGTCGGTTCCAAGCATTTCAACGAGTCATATATTCTTGGAGAAGTAATTTCGCAGTTATTTGAAGCAAACGGTTACAGTGTTGAAAGAAAGTTCAATCTTGGCGGTACACTTGTGTGTTATGAATCATTAATTAATGACCAAATAGATGTTTACCCTGAATACACCGGCACCATTTCAGAAGCAATTCTGAAACTGGACAGCAAGGTCGGAGATAATGAGCTTAATGAGAGGCTGAAGTCAGAACATAAGCTTGAAATAGGGAAAAGTTTCGGTTTCAACAATACATACGCGCTTGCCTTAAAAAGAAAGACTGCAGAAGAAATGGACCTTAAGAAGATCTCTCAGCTGAGCGCTCACCCGGATATCAAAACTGCCGTCAGTTATGAATTCCTTAAGCGAAAAGACGGGTGGGATAATCTTGCATCAGTTTACGGGCTGAAACTGAAGCCGGTTGGAATTGACCATGGACTTGCTTACCAGGCGCTTGATGACGGGAAGATCCAGCTTACAGATGTTTATTCAACAGATGGTGAAATTCCGAAGTATGACCTTGTACTGCTGCAGGATGACAGGAACTTCTTTCCCCAATACTATGGTGTACCGTTCTACAGGTCTCAGATTGATCCCAAAGCAAAAGAATTGCTTAACCGGCTTGCAGGTACTCTTAACGACAGCCTGATGCAAACAATGAATGCAAGGGTAATTTATGATAAAAAGTCGTTTGCCGCTGTTGCACATGAATTCCTGAGAGAAAGGTCGCTGATTGGAAGTGATAAGAAGTTTGAAGGCAGTTCTGTTTATTCAGAGATATTCCAAAAAACTGCAAGGCACCTTGAAATAACAATAATCTCATTGCTGCTTGCCGTATTGATCGCTTTCCCTGCAGGTGTAATGCTATCCCTTTACCCGGCTATTGCCAGGCCTGTACTTTATTCAACCGGTTTATTGCAGACAATTCCTTCAATTGCGCTTTTGGCAATAATGATCCCTTTGTTTGGAATAGGCCTGTTTCCCGCTGTTGTTGCTCTTTTCCTATATGCATTGCTGCCAATATTAAGGAATACTGCATCCGGCATTTTCTCTGTTGACCCCATTATCAAAAAAGTTGCTACGGGTATGGGCTTAACCAGGATGCAGAGATTGCGTTATGTTGATATTCCGCTTGCTATGCCTGCAATATTTGCAGGCATTAAAACTGCAGCGGTTATCAATATCGGTACGGCTACTCTTGCAGCATTTATCGGGGCGGGTGGATTGGGTGAGTTCATAGTCACCGGCCTTGCACTTAATGATACAGGGCTCATTTTACAGGGAGCAATACCTGCTGCGATACTGGCAATTCTTGCTGAATTCCTTTTTGAGCTGCTTGAGAAAATTCTTATCCCTAAACACCTGAAACAAAAATTGAATAATTGACACAGGAAATTCAGCATAATTATCCCGTATATATTGTTGTTTGGCTGGTGATCGCTTTGCTCACTTTGTTTATATTCAAAGTGATTCCGAGGAAAATGAAGAAGACCGAAGACAGGCAGACAAAGAGCTCACTATTTACAATAATGATCTTTATCGGGCTTCCGCTGATGCTGATTGCAATACTGGGTCCGATGGTTTTTATAGCTGGAGATGCAGGGATGGGATTAAGCTACAAGCTGATTTGGGGGGGATTAATAATAATCTTTCTGTTCTATTTCTTTATGAAACAAAAGAGCAGGCAATGAAAAAAAAAGCGCCCGTTTATCGGACGCTTTAAAGATCAATCTGCAAGCATTTCTTTGACCGTCTGGTCGAATAACTTATGTTTTTTCCTGCCTATTTTTTCCTGTATCTGCATCAAGCCCTGTATCAGAGCATCAGGTCTGGGCGGACATCCCGCTACGTAAACATCCACCGGCAAAAACTGGTCAATACCCTGAACAACAGAATAGCTTCTGTACATTCCGCCTGAAGAAGTGCAGGCACCCATTGCTATGCAGTATTTCGGCTCAGGCATCTGGTCCCATATCTTTCTGACTACCCACGCCATTTTATATGTAACGGTTCCGGCAACTATCATTAGATCGGACTGCCTTGGTGAAAAACGGAACACTTCAGAACCGAAGCGAGATGCATCAAACCTGGCAGCCGCAAAAGCCATCATCTCGATAGCGCAGCAGCTGATACCCATTGGCATTGGCCACACTGAGTTTTTCTCAGCCCAGCCGAGTATATCGCTTATTTTAGTTGTAAAGAATCCGTCGTTTTGTAAGCTTGTGTTTAGATCTGACATAAAATTCTGATTATATTAGTTCCATTTCAATGCGCCTTTGCGCAGCATATAAAAATAACCGATGAGCAGCAGTCCGATAAACACGAACATCTCAACCAGAGCATATGTCAGCATTGAACCCTGGAAGCTCCTGAAAGTAACAGCCCATGGATACATAAAAACTATTTCGATATCGAAAAGTATGAACAGCATAGCTGCCATATAATACTTAACAGAATACTTGGAATGAGCGGTTCCGTATGGCTCAACACCGCTTTCGTAAGTTGAGAGTTTTTCGGGATTTTGCTTTCTGGGCCCAAGTATCCTTGAAACTATGACACAGATGGCGGCAAATCCGGCTGCCCCGACCATCATCATCAATATAGGAATGTAATTATTCAGCATAATAGCAAAAATAGTTATTTTTTGCGATTATTCAAATTCAAATTGGAGCCGCTTTTATACTCTTGTTCCCAAGCTGGAGCTTGGGAACAAGGGAAAAAAACTCTTGAACATGAGTTTACAGACAGGCAGGAATGCCTGTCCTACTGAAAATCGAGTTCTGAAACTAACATTCAGCAATAGCTCCGGATTGGGAACACAACGGTTAATCACTTATAAAAGCTGTTAATTAAGCTTTCATACCTTTGCTCAATGATCTTTCTTCTAAGCTTCAAGGTTGGGGTAAGTTCGCCGCTTTCAATTGTGAACGGTTTTTCAAGCAGAGCAATTTTCCGCACCCGCTCATACTTTGCAAGCGGCTTCTGAACCATATCAATCTCTGATTCATAAAAATTGTTTATTGAGTCATTTTCAACGAGCTCGGAGATGTTTGTGTATTTCACTCCGAGTTTATGCGCAGTTTCTTCAAGCTTTTCCGGATTCGGAACAATAAGTGCACTTACAAAATGTTTCTCATCAGATGCAAAAGAAATCGCCTGGTCAATGTAATCAGAACCTTCAAGAGTTTCTTCGATATGGGTTAATGAAATATATTTTCCCGCAGAAGTTTTAATAAGTGTCTTCTTCCTGTCGGTTATTTTCAAATATCCTTCTTTATCAAACGCGCCTATATCACCAGTATGCAGCCAGTTGTTAACGATCATTTCATTTGTGTCTTTTTCATTATGATAATATCCTGCCATTACATTCTCTCCGCGAACAAGTATCTCACCATCCCCGGCCAGCTTCACTTCAAGTCCTTCAAGCGGCAGCCCAACTGTACCAAACCGGTTTCTGCCTTCAAGCCTGTTCACGGATATTACAGGCGAAGCTTCTGTCATTCCGTAACCCTGCAGCACAAGCAGTCCCACCGAATCAAAGAACTCCGCTACTTCTTTGTTAAGAGCAGAGCCGCCTGAAATAAAGAATTTCACTGCTCCGCCGGTTTTAGCGCGGATTTCTGCAAAGACTTTTCTATCGGCAAGCTTCCACATGAAGTGATCCTTGTTAACTCTGTGTTTCATTCCGGTCTTCAGGGCTCTTTTTGCTATCACACGCCTTAGTACGGGGAGAGAATCAATATTCTTTAATATTCTGCTTCTTATCTTATTGAACAAAACCGGAACAGCCAGAACCAGGGTGGGCTTAACTTCTGTCATCTGAGTGCTGAGCGTTTCAATGCTCTGCGCATAAAATATTCTTGAGCCTTTAGATAGAGCCACATAATATCCGCCGGTTCTCTCGTATGTATGTGCAAGCGGAAGGAATGAAAGAAAGCGGTCTTCGGGGAGCACCGGAAAAGAATCTGTGCACTGTTTTATGTTGGTGAGTACATTCTTATGCGTAAGGCAAACTCCTTTGGGTGTGCCTGTTGTTCCTGATGTATATATGATTGTCAGGATATCTTCCGGAGCGGCTTTTTTTGATGATAAACTGAACAACTCCTCAGCCCGCGCGGGATCGTAAGGCTCTTTTTCGTGAATCAGTTCTTCGTAAAGGAGTTCTTCGAAGCTTATTACGTGCTTTCCAGCTGCATCGAGCTTATTAAAAGATATTATCTTTTGCAGTTTGGGAAGCTCGCTGAATACTGCATTCACTTTTTCTGCAAGCATCTTATTTGATACGAAGCACAATTTACAGTCGGAGTGATCCAGAATAAAGCGGATCTGCTCTGATGTCATTGTAGTATAAACGGGGACCGTTATGATCCCTTTGGATATACAGGCAAAATCAGCAACCACCCATTCAAACCTGCTTTCAGATATGATTGCAGCCTTATCGCCTTTTTTGAGATCAAAGGATTCCATTGATCTAACCAGTCTGTAAACAAGTTCCTTCAGCTTATTCCCTGTAAGGTCGTCGTAGTCATAGCTTCCGCTTGCGTTCTTTTCATTTCTGCGCCAGGATAAAAGCGGTCCATTGCCATATTGGCGCGTGATGAACTGAAAGAATTCCGAAAAATTTGTGTAATTGTTTTCCATAGCCCTTTGTGTGATACAAAATTACAAACAATCCCAACCCAAATCAAAGCCATCATTTGATTACAGATATAGTTACTGCCTACAGAAACAATTGGGAATTAATTTCCTTTGAGTATTAGGGGGATTGTAGCTAAATTTGCTGAATTAATTTATTGAAAATGAAATATCTTGTCCTGTTTGTGCTTTTAAGTGTGAATTACATTTCTGCACAGGTTGTTAATATTGAATCAAAAAGAATGAGAAGCGATACAACGGGCTGGTCAGGCTCAGCGGAAGCGAACTTTCAGCTATCCAAAACCACTGAGGAGATATATGACCTTGGAGGGAAATTACATTTTCAGTATAAAGGCATAAATACACTCTGGCTTTTCCTTAATGAATACCGGCTGATAAAAGGCGCAGGCACTGAGTTTGTCAATGCCGGATTTGCCCACGTGAGGTATAATCAAAAAGTAACAAAGGAATTTCTGAGGTGGGAAGCGTTTGTGCAGTTCCAGTATAATAAAGCGCTCGAAGTCGGTGTCAGGGGACTCGCAGGAACAGGTCCAAGATTTAAAATATATGATTCAGATAAATTCAGATGCTACGCAGCAACATTATATATGTTTGAATACCAGGAGTCCGTTGATAAAACCATAATTGAGCGGAATCACCGTACAAGCAGTTACTTAAGCTTTACTCTTGATATTGGCAAGATAGAGCTTAGCAACACTACTTATTACCAGCCGAATATGAAGGACTTGAAGGATTACAGAATAAGTTCACAATCAGACCTGCTTTTTGAGATATTCGAGGACCTGAATTTTAAAACAGGGTTTACATACAGATACGATACAAGACCTTTCCCCGGTGTGCCTGAAGTTACATATTACCTTACAAACGGACTATTGTTTGAGTTTTGAGGCTGTGTCATTCTGTTAAAGCGAGGCTTCAGAATGAGACAACGGTTCACCACACTGAAGTGTGGTTCAGAATGACACGGTATTATCAGGAAACTGAATAAAAATAAACTTGCTTTTTTGGATATATACCTTATATTTGCTCTTAAGAACATCAAAATCCATTGAAAATCTCGCAATAATACCTGAATTTAGCCTATCGAAATCTCTACAAATTTGTTGTTAAACTAAAATTCCGAAGATTGCAAAAACTGAAATATTTTCTGATTCCTTTATTTCTTGGAATACTTATGTATTCCTGTGAAAAGGAAGACTCCACTATTGTTGACCCGATATTAAATTTTCCCGTACTCGATTCAGTCTTTGTTACTCCAACCGCTTTTGATACTTCCAGAATCAACATTAATCTGAGGGCGTATGTGACCTCGATCGATCCTATCGGATCTGTTACTGCCAGATTTGTTGATCCGGACGGTAATACTTTTGCGACTGTGAATTTAATTCAGGAAGGACAATCTTATTTCCGAAATTTAGATACGATCCTGCCATGCTGGTTTATAGGCGGTTACAAGATAGAGTTTGTGGCAACTACGGTTTCAGGATTGAATAGCAGTATTATTAATAGGAATTTTCAGGTGTCTAATCCAAATAACCAGCCCCCGTTAGTTTCAAATCTTGTAATTACTCCGGATAGTCTGCAGTTAACAGATTCAACCTTTTTTATTTTCATGATCACTGCAACTGACCCCAATGGTCAGTGTGACATACTGAAAGTATTTTATACGGGTCTAAGACCTGACAATACAAATCTGACTCCTGTGAATCTGTATGATGACGGAAGTTGCTGCCAGGTTGAAAATACCGGCCTTCCAAGCGGAGATACAACGGCAAACGATACTAAATATACAAGAAAATTTTTTGGCGGCCCGACTCAGCTTGGATACTATAGATATTACTTGAAAGCTATCGACAGATCCGGAGATACGAGTAATGTATTAGCCGATTCAATTTACATATATCCTTAGAAAATGATAGAAATGAAGAAAATATTAATCATATTAATTATTCTTTCGGGGACTTTGTTCTCACAGGTCGCTCCCAAAGATTTTAAGATCGATAAAAACCAATATAATAAGTTCAAACAGGTACAGATAACTGATGATCCAAATAAGCAGATTGGCAGATTTTCTGTAATCCCTCAATCTTCACAAACAATTATATCGAACTTCATTTCTGATATTATTACCGTAAGCCACCCGAACGGCGATACGATTTGGTTCGGTACAGGCAAGGGAATATCAAGGACGGTAAATCGCGGGATTAGCTTTGAGAATTTCTATGGAACTCAGCCTTTCGGCGAAGATGATGTATCAGGGCTGGCAGTCTATAAAAATTGGGTAGTGGTGGCAACAGCTTATTCGCAGGAAATAGATGGTGAATTTGTTCCTACAGGCTCGGGTATAAAAGTATCGTCAGATTACGGTGTAACGTGGTCTGCGTATCCCCAGCCAAAGGAACCCCTGGATAGTGCATCTGGTACATTTATCCGCTACGGCAATAACCTGATACCGGCTCTTGCAATAGTAGTTGATGAGCAGAATTTATCTTATGACATTCTTATTACAAAAAAGAACACGACATCAGATTCAATTGTGATATGGATAGCGTCATGGGCAGGTGGAATCAGAAGATCAGTAGATTACGGTTCGACTTTTCAAAGAGTAGTTACCCCTCCTGATATCCTTGACAGCATTTACCCCGGAGGAACGTATTCATTTGAATACAATCCCAGAGATAACGGAAATCATAAGGGATTTTCACTTGCAGCATTGAATGATTCGACAATAATCGCCGGTACTTCTGCAGGTATTAATATTTCTGCTGACTGGGGAGTAAGCTGGAGGAAATACCGTTATGGTAATACGGGTTCAGGCACAGGAATTTCGGGAAATTTTGTTGTCGGTATGAAAGTCCAGAGATACGCAGGAAAAGAAATCCTTTGGGCAGCAACAAACCCGGGTGAAGGTGAAACAAATAACGCGGGCCAGTTCAGTGGCTTGAGCTATACCACTAATTCAGGACTAACGTGGGCAAATACCCTTGAAGAAGGCTTGTTTTCTCATAACGTAGGTTTTAAAGATTCTATAGTTTATGCAGCAACAGATTATGGCGTATGGAGGAGTTACTTTACACCTCCAAACTTCGGCTGGTCAAAGCCTTCAATAATTTATGATGAGCAGATTCGCGACCAGATAAGAACTGATCTGTTCTATTCCGTTAATTCGCAAGGTGATTCAGTTTGGGTTGGCAGCGGCGACGGGCTTGCAAGAACTGTTGATACGCTAACGAGTCCGTGGGTCGGCAAATGGAAAATTTTCCGGGCATACCGGAATATTTCTGCGACCAATGAATCATACGCAGCACCGAATCCGTTCTCGCCCGATGATGAGGTCTGCAGAATATATTTTAAGACGGGCAAAACATCTTCAAACGTAACGATAAAGATTTTTGACTTTGCAATGTTCCCCGTGCGTACAGTCATACAGAATGCAAACCGCACTTCGGGCGATGTAATCTGGGCAACATGGGACGGAATGCGTGATGACGGTTCTCAGGTCGCAAACGGCGTTTATTTCTACAGGATAGAAATAGATAAGGACGAGACCGTTTGGGGCAAGATACTTGTATTGCAGTAAAAATTGATGAGTGAATAAAGGAGAACAAGCCGGAAACTATACTGCTTTTTTAAACCTAAATATTGCATAGGAGAATTGCTATGAAACCCTTTGGTTTGGCAGTAGTATTATCGTTCTTTCTCACAGGCTTGTTGGTATCACAGATCCACGAAGACAAATTATCTTCAACAAATGAAGGGAAATTGTTCATCAGGTTCGGGTATGACCATTCATACCGCTCATCATCGGCTTACGTTTCCAAAAGTACTTCCAAAAGAAACGCAAGCGCAACAGTTTATCCTGCAGGATGGTCTGATGTTCTGCTTGCGGGAATCGGATATGAGTACAGCAACAGGCTGTATTTTGATCTTACGTATGAATACATGAACGGGCTGAGTTATTCAAGATCTGAAGTGTGGAAAACTACAATGACCGATAGATTTTATACTCACGTAGCAAGTGAGTATAAAGCGCATGAGCTGACTTTAAGAGCGAATTATTTTGTGAACGACAACAGAAAAGATGACCCGATATATTTCGTTGGGGGAGTGACCTTCTCGGCTCAGCCGGTCAAAAACAGATTTGTAGATGAAGATGAAAACGAAACGGTGATAACAGAAACGTCTTACCGCAGATTTGCGGCGGGTCCGGTTGCAGGAGTCGGAGTATTCTGGGAAACAGGAATACTGAGCTTTATGACGGAGCTGACCATAGGTTCAAAGTTTTCACTATGGAAAAAAGAAGTATCAGAAACATCAATAAATATAAGTGTATCTCCGGTTTTAAGGATACGGGACTTTTGAAAAATTTGAAAACAATAATGTTGATTCCCCTGGTTTTTATAAGCTTCTTCTGCTCTGCTAAGGGCGGAGATGTAAATTACGATTCTGTAGTTACGTTTTCAAAGGGTGAGGCATTGAAGTTCCCGGATTTCACGCTTGAGTATAATGGAGAGCGCAGCGAGAAAAAAGAATTTCCAAACGGTAACAGTTTTACTTTCCGCTATTATGATTTTAAATTAATTGGCGGCAATGAAACCAAAACCATAAGCTGGTCATCGGGCACGGGAGTAATAGACCCGCTTCCGTTTGAGTTTGGCGGGAGCAAATATGAGCTTGAGCTCAGGAATTCCGAGAAGCTTTCCAAAAAGCTTGATGAAAATGAGCTGGTAATAGTAAAAAAGTAGATTATGAAGATCATAAAAACAGCAGCAATAATATTAGTCCTTTATTCACAATCATTCGCACAGCTTGGGGGCTTGCCCGGCGCATTTACACGCATGGGATTCAACGCGAGGGGAATATCGATGGGTAATGCAATGACATCCGTAACGACCGGTGATCTGAGCGGACTTTATAACCCGGCACTGTCATCTTTCCAGGATGACCATCTTATCAACCTGAGCTATTCGTTCCTTTCACTGGATAGAAGCCTGAACTTTGTAAGCTACACAAAGAATTTCAAGCTCCCAAACCAAACAGAAGGCGGAGCGGGAATCACTTTTGCATGGATAAATGCCGGGGTGGGAAAGATAGACGGAAGGGATATTGACGGGTTTTCAATTGGCGAGCTTTCTACCAGCGATAATGCTTTCCTGTTTGCGCCGGCTATCAGGGTATCTCCGCAGGTAGCGCTGGGAGTAGGATTCAAATTGTATTACTCAAAGCTTTACGAAGGCGTCAGCTCAACATCTTTCGGCTTCGATCTGGGCGGTGTATATAAAGCAAGCGAAAAGCTGAACTTTGGTATTTCAGTCAAAGATATCAATTCAAAGCAGGAATGGAACACAACAGATCTTTACGGCCAGTACGGTAACCAGACAAAAGAAAAATTTCCGCTGCTTTATACGCTTGGAGTGTCATACCGGCTTCCGAATAACTTCGGGATTGTTTCGATTGACTATGAAACAAGCAACAGGAAATCCAATATCATCAGGGTAGGAACAGAGATAAGCCCCATAAAGGATATTAATTTCAGAGCAGGTGTTGACAGGCTGAATTACAGTGCAGATGATATACTGGGCGGAGCCCGCGCAATGTTCGGCATAGGATACCAGAAGACATTTAAGAGTTATGTGGTCGGAATAGATTATTCATTTGTTATCGAACCATATACTCACAACCCGTTCCAGACATTAACGGCTGTTTTTAAGTTAAAATAGTCTTTATTTTTGTAAGTTTCAGAATTGATAATTGACAGGTAAAAATATATTGAACAGGATCATTAAGTCAGCTCTTTTTCTTCTGGTTTTCGCATCGTTTGTCTACGCTCAAAATGACGGTGCCGGCAATACCGGACTTGCTTTTCTTAAGCTTGGTGTAACATCAAGATCGATTTCTCTTGGCGAAGCAGTTGTATCAAGCTCATTTGATGCGTCTTCGACGCATTACAATCCCGCGGCAATGTTCCTTGGCGCTAAGACTAACCTTGTATTCATGCATAATGAGCAGGTGCTTGGTGTGCGCACGGAGTTCCTTGCAGGGAAGTTCAAAATGAACAAGTTCGCGCTGGGGTTCAGCCTTAATAATACATCTGTTGATGAAATTCAGATACGCGAAATACCGGGTGAATCGCAGGGGCAGTTCACAGCACAGAATTTTGCTTTTGGGCTATCGGTTGGTTATAAAGTGAACGAAATGATTTCACTAGGCGTTACCGGAAAATTCCTTTTCGAGAAAATTTATGTAGATAATGCAAGCGGTGTGGCTATTGATCTTGGCGGGCTGTACGTAAAGGATAAGCTTTCTGTTGGTGCAAGTATTTCAAACCTTGGCAGCATGAGCGAGCTGAAAAATGAGTCAACAAAGCTGCCTTCATCGGTACGATTCGGTGCATCATATTATTTTGACCTTATAGGGATCAGCTCGCGGCTTTTAATAGCAGCTGACGGCTACAAAGTCATGGATGGCGGTCAGTTCCACGCCAATACAGGCGCTGAGCTATTGTATAAAGATTTTCTTGCATTGAGAGTTGGATATCAATCCGGTTATGAAAACAAAAGCATAACAACCGGACTTGGACTTAAATACAAAGCGTTCAACCTTGATTACGCATTTGTACCGTACAAATATTCCTTAGGCAGCAGTCACACAATTACGCTTGGCACAAGTTTCTGATCTTTTGAATATAATTTTGCCCATTAGTGGAAGTAATAGATTACGAAAAAAAACATCTGGATGCCTGGGAAGATTTTACCGCTGCTTCAAATAACGGTACTATCTTTCACACACGCAGATTCCTTTCATATCACTCGCCCGATAAATTCAAAGATAACTCACTCATTTTTTCCGAAGATAAGAAGATCACTGCACTGCTAAGTGCCGCAGATATTAAGCGCGATGGCATCAGGACTCTCTGGTCGCATATGGGCGCATCATACGGCGGGTTTGTGCATAAGGAAAGTCTGAGCATCAAACAGGCCTTTGACCTGACACAAAGCCTTATAGATTACTCTTTAAAAGAAAAGTATCAGCGCATTGTTGTAACAAATGTTCCTTATGTTTACCAGAATCGCTTCAACGATTACCTTGACTTTGCGTTCATTAAGAACGGTTTCGGTTATATGAAAAGGGAAGTTACAAGCGTCATAACCCTTAACGTTGACGAAAATAATGTGATGAAGCTTATCAAGCCCGAGGCAAGGACTTCCATCAGAAAGGCTGAAAAACTGGGCGTTGTTGTGAAAAAGTCGAACGATTTTGAAGAGTACTATGATATTCTGAAGAGCAATCTAGCAATGCGCCACAACGTTCAGCCGGCACACACTCTTGAAGAACTCAAGCTCCTGAAAGAGCTTTTTCCGCAGAAGATACAGCTCTACGGAGCATATGTAAAGAATAAAATGATCGCAGGAGTTGTGAATTTTTACTGCAATGACCGCGTTGTGCTGGTTTTTTATATCAGCCATGATCCGGAGTACCAGCAATACAGAGCAGTGAATCTCTTATTCTATACTATCATGAAAGATGCTGTAAGCAGGGGACTGGGATTTCTTGATTTTGGATTATTCACGGTTAACATGGACCCCAACTGGGGGCTTGGTAAATTCAAAGAAAGCTTCGGAGCAAGGGGAATACTCAGGAATTCATTCCAGCTTGACTTAATATCATAAGGGAATTTGATAACTAAAAACAAAATCAATTTCATTATTCTGTTCGGAGCCCTTATACTTGCATATTATCTTACCATCCGCGTTGACGCCCCTAATTACGAGCTTAAACTTATACGCCATACAACGATTATCAATAACACGATAGAGTATCCTTATAAGTACAGGCTGCTCAATCCATATATTACTGAAGTTTGGAGAACTGTATTGAACACCGCTTTGCCTGAAAAACCGGCGTTTGTTCTCGCTTATTTCTTCCAGAGCTTTCTTGTGTTTGCATTCATGCTCTTTGTGCTGTTCAGGTTCTACAGCCACTGGTTTGATGAAATAGGAGCGATCATCTCACTTCTTTTGTTTGCGCTTTTAGTACCTCTCTCGCTGACAGGTTATGATGTGCTGGGAGATATGACAACTGCGGGAATTATGGCACTGGGTTTCCTATTCATCCTTAATGATAAGATCAAGTTTCTGTTTCCACTTGTCTTTATTGCCGCTTTTAATGAATTACAGGCAATAATTCTGGTTGCTTTCTATTTTCTCGGCAGGACAGGAAATTTTAAGGATAAAAGAATTTGGCTGAACAGTATTTTGTTGGTTTTGATCTTCCTGGCTGCATATGCTTTTATTTATCTGTTAAGAGGCGGATCTGCCGGAAGCAGTGAAGTTGAATGGTACTTCACAAAGGATGCTGCGTTTAATCTAGCTCATAAGGACTGGATCCCGCTTTGGATAATTATGATTGTTCCCCTGCTTGTATTCGTTTCCAAAAGATTCAGCTCGAAGCCTGAGTTCCTGAAAAGGAGCGCACTTATTGTACTGCCACTGTTCTATTTCGGTGCGTTCTTCTTCATCGCAAGGCTGAGAGAAATAGACAAAGCATTAACCATTTTTACAATACTTATTCCGCTTGCACTTTTTTCAATCATTCCTAAACATGTTAAAGGCGGCACAGACTGATGTGCGGTATTTCCGGAATATTCAATTTTAACAGCACCGATGTAAACGAGGCTCAGCTTCGGGAAATGAACCGCATAATCCATCATCGCGGACCCGATGGTGACGGTGTATTTGTCAGCGGCAATGTTGGAATTGGCAGTACACGACTTGCAATTATTGATTTGCGCGAGATTTCAAACATGCCGATCTATGACACAGAAAATCGCTATGTAATTGTCTATAACGGAGAGATATTCAATTATCTGGAAGTGCGTAAGGAACTGCTGGCAAAAGGGCACAAGTTCAACACTGATTCAGATACTGAAGTATTTCTGAATGCCTTTAAAGAGTGGGGCGAAGACTGCCTGCACAAGCTGAACGGAATGTGGTCATCTGCTATTTGGGATAAACAGGAGAAAACCCTGTTCTGTTCACGCGACCGTTATGGAATAAAACCGTTATACTACTACAAAGATAATGATAGACTTATTTTCGGTTCTGAAATAAAGCAGATACTCAATTGCGGAATTGACAGAACGGTAAATGACGAAACCATTTATGATTTTCTGGTCTTTCATTTCATAGATCACACCGAAAATACTTTCTTCAAGCATGTTCACAAACTTCAGGCAGGACATAAATTTACAATTAAGGATAATGTTCTGAAGGTCTCAAGGTGGTATGACCTGCCGGAACAGGATGTGATGACCGATACAAAGAACCTTTATACTGATTTTTATGATCTGCTGTATGATTCCGTAAGGCTTAGGTTGAGAAGTGATGTTGAAGTAGGGAGCTGCTTAAGCGGCGGACTTGATTCTTCGGCAATTGTCTGTATAATGCATGAGATACTGCACAACGAAGGCAAGCCCGAAATGCAGAAGACATATACGGCGTGCTATGATGATCCTGCAATTGATGAACGCCCCTTTGTTGAAGAGGTAATCAGGCAGACTAACTCTACGAAATATTATTTGTTCCCCGATCTGAACGGATTCAGAAGCGATATTGACAAAATGACATACCACCAGGATGAGCCTTATACAGGAGCAACTGTTTTCTCACAGTGGAGTGTCTTCAAAAAAATACATGAGACAGGCATCAAAGTAGTTCTTGACGGACAGGGAAGCGACGAGATACTGCTCGGTTATTTTTCATTTTTCCCGTTTCACCTGAAGAGAAAACTACTCAATCCCGTAAAGTTCATAGCTGAGTATCTTAACGGAGTAAGCACAACAAACTTAGGATACAATAAATTCACGCAGAATCTGGTTTATTTTAACACACCTTCAGTTCGTTACCGGCATGTTATGAAAAACAGCAGGTCATTTGTGGATCAGGATTTTGTTGTTGCGCACAACAGGCGTGATATATTCAACGAAATGATAGCTTCAACAAGTCTCCGATCAAACAGGCTCAGTAATCTATGGAATATTTCCCTGCCTTCACTTCTGAGGTATGAAGACCGGAATTCGATGGCATTTTCTGTCGAAGCAAGAATACCCTTCCTCGATCACAGGCTTGTCGAATTCATATTCTCGATACCACTTGATGAGCTTATAAAAAAAGGGTGGACAAAGCATGTGCTTCGTGAATCATTAAAGGGCAGGATTCCCGAGGATATACGTATGAGGAAAGGAAAACTCGCATTCTCGGTTCCCCAGAAAGAGTGGCTTAAGGAGATGAAAGATTACTTAATTGATGCATTCTCAAACGATTTCCGCTCCGGCAAATATATTGATCAAAACAAGATGATAGATACTATCAGATCCGGTAATTATAACGACAAAGTACTTTACCGCGCATTTGCGCTTGAAAAATGGATGAAAGTGTTTGAACTAAATTAATACTTATGAAGAAATCCCTATGTGTGTTTTTTTGTCTTTTTTTGAATGCTGCGCTATATTCACAAATTAATACTGATACCCTTTTCACTTTGAAAGGAGTACCGGTATCTTTCACAATTGATGCAGAAGGCTTTGTCTTATCGCATGTTACGGAATATCAGGACCCGTTCTATCATGCCTCGGGCATGTTCAGTTCCGTTGTAACTGCAAAGATCGGCAAAAATGTAAGGGTTCCGCTTAGAATTGTAGCTGAGAACTGGAATTTTTCCGAGAAATACGGCAGCGATAAAAACCTCTGGTTTTGGGTTAAGCCATCGATCCAGGCAAGGATAATAAGGCTCCCGATCCTGGATTCAGTTGTTTTTAATGTTGGTGACCTGTGGAGACAAAAGCAGGGCCAGGGACTTATACTGGATTACTTCGAGTCTCAGGGAGGTGAAGTGAAGTTCTACAAGAACAAACTTGAAATTGCCGTAAGGGATATGGGATACGGATTAACAGGGTCTGACGACATAGCCACATTCAGCGTTGGTTATGACTCTGCTATCAGTATCAGACATTTTATGAACTATTTTAATTTTGGAAATAGCAGCAAGGATGTTAACATTTCCTCAATTGATTCATATGTGAAGATCAGCAGGAATATACACATTTACCAGGAGGCAGCACTGAATCTAAGCTCGTTCGCAAAAGGTGCCAATCTCGGTCTGGTGATTTTGTACGGGTGGAAAAAGAACTTTGTTGACACCAAAATTGAGTTCAGGTATTATGAAAAGGACTTCTATTTTGAAAATACTTCGGTCACGAATTATTTTGAAAGCATGACTGCCCTTGATAAGCCGCTGAATAATTATTATGTTTATTTGATAAATAATCAGCTGAACCGCGTTCTTTCGGCTAGAGTCAGGGCAAGATGGTTTCCGATTGACGGATTCTTTGCCGATGTTGATCTGGAACCAATGATCGGTGACATAGAGAAATTCGGGTATGAAGCGGCTATTGGTTTTGAGCCTGAAAGTAATGTATTTTTAAGGGCAGGGATAATGAACAAATTTTTCAACCGGAGATATGAATACTATGAAGGATTTGACTCCAGAGTTGATATTCCTCAAGACAATGGTTTTTTCAGACTTGGCAAAAAGCCATTTCTTTTTGCCAAAGCGTCATTTAAAATTTGAAAATATGAAAGTAGCCCATTGAATAGATCAGCACTTCATATAGCTCCTGAAAATACGGCGGGAGTCCCCTACAATGTTATGAGCATGCAGAATATGTTTGGTATGATGGCAAGACTTATCACTTTCTACAAGATTCCGTTTGACTTTCCTGAAGACGTATGCCTGAACCTGCCCTTGCCAAGGAGTAAAATAGCAATGAAATGGCGGGAAGTTAAGCAGGCCAGCCTGCAAAAAAAGATAAAGCAGGATAATATTGATAACTGGACACATTTGCCGTATTTTGCGCCTAAGAATCCCGCTGAACGAAGCTATATGGCTTTGCGCGAGAACAGGAATAAAGGCAAGTTCCAGTCAGCGCTCAAGGATATTGATGCTGATTCATTTGACATAATTCATTTTGACGGGGGAATTGATTTCTACAGTGATTCACGCCTTGCCAAAACCTTTAAACTTAAAGGAAAGAAGATAGTTAACAGCTATTTTGGCGATGACTTAAGGACAAGGGGAATTGTCAAAGAAATGGATGAGTTAAGCGACCTGAACCTGACATTTGAATATGACCATACTTTAAGACACCCTGATATTAATTTCCTGTTCTTTCCGTTTGATAATTCCGCGATCAATTTTATTGATGACGAAGTATACAGTTCCGCAAAACTGCTCAGAGTGATTCACTCACCTACCCACAGGTATATAAAGGGGACACATGATATAATTGACGTCATAGATGCAGTCAGCAAAAAAGCTAACTTTGATTTTATTCTTGTTGAAAACGAACCAAGAGAGAAACTGTTAAAGCTTAAGGAGACCTGCCATATTGCTATAGACCAGATCGGGAACAGGGGAGGCACGGGGTACGGAATAAACTCGCTGGAGACGCTTTCTATGGGAATTCCTACAATAACCGATATGAACTGCGGGATGGATACGTGGCTGCCAGAAAATCCGTTTGTTGTAGCCAATAAAGATACACTTGCAGAGAGGTTACTTGAGCTGATTACTGACGGGAAACTAAGGCAGAAAAAGAGAAAAGCCTCAAGGAAATGGGTCGAAAAGTATCATTCATACGAATCGGTCTTTAAAAAGCTTAATGAGTATTATGTTAAGCACAATGTTATTTAATTATTGATGCCGACACAGATCCAAAGGATATTTTCTGATACTGTGATCTACACTATTGGCAGTGTATTCAACCGGTTATTGCCATTTTTACTTCTGCCGATTTATACGCTGTACTTCCAGCCTGCGGAATACGGGATATTTTCGCTTGTTTACTCATTCTGGTTTTTCGTGGCAGTCTTTTATCTGTACGGAATGGAAACATCTTTCCAGAAGTTCTTCATAGAAGCCGGATCTGTTGATGAGAAACGGTCTGTTTTCAGCTCAACCCTGATATTGATCTTCTGCACCTCAATATTATTCAGCAGCATAATTTACCTAATGTCGGATTTCATCGCCGCAAAGCTCACTTCTGACGTAGGCAATGCATACCTGATAAGGCTGCTTGCATTTATACTGGTTATTGATGCGTTGTATAGGTTCCCCATGGTGCTTATAAACAGCCTGCAGCGCTCAAAGCTTTATTCCGCAATTAATGCCTCAGCAGTAGTACTGAATGTTGCTGCAAATATCGTAATGATAGTTTATTATAAGATGGGGATAGAAGCAATTTTCTATTCCTACCTTATCTCATATACATTCGTATTCATAATATCAATGGCATTTTCAACAAGGTACTTTTCACTGAATATAAATTTTCAGCGGGTGAAAGGGTTACTAAAGTTTGCGCAACTGTTTCTCTATTACGGAATTTTCCTCATTTCAATTGATCTTATTGATAGATTCATACTTGAATATTTTAAAGGTTCAGCTGAGGTTGGAATATACTCAGCATGCTACAGGATCGGTATTGTAATGAATCTGGTTATTACCGGATTCAAGGTTGCGTGGACTCCGTTCTTCCTTAACTTAAAGGATGAAGAAGGCAATAAAGAGATTTTTTCGAAAGTGTTTACATATTTCTGTTACGGCGGACTCGTGGTTTTTCTCACTTTTTCACTTCTGGCTGATGAACTTGTTAAGATTAATATTGCAGGTTATACTTTGCTCAATTACCAGTACTGGCCTGGGCTGGTTGTTATTCCTTATATACTGATAGCTTATCTTTTTTCCGGACTCTATGTAAACCTGAACATTGCATCTTTCTTCCAGAATAAGATCAGATATCTTATCATTTCTTCCGGAATAGGGAGTATATCCAACATAATCCTGAACCTAATACTCATTCCGAGGTATTCCATAACCGGAGCCGCTATTGCGACAATGCTTTCTTACATGATTATGTTTTTTGTGCTGTATTATTTTTCGCAAAGGATATTCAGGATAAATTACGAGCTCAAGCTCATTTTCAGGGCGGTTATTATTACTTCTGTTTTATACGCCATTAATATTTTCATACCTGATTTCTTAAAATTAAGCTATATTTACAGCTTATTATTGGAGATTCTTTCAGTAATTGTATTATATGTCGTTCTGCTGGGGAGGAAATCCCTGGAGCTTGCAGGTACTTACAGAAATAGATTACCTTAAAGTACTACTTTAGGTAAATAGGTACTTGACATAGCAAAATAATATAATTATATTTGAGCAGCTTCTCCATTACTTTAAGGTGTATTTTGATTGGAGAGGTGCGAGAGTGGTTGAATCGGGCGGTCTCGAAAACCGTTGTTCCTGCAAAGGAACCGTGGGTTCGAATCCCACCTTCTCCGCTCAAAGTATAACCCCGTGTATCGGTTAGAAGTTCTCAAATTATAATTATATTATTCAAATGAATCAAATGATCAAATATTTCGCTCTCACGTTATTTATAATTCCTTTCATTTATACTTCCGAATCAAGATCTCAGGATGTGATGGATTTTGAGGACTTCATGGGCATGATGTCCGAAACTCTTACAGAAACGCAGCTTGATGAGCTCAGCTATAACCTGCCGTGGAATATCAGAGTCGCCGGTTATGCATACGGTGATTTTTCAGGTGACGGTAAAGATGACATTGTGCTTTCAATAATCGAAAAAGACGAGACGCCGAAAAAATCTGTTGATGTTTACTTCTTTGAAAACGTTGATAACCAAACTTACAAGCGCGTCAAAAAGAAGACATACAAATGGTATGAAATAACCCTTGAAGTTGCTTTCCTTGTAAAGGACGGTAAATGCTTTGTTACATACAGAGATGACAACAGCTGGTATTTTTCATCTTTTGAGATCCAGAATGAAAAGCTTGTTTCAGCGGGAGTTGAGAAGTTCCCGATAGAGTTTGAAAATGCAGGCAATTAATATTCTTTCCCCACTTTAAGAGCCTGTTTTCACGTAAACCCCCGGCTTGCTCAGCCGGGGTTTTTTTATGCATATAACCGGATGTTTTACCGTTCCCAAGCTGGAGCTTGGGAACGAGGGGTTCAAATCATTCTCAATTGTAATCAGACATACCGAATTGTGAGCGGTGGAAGTGATAGAAAACACTTCCTCAATCCCAAGCTCCAGCTTTGGATTAACCATAAACTGCAATTAACTGATTTTTCCCTACCCTTAAATTCAATATTTCCGTAAATTTGTAATATGATAGAAAGATATACTCTCCCCGAAATAGCCGGCATCTGGTCAGATGAGAACAGGTTCCGAATATGGCTTAAGATCGAGATTTTTGCTTCTGAAGCAAATAACAAGCTTGGAATCGTTCCTTCAAAAGCTTTAACCAACATCAAAAAGAAAGCAAAGTTCAACACTGCAAAGATAAATGAAATTGAAGCAGTAGTTAAGCATGATGTCATAGCTTTTTTGACAAATGTGGGGAGCTATGTTGGACCCGATTCGCGCTTCATCCATTACGGAATGACCAGTTCAGATGTACTTGATACTGCACTTTCTATCCAGATGAAAGAAGCAGGTGAGCTCATTCTAAGGCAATTGCTCAAGCTCAAAACATCGCTTGCCAAAAAGGCTAAGAAGTATAAATTCCTGCCTATGGTGGGGCGCACTCACGGTGTTCACGCTGAAGCCATCACTTTAGGACTCAAGTTTGCTTTATGGTATGATGAAATTAACAGGAATATTGATAGACTGAAAATTGCTGTTAAGAATGCTTCGGTAGGTAAGATTTCGGGAGCGGTTGGTACGTACGAGCACTTGAACCCGTTTGTTGAGCGGTATGTCTGCAAAAAGCTTGGACTTAAACCTGCAAACGTAGCAACACAGATAATACAGCGCGATGTTCACGCTGAATACCTTTCCGCGCTTGCGATAATCGGCAGTTCACTTGAAAAATTCGCAACGGAGATACGCCACCAGCAGAAGACCGAATCACTTGAGCTTGAAGAACCGTTCACCAAAGGACAGAAGGGTTCATCTGCAATGCCGCATAAAAAGAACCCGGTTATTTGCGAGCGCATTGCGGGGCTATCCAGAATACTCCGCGGTAACTCGCTTGCAGCAATGGAAAATATCAACCTGTGGCATGAACGCGATATTTCGCATTCATCGGTTGAGCGTATGATACTCCCTGACAGCACTATGCTCCTGTATTACATGCTGGTTAAAATGATAGAAGTGATTGACGGCCTTGTAGTCAACAAAGAAAACATTGCAATTAATCTGAACCGCACCCACGGTTTGATATACTCCCAGCGCGCATTGTTAAAACTGGTTGAGTGTGGCCTGACCCGTGAAGAAGCTTACAAGGCTGTGCAGGATAATGCCATGAAATCATGGAAAACCGGCGAGGACTTCAAAAAGCTTCTGGCTGCGGATAAACTCATAAGCTCCAAGATAAAGAAATCCGATATCGAAGAAATCTTTGATCCGAAGAAGGTGTTTAAGAATGTGAATTATATCTTCAAAAACGCGGGATTAAAGTAAATAACTGCAAATAATAGAATAATCAGCTCATTTTAGAGAAGTCGCATTACACATCCTTGAAATTCCCCCAAATTTTCACTAAATTTGTAACCTAACAAAGAGAATGCTTCTTAGCCCGCCTGGCTGCTAAGATCAGTTCCAAAACAGGAAATTTCTGTTTTATTTCATATTTAAAGTCAGGAAATTTGTACAAAATTCCGCTCACAATAAGTGAGTTTTGTTAAAATATCCGTTTTGCTTTGTATATTCTGACTGAAATTAATCAGTTGGAATTCGTAATTTTCTAATTCATAATTTGTAATTATTTAGGGCGGTTAGCTCAGTTGGTTAGAGCGCCACGTTGACATCGTGGAGGTCACCGGTTCGAATCCAGTACCGCCCACGTAGCCAAAAAAATTAATAATAAGGGGAGAATATGAAAAATCTTATCAGCAAATTACCGGTTTTATTTTTGTTCCTGATACTTTCTGCAAATACATTTTCGCAGATCTATTCGCAGAGGGATATTGTTAATATTTATGACCCGTTCACAATAACGTTCAAAGACCTTGTGCTCAACACAAATGATGATGAGTTCCGTGAGCATAATTTTGTTATAATTGTCACCATAACTATCGGACCCGAGAAACTTATCAAGTTCTTCTACAAAGATGATTTGATGATAAATAACATCAAGACCTATAATGATGATTACTGGGCAATAAATTTTACCGCAAAGAAAAATAATATCATACTGGTGCCGGCTCTGTTCAACGTTGCCAATAACGGCGGGCTGATCTCCATTAAAATGGAAGGTTACTCCAACATGAGCGTTGGCGATGAAACCATGATGAACCAGCTAAGCACTGGCTATGTTTACACAAGCTCCTCAATGTACGGGCAGATGGAACAGGCATATAAGTACCTTGCTTCTTCACCCGAGGTTAATAAGCCGAATGCAAGCCTTTTGACAACTGCAGAAGTTCTGCAGAGGAATGTCTCAACCCGTCCCGGAATTTTCTATCTCGGCAATCCGGTTGATGTGAGCTATGTTATTCCGCAGGATCCCCAGAAAGTCATAGGTACTAATCTTTTGATACAGGGCGAAAAGAAAGTAGAAAACAAAATCGGATCACGTGCTGCCGACCAGTGGAATCTGCTGTTCACTAAGCTTACGGATGTTAAGATAGTAATGGGAGAATCTTACTACAACAAGATAAAGGGTGTATTTACAGATATTGCAGGTCTCAACAAGATAGATGAAAATAAACGCGAAGGATTGATAGCAAGGTGCAACGAAGTGATAAGCGAAGACCTGGTTACAGGAAGAAAAGCCGGCGTTTATCTTAATGACCAGGTTATAAGGCAGTTCACTCATTTGATGAACTTCGTTAAGGCAGGTGTAAGGGCTAAATCAGACACAGCTGAATCTACATCAGAATCAATGCGTTCAGATGAGCGCGAAGCACTTAGTTTCTTTGAGTCCAATCTCAGGGAAAACGATTACTCTCTGGATAACCAGTACGTATTTGATGATTATGTGAATTCATCAGTGAACAGAGGGACTATTGCAAAAGATATTGACAAGATAAGAAAATATTACGAGTTAAAGTAAATTTGGCTAACAACGGAAACATAATTATTACTTTCCCTGACGGAAGTGTGAAGGAATTCCCCAAAGGAGTGACTTCAGCTGATATTGCTGCTTCTATCAGCAAAGGACTCGCAGAGGATGTGCTTGTTGCAGAAGTCAACGGCAAGCTTGTTGATCTTGTGATGCCCATCAGCGAAGATGCAGCCGTAAAATTCTTCAAGTTTGAAGATGAAGACGGAAAGAAAGTGTATTGGCATACAACCAGCCATATTATGGCGCAGGCTATTGAAGAGCTTTTCCCCGGCGCAAAGTTCGGTGTGGGTCCACCGATTGAGCATGGTTTCTATTATGACGTTGATTCAGAGCATAGATTTACCGAAGAAGACCTCAAAAAGATAGAAGATAAGATGCTTGAGATAGCAAAACGGGACTTGAAAACAGTTCGCGAAGAACTCAAGAGGATAGATGCTATCGAGTATTTTAGAAAGAAAAGGGTAGACCCGTATAAGGTGGAAATACTTGAGGATATAGCAAAGAATGAAGATGTTGTTTCGCTTTATCATCAGGGGGGATTTACTGATCTTTGTCGCGGTCCACATATGCCTACTACTTCAAAGCTGAAAAATGTTAAGCTTCTTAATGTATCGGGGTCATATTGGCGCGGTGATTCAGGACGCCAGCAGCTTCAGCGCATTTACGGCATATCTTTTCCAAAGAAGAAGGATCTTGATAATTATCTAAAATTCCTGGAAGAGGCTGAAAAGCGTGACCACCGTAAGATAGGCAAACAGCTTGATCTTTACAGCACACACGAAGAAGCCGGCGCGGGGCTTGTTTACTGGCATCCCAACGGCGCTATAATCAGGATGCAGCTTGAGGATTTCTGGCGCAAGGCACACCTTGAAGGCGGTTACGAATTGCTTTACACTCCGCATATGGGTAAAAGCTGGCTTTGGGAAACCAGCGGCCACCTTGGTTTCTATAAGGAGAGTATGTATGCACCAATGACAGTTGATGAGCAGCAGTATTACATGAAGCCCATGAACTGTCCGTTCCATATAATGATATACAAAACCCATTTAAGGAGCTATAAAGACCTTCCTTTAAGATGGGCAGAGCTTGGTACGGTTTACCGCTATGAAAAAAGCGGAGTGCTGCATGGGTTGTTGAGAGTCAGGGGATTCACTCAGGATGACGCTCATATATTCTGCACGCATGAACAGATAGAATCAGAAATAATAGAAGTAATCAGATTTGCAAAGTCTATTTTTGCTTCGCTGGGATTTGATATCCTGAATTACTATTTATCTACCAAGCCGGTTGATGCTGTTGGTGAAGACGAATTATGGGTCAAGGCAACTGATTCTCTTATCAGTGCTCTAAAACATGAAGGCTTGAGCTACGAGGTTGATGAAGGCGGCGGCGCATTCTACGGACCCAAAATTGATATAAAGATCAAAGATGCTCTTGGCAGGGAGTGGCAGCTTAGCACTATACAGTTCGATTTCAACATGCCGATGAGGTTTGATATGAAATACATCGGAGAAGACGGAAAAGAGCACCAGCCGTTTATGGTTCACCGCGCGCTGCTTGGTTCAATGGAAAGATTCTTCGGAATTCTGATAGAGCATTACGCAGGAGCTTTCCCGCTTTGGCTGGCTCCCGTACAGGCTGCTATAATTCCGATTACTGATAACCAGCTTGATTACGCTAAAGAAGTGCAGGATAAGATAAAGAAAGCTGGATTGAGAGTTGAGCTTGACGACAGGCGCGAAAAGATGGGATACAAGATCCGTGACTGGGAGACCAGGAAGGTCCCCTATATGCTTGTGCTCGGCGATAAAGAGAAGCAGAATCAAAGCATCACAGTGCGAGCTCATAAAAAGGGCGACCTTGGTTCATTCATCCTTGATGAGTTCATTAAAACAATGTTAACCGAAAGAGATACAAAGAGTATAAATCCACAATAAATTATAAGGAGTTATCTATTAAAGAAAGAAAGATTAAAACCAGGATCAACGAACAGATACGCGTTCCCGAGGTTAGAGTTATAGATGAAAACGGCGACCAGGCCGGAGTAAAGCCTACTCAGGAAGCACTGAAGATGGCACGATCAAAAGGCCTTGACCTGATAGAGGTATCACCGAACGCCAAACCGCCTGTTTGCAGGATCGGTGATTTCGGTAAATACAATTACGAGAAGCAGAAAAAAGAAAAAGAGCAGAAAAAGAGCAAAAGTTCTACTCAGCTTAAGGAGATCCGTTTTCATCCAAATACGGATACCCATGATATGGAATTCAAATGCCGCCACCTGATAGATTTCCTTATGCAGGGGCATAAGGTGAAAGCTACTATCATTTTCATCGGTCGCATGATGGTTCACCAGGATATCGGGCGCAAGCTTATGGATGAAATACTTGAGAAGCTTGAGGAAGTGGGTAAAATAGAGCAGCCTCCCAAAATGGAGGGACGCTACCTGACAGCAATGCTTATACCCGATAAGAAGAAGATAGACGACAAGAAGAAGAGCATGGAAAAGCAAAAAGCAGCAATAGAAAATTAACATAAAGAAAGCAAGGATCCACAAATGCCAAAAATGAAATCAAACCGCGGAGCTGCAAAGACCTTTAAAGTTACCGCATCGGGAAAAGTGAAGAGAAAACATTCTCTTAAAAGACACATCCTGACCAAGAAATCAGCCAAAAGAATCCGCCAGCTTAGGCACGATGCGATTGTTTCGGATGCTGATGCAAAACGTGTAAGAAGAATGCTTCTTGCATAGATATTCATCACTGTAAAAGTAAAAAGTAAATATAAGGAGATAAAACAATATGCCACGCTCAGTAAATTCAGTAGCTTCCAGGAAAAGACGGAAGAGAATGTTATCCAAAGCCAAGGGCTACTGGGGCAGAAGAAGTAAAGTTACAACGGTTGCAAAGCACAGTGTAGAAAAAGCAGGTCAGCATGCTTATTCCGGCAGAAAGCTAAAGAAGAGGGTTATGCGCAATATCTGGACTGTCAGGATAAACGCTGCGGCAAGAGAGAACAATACAACGTACTCAAAGCTTATTGGTGCGCTTCACAAAAAGAACATCGATATCAACAGGAAAGTGCTTGCTCAGCTTGCCTACGATAATCCGGCTGCATTTGGTGAAGTTGTAAAATTTGCACTTAGCTAAAAGTAACAGATTATGCTGAAACAACTCAGCGAAATAGAGCAGGAGATCAATTCCTTCAGTATAACCGTCGAAGATGAACTGGAAAGCTTCAGGCTTAAGTATTTATCGCGCAACGGTCTGCTGCCGAAACTTTTCGAAGAACTGAAAAACGTAAGCAAAGAAGAAAAACCTCTTGTTGGCAAAAAGCTGAACGAGGTTAAAAGACTTGCCGAAGGCATATACAACAGCAGGAAGGCATTTCTGGAAGAAAGCCTGTCGGTAAAGGAAGACGCTGATTACACGCTTCCGGGCAGAACGTTTTCCATAGGTACTTCGCATATAATTACCCAGACTCTCAGGGAAATGGTTAAGATATTCCGCGAGATCGGATTTAAGGTAACCCAGGGACCCGAGCTTGAAGAGGAGTTCTACAACTTTGATGCTCTTAACACTCCCGAGTACCACCCGGCACGCGATATGCAGGATACATTTTATGTGCAGAATAAGTATGATAAGGAAAAGAAGTATGTCCTGCGGACTCATACATCCCCAGTTCAGATAAGAACTATGATGGCTAACAAGCCGCCGCTGAGGATTGTCAGCCCCGGAAAAGTTTTCAGAAATGAGACAGTGACATATAAGAATTACTTTATGTTTCATCAGATCGAAGGGCTGTATGTTGATAAGCACGTATCTATGCGCGACCTTAAGAGTGTTTTGGGTTATTTCTTCAGGAAGTTTTACGGCGCTGATACCAGGACAAGGTTCATCCCTAGTTTTTTCCCGTTTACAGAACCCTCGGGACAGGTAGATGTTTCCTGCTTCATTTGCGGCGGAAAAGGCTGCAAAACCTGCAAGGAAACCGGCTGGCTGGAGATCGGCGGGTGCGGAATGGTTGATCCGTATGTGTTTAAAGCAGTTGGAATTGATCCTGAAGAATATTCCGGCTATGCATTCGGAATCGGCGTGGAGCGTATTGCAATGATGAAACACGGAATTACTGATATAAGAATGCTGTACCAGAATGATGTAAGGTTTCTTGAACAATTTTAATGTCCGAAATTTCTGTTTTTAAAAGTATAGTAGTTTTTGTTCTTTGTTATTTGATCGGCTCAATACCAACTGCATATATCTTTGTTAAAGCAAAAACCAGCAAAGATATCACTAAAGAGGGCTCGGGAAATGTGGGTACTCTGAACTCCTTTACAGTTACAAAATCAAAAACAATAGGTATAGCAGTATTATTACTGGATCTACTAAAAGGACTGGTGCCGGTTTATTTGATCCTCTATGTCATTTCGCTTGATTATTTTTACGCTCCACTTGGTGCAAGCGGGATAATATTGGGGCACAATTACCCGGTGTGGCTCCGCTTTAAAGGCGGCAGGGGTCTGGCTCCGGGGGCAGGGATTTTCCTGATGCTGAATTATTTTGTGGTCATCGGCTGGGGAATAGTCTGGCTTCTGGTCTTTCTTATAAAAAAGAAAGTACTTATCTCAAATACCATTGCAACGTTCAGCCTTCCTTTATATGTTCTGCTGATAAACCTTTTTGATTTTCTTGTGGTTGGTTCATCCGGTAAAGGATTCGCGTTGAGTTATTTTACAATATTTTCTATCATAATTACAGTAGTAATTTTGTCACGTCACACAGAAGTTTTCAAGAAAGATATTTCTCACAAATTTTAACAAATCAAATGTTTCCAAATCTAAAGAACCCTGTTTTTACAGATACAAACGAGCTTGACGAAATGGCAAGACAGATAAGAAGAGATATTATGAATATGCTTCTTATTTCCAAGTCCGGGCATTCAGGCGGACCCTTAGGGCTTGCTGATATTTTTGCTGCATTATACTTCAACAGGCTGAACCTGATTCCCGAAGATCCGTACAATGAACAAAGGGATTATTTCTTCCTTTCAATAGGCCACGTTGCTCCGGTTTGGTATGCAACCCTTGCAAGAAGAGGTTATTTCCCTCTGGATGAGCTGAAAACACTAAGAAAGGTGAACGGAAGACTGCAGGGACACCCGGCTCCGTTAAAGACTCACGGCCTGCCGGGAGTTGAAATTGCATCAGGTGCGCTTGGGCAGGGACTTTCCATTGCCGCAGGTGCTGCAATAGGCCTGAAGCTTTCAGGAAAACCGAACAGGGTATTCTGTATGGCGGGAGACGGCGAGCTTGATGAAGGTCAAATGTGGGAAGCTGCTATGACAGCTGCGCATCATAATGCCGATAATCTGACCGTTATAGTTGACAGGAATCACTGCCAGATAGATAACAGGACGGAAAATGTTATGAAACTGGAGCCTCTGGCTGATAAATGGAAAGCTTTTGGATTTGAGGTCTTTGAAATTGACGGCCATAACATGAAAGAGATCATGGAAACTATAGATAAGACAGGGAAAGTCAAGGGGAAACCTTCTGTCATAATTGCGTACACCAAGATGGGCAAGGGGGTATCATTTATGGAAGACAATTATAAGTGGCACGGAGTGCCGCCGAATGACGACCAGGGGAAAATTGCCCTTGGTGAACTTAACCCGACGAAATTCGGGGACTTTGTAGATTACTACGGAGGAAAATGAAAATGCTAAAATCTTTTTCATACATAATGATTTTCTTTATTGCCTCTGCTTTAGTTTCCTGTTCTGATGCAGGAAGCGAAAGAGAGAAAATTTCATTTGAAGTAATTCTGGACGGTACTTATTCAGCAATATCTGAAAAAAGGGAATTGAAGATCGATAATGATGCAGATTACCAGAAGCTTATGGCTGATGTTTATAAAAATCTTGACCAGATGCCAAGAATTCCCGAGGTTGATTTCAAAAAACATAATCTGATAGCTGTATTTATCGGGACAAGGAATTCCGGAGGATTTCTGGTGAACATTGATTCGATCACAGAATCTGCAAAGGGACTGAATGTCGAAGTTAACGAAACCAAACCCGGGAAGAACTGTATGACCGTTGATATGCTTACAGCTCCGTTTACCATAGTCAAAATTCCAAAATCTGAAAAGAAACCCGTATTCAAGTACAGAGAAACTGTAAAAGACTGCAATTAAATTAAATATATAAATGAATTTCATACATAAGTTTGAGAATTACCTTGTTGAAAACCTTGACATGAAAAATCCTGAGCTTAAGGAATCAAGGAGAGGTTTTGGCGAAGCTCTTGTTGAGCTTGGGAAAACCAATCCCAACGTTGTAGTGCTCGGCGGTGATGTAAGCGGTTCAGTAAGAACAGACCTGTTCCGTGATGCCTTTCCCGACAGGTTTTTTTCCGTCGGTATATCTGAACAGGATATGATGGGTGTAGCAGCAGGGCTGGCTGTTGTTGGCAAAATACCGTTCGCTTCGGCATACGGTGAGTTTGCAACAGGCAGGCCGTTTGACCAGATAAGGCAATCCATTGCATACAGTGTAATGAATGTTAAGATATGCGCTTCACACTGCGGGTTTACAGTCGGTCCTGACGGGGCCACTCATCAATCACTCGAAGATGTTGCCTTAATGCGTGTGCTGCCGCATATGAATGTAATTACTCCAGCTGATTATAACCAGACATACAGAGCGGTAATCAAGGCATCAGAAATTGACGGGCCGTTTTACATTAGGTTTTACAGAGATAATTCGCCCAACTTCACTAACCCAAATGCTCCTTTTGAATTCGGCAAGGCTGATACTTTGCTTGAAGGCAGTGATTGCGCTATTATTGCGAGCGGTCTGATGGTATGGGAAAGTCTCCTTGCTGCAGAGCTGCTTGCTGAGGAGAAGATAATGGTCAGAGTTGTGAATATGCATACAATTAAGCCAATTGATAGTAATGCTATTGTAAGTGCAGCAAAAAACACCGGCTGCATAGTAACTGCCGAAGACCACCAGATCAAAGGCGGACTGGGCGGGGCAGTTGCAGAAGTCCTAGCACAGGAATACCCTGCACCGGTAGAATTTATCGGAGCAAAGGACACGTTCGGCGAATCCGGTAAAGGTTCGGAGCTATTTGAGAAGTATGGGCTATCTAAAAGGCATATAGTAGAAGCAGTAAAAAAAGCCATCAAAAGAAAAAAATAAATTATCAAAGAACCGTTTAAGCTTAATATCTGTTATGTTATTTGTGAATTTTCAACAGGTATTTTCAGGAAACATGATAGAATGTTTCCGCTTGAACGGTTTTCTGTTTCCATTCTGTAATTAATGTTTCTTGTTGCCAACCTAATTGCCCTGCCTGCAGGCGGTGGATCAAAACACCCATAAGCGGGGATGGCAGTCCGGCAAAATGTTAAGGCAAATTTTTTTTCATATCATATTATCATGAACAAAACCAAAATATTGATTTATTCTGTTTCATTCATTCTTGTTATGGCTTCCGGTTTTATTTTCGGAAGGTACGTATTTAAAGGAAATTCTTCAGACCTGAGCGCAAGTACAACTGTCCGCCAGGGTTCTGAACAGAACATTACTGATTCCAGAGAAAATGCAATAACAAGGACAGTCAGAGATGTTTCCTCAGCTGTTGTTGGCATCAATGTTACCGAAGTAAGGGAGTACCGCGATCCGTTTGGCGATGACCCGTTCTTCAGGCAGTTCTTCGGAGACCGCTCATATAAGCAGGAGGTACAGGGACTCGGCTCGGGATTCATAATCTCTGATGACGGTTATATCGTGACTAACGACCATGTAGTTGGAAATGCAACCAAAGTAGTTGTTTCAATGACCAATGGTGAGCATATCGATGCTGAAATAATCGGCAAAGATTCATACAGCGATATTGCAGTGCTCAAGATAAACAAATCAGGATTGCCATACGTAAAGCTGGGCAATTCTGACGATGCGATAATCGGTGAATGGGTAGTAGCGCTTGGCAATCCATTTGGTTTGTTTGAAGTGAACCAGAAGCCTACTGTGACCGTTGGAGTGATAAGCGCAACCGGTATGAAGCTGAACTCCGGCGAGAACAGGTTCTACAGGAATATGATCCAGACAGATGCGCCTATTAATTCAGGCAACAGCGGGGGACCCCTTGCCAACAGTGTTGGAGAGATAATCGGTATGAACACGCTGATTTTCACCGGGAACTCAATGGCCGGCGGCAATATAGGTCTCGGTTTTGCAATTCCGATAAACAAAGTAAAGAAGATAGTTGATACTCTGAGAAAAGATGGCAAGCTTGAAAGAAATTACGATATCGGGCTCAGGATACAGACAGTTGATAAGAACATTGCCCAGTATTTCAAGCTGAACAATGTTTCTGGCGTAATTGTGGTAAGTGTGGATAAAGGCAGTGCGGCAGAAAATGAAGGGATAAAGCCGGAAGATATTATTATATCCGTAAACGGAGAAAAAATCGGAAGTGACGCCGATTTCTGGGGAATTATTACGGATATGAACATAGGTGACAAAATCACACTGAAGATACTCCGCAGCGGCAGCGAGATTGAAAAAGAATTTAAGCTGAAGGTGAAGTAAGAGACTGTGTCACCCCTGCCTGTGCAGGGGGGACTTTGAGTAAATTCATTAAACAAAAAAGGGGCCAAAAGCCCCTTTTCTAATTTCTGTAATCAGAATTACTTGGTAAGGATCATTTTCTTAACTTCAGAATATCTATCCGTTTCAAGCTTATAGAAGTAAATCCCGCTTGTGAGGTTCTCATATTTGGATGCATCAAATGTTACGCTGTATGTACCCGCAGATTGATTTGCATCAACAAGTACGGCTATTTCTTTTCCGATAAGATCAAATACCCTGAGCTTAATATAAGAAGCTTCAAAAAGCTCATATTTGATTATGGTTGATGGATTAAACGGATTCGGAGTATTCTGCTCAACTTTAAAATTCCTGATACCTGTAATACCGATCTTAAGCTCATCAGACTCGAATAATAACTGCCCGTTTGAATTAACAGCTTTCAGCTTGTAATAATAAACACCGTCACGCTCAGGCTCATCTTCAAAATCATACATATAGACCGGCCTGTTATCTGTGTTAAGGGATTTTTCGAAGTAATCATCTCTCTCTATCCTGTTTTCGTTTATCTTTACAAAGTCCTTTTTCTTTGAGTCATGCCTCAAGATCTCGAAATACGAAACATCTTTCGGATTAAGGAGCCTCCAGTTAAGGTACACTGTCTTATCTTTTATCTTTGCTGAAAATACTGTCAGGGCGTCAACGGAATCAGCCTCTTCTTCGGAAATAAGCTCATCATCCGGAAGCAAAGCATCATCTCCGGCTTTTGAAGTGTTTTGTAATACCAGGAATGTTAAGAGAGCTGCAAAAAGTAAGTATTTACTCATACATTATCATGCAAAAATTCGAGGCGGCGTTTGAGCCTTTTTTCGCTCATTAGTAATTTTTCCTTCCCGAAGAGCGCCTCTTCCTGGGAAGTAAATGTCAGAATATATTCGTCGCTCATTACAATTGCCTCTTCCGGGCAAACTTCTTCGCAGAATCCGCAGAAAATACAGCGCAGCATATTTATCTCAAACTTCTCCGGGTATCTTTCTTTATCAAGCGCAGGTACTTCATTAGCCTGCACTTCAATTGCGAGTGCGGGGCATACTCTTGAGCACAATCCGCATGCAACACATCTTTCGACGCCATTTTCTGCGCGAACCAAAACCGGGCGTCCGCGGAAAGCTGTAGGTGGTGTCCATTTTTCTTCGGGATACTGCCTTGTAAGTTTTGGCTTGAACATTTCCTTCAATGTAAGCCACAATCCGCCGACTATCTGCGGAATATATGTTTTTTCGAGTATATTTAAATCCTTGTTTCTAACCTGCTGTATATCTGCCATTTTTTCTTCCATTCCCCATAAACGGGAATCCATTAAAATATAGTCCTATTTATTTAAAACAACTCAATTTTGATTCAGTTCCGTAATTTTCAAGCTTTCAAATCTTACGAAATTTGTTAATCTGATAAATCTGATGAATCCTTATTTTACCAAAACCATTTTCTTCACATCAACGTATTCACCCGCTCTCAGACTATAATAGTACATCCCCGATGACAATCCCTTCGCATTGAAATCTGCTTCGTATTCACCCGGTGTCAACACTTCATTTACAAGTACTTTTACTTCTCTGCCAAGCATATTGTAAACTCTAAGCGAAACATGCTCACCGTTTGGAATTGAGAAGTTTATTTTGGTATTCGGATTGAACGGATTCGGGTAATTCTGAGAAAGATTGAATTCCTTTATTACTGAGCTTATTTGTGTTATGCTTATAGGTGCAGTGGTAACTCCAAAGAACACTTCAGGACTTTGCAGCGAAGGATTCGAAACTCTTTCAACTCTCCAGGTGGAATATGCACTTCCTGAACTGGGTGGGATCTTGCTGTAGTAAATATATATTTCTGAGTTTCCCGGAGGATAAATTGCAACAGCAAGTGTTTCACCAGTTCCATAACAATTATTTATATCACAAATACCAATACCAACCCAGTTAGAGGGCCAAACTCCAGAAGTTCTGATCACTCTTAAGTTTTCTGCCACGCCGTACGGGTTATTTACTATTGCGTGTGATTTTGCCTCGAATGAAGTGTCCCATGTCTGAACCCATTCAGGATCAATTCGGGTAAACCCGGGGTTTTGTGAAAAGAGAGTTACTGTAAGCACGATCAAAGCAAAAAAACCGATGAAATATTTTTTCATAATTAATTCAATCACTTCACCAAAACCATTTTCTTCACATCAACGTACTCACCCGCTCTCAGACTATAATAGTACATCCCCGATGACAATCCCTTCGCATTGAAATCAGCTTCGTATTCACCCGGCGTCAGGACTTCATTTACGAGTACTTTTACTTCTCTGCCAAGCATATCATATACTCTAAGCGAAACATGCTCACCGTTTGGAATAGAGAAATTTATCTTTGTATTCGGATTAAACGGATTCGGGTAATTCTGAGAAAGATTGAATTCCTTTATTACTGAGCTTATCTGTGTAATGCCTATCGGAGCAGTAGTGACGCCAAATGTAACATCAGCGCTGCGTTGTGAAGGATTCGAGACTCTTTCAACTCTCCAGCTAGATGTTGCACTTCCGGTCCTGCCCGGTAATTTGCTGTAGTAAATGTAGATAAGTGTATTTCCCGGAGGATAAGTAGCGATCGCTGTATCCTCACCAACTCCGTAGCAAAGGTTTATATCGCAAATTCCGACACCTTCCCAATCCGGAGGGATAGTCACTGAAGTTCTGATCACTCTGAAACTCTCCGCTGCAGCATAAGGATTAATAACATTTGCATGAGATTTCGCTTCAACTGAATCCACGCCAAACGCAATCCATATCGGGTCAGTACGTTCAAAGCCGGGGTTCTGCGAGAAAACATTTAAGGATAAAACAAATAAAGCAATTAATGCAAAAGCTGATCTAATCATTTTTCTTTTGATTTTGTATGTATTTTAGACAAATTTATATCAATTCTATATGAAAATCAACCGAAATCAATTGCACAAAATTGCACCTTAAATCCATATTTTACATTAATTAAAAACAATCAATAGGTCTTTTTGCCATCCTTAGCTGCCCAATATTCAAAGAGCTCTACGCACTGGTTCTTCATAAAGTCCGGGGTGATTTCGACGTCGCTAAGTCCCATTTCTTTAAGCATATGATTTGATACTTTGAGCTCGTTGAAACCGAATCTTTCTGCGTCTGAAATAGCAGCACCATAAATTATTCTGTCAATTCTTGCCCAGTGTATTGCAGTGAAACACATCGGGCATGGTTCGCATGTTGAGTAGATCGTACTTCCGCTCAGGTCGATGCTGTTTATTTTCCTGCAGGCTTTCTGTATTGCGTTTATTTCTCCGTGAGCAGTTATATCCGTTTTAGCCCACACAACATTATGTTCACAGGCAATGACTTCGCCGTTTTTAACTATGCAGGCGGCAAAAGGGGATTGACCTTTATCAATACCTTCGCGGCACTTATCTATTGCCAGCTTCATGAATTTTTCGTGGTCAGTCATAATAGGTTTACAAATATATTAAAAAATTATCATATCACACGTAACGTTTAGCAGTACATTTGTTGTCATTCTCAACCCCGATAAATCGGGGTTGAGAATGACATAGCCATAAAATGAAATGCCAGAAACTTCATACACTTTTTTTATGTCTTATAATTAAACAATAAATCTTATATTTACGCTGTTTTGTTTGAGTTATACTTCATATAAAACACGTGTTTCGTAGAAAGTTCGGATTAAGCTATGGAACATAAGGCATCAAATAGGGTAAATAAACTAATACTTGATATAAAGAATTTGAGTTTCTGGAAGAAAGTAGCAATAGGTATCGGCTGTGTTTTTGCAGCAATTCTGCTCATGAATTTCGTGGTTATGCCGTGGTATGTAAGGCACGATACGCTTGTAAAAGTGCCTTCTGTAACCGGTTTGACTTATGAAGAAGCAATAAAGCAACTGGATGAAGCCGGACTTGAAGGCCTGCAGGGTGATATCCGTTACGACCCTTCAAAACCAATTGGAACGGTTGTGGAGCAGAATCCGCTTCCGGACCAGGTGGTAAAAGACGGCAGGAGAATTTACCTCATAATCAGCGGTGGTGAGCAGTTGTATGACGTCCCGAATCTGGTTGGCAGGACTTTACGCGAAGCGAAGTTTGTTCTGAACCAGCGCAACCTTGATGTACAGGAAGTGGAATACAAGCCTTCGGTGCAATATCCAACCGGAATAGTCCTTTCGCAGATAGAAAGTGCCGGGTCTAAAGTAAAAAAAGGTACTAAGATAGGTGTGATAATTTCAACCGGAATGGAATCCGGCGATATAAAAGTACCTGATATCATCGGAAAGAACATAGAAGAAGCCAAGAAGCTGCTTGCTGCCAATAAACTTACAGTAGGCAAGATAAGTTACCAGCCTTCTACAAACGTTCCGGTTAATTCTGTTATAGACCAGTATCCCAAGGCCAATTCGATGGCGAAAGAGAATCAAAGGATCGATATTTTTGTTAACCGCGAAGTAAAGAAAAAGCTCGTTATAGAAGGCGAAGAAGACGGTTTAAAAGAAAAAGAAGAAGAGATAGCACCCGATGAGGATAAAGATAAAAAAGACCCAAAAGACGATGTGAAGAAAGAAGATAAGAAGAAAACTGACCCGAAGACAAAGCCCTCAGATAAAAAAGATGATATAAAAACCAAGCCCAGTGATAAGGATAAGAAGACGACACCGGTTCCAAAAGACAAAAAAGACGGCGATAAGAAGACCGATGATGGTACAAAATTCTGACCCATGGATCCAAGGATAGCTCCATCAATACTTTCGGCAGATTTCAGTAAGATCAAAGATGAAGTGAAGGCTATCACCGCAGCAGGCGCCGATATGCTTCATCTTGATGTTATGGACGGGCATTTTGTTCCGAATATTACATTCGGTCCAAAAATGGTAAAGGATATGCGCTCAATCACCGACGTTACGCTTGATGTTCACCTTATGATCTCTGAGCCTGAAAAGTACGTAGAAAAATTTGCTAAATCGGGAGCTGACTGGATAAGCGTGCATTATGAAGCAACGGACCATCTGAACAGGCTTGTTAATCAGGTAAAGGATGCGGGATGCAAGGCAGGGGTTGTGATAAATCCGGCGACGCCCGTTGAAGTACTTAATGAGATCCTGCCATTTGCAGATTTTGTGCTGCTGATGTCGGTTAATCCCGGTTTCGGCGGACAGAAGTTCATCGGTACATCGGTTCAGAAGGCTAAGAAGCTGAAACAAATGAGCAAAGACCTTAATCCTGCATTATTCATTGAGATGGACGGCGGTATCGGACCTGATAATGCCAAAATGCTCAGAACTGCAGGTGTAGATGTTTTTGTAGCAGGCAATTCAGTTTTCGGGGCAAATGACCCTGCTGCAGCATTCAGGAAAATGAAAAGTGAAATTAATTCTTAATCCATAATTGTTAATTCTTAATTCAATATGAGACCCGCCTTTACATTCCGGGAAATAAGAGAAGCAGAAAAGACCATTATAGAAAAAGACGGAATTCCGTCTTTAGTTTTAATGGAAAACGCCGGACGTAATGCATACGATGTAATTCGCACTATTGTTGCTGATATTGAAGATCGCCTGACATACATATTTTGCGGCAAAGGCAATAATGCCGGCGACGGATTTGTAATTGCACGTCATTTAGCGGTAAACGGATTATCTGTCAACGTAGTTTATCTGACAGGACTTAGTGAGTTCAAGGGTGATGCCCTGACAAATCTGAACGCGCTCCAAAAAATGAACTCACCTTTTGTTAGTTTTACTCATTTTGATGATCTTGTTTCTGCAGATTCGAAATTCGGAAGAGCGGCCGGAAACAGCAGGCTGTTATTTATTGACGCCATTTTGGGAAGCGGGATCAAAGGTGAGCTGAGCAAACAGTTCAGCGAAGCAATTGATCTTATCAACAGGAAAAAAAGAGGGAAATCAACTGTAATTTCAGTTGATGTACCTTCAGGTTTAATGAGCGGCGAGCAGATAAACCCTATTGTTTCGGCTGACCACACAATTACGATGGGCGCAATTAAGACCGAAATGCTCTTCGGTGAAGGAAAAGAAAATTGCGGCGAGATCACAATAATACCAATAGGGATTACGGATGATCTCTTAAACGTGCATAATACATACGGAAAGTATGATATCACAGCAATTGATGTAAAGCAAAGCTACCCGAAAAGAAGAAAAACATCTTACAAGTATACCAACGGCAAAGTACTCATTTTAGGCGGTTCAAGGGGACTTTCGGGCTCTGTTATTATGAGCTCACTTGCGGCTTTAAGTTCAGGTGCAGGAGCAGTGATGGCTGCAATCCCAAAATCCATTTCATCGCATTTCAGCAGGAAGCTGCTTGAAGTGATAAAAACTGAACTTGATGAAACATCCGACGGCAGCATTGCCGGTTCTTCTTACGAAAGATTAACAAAGCAACTCAGCAAAGCAGATGCAGTTCTTATAGGTCCCGGATTAAGCCTGAATCGTGAGACAAGGAATTTCCTTTTTGAGTTGATTGATAGATGCGAAAAAAATCTTGTAATTGATGCCGACGCTCTTACATTGATAGCTGAAGAGCCCGAGATACTTCTGAAAAGGAGATCAAAGAGCGAAATAATACTTACTCCGCATATCGGAGAATTTTCAAAGCTGAGTGATCTGAAAATGGAAGATATACTTCCGGATAGATTCCTGGCTGTAAGGGAATTTTCGGCAAGATACGGCGTTAATATGATATTGAAATCCGAAACTTCAATTGCCTGCCTGAAAACAGGTGGGATATACATAAATCCGACAGGGAATGAGATCCTTGCATCAGCAGGTTCAGGTGATGTACTCTCAGGTATACTTGTATCCTTATTTGCGCAGACCAAAGATGTTAAGAGGACAATGATATGCGGTAACTTTTTGCATGGGCTCATTGCGGATTTCTATTCAGAGAAAAACGGTAACAGGCAAACTGCAACCCAGCAGGAACTTATATCACTTCTGCCCCGTGCAATAACACAAATACTGGCCTGAAGAAATTTTTTAAATATCATTTCCCGGTTCTTGCTTGGGCGCTTACAATATTCATTCAATCCGGCTTTCCCGCAATTGAGATACCTAAGACCGAGATAATTGCGCTGGATAAGGTGATACATATCGGAGTTTTCGGGCTCCTTGCGGCAATGTGTTACATTTCGCTTATACACGTGGAAAGAAGTAATATCTTGAGTATGAGTCCTTACCTTTGGTCAGCAGCTTTATGCATTGCGTACGGAATTTCGGATGAAGTTCACCAGCATTTTGTGCCGAACCGTTCTGCAGAAGTGCAGGACTGGCTGGCAGATGTAATTGGAATTCTGCTGATGATGTTGTTGATTAAATTTTATCTCAGTAAAAAATATATTCTGTTTGGAAAGGAACCTGCAAATGGAGCTTAAATGCCAGCATGCAGTTATACGCGTTTCAGACGTTACTGCGGCAAAGGATTTCTATGTGAACAAGCTTGGATTCAGATTGCTAGAAGAAGCGGGAAATTTCTTTGCAGTTGCAGCCGGAGGGATAAGACTCTCAGTATTCGGCGGATGCGAAAGGACAGAACCTTCAGAAGAGGCCAAAACGGGTGTTTCGCTGATTTTCAGAACGGAAGACCTTGATGCATTTGCTGCTGTGCTCAAGTCGAAAGGAATTCTGCCTTACGGAGAAGTAATTGATATTCCCAATTTTCACAAGTTTTTGGAGTACGAAGATCCGGATGGAAATGTCTTCTTTTTGGCTCAATATTACGTAGAACCGATATAAAAAGGACTATTCCTCGCGGAGAATTAAATTGATTATCTTAAGAAAATTGAGTATTTTTGTAATAATATGGTGGTTAGGTAATGTTTTTTGATGTTCTTTCTCAAGATAGTACAACCAGGGCAAGAGTTTGCGAAATTACTACGGACCACGGTTCTTTCCAAACTCCTATTTTTATGCCCGTTGGTACACAGGGAACTGTAAAAGCCATAGAGCAAAGAGAGCTGGATGAAATTGGAGCCAAAATAATACTTGGCAACACTTATCATCTTTACTTAAGGCCCTGCACGGAAGTACTTGAAGCTGCCGGAGGGCTTCACAAATTTATGAACTGGAACAAGCCTATACTTACAGATAGCGGCGGGTTTCAGGTTTTTAGTTTATCAGCCTTAAGGAAAATTACTGATGAAGGAGCCGAATTCAAATCTCACTTGGACGGCAGTACACATTTGTTCACCCCGGAAAAGGTAGTAGATATTCAAAGAGTGATAGGTTCCGACATTATGATGGTGCTTGATGAGTGCCTAGAAAATCCGGCTGAATATGAAAAGGTCAAAGAATCAGTTTCGCTCACATCACGCTGGGCAAAAAGAAGCAAAGATCATTTTGATAAAACGGGTGAGCGTTACGGAAAGAAGCAATTCCTTTTCGGGATCATACAGGGTTCTACATTCAACGACCTGAGAAAAGCATCAGCACTTGAACTTGCAGAAATGGATTTTGACGGGTATGCGATCGGAGGACTGGCCGTTGGTGAAGAAAATTCTGTAATGTACGATATTGTTGAGCATACAATTGAATATATGCCTCAGAACAAGCCCAGGTATTTGATGGGTGTGGGAACTCCCGAAGACTTGCTGAACGCGATCGAAAGAGGAGTTGATATGTTTGACTGCGTTATGCCGACGCGGAACGCAAGGAACGGTACGATGTTCACAAGCACGGGAAAGCTGCGGCTTAGGAACCTGGAAAACAGGCTCAGGTTTGACTCTCCCGATGAAGAAGTTGAAAGCTACACCTCAAAGAATTTTACTCCGGCATATTTACGACATCTGTTCATAAGCGATGAAATGCTGGCGGCACAGCTTGCAACAATTCATAATCTCAGATTCTATATGAAACTGGTTGAAGATTCAAGGCAGGCGATAAAGGATCAAAGATTTTTGGAGTATAAAAGGAGTTTTTTAGAGAAATACAATTCACTAAACAGCAAGTAGTTTCAGTATATATTAAAATATCATTAAATTAAGGAAGGTATTAAATTGAATTTATTATTTATCATATTGCAGCAGGGCGACGGAATGGCCAGCCTTGTCAGCTCATTGCTGCCGTTTTTGCTTATCATTTTGGTGTTCTATTTCCTTATCTTAAGGCCGCAGCAGAAAAGACAGAAGGAAAGAGCAAAATTGCTTGAGGGAGTTAAAAAAGGTGATAAGATCATAACATCCGGCGGAATACACGGAACAGTTGAAGGTATGGAAGATGATTCTGTACTTGTCAAGATATCTGATAATGTTAAGGTCAAGATGGAAAAATCAGCTATCGGTACAATTGTTGGAGTGACCGATCAGCAGAAGAAAAAATAAGTAACACTAATTGCCCGCCGGCTGGCGGGATTAATTTCAGTGGCGTGATAAGATCGCCACATTTTATTATATGAAAGCGCATAAAGAAAAGTACAAATTCAGCACAATCCAATCTGCAATTGCGGATTTCAAAAAAGGCAAATGCATCATAGTTGTTGATGATGAAGACAGGGAAAACGAAGGCGACCTTATTTATTCAGCGGAAAAATCAACACCTGCACTGGTAAACTTTCTGGTGAAACATACCAGCGGCGTGATCTGCGTGCCAATGGAAGAAGAGCGCCTGCAGTACCTTAAGCTGGATATGATGACGCAGTACAATACTGCACTGCACGAGACAGCTTTTACCGTCAGCGTTGATTATTTGCATGGTACAAGCACGGGTATATCTGCATCAGACAGAAACAAAACGATACTTTCTCTTGTTAACAAAAAGACGAAACCCGAGGACCTTGCAAGGCCGGGGCATGTTTTCCCGCTGAAAGCTTTTCAGGGTGGAGTATTAAGAAGAGCCGGACATACTGAAGCTGCAGTTGACCTTGCAAAGCTTGCAGGACATTACCCCGCAGGTGTATTGTGCGAGCTCGTTAAAGGTGATGGAGAAATGGCAAGGGTGCCGCAATTGCTTGAGTTTGCCAGAAAACATAAGCTTAAAATAATCACCATTAAGGACCTCATCAATTACAGGCTTGAAAAAGAGATACTGATAGAAAAAGTTGTAGACGTAAACCTGCCAACCAAGCACGGTACTTTCAGGCTCCATTTGTTCAGGAACATGCTTGATCATAAAGAGCATTTGGCACTTGTAAAAGGAGAAATCGACCCTGACAAGCCAATACTTGTAAGAGTTCATTCGGAATGTTTAACCGGTGACTTGCTAGGCTCATTGAGGTGTGATTGCCAGGATCAGCTGATAAAATCATTGAAAATAATTGAACACGAAAAGAACGGGATAGTGCTTTACATGAGGCAGGAAGGCAGGGGAATAGGACTTGCCAATAAGCTCAAAGCATATAAGCTGCAGGAAGAAGGCAAAGATACTGTGGAGGCAAATGAAGCACTGGGTTTCAAAGCAGACCTTAGAGATTACGGGATCGGTGCACAGATACTAAGAAGCCTTGGCGTAAGGAAGATGATATTGCTTACCAATAATCCGAAAAAGGTTGTTGGATTGAAAGGCTACGGACTGGAAATAATAAGAAGAATGCCGATAGAGATCCAGTCCAACTCAATAAACGAAAGATATTTAAAAACAAAGCGTGATAAACTGGGACATCTGCTGTTAATCAACAAAAATCAGGAGAATTAATCTAAATGGATTTAAACAACAAAGGATTTGTATATCTTACAAAGGACAGGCTTCATGAGCTTGAAACTGAGCTTAATGATCTGAAAATAAGAGGAAGAAAAGATATCGCGGAAAAGATCGCCGAAGCGCGTGCTCACGGCGATCTGAGCGAAAATGCTGAGTATGATGCCGCAAAGCATCAGCAGGAACAGCTTGAAATGCGTATCGGGCGTTACGAAGAAATGCTTTCAAGAGTGAAGATCATCAAGGCAGATGACATGCCGAACGATAAGATCTATATCCTGCATAATGTTAAGCTTAAAGATCTTAAAACAAAGGAAGAGTTCTGCTATAAACTGGTATCACCTGAAGAAGCAGATCTTGACCAGGATAAGATATCTGTGACTTCACCTATCGGTAAATCATTGCTGGGAAGGAAGAAAAATGAAGAAGTCGAAATTCATGTTCCGGCCGGCAAGATAAAATATAAAATTGTTGATATATTCAAATAATGGATAAGGACAAGAAGACTTTACTTAAAGTCGGTATTTCAATTGTTGTTTCAATTATTCTTCTGTTATGGGGCGTTGCGTTTCTTAAAGATATGAAGATCGGTCTGGAAACCAACGACCTAGTCGTATATTTTTCTGATGTGAACGGACTTAAAGAAGGGGATCCTGTAAGTGTTAACGGTGTTTCCAAGGGAAAGGTCACAACTATTGAGCTTGCCCCCGGCGACAGCGTGAAGGTCGAATTCACTCTTTCAAAAGATGTAACGCTTAAGAAAGATTATGATGTATCGGTTGCTATGATCGAGCTTATGAGCGGAAAGCAGATCTATATTAAGCCGGGTGTATCAAAAGAAGAAGCTGATATCACAAGACCGCTTGTGGGAGCGAAGACAAATGATATAGTCGGACTTATCGGGACCATGAACGAAGTTGGCGAAGATGTGAAGCTCATAACCAAGAAACTTGATACTGCAATGACTCAAATGAGCACTACTGTAAATCACATCAACAGTATAGTTGGCGATGACGGGCTGAAATCGAACATAAAGGGCGCAGCAAGCAACTTCAATGTAGCTTCAAGGAATCTTAACCTGATGCTGTCGGAAACAAGGAACAGTCTTAATTCACTTGCGGGAAGGCTTAACAATATTGCAACAAATGTTGATAATACGGTTATTGATACCAAGCCGGAATTGAAACAGACTTTTGAAGACGTGAGAACACTGACATCAAGGCTGGATTCCCTTACAATCAATCTGAATGCGCTGGTAATAAATGCAAGTGATTCTAATTCTACTGTTGGCAAGCTGCTGAGTGAAGATGTGATGTATGAAAATGTAAACAAAGCCCTGCTGAGTATCAACAAGCTGGTTAGAAAAATCGAAAAAGACGGAATAAGGTTAAGACTTTTCTAAATGATACGAAAGAATCTTGGTTTTCTCGTTTCAATTCCACTGATTCTCTTATTCCTGTACTATGCCTCAAAGATCAATAATCCCTTAAACGGTTCCACAACCAAAAGCAAAGAGTCTGTAAATTTCTCGGGGAAAGTTTCCGGTAATAACGGAATGATTTCTTCAGCAAGCAGGTTTGCTTCTCAGGTTGGGATTGAAATACTCCAAAAAGGAGGCAATGCTGTAGATGCTGCCGTTGCAATGGGATTCGTACTGGCTGTCACTTATCCCCAGGCAGGCAATATCGGAGGCGGCGGCTTTATGGTTATCAGAAACAAAGATACCATTACGAGTATAGACTACCGCGAAAAAGCACCGCTGGCTTCAACACGCAATATGTTCCTTGATGCTGCTGGAAATTTTATTCCCGAAAAAAGCCAGGAAGGGCATTTATCGGCAGGCGTACCCGGCTCAGTGGCGGGATTGCTTTATGCGCTTGAAAAATACGGCACTATGAAAAAGGAAGAAGTACTTGCTCCCGCAATTGAATTTGCCGAAAACGGATTTGAAATTGAAAGCAGGTTTGCGGAATCTTTAAATGGCACTTATGATTATTTTAACCAGTTTCCTTCAACAAAAAAAGTTTTCACAAAAAGCGGTCTGAAATATTCTGCAGGTGAGAAGTTCATTCAGAAAGACCTTGCTAATACTCTGAAGCTTATCAGCGTGCACGGAAGGGACGGATTTTACGCAGGAATTACAGCTGATCTGATTGAAAAAGAAATGCAACTGGGCGGGGGAATCATATCTAAGCAGGACCTCCTGAGCTACAATCCGGTTGAAAGGCAGGTAGTACGGGCAAATTATAAAGGATACGATGTTTATTCCATGGGTCCGCCAAGCAGCGGCGGCATTGCACTTGTTCAGCTTCTGAATTTAACAGAAAATGAACCGGTTCCTGACAGAAGTTCGGTATATTACGGTGTTAAAGATTATTCAAACTATCTACATGTTGTTTTTGAAAGCATGAAAAGAGTCTACGCCGATAGAAGCGAACACCTTGGAGACCCGGATTATTGGAGAGTTCCGGTAAAAGAACTGATAAGCAAAGATTACGCACTCCAAAGAAGAAAAGAAATCGGTGAAAATTCAACTTTGAGCGGGGATATAAAACCGGGGATATTCAAGAAAGAGTCTGATCAGACTACGCATTATTCAGTAATTGATAAGGACGGAAACATGGTGAGCGTTACAACTACTCTAAATAACACATACGGTTCCGGAGTTGTTGTTGATGGCGCGGGTTTTTTGCTGAACGATGAAATGGATGATTTTGCATCAAAGACGGGTGAGCCGAATATGTTTGGGCTTGTTGGCAATGAAGCAAATGCGATTGAACCGAATAAAAGAATGCTGAGCTCAATGACTCCCACAATTATACTTAAAGACGGAAACCCGTTCATGATAGTAGGCTCGCCGGGCGGGGGAAGGATTATTACGTCGGTTTTCCAGGCAATAGTGAATGTGATAGATTTTAAGATGTCGCTGGATTCGGCAATTGACAAGCCCCGCTACCACCACCAATGGCTGCCGGAGTATGTGCAGTATGAAAATGGCGCTATTGATGATGAAGTATTAGCGAAACTGAGAGAAAAAGGACATGAAATGAAAGAAATATCGGATTTTGGGAGGGTTGAAGGTATTTTGATAGATTGGAAAAATCACGTATATTTCGGTCATTCCGATAGGCGCGGTTACGGCCTCGCCATTGGATTTTGACTAATGGCTGCAACAATTGAAGAGTTTTTTGTGAATTAATCTGAAAATTATTGAAGAAAATTCTTTTCATCCTGGCTATAGTAACAACTGCTTACGGGCAGAGTTATTACAGCGATACGAGCAGCGTTGAAGATAAAAGGCAGTATACATTTGTTAAGCTGGATTATTTCGGGCTGAACGATGAATACGAGACACCTTATTTTGTATTCAAAGGGAAAAAGCCCGGTCCAGTAATGATACTTGACGGAGGTATTCACGGTGACGAGATAGCCTCTTATATGGCATGCGATTCGATCGTGAAGTATCTGAATCTTTATTCCGGTACACTGATCGTAATTCCTAAAACAAACATCAAGGCATGCAATATTAATGAACGGCAGGTGAATCTTGACTTTAACCATGCGTTCCCGGGTGACCTGCAATCTGATACTTATGAATACAGGCTGGCATACGAATTCATGTGGCTTGTTGATTCTGTTAAACCAGATCTCATTATTAATCTGCATGAGGCAAGGACAAAATGGAATCCTAAGGCTTTAAGCGACCCTGAGAAAGCATACGGGCAGATAGTCATTTCTTGTGTTCAGCCTTTTGAAGACCTGTTGATACGCGCAGTAGATAATATGAACAAGAACATTCCGGAAGGTGATTTCCGGTACCACACTCATTATTATTCATACAGAGAGTACAGTTCGCTGGATAATTTTGTTTCGAAGTTCAATATTAAGTCATATACTGTTGAATCATACCGCGGTTTTGCAATTGAAGACAGGGTAAAACTGCAGCTGATAGCTGCGCTTCAGTTTATGAAGGAAATCGGACTGGATCATTACTATCCTGAGGTAAACTGGAAGTAACAATCGGACATAAAATAAATTAATCATACATAAATGAAAAACCTCAAAATACTTTTTCTTATTCTGTTATTCACTAGTGCGGTTACTTCTCAGGAAAAAACCTACACAGCAAAGGATACAGATATTGAATCCGCAGTTGGAGAGAACTTTACTGTTTCGCTAGAATCAAACCAGTCAACCGGTTATTCGTGGTCGGTTGGAATGATCTCAGATAATTCGCAGGTAGTTATTACCGGAATGGATTACGACCTGCCTGATAACGCTATGACAGGACAGGGCGGAGCGGAAGTGTGGCACCTGAAAGCAGTTGCTCCTGGGACAGTAAAGTTATTGTTCTATTATGCCAGGTCATGGGAAAAAGATGCGCCCGTGAATACCGTAACATATAATGTAAGCATAAAGTAAATCATTATTCTGTCATCAAAATGATCTACTTTGGAATGACCGGCAGATCAGTTATTTACTGACAGATGTTCCTTCAAATTCAATTCCCGGATCGTTTACACTTAAGAGTTCATTAAGCTCGTAAACATTCTTATAACCATATCCATACAGGTTTATATAAGTCGGAATATTCAAAGCAAGTGTAATGCCTTTATCTCCACCGCCTTTTATTTCTTTTCGCGGCAATGACATCTTTGTCGGGAAATTCTTCTGGTCATCCTCAAAATTATTGTTGCAGTATATGAGTATCTTCGTATCAGTTGAAGGGATTATTTCTTCCAAGGTATTCACCGTTAAATCAGAGAAATTCAGGTGAACTGCCCCTTTAATATGCTTGCTGTTATACATTTGGTCTGACCGGGTATCCAGTATGATTACATCTTCTTCACCTGCTAATTTCGCAAATTCCTGCAAAGTGACAAGCCTTGAGCTTCTGTGTTCCTTAACCTCATCCATCAGTTTATCGTAATCTTCAAAGCTTACAAATGGTGATTTTTCCTGTGAACAGGCTGAAAATGTGTACAGACCTAAAAAGAGCAAAATAACGCTGAATTTTCTCATATTCTTGGAGATTTAGTTTGATATTACCATTATAGCATTTAACTAAATGAATTGTTCCCGTGAGAACCAGCTTTTTCTAGGTAAAAATATGTTTATAAGAATTGATGAAAGGGGTTGAGATAGCCAAAGCTTTCAGTTGAAAAAACCCGGCAGTTAATTGTCTCCGTACATTATCTTTTCTATCCTTCTATCAGGTATAAGCCAAATGAGAGCTACTAATACATAGATCGCACCGGAAACCCATTCGTTGAAGAATGCCATCATAATTGCTATTACATATAAGATAGGGGAAGCCTTTCCTTTGAGGTCTTTTCCCAAAGCCTTTGCAAGTATAGAATCACTTCCGTGTATTTTTAGAATAAGCGTCTGAAGAATGAAATAAGATATCGCAGCCATAAGGAGATCAGCTCCGTACAAGGCAACAGGTATGGGAGCGAAATGATTCTCAGCCATCCAGCCAGTTACAAAGGGTATCAAAGAGAGCCAGAACAGCAAATGCAGGTTAGCCCACAGTATCCCGCCGCTGACTTTCTTTACAGTATGCAGCATGTGGTGATGGTTGTTCCAATAAATTCCGAGATAAATAAAGCTCAGCACATAACTCACAAAAAAAGGGATTACCGGGGTCAGCGAAGATAGTTCGGTACCGTGAGGTACTTTAAGCTCAAGCACCATAATGGTAATAATAATTGCAAGGACTCCGTCACTGAATGCTTCTAAGCGGTTTTTAGTCAATTATTGTTACGATCTAAATTTAATTTTCCGGAGTATCTGTTGCCATTTTATATGCTTTAAGGGTTTCTTCTATCGGGCTAACAGCTTCAAGCAAATTATTATAAGTTCCCGTTCGCTGAGTTTCATCAGCCACTTTTTTCATCAATGTCAGAGTTGATTTCATAAGCGTGGAGCCCACACTCAGGCGCGCAACGCCCATATCTTCCAGTTCCTTTAATGCAGGGGGCAGTGCCGTTCCGTTGGTTGGATTTGCGAGAATATTTACGGGAGCAGCAATTCCCTTAACCAATTCCGAAATACTCTTAGCATCGGTAACATTCGGCACAAAAATACAATCTGCTCCGGCTTCAATGTATCGTTTACCGCGTTTTATGGATTCCGCTAAGCGGCTATCAGCGGATCCCGATGAAGTGAGGAAAGAATCAGTTCGTGCATTAATGACTAAATGGATCCCAAGAGAATCTGATAATTTACGGATCGCTGATATTCTCTCCATAAATTCGGCTACTTCAAGTAATTCCGGATTCAGCTTAACGCTATCCTCTAAGTTAATTCCAACAACCCCGGTCTCTATGATCTGTTTGATGTTTTTCACAATTTCCATTGTGGAATTTCCAAAACCGCCTTCAATATCAACTGTTAAAGGCAGAGTGATCTTATCTGCTATTCTTTTGATAGCCTGAAGCATTTCAGTAAATTGTATGGCCTCGCAATCAGGATAGCCTAAAGATGCGGATACTCCCATGCTTGTTGTGCCAATAGCTTTGAATCCGGAAGCCTCTATCAGTTTAGAGCTTCCGGGATCCCATGAGTTCATGATCACTAAGACTTCTTTATCATGATGAAGTTTCAGGAAAAGTTCGGCTTTTTCTTTTTGGGTCATTGTTTATACTTACGAATAGTTATTTAGAGATGTCCGGAATATCCGGATAAACGAATAATCCGGACCGGATGTGTTATGCTGTAGAGGAGGAAAGCCGGTAAATAGTGCTTAAGCTACTTCGATCCCAAGCACTGCGTCTTTCAATCTGCCGTTAGGCTGTTTGTAAAAGGGAACGCCAAGAACACGGTAGTTTTTGACATTTAGATCATAATTAATATTGCGCATTGTATCATTCTTTTCCGCTTCTATTGAAAGGAAAAGGAATTCAGCGATTTTTTTCGCGTCTTCCTTTGAGAAGTTGAAACCGGTCATCTTAACGTTGTATTTCTGAGGAGAAGGTACTGCGTTCTTGGTAGTGTATGCAACACCTATTTGTTTTGCAGATTCAATCGGCATCCAGAATGCGGGAACGTAGAAAAGAACGTCTCCCTCTGTCTTATTAGCTCCGCCGAATAGATTCGATATCCATCCGCCTGAGGAATCACGGGAGTGTATCTTAACATATGCGTCCACAAGCCAGAACCCTTTGTAAACTATTTCGCCATCGCCTTTAACCAATGGCTGTGCAAAATTCACTTCCATGGGAACCAGCTCATCGTTGACTATTTCCCAGCCGTTTCCGCAGCTTGAACAATACACTATGCTGTCATTCATTTCGACCGTTAAGCCGCTATCGCATGACTTGCACTTTACAGCTATTAATTTAAAATCTTCCATATTATTAAAGAATAAGACCTGCCAGGTTTTTAAAACCTGGCAGGTCTGTTTACACTTCTATCTTCTCAATAAACTTGA
>JAUQWS010000024.1 GCA_030835025.1 Ignavibacteria bacterium | reverse complement strand
ACAAAACAGTAGTGGTAATAAAAAGGATCAAATAGTAATTTGTAAACAATTAATAATTCGCAATTTAAACAATATTGAAATGAACATTCCAAATGATTTAAAGTACACAAAAGAGCATGAATGGATAAGAGTTGAAGGCAAAACGGGCACTGTTGGATTAACCGATTATGCGCAGGGCGAGCTTGGTGACATAATTTACGTTGATGTTACAACTGTTGGCAATGATGTTGCTCAGGGAGATATTTTCGGCACTGTTGAAGCGGTAAAGACAGTATCGGATATGTATTCACCTGTTTCGGGCAAGATCTCAGAATTCAATACCGCGGTGAACGATAATCCCGCAAGTGTTAACCAGGATCCTTATGGCGCAGGATGGCTTGTGAAGATAGAGATATCGAATATGGGTGATCTGGATAGCCTGATCTCTCCTGAGGATTATAAAAAACTGGTAGGAGCGTAATATTAAATCAGGGAACGGTTTCGGCCGTTCCCTGACAATAATTTCACACATTCAACCCTCACTGTTCGTCAATCAGACATGCACCGCATCCGCCCACAGTCACACCGTAGATGCCTGTTGTTTCATCATACTTAGAAGTGCCGTTAACAGCCAATACAAATTCTTCAAATGGTATAAAAGCATGTCCTACATCTCCGCCTAAAACTATTATTTTTACATCAGAAGAAAGAACTCCGGTATTCTTTACGTTAAGCTCTGCGTAGCTGCCCGATCCGGTTTTAATCAGTGATATTTTTGTCCCTCTAAATTTGAAGTACGGACCAAGCTTATACGGTGCCACAATTGATACCGAACCGTCAATTTTAAGTGCCAGCTCTTCAAGCGAAACAAACAATTTAGCCCCGTCAAGAACACAATCTTTGAACAATACCTTTTCGTTCATTAACATCTTGACGTCGTATTTCTTCTGCGAAAAAACATTCGACGTCAGACTAAACATTATCCCTGCAATGAAAACTAATAAAAGCATTGTGAATTTATAAGACCGTGATTTGTTCATTTAATTACCCTCTATTTTTTTGAACTCAATTATGATTACTTCACTAATATCATTTTTTTTGTCTCTGCGTACATCTCAGTCTCCAGCCTGTAAAAATAAACTCCACTTGCGAATTTTGTCCCATCCCAATCTACTTCATATCTGCCCGGGGTGAGTCGCTTATTGACTGCAATATCTATAACTTTCCCTGATAGATCATAAATTACAATTCTTGTAAACACACCCCGACCCTCGGATACTCCTCTCAATTTAGGAATATCAAACCTTATCTTAGTTACGGGATTAAACGGATTCGGGATGTTATTGAAAAGAGCAAACTCTTTGGGAATCTCTGTGCTTATGATACTGATGCCAATCGGTGAAATTGTAAGCGCGTTCGGGGTTAACTTGCTGCTGACCACGAAATCACTACCATCAATCAAATTGTTATTATTCTTATCATACCAAAGCGCAGTCAGCAGGTCATAGGGCCCGGATTGTGTATTACACGGAATAACAAAGTTCCTGTTATAGTTTGCCGTTCCCTGGCTGAAAGTCAGTTTAACATCCCGTGCGGGATCAGAGATCCAGTTTCCGCTGCCTGCCGGCGCAATTGAAGCACCCAGCATCAGGCTCACCGTATTATTTGAATTCACACTGTTCGAGATTGTTATCTGAGCGCATGGATTTGTATTAGCAGGTACTGAATTTGAAGTATTTATTACTGCTTTCGTCCCCATGGTTACAGTCCAGTTATTTGGTGAAACACTGTAATAATGATTCAGTATCTCCAGCCAGGTCTTTGTACCGAAAGAATGAGCATTCCCCTGACTGCATGGACTTGATGTAGTTATTATCCTGCCTGTAGCCCATCTTACTGTTCCCCATTGGCATAACCCCCTGCCGTGCCCGTTAGAGGCAAAATTTGTGCATACAGGGTCATAAATGCAGGGCCATGTTGAACCGGTACCGGAATAGCCGTTGCCGCACCCTTTATTATTATTTTCTGCGGAATACTCCGAACGCACAACTCCGGACGAATTAATGAGTATGTATCCTGCCGTATTATCAACGGCATTGCTGGTGTTTGTTGATGTCACGCTTCCCATATACTGGCAGTAAGTATTATCACATATATCATATAATCCCGCGTTTATGGGATTATAAACATAATACATTCCATAGCTCCTCACGGCCACAGCGCAGGCCTGCAGGGAATTCATTCCACCGCTTAAATTACCCCAGCAAGCATAAATTTCCGCCGGAAGCACATATTTGCAGTAAGTCTCAAGCGAGTATACCTCTGCATAAGTACAGTTCGTGCCGGTGCAGTTTCTTCCGACCCTGATATTGAGCGGAAGCACAAATCCGGTAACGGCAGCATCTGTAACAGACTGCTGGTTACCGCAGTCAACGCATGGTTCACTAAGGAGCGGCATGTGGTCCATGGGTTTAACTACAGCCTTCTTTTTGAGCCTGACTCTAAACGCATAATCGGTATTAGGAAACACTTCGAAGTTCCTGTATTCTTCTGTTTCAAAAGGCAGCTTAGAGAATTGCAGGTTAAAGAATGTCCTTAGATCGCAGCTTGCCGGAACGAGACATTCAAAATATCCCCGTGAATTGGTCCTCGCCAGCACTTTGTTTGAGCCATCAAGCAGATCAACCGAAGCAAGCCCTTCGCCGGTTTCGTCATCTACTACATATCCTAACAGCAGGCAGGAATTAGAATTCAACAGGCTTTTGATCCTGGCGGCAGAAAGCAACGGATCGGTTTGTACCGGATCAAGGAAGATATCGTATTTGATACTGCTGCCGCTTAGTGCAAAGCTCGTTTGACAGGACTTATAGCCGTTCTTAGAAAGCGAAAGCAAATAGGAGCCGTTAGGAAGTTCAGCAGATACGGTGTTATCCTGTTCTTGATAAATAAAGGTCTTACTATTGTCACGTGTATCAATAATTTGAATATAATCCGGTATTAAACCGTATCCCGTTTCGCTGGAAAATGTCCTTATTTCAATTACATCTGAAAGGGTTTGTGTAGTTACTGATATTGAGCAAAGAAGAAATGAGAGAAACAGAGCAAATGAATGTCTTTTCATTTTCCTTATTTGGTTTTGTAAAAATAATCAACTCCTAAGGAAAATGAAACAGCTAAACAGTAAATTGATGTAAAAAAATGTTCACAAAATTTAAGTCGCTTCAATTAGCTTGGCAAGGTCTTCCTGTTACCCCAGCTAACACTCCTAATAAGCCCACTTGACTAATATTGAACCCCATGTGTATCCAGCGCCAAAACTTGCAAGTACAAGGTTATCACCCTTTTTGATCTTGCCCTCAGCCCAATACTCGCTTAAGCATAGCGGAATAGTTGCTGCTGTTGTATTGCCATATTTGTGAATATTCACCATTACTTTATCATGCGAAAGTCCCATCCTGTCGGCGCAGGCGGTCAGAATTCTCATATTCGCCTGATGCGGCACAAGGTACGAAATGTCTTCAGATGTCAGATTATTCTTCGTCATTATTTCATGAGAAATATCGGCCATGCCCTTTACAGCATCTTTATAAACCGCCCTGCCTTCCTGATAAACATAATGCCAGTCTTTATCAACTGTATCGTGTGAAGGGGGATTTAGGCTTCCGCCTCCCAGCATATTCAGATACTTTCCGCCTTTGCCGTCAACACGCATAATGTGATCGAGTATTCCGTATTCAGGATCATCGGACGGCTCCAGCAGCACACAGCCGGCTCCATCGCCAAACAGAATGCAGGTGTTTCTATCCTTATAATTCGTAATGGTTGACATTTTATCTGCACCTACGACCAGAACCTTTTTGTACAATCCGCTTTCTATGAACTGCATACCTGCAACAAGCGTAAAAATAAAACCTGAGCATGCCGCAAGCACGTCAAATCCCCAAGCCTTAGTAGCACCTATCTTATCCTGAATAATGCATGCTGTAGAAGGAAAAAGCATATCTGGTGTAACGGTACCTACTAATATCAGGTCAAGCTCATCAGCTTTGATGCCTCTTCGCTCCAGCATCATGTTAATAGCCTGTTCTGCCATAAATGATGTAGCCTGCCCGTTTATCAATATCCTCCTTTCGCTGATTCCGGTACGGGTTTTTATCCATTCATCGTTCGTTTCAACGATCTTTTCCAGGTCTTTATTGGTCAATACATTTTCAGGAACGTAATGCCCAACAGATGTAATTGCCGCTCTCGTTTTTTTCATCTCAATAATTTCCTATAATGTTCCGGGAACAAATTCCTTAATGTTTTTTATTTTTGCTGCTATAATATCATTGATCTTTGCCCTTGCCGTTTGTTCTGCCCTTAATATCATATTCACAATAGCCTTTGGTGATGACCTTCCGTGCCCGATTATCGATACACCGTTAACTCCAAGCAGCGGAACGCCGCCGTACTCCTGATAATCAAAATCCTTCAGAACAGTTTTCAAAGTGCCGTAAGCCATACCGGCTTTGATCTTCCGGGTTATCCCCTGTTCTGCATAATCTTTAAATTTGGACTTGAGAATTCCAAGCACACCTTCAGCAAACTTCAAAACTACATTTCCCACAAAGCCATCGCAAACAATTACATGTATGCTGCCTTTCAGGATATCGCGTCCTTCAACATTCCCAACAAAGTTCAGTCCGCTTTTTTCAAGCAGCTCGTGTGCCTCTACCGTTAATGTATCCCCTTTTGATTTCTCTTCTCCTACGCTTAGCAGACCGATGGTTGGATCATCTATACCGTAAATGTGGTCTGCATATACCGAACCCATTACAGCAAACTCAAGCAGGTTCACAGGCTTGCAGTCTACATTTGCTCCAACGTCAAATACTATTGTTATGCCTTTTTCAGTGGGAAATCTAGAGCCGATAGTAGGGCGCGATATGTTTGCAATTCTGCCAAGAGTAAATAAAGATGCAGCCATCACAGCACCGGTATTGCCGGCACTAATGTAACCGTTTGATTCGCCTGAGCGGCAAAGCTTCAGGCCCACTACAAGAGATGAATTGGGTTTCTTTCTTATTGCATCGGCAGGACTTTCATGCATTTCAATAACGTCAGGGGCATGATGTATCCTGATACGGGAATTATCAAAGGAAAACTTCTTAAGCTCGCCGGAAATTTTCCCTTCGTCTCCAACTAAAATAACATTGATGCCGTCATGTGAGAGAACAGTTTCTACAGCACCTGCAACTTCACTAGCCGGAGCATTATCACCACCCATAGCATCCAGGGATATAGTGATCGTATCCTTAGTCCCTTGGCTCAATGTATTTGGGTTAATTATTTCCTGGGAATGACTATTGAACGGCCGTCATAGAATCCGCAGCTGGGGCAGACTCTGTGCATAAGCTTTGTTTCGCCGCAGTTAGGGCAAGACATAGTGTTAGGCACGGTTGCTTTGTAATGTGTTCTTCTTTTTCTTCCGCGGGTTTTTGAGTGTTTGCGTTTTGGATTTGGCACTTTGTTTCCTCTAAATTATTTTTCTTATTCTTTTATCTTCAAAAATCTGATCGGCTTTTAAGGGACCTAATCCCTATCCTCAAGTTCTTCCTCATCGATAATGATACTGCTCCAGTAATCTTTCGTTTTGCCGCACCAGGAGCAAGAACCATCCGGATTTTCCGACGGCAGTTTCTTCATCGGTATAGCAAGGATTATTGATTCTTTTATATCTTCAGTAATATCAACCGATTTCATATGAGGGCTGTATGTCCGTATGTAATCCTCATTGATCTCTTCTTCTCTTGCGGCCTTCTGAACATAAACAAGTTCAAACTGTGTCTGAAAGCCTTTGCTGAAATCCTCCAGGCACCTATCGCATACAAGTTTAAGCTCACCTGATATGCTGACTTTAACATCCAGCTGATGTACTGTCTTAAAGAGCTCAAGCTTCAGCTCAATTTGCCCTTTAAGCACACCATCATCAATACCAAGCTCTTTTGCATCAGTTTCTAGCTCCAGCATCTGGCCGCCATCGTTAAGCGACCCAATATTTATCTTAATTGCCATTTTGCGGGCTAAAAATATGAGAAATAACGCTCTTTTTGTTGAAAATTTAACAAATATAACAAAAATTAATTAACTTTTGTAGTCTTTAGATTGGTATAAAAAACAAAGGCGCCCCTTAACCCTGAGGCGCCTATTCGAAGAGCTTTCCCCTCTACCGTTGGGGAAAATTCAATCGGAGGTATTCAATGTTAAAACATCTACTTTACTAAGATCAGTTTTTTCGTTTCCGATGCATAATCAGTCTTTATCCTGTAGAAATACACGCCGCTGTTATGCTCTGATGCATTCCACGTAACCTCATGCAGTCCCTCTCCCATCTTTTTATCCAGAAGAGTTGCAACCGTTCTGCCAAGCAGATCATAAATAACGATCTGAACATTTGATTCCTTTGCAACCATGAAACTGATATTCGTTTCAGGATTGAAAGGATTTGGATAACTATTGGAGATCCCGCTGATGTTGTTATCCCGCAGACGAACTTCAGTTATGCCGATTATTCCGTAATCATTCCCGAAAGAACCTGCAGCATAAATTATCGGATAACCATTATTTGAAGAAACACTGTATGCTGCATCACTTCCGTTTGCCGGACCGTTGAAACGGTTTGTCCACTTGGTTATTCCAAATTCTGTATAACGGATTGTCACAAAATCATTCGACGTACCCGTCCCGATGCTTTCGCCGGTTACATAAACATCAATGTCCCAGCAGGGAATATCTCCCTGCGGACCGCTTATAGCGCAGCTTTTGCTCACAACTCTTATATCCCAGGCTTTATCTGTTGAACCTGCATCATACTTGTTCTGCCACATGACCGCTCCATCGCCATTTGCATATTTCAAAGTGTAGTAATCATATTTTCCGGGTGACGTTCCTGTTGGCAGGCTTTTGCTGTACCCCGTTACGTATACATTGTTGTAAATATCCAGGTCAATAGATGTTGCACAGTCGGTATCATTTGCCTCTCCGTTGAATCTTTTTATCCATTGCTGTGTACCGGAAGTGTTGTATTTGATAGTTGCATAATCAAGCTTCATTGTCCCGCCATAACTGTAGCCCGTGATATAAACATTGCCCGATAGGTCTGCTTTCACTTCAGAAGCGCCGTCATTTGATGATACAGGACCATCATATCTTGCTGTCCACAGCTGAGTACCTGCGCCGTTATACTTAACAGTCAGCATATCATAGCCCTTGTTATTCATATAGCTGGTTCCGGTTACGTAAACATTCCCCGAACCATCCATCGAAAGTGAATATGCAATATCCTCTTTGCTGGATGGACCGTTGTATCTTTTTGCCCACTGCAATGCACCGCTTGAGTTGTACTTTAAAGTCAGGTAATCATCTCTCAAGCAATCATTTCCCCAGCTCTGTCCGGTTACATATACATTTCCCTGAGCATCAACCAAAATTGCTCTGGCATAATCATAATAGTAGCAGTCATTTCCAACAGCGCCATCATACCTTCTTACCCAAACCTGCTGGCCATTTGTATTGTACTTTATTGTAACATAGTCTTCAGTTCCAAGTGAGCTTCCGGACCTGCTCCAACCTGTTACATAAACATTCCCTAGATTATCTATCGCAATTGCTGATGCATAATCCAGATTATGTCCAGGTCCGTCATATCTTGAAACCCAAAGGAAGTCGCCATCTTCACCAAACTTGATAGTAGCAAAATCCTCCTTAGTGTTAGTGCCGCCCCAGCTGACACCCGTGGCGTAAACTCGCCCCAGGTTATCCTGGACTATTCCCGTGCATTTATCAACCTGACCGCCCGGACCATTGTATGTCATAACCCTTGAAACAACTTCTCCAAATGAAACAGACGAAATTATCAGCATCAGCAGTGCCGAAAATAATATTCTCTTTTTCATTTTACTTCCCCCTTTTTCATTATGATTTAATGAATATAGCTTATTTTATTAAAAGCATTTTTCTCGTTTTCACGAAACTCTTTCCCGACGCCGTATTGCTGAGGGCTTCTATCCTGTAGAAGTATAATCCGCTTGCTGTATTTGCCCCATCCCAGTCAACAGAGTATCTTCCTGCAGAAAGTTCTGTGTTCACAGGTGTGTTTACCTGTTCTCCTATTGCATTGTAAATCGTTATCATTACTCTTGAGTCCTCGGGCAGATCAAAATCTATGATTGTCATCGGATTGAATGGATTCGGATAATTAGCATAGAGTTCATACACGGCAGGAATTTCTGTGCTGTTTTGAATTACGCCTGTAAGGCTGGTAATGAAACTCCTCCTGAGGGAGTAAGCACTTGTGTTACATGAATTCCCGGCATAAACTTTCCAGTAATACCTTGTATTAACCTGCAGCCTGCCTGCGGGAACATTAAGATACCTGTTCACTATTCCGTTTGAATCAAGCACAAGGTTAGTGAAGCCGGTATCAGTAGCAATCCGGCACCTGTATGAGCTTGCTGTGGTTATTGTATCCCATCTCAACTGGGGAGTTTGATTGGTCGCCGCATTGTCAGCAGGAGAGATCAGACCGGGCACCTGCGGCATCGGCGTAGTAGTCCTGAAATCCCTTATACTGGACCACGGACCATCACCTACCTGGTTAGTTGCTCTCACTCGCCAGTAATAAAGTGTGTTATATGCCAGCTGATTGCTCAAAACATATTCTGATACCCCAATTCCGGACTGGTCGATGATATTCGTTGTAAAAGTGTTGCCTGTTGAAACCTGAATCCTGAAATTCGTTATCGGCGGGAAGATATCATTCCAATTCAATGTTCCCGTCATAGAAAAGCAGGTAGTACCATTGGCAGGAGACGTAAGTGAAGGCGTACCGGGCAGGACCCATCCCCCTGTGGTTGTTTTGATAATTGTGCCATTAATTCCAACTGCCCACCCGGTGTTCGTATCAATAAAAGATACTGCCTTCAATAAATTCCCTGTATTGCTTGCCTGCTGATACCAGTTCGTTCCCCCGTTTGATGTCTTCCTTATAGTTCCGTAATCACCTACTATTATAAAGAAATTATTCTGCTTCACATTCATTCCGTTGAGCCAATTTCCTGTGCCGCTGGATTGAGTTACCCAGTTTGCACCAAGATTGGTTGTCTTACGGATAATACCGCTTTCGCCCAGGATCGTTGCCTGGTTAGGACCTGTGAAAACTACCTGTTCAATTTGAGCAGATGTTCCACTTGAGATCTCGACCCAGTTTACGCCGCCGTTTGTTGTTCTTATAACTTTGCCGAACTGACCGGCTGCAAATCCGATATTGGCATCCATGAATGAAACACAGTTAAGGTTTGTGGTTATTCCTGTACTAAAAGAAACCCATGTTGTTCCGCCGTTTGTAGTTCTTAAAAATGTACCATACCATCCTGCCACATAGCCTGTCAGCGCATTCCTGAAACTTACGGAGCGAAGCTGATATCCAACTCCGCTTGATTGAGATGTCCAATTCAGACCGCCATTGGTCGTCTTCATGATGTAACCTACATCACCAACTACCCAACCGGTCGGCGAGTTAATAAAAAATACTCCGAAAAGATGTACACCTGTACCGCTTGGAATGGAATACCAGTTAGTACCGCCGTTTGTTGTTCTTAAGATCGTGCCGGACTGGCCAGCAACTATGCCGGTGTTGTTATCTGCAAAATATACACCATTCAAATTGTTGCCAGTTCCGCTTGGCTGAGTATACCAGCCGACTTGAGATATTACCCTAAGCGGGATCAGTATGAATAGTACAAGAAGCGGTATCGATTTCAGCATAAAACTTCTCCCCTTTAAGAAATTCCATTATTGTTACTTACAGTTACCTGAAATTACTATATTGTATACCTGAAAATACTAACTGACTATTGTAAACATAATCTATAATTTCTGTTTTAACAATAGATGGGCATAGCTTGTTTGGTGATATTAAACGAAATGGCGATTTTAGTGAGAAGAAAAAAAATTAAGGATTCCGGTGTGAATTCAATAAAAAGATGCTCAATAACGGCGCTCTACCGTGTTCAAATATGGAGCGAAAGTAGTGCCTGACTACACGGATTTACGGTACGCGTCAAGTATCCTTGCTGTCCTGACTCCCTCCTTTACATCGTGCACTCTTATTATGTGGGAGCCATTTAATACTGCAATTGTATTCAAAGTAATCGTACCTTCATGCCGGTCATTAACATCTTCGTTACCGAGGATCTTTGCAATTAGGCTTTTTCTTGATACGCCTATCATTATAGGTGAATCAAGCCTTTTGAATTCTGAAAGATGTTTTAATATCTGAAGATTGTGATCAACTGTCTTGCCGAACCCAATACCCGGATCGATTATGATCTGTTTGATCCCGGCAACGTTTGCTTTCCATGCAGTGTTTTCGAAATACTGAATAAGCTCGGCAATGATATCATCATAAACTGGATCCTTCTGCATATCTTTGGGTGTACCTTTTATATGCATCACAATTGCCGATGCATTATGCGAAGCAATTACCGCTGCCATGTCTTTATCAAAATTAAAGGCACTGATATCATTCACTATAACAGCTCCGTTTTTAAGCGCTTCACCGGCAACTTCTGAACGATAAGTATCTATTGAAATGGGTACGGTAAGTTTTCCCTGTAATGCCTTAATCACAGGAATCACTCTCTTCATCTCATCATCAAGTGAGACTTCTTCAGAGCCGGGCCGCGTTGATTGCCCGCCTATATCGATAAAATCGGCGCCTTCATCCTGCATCCTGAGAGCGTGGCTTATGGCCTTATCTGCATCCATGAATTTACCGCCGTCAGAAAACGAGTCAGGAGTAACATTCAGCACTCCCATAACATGGGTTCTTGAGCTGAGGTCGTACACCTTCTTGCCGAATTGATATGAATAATTATCGTTCATTAATAGGTCTGTTAAGATTTTTCTTTAATAGATAATTTCAAATTTCAGAATTCGATCTCTGAATCTTCGATCTTTGTGAACAGTATCTCCGGCTTGTTAAGTACGTGCCCGCTTTTCAGGCAAAGCTCCGAAGCCCTATCCCACGAAAAATTCTCTTTGCCTGTGCCAATCATCTTCAGGATCTTCTCTGAAGTAAACGGAAGAACCGGATTGAATAGTATTGCGAAAGTGTGGCAAAGCTGCAAACAGATATTGATGATAGTACCGCACCGTTCTTTGCTTTCTTTCACTGCCTTCCACGGCTCAGTATCGTTAAAGTATTTATTGGCATCCCTTACCAGGTTCATTGTTTCGGAAAGTGCATCCTTAAATTTGTAATTTTCGTAGTAAGATGCAATCCTCTGAGTATATGATATAAGGCTGCCTGTAATATTACTGTCAATTTCTTCAAACTTGCCTGATTCAGGGACTTTTCCTTCAAAGTACTTTTCACAGAAGACAAATGTGCGGTTAACAAAATTACCCAGAATTGCACCAAGCTCATTATTATTCTTTGCCTGAAGGTCTTCAAAATAAAAATCTGTATCCTTATTTTCAGGCATGTTGCTTGCTATGGCATAGCGTATGGAGTCAGGATTGAATTTCGTCAAAACATCTTTCACATAAATTGCGTGGCCCTTGCTTTTAGACTGCTTTGAGCCTTCAAGGTTCATGAATTCATTTGCGGGAACATTATCAGCCAAAACGTAATCACCATGCGCCATGAGCATTGCAGGGAAAAATATCGCGTGAAATATTATATTATCTTTCCCCAGAAAATGAACAAGTTTAGTATCCTCTTTCTGCCAGTAGTCCTTCCATTTATCCGGTGTTCCCCTGCCCTCAAAAAGCTCAATAGTGTTTGAAATATACCCTATCGGCGCTTCGAACCAAACATATATTACCTTGCCATCATTACCCTCAACAGGCACTGGAATTCCCCAATCGAGATCGCGTGTAATTGCCCTGTCTTTCAATCCCGTTTTAAACCAGCCCTTACAATAGTTCACAACATTAGGCTTCCAGTCGGTTTTGGATTCAATCCACTCTTTCAGCTTGTCCTGGTAGGAAGCAAGCGGAAAGTAATAATGGGTAGATTCCTTTACAACGGGAGTATCACCGGTAATTTTAGATCGCGGCTTCTTGAGTTCAAGCGGAGAAAGCGAGCTTCCGCAGTTTTCACATTCATCTCCCGTAGCTTCTTCAAATCCGCAAATAGGGCAGGTGCCGATAACAAACCTATCGGCGAGGAAACGTCCTTCTTTTTCGGAGTAAAGTTGTTTTTCTGTCCGTTGGGAGAGCAAACCCTTGTTATAGAGATTCAGGAAGAAGTCCTGAGAGGCTTTCCTGTGATATTCCGTCGAAGTCCGCGAGTATATATCAAACGACATACCCAGATCTTCATAAGCTTTCTTGTTCGCAAAGTGGTACTTATCTATAATAGTCTCCGGAGTGATGCCTTCCTTGATTGCGGACATTTCTATAGCTGTACCGTACTCATCAGAGCCGCAAATGTAGATCACGTCGTATCCTGCGAGCCTCAAATACCGCACGTACATATCGGCCGGCAGAATTGAGCCCGCAATATGCCCCAAATGCGTATGGCCGTTGGCATAGGTCAGCGCCGAAGTCACAAGAATCCTGTTATAATTTCCGATTTTCTTCATATTTAGCTACAAATATACCCAATGGTTTAACAAAATGCAGTGCCAACCTTTAAGCAAAGTAATAGAGGGCAGCAAAAGGTGAATTCCATTTTTACCCACAAAAAAAAGGCAGCCAAACAGCTGCCCTTTATCAAACCAAAAATGATTCTCTGCTATCTGAACTGTATTTTCACACTGCCCGAGGTCAGCATGTAATCAAAGCAGTCATAAACATAAACCGAGAAATTGCCTGATTTGTAAAATGTGATCTGTTTGTAGAACCACACCCAGCTTTTTTCGGTATCCATGTAGATCGTATTATCGTACTCACCGTTGCGGTAAATTTCAAACCTCACCGAGCGGCATGCAACTTCATACGGAAGCCTTACAAGCACATTCAGGTAACCGCCGTCACGGCCGATATTGAATACACTGCTTTCAGTGATCGGGTAACCGTCTCCGGTAACATCCTCACAAAAATATATTGACTGGGCATTTGCACTTTGGCTAAGCGCTATAAATGCCAGCGCCAGAATTGTTAATGATAATATTTTTTTCATCTTTTTAGTTTATTTAACCTTTCAATTATTGAATTACCGTTATCTCATAGAGATCTTTACTTCGCCTGATGCAACCGGAGTTCCATCGGGTTTTAAAGCAGTCACTTTGTAATCACCTGCTGAGTAAAATGTGTGGAATTTATCAAAAAAGATATAATCCCAGTCAGGCTGAACGTCAAACTTTTCCGTTGCTATGATCTTTTCGCTGCCTCCAAGCTTTGTAATCCTTAGCTCAAGTTTGCCAACGCCGATTGTTTTGCCGGTTCCTCTCATATCGATCATACAGGTAAAGTATCCGCCGTTCTTTCCGATAACGAACTCATCAGATCTTCCGATCTCTTTGCCGCCGGTATATTCTTCACAGAAATAAAGCGTAACGTCGCTTGATGATTTTGTTTCTTCCTTGGTTTCCTCTTTCTTAGTATCTTCTTTCTTTGTGTCCTCTTTCTTCGTATCTTCTTTCTTGTCTTCCTTCTTGTCATCCTTATCGGAGCTGCAGATGTAGCCCACGGCAAACATGACCATCAAAGCAATAATCAGCTTCAATTTGTTGTTGTTTAATAACATTTTTTTCTCCTTTAGAAAAGTTAGTTAATTGTGTGAAAACCCTGAGTTGCGTGAAACAGACGTGAAATTAAACCAAAATTATACATTTTTTGAGAAATAATCAATAATGAATATCTCTTAAAATCAGAAATCGAGCGAAAAATCACAGGATTTGTAAGAATGGGTAAGCGCACCGATGGAATAGTAATCTATCCCTTTTTGTTGATATTTGCCGAAATTACTGGTATTTATGCCGCCCGAGACCTCTATCTGAAAGCCGCTTCTTTTGAGGGTCCTTACAGCTTTTTCAATCTCTGCCGCCTGAAAATTATCAAGCATTACAACCTTCACCAGTCCTTTACCCAGTTTTATTACAGTTTTAAGCTCTTTAAATCCTTTTACTTCAATTTCGAGTTTTTGTTTCTCTTGCAAGGAAAGATTTTTCTTTCTAAGAGATCTAAGGACTTCTTCTATTCCGCCCAGTGAAACGATATGGTTATCTTTTATCATTACACTTGATGCCAGGCTAAACCTGTGGAACTCACCACCGCCGGATTTGACCGCTGCAGCCTCAAACACGCGGAAATTGGGAGTTGTTTTCCTTGTATGGAGGATTTTTGAATTTCTGAACTTTAGCTGTTTTACAAACGAATTTGTTAAAGTCGCTATTCCGCTCATCCTCTGCAGAAAATTCAGAGCAGTCCTTTCACCGGTCAAAAGAGTTTTGACTGATGCCCTGAGGTCCAGCACCTTTGTGCCTTTTATAAGCTTAGAGCCGTCTTTGTAATACGTTTTGAAACGAACATTTTTATCTATTTGCCTGTAAACCCTGGTGAATATTTCAATTCCGGCAAGTACACAATCCTCTTTACACCAGAGCTCTGCGTTTCTAAGCTCTTTGCCTTCTTTTCCGCTTAAGAGGAGTTTTGTTGTAAGATCATTTTTGATCCTGTCCTCGCTCAGCGCAGATGATATTGCCCGGTTGATCTCATTATCGTATTTCCTGTAATACCCGTTGAGTGTCATTTTCCGGCTTCCGTTTCTTTGAAGCATTTAAGCTCTTCATATGAGTCAATGCCGGCGGGAAGCACCGCATCATCGATTATCAGGTTTGGAATACCATCATTCACAGGGAATTTTGCACTGCAGTTAGGGCAAACTAAATTCCCTCCGTCATAAACAAGCGGATGTTTGCCTATCGGACAGACAAGATCTTTATATTTTTCGGCTTCAGTCAATTACCAGTTCAAAATTTACCTTTCATCAGCTCAACGAAATCTTTGGGCGGCCGGGCCGGTTTCATTGTTGCCATGTTTATGAAAGAATGTATCGTGTAACCCGTTACTATCAGTCTGTTTCCAACATAAAGTTCGTATTCGATCTTTACTTTAACCGTCGGCATTTGCTTTAGAAATGCTTTAACTACAACAATATCATCGTAAACTGCAGTGGATATATAATTGGCATGTGCCTCTATTACGGGGAGTCCGTAATGTGACTTCTCAAGCTCAGTATACGGATAGCCAAGTTCACGCAGAAGTGTATTCCTGCCCGCTTCGAAATACTCAAGGTACCGCCCGTTGTTTACTATGCCCATTTTATCAGTATGAGCGTAAAGTACCCGAATACTCATTTCAGATTTTATCATGGTTATATCGCTGTTCTCATTCGTGCTACGAATATCTTCCAATAACTAACCTCAAAATATCTTCCCCGGGTTAAGAATATATTTCGGATCGAAAGTCTTTTTTATCTTTCGCATAAGTTCAAGCTCTGCTTCCTTTATCGCAATAGGCAAATATGCTTTTTGCGAATACCCAATTCCGTGCTCACCTGATATCATTCCGTCAAGTGTGACCGTCAGTTCAAATATTTCCTTTATTGCAGCATCGATATTCTTTTCCCATGTAACATCATCAAGCTTATCTTTCAATATGTTAACATGAATGTTGCCGTCGCCGGAGTGCCCGTAACAAATTGTGGTGATACCGTATTTAGCGGAAATTTCCTTCACTCCTCTGACCAGCTTTGTCATGTTTGCCCGGGGAACAACTGTATCTTCTTCCTTATACGGTGAAATTGATTTCACAGCTTCACCAATGCCGCGCCGGAGAGTCCATACATCCTGCACTTTTTGTTCATCCTCGGCAAGCACCATATCCAGCGGATTGAATTCCTCAACTACCCCTGCGATCTGTTCAATATCCCTGTCAAGCTGTTCCGGATAATTGCCATCGACCTCAATAAACAATTGAGCCTCGGCTTCGCTGTTTGGGAATTTCTTGCCCTGCCGCTCTTCAGCAGCTTTTACGGCTGCCTGTTCCATGAATTCAATTGCAGATGGCGTAATCCCCTTCTGAAAGATCTTTGCAACAGCATCAGTTGCATTTTCAAGCGAGCCGAATGCTGCAAGTATCACTTTTTTGTGAGCGGGCAAAGGTATCAGCCTGAAAATAATTTTTGTAATAACAGCAAGCGTACCTTCGCTGCCAATAATAAGCTGGGTAAGGTTATAGCCTGTAACATTTTTAAGAACTCTTCCACCGGCATTGATTATCTCTCCGGTTGGCAGTACCGCTTCTATTCCAAGTACATAATCTTTGGTAACGCCGTATTTAACGGCTCTAGGACCGCCTGAGCACTCAGCAAGATTGCCGCCCAGGTGACATGACCCTCTGGAAGCAGGATCGGGCGGGTAAAATAATCCAAGCTTCTCAACTTCTTCCTGGAATACCTGAGTTATTACTCCGGGCTGAACGACAGCCTGAAAATTCTTCTCATCAATTTCGATTATCCTGTTCATGCGCACCATCGAAAGGCAGATTCCGCCGTGGACCGCAAGCGCGCCGCCGGAAAGTCCGGTACCGCCGCCCCTTGGTGTAACGGGAATCATATGATCGTTTGCCAGTCTTAGTATTTTTGATATCTCTTCTGCGCTAGAAGGTTTCACAACAACTTCAGGCGGAAAGCTCAGGTCTTCGGTTTCATCTTCGGAATGGAGCTTGATGGATTCATCATCATAAAGGACATTTTCGGCTCCGGAAATTTGCTTTAATTCATCAAGTATTTGCGGGGTGATCTTGTTGTACATTTCAGAATTTTTGTACAAGCTTGTGTATTGATAGGACACGTTTCAAGAGCTCTTCAACATTCTTCAGCGGCAGCATTGAACTTGCATCGCTGAGTGCCCTTGCGGGATTAGGGTGAGTCTCAATAAACAGCCCGTTTACTCCAACGGCAGCAGCGGCGCGTGCAAGCGGTTCAATATATTCCGGATTTCCGCCTGATACACCTTTATTGCTCGAAGGCATTTGTACGGAGTGTGTTGCATCAAATACGACCGGACAGTTGAATCTTTTCATATGAGCAAGTGAGCGCATATCTACCACAAGATTGTTATAGCCGAATGTTGTGCCTCGTTCTGTTACCATTATCTTATTGTTACCTGTAGCTCTTATCTTATTCACCTGGTGGATCATATCTTCGGGTGAGAGGAACTGCCCCTTTTTGATATTTATTATCTTACCTGTTTCCCCTGCCGCTTCCAAAAGCTCGGTTTGCCTGCAGAGGAATGCGGGGATTTGCAGAACATCTACATATTCCGATGCAATTTCAGCCTCAACTTCAGAGTGGATATCGGTAAGAACGGGTATTGCGAGACGTTTCCGGACTTCGTCAAGTATGCCTAAAGATTCAATTACTCCTATCGACCGGAAAGATGAGCCGCTGGTCCTGTTTGCTTTCTTATAAGATGCCTTGAAAATAAAAGGAATTTTTAGACGTAAAGTTATGTCTTTTAACTTCTTAGCAATTTCGAAGGTTATCTTTTCTGATTCAACGACACAGGGACCTGCAATTAAAAAAAGACTTGATGTGTTAGATAAGTAGTAAGTTTTCTTATCATTTCTGATCCTGATATCTGTATTCAATTTACGCAGTATTTTGCCGTCAAATTAAAGAATAAACAGAATTATAACAACGTAAATCCTTTGGCATTTATTGCAGGTTAAACTAATACTCCCGCCGGTAAGTAAGTCAAGGATTGGAACATTTGTATACTTTACATCACGAACTTATTACAATTGATAGGGATGCTGCCGGCAGCATGTAAAAAATCCGTTTTCTTGGGATTGCATTTATCAACAACATTCATTAAAATTATACATGAAAACTCTCGTAATATTACTAGCCTTCATCCTTACTGTTCAGGTCTCGTTCACACAAAGCGGAGACACGCTGAAATCCAAGACCGGTATCACGAAAAAGAAAGAGCCATTGAATAATTGGGGCATTAACCTCACTTTTTCCGATAACGGCTTCGGGCTTGGAGCAACAAAATATTTTAATATTAACAGGGATTTTGCTCTGACAGCCGGAATAATCTTCTCAGGGGCGAAGGATGACAGGGAGTTTGACCAGTACGATATTTGGGGCAACTCTGTTACTCCCTACAAAGAAAACCGCCTCTTTATGGTTCCATTACTGAACATTGGCGGACAATTGCGTTTGTTCCGTGAAGATGTTTCGGATAATATGCGTCCTTTCATAAATTTTGGTATATCACCAACAGCTATAGTTTACACACCGTATAGTAAATCGTTTTTCCCCAGCTTTAATTATGCAAAAGCCAAATATACTGTTGGAGGCTATGCGGGAGTTGGACTCGACTACCTTACTAACAGGAAATCAGCTTTGAGCTTTAATTTGAGATACTACTATATTAACTTGTTCGGCGAAGGCATAAGGAGCATATCAACAAACGAGAAGAAACAATTCGGTGGGATATACTTCATCTTCAGCTATGGTTTTATGAATTAAAAAAGGGGCTTTAAGCCCCTTTTTTGTTTAAAGAACCCTGCTGCAAATTAACTGAACTCTGCATATTCAAGTTAACAATACAAATCTTCCCTGTTTTTGAGACCCGAAAAACCTTTTAGCAATTTAAGATTTCACTTAATTTCTTCACTTCACCATCTTTTCAAACTCATCTTCGGTAATAACTTTCACTCCAAGCTCTTTAGCCTTGGTGAGCTTGCTTCCGGCATCGCTCCCTGCTAGTACGTAGCTGGTTTTTTTGCTGACTGAAGATGACGCCTTGCCGCCGAGCGATTCTATGATTTCCTGAGCTTCTTCTCGCTTGTATTTTTCCAGTGTTCCTGTGAGCACAAATGTCAATCCTTCGAACTTGTTTGAGCCCGCGCTTGACTTTTCGGATTCGAATTTCAATCCTGCCTTGCGAAGCTTTTCAATCATTTGCAGGTTGGTCTTGGTGTGAAAGAAATCATACACACTTTCTGCAATTCTGGGACCTACTTCGTGGATTTTTTCAATATCCTCTGCCTTTGCATTAATAAGATTATCAATATCCTTAAACTGCCTTGCAAGAATTTTCGCGGTTCTATCACCAACATGCCTGATGCCTATTGAGTACAATACTTTATCAAACGGTCGCTCTTTAGAGCGCTCAACAGAGTTCAGAATGTTATCAATACTCTTTGCGCCGAACCGTTCAAGTGATTTAAGCTCTTTTTCTTTTGATCTCAGCTTATAGATATCCGTTATATCTTTCAAATACCCAAGCTGAATGAATTTTTCTACTATTTGATACCCCAGTCCTTCAATATCCATTGCGCTGCGAGCTACAAAGTGCTCTATCCTGCCCTGCACCTGTGCGGGACACATTACATTTGTGCAGTAGTGATTTGCCTCACCATCGGGCCTGTGAATAGGCTGCCTGCATACGGGGCATTTTTCCGGCATCTTAAATGGCCTGCTGTTTTTTGCCCTGCGCTCCTTAACTACTTCAACAACCTTCGGAATTACATCGCCGCCTTTTTCTATCTTCACATAATCATTCACGCGAATATCTTTGCGCTCAATTTCATCTGAGTTATGCAGAGTAGCGCGCGATATTGTTGAACCGGCCAGGAAAACAGGCTCAAGCTCAGCTACGGGTGTAATAGTGCCTATTCTTCCTACCTGAAGAGTAATATCCTTCAGTTTTGTAACAGCCTGCTTGGCTTTGAATTTATACGCAATTGCCCAACGCGGACTTTTTGCAATACTGCCAATCTTCTCCTGCTGCTTAAGTGAATCTATCTTCACAACAACGCCGTCAATTTCATAAGGCAATTCGTCTCGATTAGCTTCTGTCTCTTCGCAGAAGCGCTTGACCTCTCCGATATTCTTAACAACTTTTGTATTATCGTTAACAGGGAATCTGAGCTTCTTCAGAAACTGCATATTATCGTAATGTGAGACAAGCTTTGTATGTTCTTTTGCATCAAGGAAGCGGAGCGAGTAGCAGTACATATTCAGTTTCCGGGCGGCAACTTCCCGGGAATCCTTTAATTTCAGGCTTCCGGCTGCAGTATTGCGGGGATTGGCGTATCGCGGCCTGCCTTCGGCTTCCTGCTCCTCGTTAATGCGGAAGAATTCCTTTAGCATAAAGAATACTTCACCGCGGACCTCTATATCAATATTCTTATCAAGCCTTAATGGAATTGACCGAACTGTTTTAAGGTTATTTGTTATTTCGTCGCCCCTCGAACCATCGCCGCGAGTTGCACCCTGAACCAAGAGTCCGTTTCGGTAAGTTAATGAAACAGCAATACCGTCAAACTTGAGCTCGCAAACATATTGGTAATCCACGCCCTTCAGCAGATTGTTAATGCGCCTATCAAACTCATCCAGGTCATTTTCATCATATGAGTTAGAAAGGGAGAGCATTGGGACTTCGTGTATTACCGTGGGGAATTCATTTGAGAGGTCATTGCCGACGCGTTGAGTGGGTGAATCGGGAGTTCTGAGCTCAGGATACTGTTTCTCGAGTTCCTGAAGCTCCTTCATCAGCATATCATAGGTGTAATCATCAATATCGGGTTTACTTAACACATAATACTTGTGGTCAGCATCCAGGATCCTATCCCTGAGCTTTTTGGCTTTATCTATTGTCTTCTTATCTGCAGGCATAGCATTAGCTGGTTTTTTGATTGTTGCTATACTATAATACGGCTATTGGGTGACTATGCCGTCTTTGTTTATTATCAGATTTTTTATTGAACTTCCGGATAGAGAGGCTGGTTTGCGCAGGTACTTGCCGTTTAAGTATATTTCAACATTCAAATTGGCATTTGCGCTGAAGCGGAACTGGTTCTTAGCGCTTACTAGAAGTGAATCTTTCGCTGATATTTCTTCATCTATCGGGTCAGGCTGGTCATCCACAAAGACCTTTATCTTTATGTCTTTCAAAGCTTTAACCATCAACCTAAGCGAATCAACGCCGGCAAGGGTCTTTAATGAATCTTTGATACGGTTTGAATCAACTTTGGGAGCGACCTTGTTTTCGTAATCGCTGGATATCTCGTTGAAGGACTTGGGCTTCACATCGGATTTTTTGTCTCCTGAATTATTCAGGTAATCAACGAGGAAATATATGCCCGCAGCAATTGCGAGGAAAAGTACTACAAGAAGAATTTTTTGAGTAACAGATCTTGCCGAAAAGCGGCGGGGCGTGTCTTCATCAACCGGATTCTGTTTGTAGTAATCAGGTTTATCATTTCTCAATCCCTGAGAATAAACCGCTTCTTCCAACGGCGGTTCTGTTACTTTTATTCTGAGTTTATCGTCGGGGAGTGTGATTATCTCTTCTTCATCGCCCTGAAATTTCTTTTTAGCATAGAACCCGGCTTTGGCTTTATCAAACTCATTCAGCATCTGGTGTTCATTTTCATCTAATGCACGGGCATATTCTTTGATAAATGAGCGGATATATGCCTCCGGCTGAAAATCAAAAACTCCGTTCTCGATCAACTGGAGGAATTTCGGATTGATCCTGCTTTCCGCCGAGATCTCGGCAAGTGAAATGCCTTTTGATTCCCGCAGTTTTTTCAGATCATTGCCGAATTCTTTGAGCATCAGTTTTTGATTGAAGAAGGTTTAAGAATATATCAATATTGCAAAAATAACCGAACTTTGTTTGAAATTCAATTGAATTTCATATATTTGGGCGATAAACCTGATGAAGTGACACATTTTGTAATCTGACAATCAGGGTTAAAGAACTCATTCGATAAATTGTCACAAAAAAATACTGCATCACCCCGTAACAACAGTCACAACTTCGTCACTGTTTATTACTTTGAATAACTTGAGAAAAACAGGTATATTTGTTGATTAATGCTTGATTTTAGCAGATTATCGCTGGATTTTTTGAAGTTTGAAGGTGCTGACCGCCTTGACCTTGTTAACAGGCTTTCCACAAATAAGGTAGATTCAATCGAAAAGTTCAAGTTTCAGAAGACGATACTTACCAGTGATAAGGGAAGGTTCGTTGATCTTTTAACATTATACAATTTTGGTGACTTTGTTTTCGCTGCGTGCTCAGAGGGTAATTCTGCAAATGTCATGGCATACCTTGATAAATATACTATCATGGATGACTTCAGAACAACCGATATGGCCGGCACACACGAAACTCTTCTCTTCATTGGAGATGATGCAGCAAAGTTTGCCGAAGAAGTTTTCGCGCTTGATTTAAGTAGTTTGAGCGAAAGTGAATTCCGAGTAATAAGCGGAGACAGTATTGATGCCATAGTTTCACTTAATGATGATAGATTTGGCGGATTTCATTTTATTTATTCCTCAAATCATTCCGGTTATTGGAATGACAGGTTATTCAACGGGTCACTTATGACAAAGTATAAGATGAATGAACTGACGGGCAATGAATACGAGAAGAAAAGGATTGAGTTAGGCATTCCTGCATTTGGGAAAGAAATGACCGAGCTTACTAATCCGCTTGAATGCGGGCTCAATAAATATGTGAGCTTCACAAAAGGCTGTTACATAGGACAGGAAGTGATAGCGAGGCTTGATGCATACGATAAGATAAGCAAGCATTTGGTCGGGATACTTTCTGATGAAGATATACCGCAGGGAGATAAAATTGGAGAAGTTAAGATAATAACCGGCGGCAAGGAATGCGGCTTTGTGACAAGCAGCCTCAGATCAAACGGCGGAAGCATAGGGCTTGGGTTTGTTAAAACGATATTTCTGGATCACAATAAAGAGTACGGAATCAAATGGAATGACAATATCCGGAATTGCAGGATCACCAAATTACCATTTGATATGCGGAATTAATTATAAACTTTACAGGAGATAAATAAATGTCAGTTAACATAAAAGAGCTTCTTGGCAGCGATGCCGGATTGCTTGAGCATAAGTGCAATACTATAGATAAATCAAATCTGCATTTACCCGGCCCGGATTTTGTTGACAGGGTCTGGAAGGATTCAGACCGCTCGCCGCAGGTTTTAAGGAACCTGCAGGCAATTTTCAGCCACGGTAAACTGAATGGTACCGGATATCTTTCAATATTACCGGTTGATCAGGGAATTGAGCACTCTGCTGGCGCCTCTTTTTCTCCAAACCCGGCTTACTTCGATCCCGAAAACATCGTAAAACTCGCAATAGAAGGCGAATGTAATGCAGTTGCATCGACTTTGGGAGTTCTTGGTGCAGTCTCAAGGAAATACGCCCACAAGATACCCTTTGTTCTAAAGATAAACCACAATGAGTTCCTTTCTTACCCCAATAAATACGACCAAATTCTCTTCGGAGGCGTTGAACAGGCGTTTAATATGGGAGCTGCAGCAGTTGGTGCCACGATCTATTTCGGCTCAGATGAGTCTTCAAGACAGATTCAGGAGATTTCTGCAGCATTCCAGTATGCACATGAGCTTGGAATGGCAACAATTCTTTGGTGCTACCTGCGCAACTCTGCATTCAATGTAAAGGGAGATAAGGACTATCATCTTTCGGCAGATCTTACAGGTCAGGCAAATCACCTGGGTGTTACAATTGAGGCAGATATTATCAAGCAGAAGCTCCCCGAAAATAACGGCGGATACAATGCTCTCAAGTTCGGAAAAACAAGCAAGCTTGTATATGAAAAGCTTTCATCGGATAATCCGATAGACCTGACGCGCTACCAGGTTGCAAACTGTTATATGGGCAGGTGCGGACTCATCAATTCAGGAGGCGCATCTACAGGCAAAGGCGATTCTGACCTGAAGGAAGCAGTCAAAACGGCGGTTATTAACAAGCGCGCCGGCGGTATGGGGCTCATTTCCGGAAGGAAAGCGTTCCAGAAACCTATGAAAGAGGGAGTAGAACTGCTGCACGCAATTCAGGATGTATACCTTGATAAGAGCGTAACGATTGCATAATTGAAATTATTTCATAAACTAATATCATAAAATGAACAAAACTCTGAAAAAAGTAGCGGGTAAGCACAGAAAGAAACAGTCAAAGGTTAAAGCAAAAGTCAGGGAATCAAAAGCTAAGGCAAACAAAAAGTAATGAAGAATGTTATGCTGCTGGTGTTTATTACGCTGGCAGCAACTTTTACACCTATTTTTGCAAAGCTGAGCGTAGCGGAGATATCTCCCCTTTCGTTCGGCTTTTTGCGTTTCGGCACTGCAGCAATACTTTTTCTAATTACACTTAAAATACGCGGGCTTAACCTGAAATTCGATAAGAAAGACTATCCCCGTCTTGTATTGCTTGCACTGCTTTGCATTCCCTTGAATCAATTCTTCTTTATGTCCGGTATCAAGCTTTCATACGCCTCTCATTCGGGAATTATCTATTCTCTGAATCCGGTATATGCATACATCATTGCAGTACTGTTCAAATACGAGAAGTTTTACGTCTCAAAACTGCTTTCGATATTACTTACAGTAATTGGAATATTTTTCATCTTTTATGAAAGCTTTATGCAGGCTGCAGTTAACAGTGATGTAATAAACGGAGATATACTTCTTTTGTTTGCAGTGTTAACTTTTTCGATGTATTTGACATTAGGCAAAAACATTATCGAAAAATACGGTGCTCTGAAAGCATCCACATTTATATTTCTGCTTGGTACCTTTTTTTACATTCCGATATTCATTTACGACTTGCCGAATCTCACTTTTGAGCACTTAACATATAAAGGCATCATCGGATTTTTTTACTTGTCGGTACTGGTTGCATATCTTGCATATTTTGTCTGGTACTATGCGCTAAAAAGAATAGCGGTAAGCAAGCTGACTACGCTTTCAAATATTTCTCCACTGCTTACCGTGTTATTTTCTATTATATTTCTAAACGAGCATATTTCGCTTTTCTTCATAATCGGGTCTTTAATAACGCTGTTTGGTGTATTTATTATGCACCGCGTCAGCATTGATCTATCATAAACAAATTGGATAAAAAAACACTGCGTACCGGCCTGATAGGCTGCGGACACCTTGGAAAGATACATTGCAGGCTGCTGAATGATATCGCTGCCCTGAATAGCCAAATCGAATTCACAGGAGTATATGATACAGATGCCGGAAGCTCCGGTGAAATGAACAAGGCATACAATCTTCGGAGTTTTGCTTCTGAAGATGAACTTATGGATAATGTAGATTCACTTATAATAGTTACTCCGACCTCTACACATTTTGATATAGCTTCAAAAGCTCTGGGGAAAGGAATCAACATATTCATTGAAAAGCCCGTAACAAGATCGGTTAAAGAGGCCAAGGAACTGAGTGCATTGGCAGCAAGATCTGACCTTAAGATACAGGTTGGGCATGTTGAGCGGTTCAATCCCGCATTGACTTCACTTGAAAAGACAGAAATACGGCCGATGTTCATCGAGTCTCACCGGCTTTCGCAATTCAATCCAAGGGGTACGGATGTCTCCGTAATTCAGGACCTCATGATACATGATATCGATATAATCCTTCACCTTGTCAATTCACCCGTTACAAAGATTGATGCAAACGGAGTTGCCGTAATTTCGGAAGAGATTGATATAGCAAATGCCCGCCTTAGCTTCAAGAGCGGCTGTGTTGCAAACCTGACGGCAAGCCGGATTTCACTTAAGAAAATGAGGAAAATGAGAATTTTCCAAAACAATGCATACATTTCGATAGATTTTCTGAATAATAAATCGGAGGTCTTCCGTCTGGCAGATTCAGATACCGAAGCAGCGGGTATGACTTTCCCTATATCGGAAAAGAAGAAGATAATATTCGAGCAGCCGCCTGTTGAAGATCCGGATAACATTAATCCGATCAAAAATGAGCTCGAGTCATTCTTCGAAAGCATTCTCTTGAACAAACCGGTTAAAGTTACGCTTGAAGACGGCAGAGAGGCAGTGGAAGTTGCAGAAGAAATTATAAAGATCATCTCCGGCAATTGACTGATTTTATAAATTCAAATAATGTAATTAGCAAAATTGCGCAGATATCCCGTAAGCGCGAAGTGAATTCTTACCTCGTCGGAGGATACGTAAGAGATAAGCTGCTGGGCATAGAAACCTCAGATATTGATATTTCTGTAATAGGCGACGCTATTGCTTTTGCTGAATCAGCCGCTCATTCATTTGGGAAGAAGCTAACTGCTGTTTATAAAAAATTCGGAACGGCTCTGCTTGAGCTTGATAGTACCAAAGTGGAATTTGCCTCTGCCAGAAAAGAAAGCTATAGCAGCGATTCACGAAAACCTTCAGTTAAGCCTGCTGACCTGCAAGAAGACCTTTCGCGCAGGGATTTTACAATAAACGCACTGGCAGTATCTTTAAACGATGACAGCAATGAAGTTATAGATCTGTTTGGCGGACTTGATGACCTGAGGGATAAACTGCTGCGTACTCCGCTTGACCCTCTTGCTACCTTCAGTGATGATCCGCTAAGAATGATGCGCGCTTGCAGATTTGCATCACAGCTTGGTTTTGAAATTGCTGGCGATACTTTTCATGCAATAAAACAAATGCGGGAAAGGCTAAAGATCAAAACCGGTGAATCCGCAGTGGTCTCACAGGAAAGAATTACCGATGAGTTCTTAAAAATTCTTGCCTCACCAAAGCCTTCAGTCGGACTCGCACTTTTGTTTAAATCGGGAATTATGGAAATAATTTTCCCTGAAGTGCACAAACTTGAAGGCATTGACCAGCGCAAAGATTTTCACCATAAAGATGTTTTCTACCATACTTTGCAGGTTGTTGATAACATCTCGAAGAACACCGATAATTTATGGCTTCGCTTTGCTGCCCTGATGCATGACATTGCAAAACCGCCGACCAAGAAGTTTGTTGAAGGGACAGGTTGGACTTTCCACGGGCATGAGGACCTTGGAGCACGTTGGCAGAAGAAGATATTCAGCAGGCTTAAATTGCCGCTTGACAGGCTGCCCTACGTAGAAAAGCTCGTTAGACTGCATTTGAGGCCAATAGCGCTTGCAGATGACACGGTAACAGATTCCGCAGTGCGAAGGCTCATTTTTGATGCCGGAGACGATATAAATGACCTGTTTACACTCTGCAGGGCGGATATTACATCCAAGGACCCCGGAAAAGTGAAGAAATACCTTGAGAATTTTAACAGTGTCGAAAGGAAAGTCGAAGAAGTTGAAGAGCGGGATAAGATCAGGAATTTCCAGTCACCTGTCAGAGGCGAAGAAATAATGAAGATCTGCGGGCTTGAACCATCAAGAAAAGTAGGTATTATTAAGACACGAATTGAAGAAGCAATTCTTGACGGTATTATTCCAAACGAATACGAAGCTGCCCTTGATTATCTTTACAAGATAAAAGACGAAGTACTTACTGCGAAATAAGCAGCTCAGCCCCTTGGATGGAATTGCTTATGGACTTCCTTCAGGTAAGTAATATCAACGTGGGTGTATATTTGAGTAGTGCTGATATCAGCGTGGCCCAGCATTTCCTGTATTGAGCGCAGGTCTGCACCGCCTTCGAGCAAATGTGTGGCGAAGGAATGCCGGAATATATGCGGGTGTATCTGCTTTTCAATCTTTGCTGCCCTGCTGTATTTGTTGATAATATCCCAGACTGCCATTCTGGAAAGTCTTCTTCCCCGCCAGTTAAGAAACAGATGATCCTCTGAATGAGATTTTGCAAGATTGATCCTCGATTTACTGAGATATATATTTATCCATTCAAGTGAAGACCTTGCGATAGGTACAATTCTTTCTTTGGAACCTTTTCCAAAAACTCTAAGCACTTCTTCAGAGACAAGAACATTAGAACATTTCAAATCTATGACTTCACTTACCCTCAATCCGCAGGCGTACATCGTCTCCAGAATTGTTTTATCCCTTAAACCCAAAGTACTGTTTACATCGGGCTGAGCGAGAATTCTATCGATCTCTGCTACGGTTAATACAACGGGTAGTTTCCTGCCTAGCTTTGGAGAGTCAAAATACTCAAGCGGATTGGTCTTCAAAGTCGTTTTGCCGGAATTAAGCAAATGATCAAAGAACTGGCGGAGCGAAGAGAGCATCCTTGCCATGCTTGAAGCTGAGAATTCCTTTTTCAAAGCTGCAATGTATGACTCGATATGGCTCTCTTTAACATTCTCGAATGAATCGATATTCAGATCTATCAGGTAATTACTGAATTTAGCAAGGTCAAATGTATAAGATCTAATGGTATTTTCCGAAAGGGATTTTTCAAGCTCAAGAAAAAGGAGGAATGCCCTGATGGACTTTTCCATAGCTTCCGAAGAAGCTGCGGAATCCCGGTTTTTAATCTTCTTTGTCATCTTCAGTCTCAGGATATCTTATCCTGTGATGATGGATACCCACCAAGGTCTTCAGGAAGCTCTGCTTGATCTTTATAAGGTCTTTTAATGTGAGGTCGCATTCGTCCAGCTCGCCATCAAGGAACCGTGCCCTTATTATTTCGCTGATCTGGGTCTCAAGCTTAGCGGGAGTGGGTTCTTCTATTGATCTTGTTGCTGCTTCCACAGAATCTGCAAGCATTACAATGCCGGTTTCACGGGTCTGAGGTTTCGGACCCGGGTAACGGTATATGTATTCATGGGTCGTATCAATTTCTCCTTCATCAGTTCTTGCTTTTTCATAGAAATAAGAGACCAGGTTCGTTCCGTGATGCATAGGAATGAAATTGATGATCTCCTTTGGCAGCCGGAATTTTTCCGCAAGTTTTATTCCGTTTCTCACATGAGAGATTATCATCTTTGCGCTTAGTGAAGGATTAAGGTCATCGTGCTTGTTCGAATCCATTTGGTTTTCAACAAAATAATCGGGATTATGTATCTTTCCGATATCGTGGTAATAACACCCTACTCTGGCAAGGATCTGGTTTGCCCCGATCTCCTTTGCAGCATGCTCTGAAAGGTTTCCCATCAAAATGGAATGATGAAATGTGCCCGGAGCTCTGGAGGATAGGTCCCTTAACAGCGGATGGTTGAAGTCGCTTAGCTCAAGGAATACAAGGTCCGTAGCTACCCTGAAAACCCTTTCATAGAATATCAGCAAGCCATATGCAAGTATAGGTGAAAGCAGAGCATTAAGGCCGGCAGCAACCAACTGGCTTCTGATCACATTAAAATCATCATATCTTTCCAGCCCTATGGCAATAATGCCAATGAAATATCCTGCCAGAATGTATATCATCGAAGTGAAGATCTGAGAACGGTTCTTAATATCCCGTACCGAATAAACAACCAGTATAGATGCACAAAAATTCGGTATGAAAATATCGTAATCACCGCCCCTGACCGCAGAGACAAGTATGCAAATGACTATTACAACATAAACTGCAACCCTTGAGTCAAAAACTATTGTGAGCAGCATTGCAGCAACGGGTACAAAGATTATGTATTCAATCGGATAATTTATCTTCAGCTGAAGGCTTAGATATGAAAACAGGCACTGAAGAAGCACAATTGTAGAAATAAGGATGAGCTTCATATTATCCTCAAAAATACCTGTACGCATTTTAAAAAGGAAGATTGCGATCAGAAATATCATTACTCCGACAAAGAGAAAACGCCCTGTCTGCTGCATGTAGAAGTCGCTTGTCCCCATCTGCTCGTTTCTGACACGCTTATAGGATTCCAGCTTAAGCTTAGTAACTTCATTTATGGGCTCATGTTTGCTGACAATTCTTTCATTTTCTCTCACAAGCCCAAATGTTTTCGGAACTGCCTCAGTGACTGAATTCAGTATCTTTTCTGTTTCCGCCCGGTTGTATACATAATCGGGGTATATGAATCTCTTTGACAACTTTAGTGCAACAGCAGAAAGCTCAAGATCCTTGAAATAACTGTCATAATCAGCTTTCAGGAGCCTTTCTGCATCATCCGGATCTCTGACATCCTGCAGGTCAATGGTTTCTTCAACCTTGTTCTTGATAAAAGCAATTTTCTGTGATGTAATGGTTGATTTAGTTATATCGATCAATTTCCTGTCATAAATCTGATTAAGAGACTGGATGATCTTCTTCTTCAAAGCATCAAGCTCCTGCTGGGAGCCAGCGGAAGATTTAATACTGTTCCATTCGGCCTCTGTGAGCGTAAAGCCCAGCTCAGACTTAAGCCTGCTTAATGTCTTTTCATCTGTAGTGCGTTTTTCTTCGGGGAGGGATTTTTCCTTTTCGAACTCCTTTTCATAGTCCAGTATCTTCTGTATCTTTATAAACAAACCATTAAGTGAATCGAGCCAGTTTAATTCTGAATGCTTGCCGGCATTCAGTTCAAAGAGAGGGTAAACCCTGCTTCTGGCTTCATCAACTTCCTTCTGGTAAACATTCTGGCTTTTGTAAATAGGGAAACTGAAAGGTGCTATGAGGTCTTCTTTGCTCCAAACCATTCCGACGGTATAATCAGTTTCAATGGTTTCGTACTTGGGGAACATTGAAGTGACAATAATAACGGTAACTAACCCAATAAGAAACCGTATCAGTTTGCTGCTTGAAAAATCGAAATTGCTTTTACTCAGCTTAGGCAAATGAGTTCATTTTTAGTAATAATTACTAAATTAGCAATAAAATATGTTTCTATTTGTGCAGATATAAAGGTACAGGCGAATCATCAACAATACACCTGATTAAGAGGATAAAGAATAGAATTCTTAATTAATTTCGTATGAAGTAGAATATTTCGTTTTGCCGTCAACAACGTAGCTGCTAAGGATCTTTGTAGTCAACCCGTATATCTTGTCATCCATCTCATCTTCCAGCCCTTCAAATTCTGCTTCGTCTTTTAAAACATAAACTTCCGTAAAGAAATTTTTCCTGTTTTTATCTTCTACAACCATATAGTTATGGCTTGTGTTGGACTTCATGTAGCTTTCAAGTTCCTTAATATCAGTAAGATACTCTTCCCTTTTCTCAGGGTGTATGTCGTAGCTGATTTGAAATAATATTCTGTTCATAACGATGTAATATAATTTCTAACAATTTCAATTGAAAGTGCTTTTTTTTGCCAAATCATAAACTTTTGGATTAACATTGTTGAGATACGTCTGCTTGGAAGCTAGTTTAGTCTTGTGCTGTCAAGACAATCATATAATCGGAAAACTGCTTTAGGTACTCAGAAACCTGAAATGAAATTAACGGCACAACTGTATAATTAACCATAGTAACCAGGCTAAATATCCATTTTATTAGAGTTTTGAATTCACTAAATTTGTAATTGAGTTTTTGTTTTGGTTTGGAAGTCATAACTAAACAGTGTAAGATATAAGTAACGAGAATATACATAGCTCACATTCTGATCCTGCGGATAACAGGCATAAGTTAAAATATCTTCTTTACTTGTCACTTGGTGCACTTGGAGTAGTTTACGGTGATATCGGCACCAGTCCTTTGTACGCCCTTAAGGAATGTTTTTCTCCCGCCCATGGCGTGCCTCCTACACACGATAATGTACTTGGCGTACTTTCACTCGTATTCTGGGCTTTGATAATTGTAATATCAATAAAGTACTTGATCATTGTGATGAGGGCAAATAATGATGGTGAAGGCGGAATACTTGCCCTGATGGAACTTGTTCGTCCAAAGAAGCAGGGACTCGGATTCATGATAATAATAAGTGCCGGTTTGTTTGGAGCGGCATTATTGTACGGCGATGGGATCATTACTCCCGCAATTTCAGTTCTAAGTGCAGTTGAGGGACTGCAGATCGCAACTCCCTTTTTTGAACACTATGTTATCCCGATAACAATCATTGTACTTTTCCTTTTGTTTTATTTCCAGAAAAGGGGTACAGGAAAAGTAGGTTCAGTGTTCGGCCCGGTAATGATAATATGGTTTTTATCAATTGCAGCATTGGGAGTAAGGGCAATTATAGTGAATCCCGAAGTTATTAATGCTGTAAATCCCCTTTTTGCTTACCATTTTTTCATAACAAATGATTTTCATGGATTTGTAATACTTGGATCAGTGTTTCTTGTGGTCACGGGAGGAGAAGCATTATACGCTGATATGGGACATTTTGGTCCAAAACCGATTCGATATGCCTGGTTCTTTTTGGTGTTGCCATGCTTATTACTAAACTATTTCGGTCAGGGTGCAATACTGCTTCAGGATCCGAATGCTGCTGTCAATCCTTTTTATTATCTCGCCCCCGATTGGGCACTTTATCCATTAGTAGTAATTGCGACTATGGCAACTGTTATCGCTTCACAAGCGTTGATCTCCGGTGCATTTTCCATTACGCAGCAAGCACAGCAGCTTGGTTACTTACCGAGGGTGAGGATCATACATACTTCACAGGAGGAAAGGGGTCAGATATATATTCCTCAGCTCAACTGGCTGCTTTTTGTGGGAACTATATGGCTGGTGTTAAGCTTCAGAACTTCAAGCAATCTGGCAGCCGCTTATGGTATAGCTGTAACTTCTACAATGGTCATAACCACCATACTGGCTTTTGTTGCCATGAAGAACCTGTGGAAGTGGTCCATAGTCATAGCCGTCATTATTTCACTGTTTTTCCTTACGGTAGATATTGCATTCTTTGGTGCAAATATGCTGAAGCTCTGGCAGGGAGGGTGGGTTCCGCTCGTAATTGGTGTAACAATTTATCTGATAATGACTACCTGGAACTGGGGGAGAAAAAGGCTTCTCATAAAGCTGGAAGAGGAAACTCAGCCGATCGAAAAGTTCATTGATGAAGTCATGAGCATAAGGATAGTTGCAACTCCGGGAACAGCTATTTATATGTCGAGCAATCCAAAGGGTACACCGCCTGCCCTTGTTAAAAACATGAAGCATAACCGTGTTTTGCATAAGCAGATAATAGTGCTCAGTATCATTTTCAGAAAAGTGCCCAGGGTTAATACCGAGGAGACTATTGAAATTCAGAATCCTACAGACGGATTTTACAGGGTTGTTGCTTCGTATGGATTCATGGATAATGCCAACATCAGGCAGGTAATTGATATACTTAAAGATAAGGGTCTTAACATAAATCTGGAGAAAACAACATTCTTCCTCGGAAGAGAGATCATTGTAGTGAAAGATAAGCAGGGCTTGCTCCGGTTCAGGAAGAAACTGTTTGTATTCCTTTCAAGAAACTCTCAAAAAGCTACAGAATTCTTTGATATTCCAAATGACAGGGTTTTTGAAGTAGGCTCGCAAATAGAACTTTAATAACCGGCCTTTCTTATTTCTTCTTCGTTCATTCCGAAATAGTGCGCAACTTCATGAACAACAACCTCACGGATCTTTTCGCGTAATTCTTCAATAGTATTGCAGTATGTTTCTATATTCTTCTGGAAAAGGATTATTCTATCGGGTGTTACACCTGTGTACCACGTACTTCTGTGTGTGTATGGAATTCCGGAATATAAGCCAAGTAGAGTATGCTTATCTTTCAGACCCATCCTGCCCAGGTCATTTTCCGAAGGGTACGGCTCAACAATAAATGCAAGGTTTTCTATCTTGTCCTTAAATACCGGCGGGATTGTTTCTATAGCCCGATCCATCATTTCGTGAAACTCTTCTTCGCTTACTCTTATCATTATCTATGTGTTTACAAAAGGCTTCTTTATATCAACTACCCTGAATTTTTCACTGAATTTGTATTTGCGCGTGTATTTAGATAAATGCTCTTTAACCCATTTCTCCATTGTCTCTTTTTTATCAAATTGCGAGCGGTGGGCTTCGATAAGTTCTATTTTTTTGCTGATGTGATCAGTTATACTCTCGTAGTGATTTGGTTTATCGGGCCCGTAGAACCAAAACCGGCTCACGGCATGAGATTCGCCTGCAGAAAAATACCTGTTCCTTGCGGCAAAAACTGCATCAAACACGGCTTCAGCAATTACCCTGTGATCTCTGTGGTTCAGGTTAATGCTCTCGAATGATTTATTTGCCGGGTCAAAGCTGAATATAACATCGGGTCTCACTTTTTTGATTATTGAAACCAGTTTAAGGCGCAGTTCATCGTTTTTAGGAAGATGACAATCCCTATAATTCAGGAAGAACACTTCCCTGACACCAAGAAGCTTAGCTGCTTTTAACTGCTCTTTATGCCTTACTTTTACCCTGGCGGCGCGCGATTTGTGCTCTATTTTAAATCCGTTCTCGCCGTTTGTAGCAATTGCATAGTGGATTTCATAACCTTTATCTTTAAGCTTTGACATTGTGCCGCCGCAGTGGAATTCAATATCATCAGGGTGCGCCGATACAGCAAGAATCACTTTTCCCATTAATTATACCTATCGAGCCTGAAGCTCTCTCCAAGATAGAGTTTACGGACCATTTCGTCTCCTGCAAGCTCCTCTGAAGAACCCTGCCTGAATATTCTGCCTTCGATAAGTATATAGCCCCTGTCAACAATTGAAAGAGTTTCGTGCACATTGTGATCTGTAATAAGGACTCCTATTCCCCTGTTCTTCAGCTTCGCAACCATTCTCATTATTTCCTCAACGGCAATAGGGTCAATCCCTGCAAACGGTTCATCAAGCAGTATGAACTTCGGGTCAGTAGCAATGGCACGTGCAATTTCAGTCCTTCGCCTTTCCCCCCCTGATAGTACGTAACCCCGGCTGGAGGAAATGTGCGCAATACCAAACTCTTTCATCAGTTCATTTGTCTTCTCTTCCCTTTCATATTTTTCCAATGGCATAAATTCCAGTACAGAATAAATGTTCTCGTATACCGTCATTTTGCGGAATATTGAAGCTTCCTGCGGCAAATAGCCGATCCCGAGCCTTGCCCTTTTATACATGGGAAAAAGTGAAATATCTTCGCTATCCAGCAATATCTCACCTGCATTTGGTTTAACCATTCCGGTTATCATATAGAAAGTTGTGGTTTTTCCCGCACCGTTAGGTCCAAGCAACCCCACAATTTCTCCCTGTTTAACAGATACCGTTACTCCGTCTACAACAGATCTTTTGCTGTACTCTTTGACAAGGCCGTTGGCTTTAAGTATAGAAGGCATTATCCGTGCTCCGGTCTTTCTTTCTTTAATTTATTCACAAGTTCAAAAAGGATTCCGCCGCTTTTCCCGATCAAAACTTCGTCAAGCTCCCCGGAAATAGCACTGGGTTTGATATTTACTTCAACAGCGTAAGCGCCGGAGCGTTTCGCAATCAGCGGAAGCATTGCAGCAGGATAAACCTCAGCAGAAGTACCTATTGAAAAGAAAACATCTGATCTCTCGGCACATTCCTGTGCATGCTCCAGAGCCTCGGGAGGCAGGTATTCGCCGAACCAAACCACATCCGGTCTTACCAATCCGCCGCATTTTACACATTTAATAACTTCTTTTTCTGCAACGTCAATTTCATTATAGAAAGTTCTGCAGCCAATACAGTAATTCCGTTCGATGTTTCCGTGCAGTTCCGTAACTCTTTTACTGCCTGCCCGATTGTGAAGATTATCGATATTCTGTGTGATGAGATTAAATTCACCGAACAGGTTCTCCATTTCAGCAAGTGCAAAATGCCCCTGATTGGGTTCAACCTCTCTCATAATTTCCCGCCTGTGCTGGTACCAGCTCCACACAAAATCAGGGTCAGACATGAATGCTTCGAAATTCGCGAGCTGTTCAGGTTTGAATTTCTGCCATAAGCCTCCCTTATCTCTGAAAGTCGGTACGCCGCTTTCAGCCGATACGCCGGCACCTGTAAGTACCGATACTACCCGCGCATTCTTCAGCTCAGAGATCAACTTTTCTGAAAAGACAGTCATTGAGTATTAAACATTTCAGGGTCTCGTCCTTCTTATTATCTCTATCATCTCCTTAACGGCAGGCCCGAGTCCCGTAAATACTGCCCGTGCAATAATTGAATGGCCGATGCTTACTTCATCTATTTCGGCAATATTTGCAATTGCCGTGATGTTGCCGTAATTCAGTCCGTGCCCTGCATTCACGCCAATGCCAAGCTCTTTTGCAAGCTTTGCTGTCCGGCTTATGATTTCCAGCTCTGTAATGATATCATTTGCATCTCTTAGCCTGCCGTATTTGCCGGTGTGAATTTCGATCATGTCAGCACCTATTTCCAGTGCCATATCAACACTTTCCGGACTTGGTTCGATAAATACACTCACTTTTATGCCGTCTTCCTTAAGAAGGTCAATTGCCGGTGAAATCTTGAATTCAAGAGCAGCAAGGTCAAGGCCGCCTTCGGTTGTAAGCTCCTGCCTTTTCTCAGGGACAAGAGTGACCATATGGGGTTTGATCTCTTTTGCAATTTTCACCATTTCATCTGTCGCTGCCATTTCCAGGTCAAGCTTGGTTTTTACAATCTCCTTCAGGATCCTGACATCCCTATCGATTATGTGGCGCCTGTCCTCACGCAAATGGCAGACTATTCCGTCAGCCCCTGCAAGTTCGCAAATTCCTGCTGCAACTATCGGATCAGGCTCAGATTCAAGTCTTGCCTGCCTAAGTGTTGCAATGTGATCTATGTTGATACAAAGTCTCATGCTAATTATTTTAATTCGTAAAAAGTTTGATAAATGCGTCAAAGCCAATTCCGTAAGAGTCCGATTTATACCTTAAAACAGAAATTACATCCACAAAGATCATGACAAGCCAGTGAACGAAGAAACAATATATAAATGAATTTGCCCGCCATGCCTGAACTCCGAGGATCAATCCCGCGAATATGGAGGCAAAAGTCTCCAAATCAGGTTTACCTCTGTGCAATATAAAGAACGGAACCATCTGAATAAAAATTGCATAGTAGCCAAATTTTTCTTTGAGTCCAAAAAGCATATAACCTCTCCAGAAAAACTCCCACGCAAGCATATAAAATCCGACAAAAAGCTCATAATACAAAAGCACATCCATGTTCTCTCTAACGAACATTCCGCCCTGTGGATACGTTGATGCAAAGCTTTTTGAGCCCGATACGATCCATATAAACGGGAGCATTACCGCTATGAATATCAATGAAGTTAATACTCCAAACTTGAGGTCTCCAATTCTGAACCCGTAATCAGAGGGTTTTCCTTTTAGAACAAAGTAGATCAGGAGCAAAGGCACAACAAACATCAGGAACCCGTCGGCAGAAAACCAGTAGAGCGATGAATAAAACTTGTCGTCAGAAGTGTCAAATATCTTCCTGAAGAAGTTTGGTGAAGCATAATACATTGATACAAATGTAATTACCGCGACCGAAATAAAAATGAACGTCTCTTTAAAACTCAAAGTCCTTACAGCTTTTGACAGTTCTCTTATTTCTTTCTTAAAATAACTCAACGGTTTGCTCAGGATTTTTTCTTAATGACATACTGAATAGTTTCGGGTTTGAAGCTGATAACTGTACATCCTTCTGGCAGCTCGAAATACGGTATAAGGGACCCGCTTGTATCCGCCAGGATCTTGTTGTAATCAATTCCTGCTCTGATCTTGCTGTTATCCACTGCAGCTAACTGATTCACTCCGCCCTTCAGCTGAACGTTGATACTCTGAGGGATCAAGAGAACCTCTTTATCTGGAGGAACATTGGGTATTCTTATTTCGATGTTGCGAAATTCCTTTTCCGCTGTCAATTCAATGTTCACTGCCAAAGTTACTTCATTCTGGGTTAATCTTAACATATTAGAAAGGCTGTCAGAAAGCCCGACACTCGTAAAGATATTTGCATTAACATTGTTGAATACCATATCTTTGGTTGATAGATTATGCAGATTCTTCAGAATATCAACTGCACCACCGATCTTGATACTGTCCGGCTCAACTATCGGCCGGCCAACCATTTGATAACCTTCCATGCAGTTAACTGTAAGGCGCGGTTTTATTGAAACATACTTCTCTTCATAATCTTCGATCCTGACAAAAAGGGTTTCAGGGTATACAGAAATTATACTCAGATTCTGTGACAATCCCAGATTATTGTTTAAGTAATCTTTGGTAAGTATAATAAAGTTTTCTTTTTTCTTCGCATTTACTTCATAGTTGAATTCAAGGTTAAGCGAAGTAAAAAGTCTGATAAGATTCCACCCGGCTCCCCTGAATTTCACATCCAGATTGAGCGGGATATTTCCCGAAGGCGAAAAAGGCTCATTAACGCTGATCTTTATGGGAACAGATTTTTCGATCTCATATACCTGGTTAAGATTGAGGGAAAGCCAGAGTACTGCAGAGAGTGCAAATGACGCTATGATTATGTGATATCGGTATTTAAACAAATTGCTATCTTTACAATCAGCTAATATCCTAATTATTTTACTTTGTTTAAATCCTAAACATAATCAATAAAAAAGCCGGTTCAGAACCGGCTTTTTAGCTTGTTACTTAATGCTTAGTTTTTCCTGCCACTGGTCATCTCTAATTTCATTCTGTGCAGTAGAATGGACTAGTATATAATCCCCATAACCTGCGCTCATATCGATAAAGATAAATGTAATACCGCCCTGAACGACATTATATGTCCATATTTCATAAGCACGTGTTGAACCTTCATAAGGAAAGCGCTCTATTTCATCATATTTTCCGTAAATTGCGTACACCCTTCCTCTATCTGACTTCCAGCCTTCTCTAAAATCACTCTTGAAATTCTTGTTTCCGAATTCAATCCTTGCAAGATATTCCTTTTTTGTTAGTACTTTTTCTAAACCTTTCCAGAACTTATACATGTACATTTTACGTGCATCTGTGCTCTTAAGGCTCTTATACTGGTCCTTCTGTATATCAGACATCAGGTAGATCACCTTTTCAAATTCATCCTGAACCTGTTCTTCCTTCAATCCGGGGTATTCACTAAGCAGGTATTCCTGCTCAAAATCGGTGAGGTCTTTCTGCGGAACGGTTACATTGCTGTTGTAGACATAAAAGAACTTTGTTACCCTGGTAATTTCTTTTTCTTTTGAATCCAGGATTTTTATCAAAAGAGTGTACTTGTTTGAAGGAAGCTCACCGATATCAATTGATCCGAACTCTACTTTAGTATCCGTCTTCACATCAAAACTCTTTCCGGAACCTTTCATCTCTTTGCCCAAATTATCCTCAATATTAACAAAAACTGAATATTTTTCTCCCAATTCTTTCTTATTTATGCCATAGATCTCTGCGTAGTAATGAACTCTAGATATGTTGTTCCCAAATAGTGCCGCTGGGTTAGGTGTGACCTCAAGGGTATTCTTGTAAAAAATGCTGTTCACATCGCTTGATTTGACTATTCCGGTACTGAGCTGTATGCTGCTGATAGATACCCTATCCGATGGGTAAGCAGCAAGGTTCATTGTTTCTTCAGATTCTGAGACTCTTTTGGGGTCATTAAAATCACTAGCTTTCAGCTTCATATCATAGACCCCTGATTCAAATATCATATTGATCTGTCCTGTCAATTTGACATCTCTGTTGGTTCCGCTTGTATCCGTAAGCACAAGGGGTACCTTGAAGTCCTTTGTGATCAGTTTCGAATCACTCTTCCTGACGATCTGGAGTTCAATCCTGCCGCTTGCTTCAAATCCGGCACCTGTTTTCAGAAACGTAAGCTGGTGCGGATCGAAAGCGTAATAAAATTCAACAAAAACATTCGAAGATTCTTCCCTGAAAACCGAATAATCATAATTAAAAGGGAATACATCATCTGCCCTTGAATTGAAAATTACACCCGAAAACAGCATCAACAATAAAACGAAATATCTGTTCATTTAATAAGATGAAATGTTTTTAAAACAAAATGCCATCCACGGAACGCGAATGGCATTTTGGTCAATAGTTATGTTTAAGAAATCAGAAACCTACTGTCAAAGAGAACCATTGGTTTCCGTCAAACCTCTCAGTGATCCTGTAAGCGTAATCAAATCCCAATCTTACAGAGCCAAAGGGATACTGGAGTCCCATACCAAAAGTCGGGCCAAAAATGTTCTGGTCTTTCTTCGTTAATCCATCTTCTTCTTTGTAATCCGGGGTAAAAGCGTATGCGCCCCTTAAGAAGACGTAATTGTTATAGTTATATTCCAGTCCAACCCTGTATTCATCACTTGAGAAGTTATTATTCTGGAAAGTTGTGGATAATTGTACATTATTCTTCTTCCCGATCGGCAGATCATAAGATAGTCCGATCTCAAGCGTAGTTGGCAATGCAAAGTCCTGAAGAGTTACTCTTCTAGGCTCGTTTGTAGCTCCGCCAACTGTTCCGGCCGGAGCGTAGTACTGATCCAATCCCAGGCCGTCGAATCTCATTGAAGGCCCGAAATTCTTAAGTGCTACACCGAATCTTAGACCGGATTTTCCGGCAAGATACTGAAGACCGAAATCAAAAGCGAATCCGGTTGCAGAAACAGTAAGTATCTGCTCATAGATCACTTTTACAGTGGTACCGAATAATATCTTATCCGACATCTTTCTGGCATATGAAATGGAAGTCGTCAAATATATAGGTGACCATGTTTCTCCGGTCCCGTCCGGGCTCTCAAGTGTTGTAACCAGTTCGTCTCCAAAGCCAATGCTCTTAAGACTTGCTCCAATTACACCGATGTTTCCCAGGTCAACTGCACCTGCGACATAATTAACATCAATATCTGCAATATAACGCAGATGTGATGCAAGTATTTCTGTTCTCGAGTTCATCAATGATAATCCGGCCGGATTCCAATACATGGATTCAAGTCCGGTAATAGATGATATCATTGAACCGCTGAGCGATGTACCGCGGGAACCCACCGGGATCAGCAATTCCGGTGCCGCAGAAGTACCGTACTTACTGCGGTCTCCTGCAAAGTTAACGCTGCCAACAATGATAACAGCAAACAATGCTATTTTAGCAGCCAGTTTTATTATATTATATGATTTCATTATTTAGTGCTCCTTTAATTTTTCAAAGTGTTTAGAATGCATCTAATCTTTCTTCAGGCGTAAATATAGCAAGTTTAATGGTCTTTGTCCCGATTCCCGGTGCATCTATGAAAGCAATGTAGATACCGCTTGCAACCGGAATTCTATCTGTATTCAACAAATCCCAATTAATTGTTGTGCTATTGTCATTCTTATTTATCTGCCTTACCAAGTTACCGTTCAATGAATAAATATAAATGTTTGCCTCTTTAGGCATATTCATAAATTTCACGAACCTGTCAAACGGACTGGTTTCTTGAGCATGACCGCCATAATAAGGATTAGGCACTACTCTGACTTTTTCCAGTTCGCTTCTGCTAGCTGCTAATTCTATACTTCCAATAATAGGAGCTGTAGTTGATGCCGTTGTCACCGTTATTGTTCCGGGACTCTGCTGATACTTATATACAGTGTACGGAATGATTCTGAGTATATCTCCGCTCTGGAAAGCCGGGCCGTTATTCAGAAGCCGTGGCCACCATATATACATACAATCAGTGTTCCTGAACTGTGTGGTGAAGTTTATATTTTTTGTTGTGTAAAACGTATTTGGTGACTCAGAATAATTAGAGTAAAATATATATACCATTTCAAGTCCGCCATACGGAGAAGCTTTCGGATTCCACGTACCGCTTGAGTCTCCGTCAAAGAATGCAATGTTAACCTGCCTTGGAACATTGGTGTTCGTATCCAGCGGATCATCAATTTCCACTTTGAACGGAACATCAACATAATCCTGGTACGGCGAGTTATTAACTGCACCTCTGTATCTGTAAGCCTTTTGAGTCTGCCCGAAAGTGATCTTCACTCTCTTCAAGCTGTAAGTCTTTAGGAATGTTCCTGTATCGATCTTACTGTTGAACCCTGATTTGAAGTTACTTCCTGAAGCCCAGCTGAGTCCCATAGACATACTTTGCATTGCCTTATAATTGCCTGTTGGATATGCTGCTGTAAGTCCAGCAGTATCCACGCCGGCAAAATTCAGATTCGAACCCGAATAAGTCCAGCCCCTTCCGGAGGTTTGAGAAGTCGGAGACGGATCTCTTATAACGCCATAGTTTACTCTTGCTATCGTATCAGCCTTGAAGAGTATCCCATCAATTACATACGCATCGTTATTCTGTATTGCCCTATTTGTGGAATAACCTACTATCGTATCAACCTGTGAGTTATTAATAACCCTTACTATGCTGTACCCAACATCATTTTTGAATATCTGCTTGTATGTTGCAGTTATCACCCTCTTGGGATCTATAACTATAGGAACAAAACCTCTATCCGTTCTGTCTGTTACTAAAGTATCTAGATTCCTGTTTGTGAATTCTGTTCCCAAAGCAGGATAATTCGGGATAACTTCAATAATCTGAGACGATATGGTGTTCTTAAGCACTTTTGCAGGTTTCAGTGCATTCTTGTTCACTCCGTATGCAACAACAGCAAATTTATAAGACTGACCGTTAATAAAGAAATTATTAACGCCCGGAGGAAACGCGTTTTGTGTCAGCACAATATGCCTGGAAATACCTGAGTTTGTTCCGATCGCAGTTGGCTTAACTTCTATTTCCGTATTTCCATTTGGCTGCAGGACCTCAAGACTATCCCAAACAGTCGTTATGCTGTCAACTATATCATAGACTGCGATAAGTCTTCTGTCTGATTCATTATCGCCGCCTGTTCCGGGCCTGATCTGGTAAACTTCGTAACCCTGGAAGTCCCAATATCCTGTCAGATCGATAGCATCAAATGCATGATAGGGTTCTGAAATACTCCCCCAATAAAGAGTTACTTTTCCGTCGCCGTCTGCAACAGCATTAACCTGAGGTGGCGGAGGAAGAGGAATAGACCTGAAATTCAAATCATAAATTCTCTGCACTCTTGCAGCATTATTCAGAAGTACGCAAAGACTTTGGATATTATTTCCTCCCTTGCCTACAAAACTGCCGATTACAACGATCTGTGTATCGCCTGAATGCATTGTAAAAGGACCCGAATTCTGCATGAATCTTACATCACGCGGCGGTGATGCACTATCAAACCAGTTATTGGTACCTGTCCTTGTACATGCATTTCCGTCATATGAAAATAATGTCGGCTGACCGGTAAACGGATTCAATTTTGTGCGTCCGCAGCCATCTAATCCTTTCATAAAGTTATATCCAGCAACGTATTCATCAGGATCATTCAAACATTGATCAGGGTTGGAATTTGTAAAGAAATTGAATCCGGTCAATCCCAATGCAACATATCCAATTAGTGTCTCGTATGGCAAACGCACTGTATCATTCGGATTGCCTGTATAAACCAGCGGGCTCTGCAAATACTTGTAGCCTGTGGCAGGCGGTGCTTCACCATAATTGCAGTCATTATTGTCTCCGTTATATACATAACCTACATTCTGCGCCGTATCACATCCAACAGCATCATCAGAAGAACCGCAGGAACCGCTTCCGATATCTGCATCATCAAAAACCGAAATGTAAGTGCTGTCCCATGTATTTGCGCTTCTGTTAATAACCTTCCATTTAACAAAATACATATCTGTTAAACCGGGTGAATTGAAATTAAAGGCTATTTGCTGCACCTGGCATCCGAGTGGTAAAGTACCGCCGGGAAGCGAAATTTCGGAATTATGTATATTGTTTGTACAATTACTATAATCCTGGTAAACCATAAACGAAATTTCATCCGGAATTGCTTCACTGTTGCCGATACCCGGCCTGTCACTACCTATACCCGGTTGATAACCAGGTATGTTATTGACCTCTACGTAAGGTGCACCAAGATCTATCGGCCAGGCTGACCATGGATCAAATTCAAAATTGTAGTTTCTTCCGCCAGCTATTTTTGTTTTTGAACCTCCGTTTACCAAAGTAGGATCGGTAAGCTGAACGTAATAAATCCTGAATCTCGGGTCGTTACAAACTGACTGAGGAGTGACTTGTCCTAAAACAGGGATATCACCCGGCGTAAAATGCGAGGCATAAGCTGCAATTGCAGTTCTTATCTGTCCGTTTACTTTACCGCCGACCCAGATACCTGATGTAAAATTAACTGTCTTTCTGGAACTGGACGTAACAGGCCAGATCATACCGGCATCTTTATCAGTAAAAGTGATCCAGTCATAATTAAAAATTCCATCAGACCTGAAAGTTGTGTTTATATTATTACCCTGCATAAATAATTGCTCTATACCTGCACGTGAATCAGTATAGGGCACAACCTTTGTTGTTCTCCTGTCCCTATGCTCACCTGCATATGCTGTAAAACTATAAGCAAGGCATAATATCAGGAGTATTATTAGTTTATTTTTCAAAATATAATTATTCATGATTTTTCATATTAGATTTTAATTAAAAAATAATCTAAATCCAAGCCTGACTTGCCTTGGCGGACCGAAATTATTTATTGCATGCGAGCGTATTTGATATAGTCTGACTGCTTCGGGTCCGTTTGCTAGTGCCCATTGTTTTCCGGGGAAGCTATCAAGCCAGCCGGTATTTCCCGGTTCACCTGATCCTGCAAATACTCCATTAATAAGCTCCTGATCAAGAACGTTAATTGCAAGCAGATATATGTTTGCATTAAGCTTGTTGAACAGCCTTACGCTTTTATCAAGCTTCAGATCAAGTCTGTAATTCCACGGCCAGTATGCAGAATTAATCGGTGCATTTGGCTGATTTGACTGTAATCCGGAAGCTACAGCAAGCGGATCAGTCGAATTATTCTGCGGAGTATAAGGCCTGCCTGAGTTAAAGCTGAACAGAACATTAAGTCCAAGCCTCGAAAGAATTGCTCCTCCAAAACCTTTCGGAACATCATTTGTTCCCCATCTGTAATCAAGCTCGATCGATCCTGTGTGCCTCTGGTCAAAGCTTAAAGCAGAAGGCATTTTTGGAGGTTCATCACCATTGTATGCAACATTGCTTAATGTATTCAAGTCTGAACCTGTTCCGGAAGCAAACGCAAGACTATAGGAAACAGATGCCCTCAATCTGTTGATCCTTCTGAGATCAAGACTGAAATCAACACCCCTGATTATTCCGAAATCACCGTTATCATAGATAGCAAAGCTGTATGAAAGATCATAAGCCTTGATATTTTTTGCCTGAATGAGGTCTGAAGTTTCCTTATAGTAAGCAGTCAATCCCAAAGTTACATAATCGCCGGCACTGTGTTTTATACCTAATTCATACGCAGTTGTCTTCTCAGGCTTCAAAAGCGGGTTATTGAAGATAGTAAAATATCCTACTCCGCCATCAGCAAGATCTCTCAAAACGCGCTGATTTGTGTAAAGGTTCTCTAATGCCGGCAGCTGAATGAACTTACCGTATTGTGCATGGAAAATAGTCTTTTCAGTTATTGGGAACGAAAAACCAAGTCTGGGGCTGACCGAAATTGTCTTTTCAGTGCTTACGTAGTCATCCTGATTCAGAACTCCATCAGCTCCTTTTAGATTCCTGTAATCTACAGGTGATAATGTGTTAGGGTCCAAGTAGTCTACCCTGATACCCACATTAGTGTTAAAATAATCAAATTCCATCTTATCAAGGAAGTAGAATGCACCTATCCTTGGTTTCCTGGGACCTTCAGCAATGTTCATACCGTTAGGATCAAAGTAATCGTCTTCGATCTCATTACCGTACGGGTCATAGCCAAATGCTTCCAGAAAATTTCCGTTTGCGTCATTTTCATAAATATCCGGCATCCTGATATTGAAGCCGGAGGAATCAGCAAATTTGTTCGGGTTATTGACAGTCGAATAGCCAAGCGGCGAAACACTGAATTTTCTGACTTTGAACTGTTTGTACTCACCGCCGAGCTTTATTTCATGATCACCGTATTTCTTTGTCTGAATCTGGTGAGTAAAATCAAGGTTAAATGACATTTGCTCAGTTTTCTTTTTCTCTGCCAAACTGCTTACATCTCCCGGATTTCTGAATACGCCGGAATTGACCGAGTTAGAAATTGAGAACCCTTGTGCCGGTATTCCCGGAACAACCAGGGTATCACCATATGCCAAAAGTGAAGGGAAGTTCCACTGGCCGTTCAGGTCCTTGAAGGTCTCATCTATATAGTATATGCCATCACCTCTTTTGTAAGTTGTAACCATATACGAACCCTGCAGATCATAAAAAGTCTTCGAGCCTATTGATTGGTTTATCTTTCCGAAGAACTGGTGATTTTCATCTTCCACTTTCGGATTATGATAAGAGTTATATAGTCCGAATGAACCGGTCCATAAACGCGATTTTTCCATATTACCAAGATAACCTGCTGTCAAAAGAATCTTGACTTTTCCTTTGGTCATCTCATCAATACTGATATTGGTCTTGGCAGTCCATGAATGTCCATCCCTTGAAAAGTTGGGAAGGATTCCGTCCGTAGACCACAATTCTGCTACATCAGTTGGTACCGGCTGATCTACCAGGAAGAATTGCCTTTCGTAACTTCCGAAGACATTCCAGTATTTTGATAATTTCTTGGTAGGGATAACGGGTCCGCCAATGCTTGCGCTGTATATATTGTAACCCTGTGATTTAGTTTTTATGTAATCGCCTGCAACAACATCAGAGATCACTTCAACCGAACCTGTATAACCGGTAGTGGCTGATTTAGTAACAACATTAATAACGCCGCTAAGCACGTTACCGTACTCTGCACTAAAGCCGCCTGTAAGTACTGCCAGCTCCTGAAGTGCTCCGTTAGAAACATTTGCAGTAGAATTCCTGTCCAAAGGATTGTTTGTGACAACACCGTCAATAATAACCTGTGTCTCACCTGTTCTGCCGCCTCTGATATTGATATTACCGCCTTTTTCATCCTGTACAACACCGGATGTCTTTGCAACTATATTTTCGATACCTCTGATACCGGTATTTTCTATGAATTCAGACCCAATGATCTTTCCGCTGCCGTTATCGATCGTCTTCCTTTTGGCTATAACAACAAAAGTATCCAATGTCACACCGCCTGCAGTCATTGTAAAATCAAGATCTGTGGTCAAATCTGCACTAACTTTTACGTCATTTTGAATCTGTGAATCGTAACCGACATATGTACACTTTACAGAATAAGTCCCTACAGGAACATTCAGTATAGCATACTTTCCGTTTTCATCGGTCCCGGCCCGAAACTGAGTTCCCTCAATTTCTACCCTCGCACCGATCAGCAATTCACCTTTATCGTCTCTCACAACGCCGGCAACTTTTCCTGTTGTGCCGTAGTAATCAGAGCCGGATGAATATGTCTCCGTAACCTTACATGTCAGTATAAGAAGAAGGGCTAAGAAGAAATGGTTAAATAGCCTCATTTATATTACCTCCGATTTGTTTTTGGATAGCGCCGGTAAGCACCCGGAACCATCACATAAATATAAAAATTATCTAATAAAAAATTCCTTTTTAAATTTTGATTTCTTTATAACTCTTAAAACTAAACTTATTGTTTCCTGCATCAGCATCAAAATCCAACTTCTCTGTTTATCTAAGTCAAACGAAATATAATACAATTAAAAAGTGAAGTCAAGTATAATTTAAGAAATTATTAATTAATTGTTTAGCATTTGAAACGTTATATAATTAGTGTGGTGGGGTAAAGCTAAAAGGGACAAAGTTTTTTGCTTTGTCCCTTTAAATACTGTCTTATTTTACCAAAACCATTTTCTTGGTTTCACTAAACTCTCCAACAGAGAGCGTATAGAAATACACTCCGCTGGCCAGTCCGTTACCTTCGAAACTGACCTCTTTGACTCCCGCACCTGTGAACTCATTATCAGCAAGTATCTTCACCAACTGTCCGGCAGTGTTAAACACTTTTAGTGTTACATTACCTGATTTTGGAAGATCAAACCTGATCTTTGTAACAGGATTGAACGGATTCGGGAAATTCTGTTTCAGAGAGTAACCGCTTGGTATCTCGCTTGAAATATTCTGGATACCGATGATAAGTCCAGTTACCGGATCATACTTTCTGAAGATCTGGTGAACCGGGCATATCGGAGTTGTGGTATTTGTAAAGCTTGTCGAGCCGGGGCACTCTGATAACTGGTAAGTTATCGAAATGACTGTGAGTGCATTATCAGTCGGAGAAATTGACGGGTAAATTTCATCCTGCGTAGCAGTATTAGTCAGATTTCTCGGAGCGCTCCATGTTGAACCATTGTTATCAGAATACTGTACATAAATATCATTGTAGTTATAAGAACCATCGGCACTGTAATTGGTACTGTTTACTGTATCAAGCTGAGTACCTGAATAAACTACAAACAGCCTTGAACCATCTGAACTGAAAGCAAGTCCCGGATGAGACATTGCAGTCATACCAACCTGGACGTTTCTCAGCCTGTCATTCCAGATGTTAGTATCAGCCATCGGAGGATAGTTTGCAAAATCAACAACTTTAACCGGAGTTCCGCCGTTAACTGCCGGTGACCAGAACATAAGCTTATAACCGCCTGCTGTTCCGAAATTACCGGTCAAAAGAGTACCAAATGCCATGCATAACTGAGTGGTGCCCGGTTTATATATCATATCTGCATTGAACCATGGTGCAATTGCAGTTCCGTTGACAACAGTTCCTTCTGTTATTATTGTCTGTTCTGCACCAAAAGAAGTACCGTTATTATTGGACTCTCTATATACAAGTGATGTCGGAGCAACGGATTTCCACCATGCAACAGCAACATTCTGGTTGCGGTTGGCAGCAGTGTACTGTCTTGCGCTTGCCGGTACGCTTGAAGCGAGCAACTGTACACCTGAATAAGTATTTGTGTTAATATTGAATTTTCCGAAGAATATCGAATCTGAAGGAAGTGCACCAAGCCAGCCGCAACCGAGCTCGTTTGCGTTTATTGGCATACCAAAATTATCGCTTCCGCTATTACCTACAATAGTATTTGTAAACGAACCTGCTCCGAGAAGCACGTCAACTCCGGTATAACCATGCCTTCCACCGGTTCCGTCAAACTGCCTGCCGGTCATAACTACTGTTCTGCTGCCGGAAAGGATCATTGGCTGAAGATCAGGGTAAGCGTTACCGCTTGTGCTGACTAAAATAGCATCAGCTTCCCAGGTTGCACCATTATTGTAAGAAACCTGATAATAAGACCTTCTTGCAGTTGATGTCTGAGCGTTTGCAGAATCAGTTTGATCAACTGATGCTATAACAGTATCACCCTTGACCCAAATTCTGTGGGTATTGTTACCGTTTGTCTGGTAGTCATAATACCCTTTCATCCCCGGGATAGTTCCGAGTGTATCCAGAACCGAGTTGGGCTGGTAGCCGGATGGGGCTTTAGAATCGACTACGTTGGTGCCGGTTTCTTTCACGAAATCAACTTTTACCGGTCTCCTATCTGTAGTATTATAAAACACAGCCGCTATAAGTGTCAAAGCGACAGTAAGCAGAATAAGTCTTTTCATACTATGGTGCCTTTCTTAGATTATTATTAACGAAATTTTCGATTTATATTAATAAATATAATTGAATTATTGATTGAATTCAAGTATAATTTGAAAATATGGCAAGTATATGAATATGCCTTATTTAATAGAGGTCAACTTAAGTGAATAGTGTTGATTTCTGCGAATTCAGAGGCAAAAAAAAAGGCAAAGCTAATGCTTTGCCTTTTTAATAATATTGCTGAATTTTACTTAACAAGCATCATTTTCTTCGTCAGCTTAACATTGTCTGCTTCAAGTGTATAGAAATAAACACCGCTGGCAAACCTTGCAGCATCAAAGGTAACTTCATGAGTACCTGCCTTTACGAATTCATTATTTACAAGCTTTGCAACTTCTCTTCCTGTAACGTCGAATACTTTGATATTGATATTTGTTGCTGACTTCACATCAAATTTTATCTTAGTAGTCGGGTTAAACGGATTCGGATAGTTCTGGCTTAATGAGAAAGCATCAGGAACCTCTGTAGATAAAGTGTTTATACCTATCGGCAAAGAATTTCCTGTTACAGGATCTACCCTGTTGTAGATGATCCAGTTCTTAGAAACCGGAGCAGTTGTCTGGCTGAAGCTTGAGCTTCCGGGGAATGCCGAAAGCTGATACACTATTCCGACGCTTCCGGGAGTGTTCCCGGTTTTTGATAAACTGGGATATATTTCGTCACCATCAACTGTGCAGCTTGCAAGTTTTACAGGTGTTGACCATGTTGCACCGTCATTATCGGAATAACAAATGTAAACATCATTAAATAGATAGACACTGTTATCGGGATAGACAATGCTGTCCTTCTGAACAGAGTTAAATGAACAGAACAGCCTTGTTCCATCGGACGAATATGCAAGCGTTGGATGCGACACATAGGTCATTCCAACCTGGATAAGCGCAGTGGAATTGAACATCCATGCTGTATCTCCGAGCACGGGCATATTGGTCCAGTCTGCTACTTTCACAGGGTTCCCGCCGTTAATTCCGGGTGACCAGTAAAGTATTTTGTATCCCTTCACACTGGCATCTGGCTGTGTACACCATGCAGCACTTACAGTGCTTGTGTTAGGTTTGTATGTTACATCCATGCCAAACCAGGGAGTTGTGACATCTCCGCCGACTGTGTAAGTAGTGGGCATAACTGTCTGCATAGCGCCCCATGTACTTCCGCCATCTGAAGAGAATTTACCTGCGAGTTTTTCAACACCTGCAGTTGATACATACCACATTATGAATATATTCTGGCCGTTGCTTGATGAAGCGATACATTTTCTTCCGTTTGCATCAATTTCAGCGGTCGGCGTAGCAATAATCTGCCGTGTGCCAAATGTGTTATTTGTGTAATTGTATTTCCTGAAGAACAGTGAATCACCCGACTGGTACGTGCCGCCGAGCTCTGTTGAGCTGAGCAAACATGAAAAATAGTCAGACCCGACTGCAGGAATTGTTGTATTTGTAAATGAACCGGCTCCAAGAAGAACATCAACGCCAGCATAACCTCTGCTTCCGGGATTGAAATTTCTTCCTGTTATTGCCATGGTCCTGCTTCCGGAAACAAATACAGGAAATATGTCAGGATATGCACCGCCCAAAGGCTGTGCCTGAACAAGTATTGGGTCTGCTTCCCAGGTTGCTCCGCCATTGTAACTGATCTGGTAGTATATCACCCTGCCATTTGAGGTTTGCGCCCTAGCAGAATCGCAATATGAATTTGCAACAAGAACGGTATCTCCGAAAACTGCAACCATTCTTTGGTTCTGACCATTGGTAAGATAATCCCACCAACTCGTAAGACCCGGGACTCTTCTCGACGTATCCAGAGCAACAGTTCTACCGTACGTGATCTTGCCCGGAACTCCGTTTGTTACCGCCGAACCATCCTCGAGCGACTTATCGAGTTTGATCGCCTTATGACTGTCAGCGAAGACGAAGATATTGAGGGCAGCCAAAAGTACAACGGTTAATATTTTTTTCATTTATGTTTCCCTTTCATTTTGAAGAACGAATATTCGCTCTATTTTACAAGAATCATTTTCTTGGTATCTGTAAAGCCACCTGTATTAATGGTATAGAAATAGATCCCTGAGGGCAAATTTGCTGCATTAAATTCTACTTCTTTAACACCGGTTGTCTGGACCTCGTTAACTAATGTAGCAACTTCTCTTCCAAGTATATCAAATACTTTCAGAGTTACAAGTCCTGATTTTATCAGGTTGTATTCAATCTTCGTTGTTGGGTTAAACGGATTCGGGAAATTCTGTGCAAGGTGATAATCCCTGAGCAGAGTTTGGTTGTTGTTGATCCCGATTATATTAATTGCTGTAAGCTTTCTGTAAACAAGCGTATTTCTTGATGCCGGAGCTGTTCCGCCAAAAGAAGTCGGTCCAACACCGGGGTCTTTCATATAAACTATATTAACTTCATACGGATTTCCAGAGCTGCCCTTGTTCCAATCCGAAACAGACGGATAGGATTCATCTATTGTCGGTGTATTTGTCAGCCTTAACGGAGTGGACCAGTTTGCACCTTCATCCAGTGAATAACTGCAGAACAAGTCACGCTGATTGTAACCCTGCGAAGTATCAGGCATAGTCACGCTGTATACGCAATATAAAGTACTGCCGTCAGCAGACCACCCTAAAGACGGGAAATCCAAATTAAATACAAATGACATTGCCTGATTATAAGTTGTGGTAGCACCTACTTGAGACGCTGTCGCAATTATTGATGTATCACCGTCATCCCGAATAGCTAATAGTCTTCCATGCTCATATAGATTATCAGTGGTAATTGGCGTTACATACACCCACCTGTTGGAATTTCTCTTGTAGGTAAAGCCTGAACCGCCGGCACCCGCAACTGTATCAGCACCGCCATTTAATCCGTAAGGTCTGAATATAGTTGTAAGCGGTCCCCAATTAGCACCATTATCAGTAGATGTTCTGGCATAAACCTTGCTGTTAAACAGAGTATCATCAGCCAAAACAGGAGCAATGATCATAGTTACTCTGCCTGCACCGTTGGTTGCAAGATGGAATCTCATATTGCTTCCGACAGTACCCTGCCAGGTGTTACCTGTGAAGTAAACAGGAGACCATGCGCTCAATGTAGTTCCATTCCAGAAGCTATAGTATAGAGTCTCCAGTCCGTTTCCGCTCACGTTTCTTCTTCCAAGCATACCAACATTACCGTTATTATAGACTGCTATCTGCGGCCATATTCCGAACGGTGCCGGTGAAGGATGTCCATACTCTGTGAAAGAACCTGCCAAGGGCACTATATCTACATATAAATTATTATTTAACTGACCTGCAACAGATGTACTGTGATTTGCAATTACTCCTGCGCCATTACGTAAATCAAGTACACCAAAACCGGACCTGATATCAGGAACATTAATATTTGGCTCCCATGTTACGCCGCCATCACTTGAAAACGCCCACTTTGTTCTTCTGGTTGTTGCACCTGCCGGATCGGTAGAATCAGCCTGTACATCAACTATTTGAATTTCAAGCGGGTTTGAAGGATTTACCTGAATGTACTTGTTTGATTCGCCGTTTGTCTTGTAATCATAGAAACCCGAGATACTTGTTGCTATTTCCGGTCCTATTGACAAACTGTCGGTTTCGAAACCGTCGGCAAGCTGGATAGGCAGAAATACCAATGACTGAGGACTTATGTTGTACGGTATCATTTTCACCACCGTACTTGCATCCATCTGCCTTTCCAGTTTGTTGATCCTCTTATGATCCCCTCCCAGTATCGAAATATTCAAAGCAAGAAGCACAACAATTGAAATGTAGAGTTTTGTTTTCATTTCTTTGAAATTTAGTTTGAAAATATGTTTGTTATTTAATTAAAATCATCTTTTTTACATCACTGAAAAATGAAGACTCCAGCCTGTAGAAATAAATCCCGCTGGCAAGATTTGTGCCTTCAAAATCATATTTGTACTCTCCCGGCTGAAGTTCGCGGTTATAATGAGCAACTTCCCTGCCGATTAGATCGTATACTCTTATGCTTATCCTGTCAAATGAAGCAACATCAAACCTTATTGTGGTTGATGGATTGAACGGATTCGGATAATTCTGATACAAAGCAAACTTATCAGGAATCAGATTTGATATCTGCTGTATTCCGATCACACCAAACCTGTTCCTTGCTGTATTGGAATTCGTTTTCAACTCAGCAAGGTCATTTCCTTTTACAACTGCATAACCTACAACAACCGAATCATTATTGTTCAGGTTCATAGGACCGGCTGAAATGACAAAGCAGTTAAGTCCCGGGCCCAATGATCCGTTTACAATGCCGCCGCTCATCGCGCTCCATTTTTCCGCAGTCGTAAATCCGGTCAGAACTTCAGCTGCGTTTATGGCCTTGAAATTAAGAGTTTGGCCCGAAAGCAGGCTGACTCCTAAATATGGATTGCTCGTTCCCGAATTATAAGTATATCCCAATTTTCCTAAAGTATCAAGGGCAGTGACATTGTTCACTGTCTGAGAATTGGGAGTATAATATGCATATATTGCAGCAAACATGTTCGAAATGCTGCCTCCGCTGGTATTCTTGATAGTATATCTCAGTATTATATAGTCCGCATCCGGAGAACTTGTCCATGCAAAACTTTCCGAGCGCACTGTAACTCCTATCTTATTCGATCCTGCTCCGTCATCGTTGAAATAACCTTTCCCATCCTGGTTTGAAAATGTTCCGGGCGTGAACATCTCATAAGACTTAAGTGCGGTGAAATCCGTATCCGAAACATTGGCGGGAGCCGTACCTCTTCTGCAAACATCCGATACTTTAGTATTGCTTACACCTATCATTAATCCGCTTTCAAGCAGCTGAGCTCCCGTGTAACCGGGTATTGTTAGCCCGTTGCCATATGACTGGGATTTCTTCCCGACTGCGCCATCTTTGGTCAGCGAAAGCTTCATATTGTTCACTGTATGATTTGCCCAGCCCTGGCGGAATGTAACATTGAAATTCGTAGTTGCGTTATCATGGAAAGCATTAACCGAAGTCCTTAACGAAAATGCAATTACTTTATCAAATGGACATGTAGTTTTCGCTCTAACTCTGAAAGTTGCTGCAGGTGTTGTGGAATAAGTAGTGTAAGCTGCAAGGTTCCCTACGTAAACAGAATCCTGCACGATCTCTATATCAGGATCCGAAGAAATCAGTCTCAAAGATATATTATTCCCGCCAAGCCATATATTCTTATACGTAACCGTAAATGTGACAGTTTCGTTTATATCAAAAACCCTGTCATTGTTTCCGTAAAGCGAGTCACTTGCGGAGTTGGAAACAAGCGAGATTATCGGGTTATCAGATACGCACTTGAATGCATTTACTCGGCCGGTACCCAGCATTCCGATAAAACCCGGATTAAGATGGTAAATACTATCTACGCCAAGTTTAAGCCTGTCAACAACCTGAGTCGGCGTCCATGAAGGATACTTGGCTCTTATCAACCCGATAACACCGCAGGTAATTGGTGTCGACATCGATGTTCCGCTGAAAACTGCATAATTGTTATCCCAAACTGTGCTTAAGATAGCATCACCGGGTGCTATTACATCAACAGTAGAATGATAATTTGAGAAAGATGCTCTTAAGTCGCCGGAATTAGATGCGGCAACAGAAACTACGTTATCATATGAACCGGGATATCTTGGAGCATTCTGATTATCGTTTCCGGCAGAACCGCAAATAACCGATCCTGCATTCCATGCATTATTAACAATGTTTTGTGTAGCGCTGCTGAATGAAGGGCTGCCGAAACTGCAATTAATGACTTTTGCACCGTTCTGGTACTGGTAAACTATTCCGTCATTTGAATTGTAAATCAGATTATCCGGATAGTCAGGAGCATGTTTTGTGATCCTCAGTTTTGTCTTGAAACCCGAACCTGAACCGTGGACATTGTTATTGGTAACCTGTGAAGCACATCCTGAAACATGCGAACCGTGATCACTTCCGCCGAGTATGTTGGGATCATTATCATAATAGAAAAAATCCCATCCTTTGAAGTCATCAACAAAACCGTTTGCATCATCATCTATTCCGTTTACCGGGTCAGCATAATTATACCTGATATTTGCAGCAAGGTCCGGATGATCCAGATCACTGCCGCTGTCAACTATTCCGATGTATATTGAAGTATCTCCCTGCGACAGATCCCAAGCCTGGTAACAATTGATCTTTCCTATGTGATATTGTGCGCCGACCTGCGGATCGTTAGGTATAAATTCTGATTCATATACAAACTCAGGCTCAGCCCACTCAAGCAGATCTTTATTCTCAGCAAAAACCTCTGCTGCCAGTTCTGAAGGATCTATTTTTCCGCGGTACTTGATCCTGAAGAATTTGTTCAGATCCTCATCACCGGGAAGTCTCTTACTGAGATTCTCCTTCAGCGGATATGGCTTAAATACACTGTAAACCTCGTATTGGTTCAGAATATTATCGATTGATGTCTTACCTGTTGTGAAAGCACTGTATGAATTGTTCTCTGCTCTGAATTTAATGTTAATAATGCCCACCTGGTATTTGGCACCGTCGGTTGTTCGCATTATTACCCGGTCATTTATTTTTCTATACTTAAACTCCTGATTGTCTCTAAAACTAAGCAATGATAAACAAAGAGGGCATAGAATCAGTATGAATAGCTTTTTCATTTTCTGATTTAAAATGTTGAAAACTTCTCGAATTAATTGTCTAATCTAAAAAGAATTTTCAATTCTTGCAATGCTTTAATTCAATTTTAACAAAAAAACAACAAAAAGCAAATGATAGATGTGATAACTGTGCAAACTAAAGGCTATGATATTTGAATTGATATACTACACTATATTTGACATATTCGGGCTATATGACGCTTCTTTTCGACTGGTTCATAAACAAATTTGAGTTTTTTTTCCTTGAAATCGGCAGAATTTCGATGCTGATATGGGGGATTATTCTCAGTTTTCCAAGATTTTTCAGAGACAGAAAACTGATACTCGACCAGATGGAACACATTGGTGTCGGTTCAATCCCCCTTGTAGTAATAATCGGTTTTTTCACCGGAACAATTTCCACGTGGCAGGCTGCATACCAGTTTCAGGGATTCATTTCACTATCCTATCTCGGTTCTGCTGTAACAAAAGCAATCTTCATTGAGCTTGGACCTGTACTTACTGCAATTGTACTTGCGGGAAGAGTCGGTGCATCAATTGCTGCTGAGCTTGGCACTATGAAAGTTACCGAACAGATAGATGCACTTGAATCACTGGCTATAAACCCGGTAAGATACCTTGTAATGCCAAGGTTTATTGCAAGCATCATTATGCTTCCGGTGATAACCATAATTGCAAACTTTGTTGCAATATTGGGAGCATTTGGAGTTGCTTATTTCTTCCAGGACGTATCTTTCCAGGTTTTTTTCACAAGCGCTAAACGCGTTTTTGAAATGAAAGACATTTTCGGCGGACTGATCAAGGCAGTATTCTTCGGAGCATCAACATCAATTTTAGGATGTCACGTGGGACTGAACGCACAGGGCGGCGCACAGGGAGTAGGTAATGCAACTATCCGAGCATTCGTGCTTGCCGCAGCCATGACACTTGTTCTGGATTACATTTTGTGGACAACAATATTCGGATAATTCTTTCTTTATCCTGCAAATTAAAAAACCCGTCAAGCGTTACTTAACGGGTTTTATTTTTTTGATAAGCCTTTACAATCTTCAAATCTTTAATCTTTAATCTTTAATCTTGAATCTTGAATCTTCAATCGTCAATACATTTCAACAAGCATCCTTGCCATTATCATCTTCTGAACTTCGCTTGTACCTTCGCCGATGGTTGTAAGCTTAACATCACGGTACAGTTTTTCAACGGGGAATTCCTTAATAAAGCCGTATCCGCCATGTATCTGTATCGCCTCGCCGGTTGCTTTTGTTGCAATTTCGCTGGCGTAATATTTCGCCAGTGATGCGGCGAACTTGAAATCCTTTCCTTCATCTTTCATCTTAGCGGCTTTGTAGGTAAGCAATCTTGCAGCTTCCACTTCAGTTGCCATATCTGCGATCTTGAACTGAATACCCTGGAATTCAGCCAAAGCCTTGCCAAACTGCTTGCGCTGTTTTGCATACTTTATGGAGTGTTCAAGCGCCGCCTGCGCTATGCCAACTGAAAGCGCAGCGATAGAGATCCTTCCGCCATCAAGTATCGTCATGCTTTGTTTGAATCCTTCACCTTCTTTGCCTATAAGGTTTTCGGCGGGGATCTTGCAGTTATCAAAGATAAGCTCACACGTATCGGATGAACGCATTCCAAGCTTGTTCTCTTTCTTTCCGACCGAAAATCCTTCAAATCCCTTTTCGGCTATAAAAGCTGAAATGCCTTTTGAGCCTTTTGATTTATCTGTATATGCCGTTACAACTGCAGTTTCGCCAACACCGCCCTGGGTAATAAAGCTTTTGCTCCCGTTAACAATATAATGATCGCCTTTCCTGACAGCTGTTGTGTGCATTCCTGCGGCATCGCTTCCGGAGACATTTTCCGTCAATCCCCAGGCGCCTAATTTCCTTCCGGATGCAAGGTCGGGAATGTATTTCTTCTTAAGCTCCTCATTGCTGAACATATAAATATGGTTAGTGCATAACCCGTTATGTGAAGCAACAGTTAATCCAAGCGAAGGATCTGCTTTGCTTATCTCTTCAACAATTATCGCGTAATCAACAGTCGTCAGGTTTGCGCCTTCCAGTTCTTCGGGAAACAGAATTCCGAGAAACCCCATATTACCAAGCTCTTTGGCAAGCTCCCACGGAAATTCAGAAGTCTCGTCAAACTTCATCACTTCAGGAACTATCCTGTTCTGTGCAAAATCTCTCGCCAGCTTTTGTATCTCTTTATTGCTATCCGTAAGATTAAAATCCATCTTATATATGTTTAAATTTATTAAATTCCCGATTGGAACAGATCGTCAACAAAATCGTAGGGAGTGATCTCTCTTTCTGAAATTTTGCCAAGCTTTCTTTCCAGAACATTCTTTTTTTCGCTTGTCCAGAACTTGTTTTCAAGCCTGTTATTAACAAGCTCTGCAATTTGTTTAAGCAGATTCTCTTTGCGCTTATTCTCAAACTTCCCGTTTGCCTGAAGATACTTCTTGTGTGCGTCTATCTTTTCGTACAGTTCTTCAGTGCCGAGATTTTTTGATGCAACCGTTTTTATGACCGGTACTTCAAGGTCACTTTCTCTGGTCATTTTGAGGTGCAGCATTGTTCTAAGCGCCACACCTAATGCCTCAGAGCCGTCTCTATCTGATTTGTTAATTACAAATATATCACCAATTTCCATAAGTCCGGCCTTCATTGTCTGGACTGCATCACCTGATTCAGGAACAAGAACTACTATGGTCGTGTCCGCAGTTTGCGCTATATCAAGCTCTGACTGACCGACTCCAACAGTCTCTATAATGATAAAGTCTTTGCCGGAAGCGTCAAGAATCTCGCAGGCTTCTTTTGCTTTTTTCGAAAGTCCCCCAAGACTGCCCCTTGTTGCCATTGAGCGGATGAAGACCTCGCTGTCAATTCCGATTTCCTGCATTCTTATCCTGTCGCCAAGCAGCGCGCCGCCTGTAAAAGGACTCGTCGGGTCAACAGCGATTATCCCAACTTTGAACCCTTTTTCCCTCAGCAGCCGGGTAAGATTGTTTGTCAATGTGCTTTTGCCTGCCCCGGGAGGTCCGGTTATCCCGATAATATATGCCTTGCCCGTATTTTTATACAGCATCTTCAGAAGTTCATTAGCCTGCTTCGATTCATTTTCTACAAGAGATATTCCCCTTGCAATTGCAGGTTTATGCGAACCAAGTATTTTTCCGGCCAGGTCTTTAAGCAATATGTTTGAATAATTATTTTTTGTGATCCCTGAAATATTCAGTGGTGGCTTTGAGCCCTGACTCAATATCCATTTCAGGCTGCCAGCCCAGCTCACTGCTTATTTTTTCGAAGCTGAGTACCGAGCGCATCTGCTCACCCAGCTTTGCAGGACCGTGTTTCTCCTCAAAGTTTGTGCCTGCATAGTGATTTATCCTGTCAAAGATATAGTTCACATCGGTCTCGCGTGTTGTGGCAACGTTGTATGTTGCCGGACCCTTTGCATCAACAGCCAGTACATTTGCTTTCACAACATCCTGAACGTAAACATAATCTCTTGTCTGTTTGCCGTCTCCATTAATAAGCGGCTGCTCGCCTGAAATTATCTTATCAACAAAGATCGCTATCACACCGCACTCGCCTTTTGAGTTCTGCCTCGGACCGTAAACGTTTGCATATCTTAAGACTATGTAATTAAGCCCGTACACATGGTTATAAAAATAAAGGTACTTCTCAACAGTCATTTTGTTTATACCGTAAGGCGCATACGGCCTTACAGGATGCTCTTCATCAGCGGGAAAATAATCATGCTCACCGTATATAGCTCCCCCGGTCGAAGCAAAAATAACCTTCTTCACTTTGTACTTTATTGCATTCTGCAAAATGTTAACAGAGCCGGTAACATTTACCTGAATATCGAATTTCGGGTCATCAACTGACTTCCTGAGATCTATCTGCGCAGCGTGATGATTGATAATATCTATCTTATGCTCTTTAAATACTTCTGATATTCCCTCATCGCAAATATCCATTTTATAAAACTTCGCATTCGGATTGATGTACTCCCTGACTCCTGTTGACATGTTATCAATTATCACAACATCATGGCCCTTTTCAATATATGCATCAACTATCTGAGAACCTATGAATCCAGCACCGCCTGTTACTAAAATATTCATTTTTACTTTAAGAGTCTCCTTTTATAGACCTTTTGATCCTATATCTTTTCTGTAAACTTTATTTTCAAAATTAACCAGCTCTGCATTTGCATAAGCAGAATCAATTGCATCTCTTAATCCCTTATCCGACTTTCCCACAACATTCATAACTCTGCCGCCTGAAGAAACTATCTTCCCGTCTTTCAGGCTTGTGCCCGCATGAAATAATAAACAATCCTTTGTAACTTTTTCCAATCCCGTTATCACTTTCCCGGTTTCATACTTATCAGGATATCCTCCCGAAGCAAGCACAACACAGCAATAATCATCTGCGCTGACTTTTAATTCATGCTCTTTGATATTACCTTCTGTAGATGCAATCAACAATTCAAGCAGGTCTGATTCTATCATCGGCAAAACGACCTGTGTTTCTGGATCGCCGAAACGGGTGTTGAACTCAATTACATACGGATCGCCCTTATTGTCTATCATCAAACCGCAATAGAGCACGCCTCTGAATTCACTGCCTTCACTCTTCATTTTAGCTAAAACAGGCTCAATTATGCGCTTTTTGGTTCTATCGAGTACAGCTTCTGTCACTATTTTATTAGCGGGAGCGTAACTGCCCATTCCCCCTGTATTCTTCCCTGTCTCGCCTTCACCGATTTTCTTGTGGTCCTGTGCCGGAGGCAATACAACATAGTCTGTACCGTCGCAAATTGCAAAGACCGATGCTTCCGCTCCGGTTAGGTAATCCTCAACAACTATATTCTCGCCCGCTGAACCGAATACTTTATCACCAAATATTTCTTCAATTGCAGCAATTGCTTCAGTTTCATTACTGCAGATTATCACTCCCTTGCCTGCTGCAAGTCCGTCAGCTTTAATAACTAACGGATATTTTGAGCCCTTAATGTATGCAAGCGCTTTTTCTTTTTTACCGGAGCTGAATGTTTCAAATCCCGCTGTCGGAATATTATGCTGCTTCATGAATTCCTTGGCAAATATCTTACTGTGCTCAAGCTTTGCAGCGCTTTTTTGGGGACCGAATATCTTTAATCCGTTTTTATAGAATTCATCAACAATGCCAAGCTCTAACGGAACTTCGGGACCGCAAACGGTGAAATCAATTGCATTATCTGAGGCAAACTTCAGCAGACCTTCGACATCATCAGCTTTTATTTTTACCTCTTCTGCGATCTGATTTATTCCCGCATTGCCGGGTGCTGCGAACAGCTTAGTGACTTTCGGGCTTTGTATGAGCTTCCACGCAATTGCATGCTCTCTTCCGCCGGAGCCAATTACCAGTACTTTCACTTATACTTTTGCTCCTTCAGCTGAATGCACCAACACACCGTCCAGAACTTCTGCCAGTTTTCCGGCGAGGAGTCTCCTGTCATACATATTTTTTACCTCAGGGTTTGGAACCGGCATTACTCCCTTTTCAAACTTATCATAAAACTCCAGTATTGCCGCAGCAATTGCATTCACGTCGCCCGGTTCTGTTATAATGACTGCGCCGTAGCTTTCCAGTGATTTCCGTGCAACACCTTCGGGCACACATGCCAGTATCGGCTTGCCCGCCCCGAAGTACTCATACAGCTTGCCGGTTGAGTGCAGGTCGCTTCGCTCAGTCTTATTTATCATCATCCATAACACGTCAGACTCCGCCAAATACTTTGCGCAAACAGAATGCTCAACATACCCTGCAATGTTAACTGCACCCTCAATTCCAAGCTTTTTAATATACTCACTATACTCGTTTGGGAAGGTACCGACAAAACATGCTTCTATTTTATCCTTCAGCTCAGGTCTCTTATCAAATGCCAGCTTAAGTCCGTCCAGAAAATGTTTCGGTGTGTAATAATTCAAAAAACTCCCTGAGTAAGTTAACCTGAATTTCTTGTTTTCCTTCTGAGTAATCTGATTAATCATTGGTTCAATCTGCGAAATCTGTGATCCAATCTGCGTAATCTGTGATATCTGTGGTTCGAAGTCTTCCGGGTCAAAGCCCTGCGGTACAACCTTTACATCTTCATCCTTCACAAACGGGTAGCGAAGATGTATCAATTCCTTTATCCGGTCATTTATTGTAATTATCTTATCAGCGCTTTTGAGCACTTCTGTTTCCATTTTACTGTGCCTGCTCTTGTGCAGGGGAGTTGGGTAATAATTATTGGGGCAGTCTATCCATGAATCGCGGTAATCAAGCACAAGCGGAAGCCCGAACTTTTTTTTCAGCTCACACGCTGCAAGGAAATCAGTATAAGGCGGAGCAGTTGCATAGATAAGCTCAATACCCTCATCCTGAATTATCCTGCTGCCCAGCTCCACGGCTTTTGATTTCCAGAATATTTTTGAATCAGGAATTAAGAAAGTCTGTGAAAGATTGCTCAGGAATTTCCTGTTTGAATCATGCTTGAACTTTACGACTTTATGCGAATTTCCGTTTGATTCACTGCCGCCGGTTCTGTACACCCTCACTCCCGCTTTTTCAACCTCACTCAGCAGGCACAAATCGCTTGCGAGGTAAAGCTTGGGAGTGACCGTCAATACATAAGGCTGCCAGCCGTACAGGTGCAGGTACTTTGCGAACTTGGCTGTACGCTGCACACCGCCCATACCCATAGGGGGAAAATAATACGAAATGACTAAAACTTTCTTCAAATTCTGCGTTTTTTGAGCGAATCACAAAGTTAGGGAAAAAAGGGTTTTCATTCAATTTATTAAGTAATGCCTGTTTGAAAGGTAGTTGTTGGTGATAACACCAACAAAGGGGGAATTTCAAGATCCTTTTTACCTTTTTACTTTTTACTTTTTATTTAACAAAACTAACCTTCACATTCTCCACCGTCCACCCGCCGCGGATGTTAAGCTTTTGGGGATAGATAAAAAACGGCTCGCTGTGCTCAAAAGGGAACGGGTATCCGTAATCATAGGCGGAATTAATGTTAATATCAACGTACGAGAAAAGACTGTACTCCGCCTCAAGGATATTTTTAAATGCAAAAACAGTATCCCGCACTTCGTATGAATATTTTAATAATGGAATCATAGCCGGCGCAACAAGCTCTATCCTGACGGGATAGTCCACAAGCGGATAGTCATTGTAGAAAGAATAAACCGTTCCCTTCAGCTCGCCGAATGAGTTTGCGCTCACAGTCCTGAACGGCAGTGTGAACCTGTAAACGGAATCTTTAACTGTCTTCAGGTCAAATGAAAGCGCATAACTTCGGTTTGAGGCAAACTTGCCCTGGGGAAAAACCTCAACCAGCGAGTCATTCCGCCAGTTAAATACAACTCTTTCCGTACTTCCCGCCTCATCGGTTATTTTAAGTGAATTCACAAGCTCGTCTCTTGTTGGTTTATAGCGGTTAAAGAAAATGAATATGCTCTGCTCAGGAAGCACAACACGCGAATCACTTTCAATTGATGTGTATACGATGCCAAGGGAATCCTTGGAATACTTTGTATAGTCAAGCTCAGGGCCGGTAGTTCCCGTTTGGGTGATTTCTTTCATGTAAAAGTTAATATTGCTGATAACTGCGGAGTCTGTTACAAGAACATCATAGGGCAATACTCCGTAACTCTCGCGTTCGCTGGTAAAAAGCAGATTGCGGTCATCATCAACTATAGCAAGCAGCCTGTAATTCCCCGGGGCTAAGTTCGTCAGAACAAAGTCACCCGCTGAGCCTGATTCCGTGAGGTAATCGGGGAGATTTTTAGTCGGGTCAAATCCGGATGTACTTTCAATATTATATGCAAGAACGGCAGTTACCTTTTCATTGTTGTTAAACGCTTTTCCGTGTATTTCAGCCTTATCTATTTTGGTTCCGGTAGAAAATGCGAGGCTAATGGCTTCGGCAATTGCATTTCCGTGAATATCCTTTAAAGATGTGCTGATATTCACAACAAATGTCTTGTTGGCATCAAGCTTCTCCAGGTTCTGCGGGAAGCTCACTTCAACATCCTTGCCTCCCCAGTTATATTCAATATCGCCCTCAATCCGGGGAGAGATCCTGAAAGCATCCTGAAAGCTCCGCCGGTCTACGTATTCGCTGAATTCGAAGGCAATGGTATTGCCGCGGAAATTGGTAGCGTTTTGCTTTGGCGAGATAATTTTCACCTTCGGCGGTGACTTATCTTCCTCACCCCCGCCCGGAGGCTGCTGATTGGCGCATCCGCAAACTAAAAAGGCCAAAATTAGCACCATTTTGGCACCCATTATCATACCGTGAAATTTGTAGTTTTCGGCTTCCACTCCTCAAATATAGCAAAAAATAACGGGAAATGGTAATTACAGATTGGGTTGGGGAATATCCCTATTAAGGTGTATTGATACAAGCTAGGGACTCTACCATATTTGTAGTAGTTAGATTAACCAGAATCTAACGAAATAGCCTAAGAGCAAGTAACTAAAACAGGCTATATATTAGAGCTAGGGGAAAGAATATTATGAAGAAACTCATTACGATTTTACTGTTTGCGTCTTTGGCAATTACGGGAGTCTATTCGCAGGATGTATCAGTAAACAACGAAACAACAACCACAACCGAGGGTGCAGGTACACCTGCTGAAGAACTTATCGGCGGAACGTGGGTACTGGCCGGTGCTGAAACCAAGATCGTAAATAAGCAGAACATAACAAAGTGGGAAACCGAGAACAGTGATATAGTTGCTGTTTACTCATGGAAAGATGTCATCGAGATCATCCACACAGTAAGTGCAGGATACCGGTGGCAGGCTCCTCCCAAAACAATGCAGCCCGGTGCTTACATGAACCTTGAGGCAATCTACACAAACATAGAATACAGCACTACTGCAAAAGTTGCAAGCGGAATAAAGATGTTTTTCGCAAGAGAAGGCGCTGACCTGATAAACATGGAACCGAATTCGATTGAAATACTGAAAGTCAATAAGGATAACAAGCAGTATTCAAACGAGGTTAAAAAAGGCTTCTTCTATGCGCCTAAGTTCCTCTTTGATGACTCAAGAAACTGCCAGCTGGTTGTAGATTGTTTCGTCGGCAAAGATCATTATGTAACAAAGTATACATATACATACCAGCAGTAATGTAATAAGATTTTTTCTGCTATAACAGCATAGCTGATAGTATTCCCTACTAATTAGCAGATGAACCGGGGCTTACAAATGTAAGCCCTTTTTTTTATTCCTTATGACAGCCCCTGAAAACTTTATTGTGATTTTGTTGTTAATTATATTAGCATAATTCAGCTAATTAATCCGGCAGATAATGAAAATTACTGTATTTATTCTGTTTTGCTTTTTTACTTCAATAGGTGTACTTGCACAAAACTCTAAGACTCTTTACGGTAATAAAGGGAATGTAAACTCAATTGCCTTTTCACCTGATTCAAAAACCATTGCCTCGGGGGATGAATCAGGCAATCTCGTGTTCTGGGATCCCGAAACCGGTAATAAGACGTATTCACTGAACATAAATACAAACATCACCAGCGTGAACTATTCATCCGAAAGTGCCGGACTTTTTGTTTACACAACATTTGACGGATATGTGACTATTATGAAATCCGCAACAAAAGAGATTGTTAAGAATTTCAGCAAGGATGCCAATATTTACTATGCTGTGTTTTCACCTCAGGGCGATAAGCTTGCCGTAACTTACCTCACCGAACCCTCCTCCAAAGACAGGGATAAGGGCATAAGAGTAAGCTACTCCGTTGATATTTATGAAACGGTGAAATATGAAAAACTAAAAACGCTGCGGCTTGCAAGGGCAAGTGATTTCACAAGCGAGCTTTTTGGCAGCGATTATTTTGAATCATACCGTTTTGATTATTTCAATTGTGAATTCAACCCTTCAGGTACCTACATTGCAAGCGGCAGCCTGGGAAAGAACATTCCGATTTACAGCTTTGAATACAAGAAGTTTGCACCTCCCTATAAAGGCCACTCCAAACGAGTTTTCTTTGTTACGTTTTCACCTGACGGGAATTACCTTGCAAGCGCAAGCAAGGATGAGACAGTTAAATTGTGGAACATAAGCTCCGGCAGCACGATACTTACCCTAAAAGGCCACACAAACGATGTAAATTCAACGGCATTTTCTCCCGATGGCAAATACGTTGCCTCCTCAAGCGATGATGAAACAGTCAAGATTTGGGACGTGAAGACTACCCGGCTTATGAAGACACTGGATGGCTTTAATGCGGATGTTATTACAGTGAAGTTTTCGCCTGACGGAAAGTATCTTGCTGCAGGCGGCTCAAACGAAAAGGTGCTTCTATGGGAAGTTCAGGACATTCTGCAATAAGTCAATGAAAGGGCTGTACTGAAAAAAGTGAGGGGTTCTGTTTGGTCAGAACCCCTCGGGTTATGGAGGAGGCTTTTTGGGGAAAAAGACGAGGTGTAAATCTTATGATGAAAGCTCTAAAAGACCCGGCAAACACCACCGGTACGAAGCCAGGCCGCAACCGTATTGACAAGCCGCGTGTAACCGTATCGCCTGCCTTCTGCAGGCCAGCTTCGTGACGTCATCTATAGAACTTGTTATCATCATATTGTCAGTAGTGGGACAACAATTTTTATTAATAATTCTGTTAATTTTCAATCTTCTAATCTTACAGATCTTTTAATCAATTAATCCATTTGCCTTCTTAAGAAAGCGGGTTTATCATCGTTGGTTATCTTAAAGTCATCCGAATTGAAATCGAAGTCTTCCATATCAAGCTCTTCATTTCTTTTTCTGATCTTCTTGATATCTTCATCACTCAAAAGCTTATTCCTCTGCACTGCCGGAATATCATAATTCTGCAGTTCCTGCTGAGTGCTTGGGATCCTTACAACATTCCCGTCATTTTCAAAATCAAGAAGCAGGTTCTTTGACCTTACTTCCTCTTTTTCGGGATAGCTTTTTGACTGTTTCTGCTGAACGCTCGAAAATCCCGTTGCTATGATGGTAACAATAACTTCGTCCTCCATCCTTTCATCGGAAACAACGCCCCAGATAAGCTTTCCGTAATTGCAACCTGCAGCCTGTTTGATAAGCTCGGTCATGCTCTTAAGGTCTGATATCCTGAAGTTGGGATCTGCGATGATATTTAGCAGTATTGATTTTGAACCGGCTATTGAAACACCCTCAAGCAGAGGATTATCGATCGCTTCCTGGGTTGCCCTGAGCGCTTTGTTCTCTCCTTTTGCATAGCCGATACCCATTAATGCATCGCCCATATCGCGCATTATTGTCTTCACATCGGCAAAGTCAACATTGACCTTGCCTTTTTTGGTGATGATATCCGATATTCCGCGCGTAGCGTTATAAAGCACGTCATCAACTTTCCTGAAGCTGTTATCAAGTGTAACTTCCTCGCCTAATACCGTAAGCAGCCTTTCGTTCGGGATCACGATGCAGGAATCAACTTCCTGCTTGAACCTCTTGAGCCCTTCTTCTGCAATGCGGAGCCTGTCTTCGCCTTCAAAATCAAACGGCTTGGTAACTATACCAACAACCAGCGCACCGGTTGCCTTTGCGATCCTTGCAACTGCGGGTCCGCCGCCGGTACCAGTTCCGCCGCCCATTCCGGCAGTTATGAACACCATATCGCAGCCTCTAACAACCTGCTCGATTTCTTCCCTGTTCTCCTCTACTGCCTTAGCGCCTTTTGTTTCATCCATTCCGGCACCAAGACCCAACGTTGTGTTGCGGCCGATCTGTATCTTGATTTCGGCTTTGCTTCTTTCAAGATCCTGTATATCTGTGTTGAGTGCGATAAAGTCAACGCTATCCAGACCTTTTTCGATCATGTTGTTAATAGCATTGCCTCCGGCGCCTCCAACACCGATGACTTTGATCTTTGCCCCGTAAGTTGCATCAGTAACAAGTGAAATTGCCATTTTCTTTTTCTCCTTCTCTTCCCCTTTAGAAAGAAATGTGGTTTAAGTTATTAATTATGCTTTTCTCAATATTCATTTTTTTGATCCCCGTTATACTTTTTCAGAGTTCATCAAACCAGTGTTTGATCCTCTCAAAAACATTCTTCAATCCCGGATGCTGCTTGCCTTTAAGGCCTTTTCTGTTCTTCTTCTGGTTAAGGTATTTAAGCCTGTGCAGTATGAGCCCGATTCCGGTTGCATAGATCGGACTTTCTACTTCTTTGATGAGTCCCCCGCCTATATCCATAGGTACGCCAAGGTTTACTTCTGTTCCCAGCACCTGGTTGGCAAGTTCTTTTGTTCCCCTTAAGAGTGAACCGCCGCCTGTTATCACAACACCTGCGGGCAGATAGCTTTCAATTCCCGAGCGTTTGATCTCCTGCCCTGCAAGCACGAACAGTTCTTCCATTCTTGCCTGAATTATTCTGGCAATGATGCTTTTTTCTATCTTCAGCGGCTTTCTTCCTTTGATTCCCTGTATGGTGATCACGTCATCATTGATAATTTCGCTTATCAGCGCGTAGCCGAATTCTTTCTTGACTCTTTCAGCTTCTTTTTCATCTATGCCCAGCGTTTCGCTGATATCATTTGTTACCTGGCTTCCCGCAATTCCGATACCCGCAGTATGCTTTATCACGCCCTTTTTAAAAACTGCTATATCCGTTGTTCCTCCGCCGATATCTATCATTGCAACACCGACCTTTTTTTCGGAATCATTAAGCACCGCATATGAGGAAGCAAGAGGCTCGAGAACTATATCGTCTATATCAACTCCTACGCTTTGCACACAATTCGAAAGGTCATCGATCTGTGAAACAAGACCTGTTAAAATATTGACCTTTGCTTCCATCCTTAAGCCGAACATTCCGATAGGCAGGTCAAATATTCCGTCTTTGCTGTCAATTATGAATTCCTGCGGAATAACATCAATTATCTTCTCGTCTTTTGAGAGCTTAAGGCTCTTTGCGCTTTCGAACAGTCTTTCAATATCTTCTTCTGTGATTATCCTGTCGGGATGAGCAATTGCAACTATTCCTTCGGACTGAATGCATCTGATATGCGGACCGGCAATACCTACTGTCACTGATTTTATGTCAAACCCCGAGCGTTCTTCGGCTTCTTTGACTGATGCCCTGATCGATTCAAGCGTTTTCCCCGGATTCACGACCATTCCCCGGGATAAGCCGGTAGATGGTGCCTTGCCTACTCCAAGAATGTTTAACCTTCCGTCATCTCTCACCTGAGAAACGATCGTACATATCTTAGTTGTACCTACATCCAGACCTACTATTATATTTTCTTCAGAATTTTTCTTTGCCATTGCCTTAATTGGTTCTGCCTTTATGTGTAATTTTATTGTTCTATTGGCTGATCGTTATTTTTAAGCACTATCATATCGTTATAGCGCATATCGATGTACTTAAAAGAATTAACCGGCCTGTAAATCCGTACCTGTTTTAAAAATCCGTCAAGCTGGATAAGCTTGGTATCAATTGCCGCTCTTAGCTGCCTGTTATTGATATCTCTTAATGCCGAAATTGATTCGTACTTGTCTTTGCTTAGAAGCTCTGTATATTCCACAAAATATACAGGAGTTGCATCATCGCTTGTGATAAGGACTATCCCGTTTGAATCAGCAAAGCTTATTTCGGAAATATAATTGTACAAACTCTTATTCAATTTTACCGACCGGCTTATTATGTACTGTGCAATTTTCAAAAGCTTCAGGTCATCTTTGCCGTAGGTCCCGGTATTAAGTTCTTCCGAAAGTCCGCTGACTACCGGCAGATCAATGTTCATCTGCTCTTTCTTGAGGCTGTACAGCGAAAGCTGGTCATCAACGAGGAATATTTCTTTAGAGTTCGTTGCCGCGGCAAACGGGTTCTTTTCTGAAATATCGATCTTCACAATTCCCGCATCTTTTGAAACAACTACTTTTTTGATATTCGGATGTTTAGCTATCCTTGCCTCGATCATTTCCAGCGAAAGTGAGTTGCAGCATATTAAAGAATCATTCAGTTTCGCAAAGTCAAATATTTCTTCTTTGGAAAGTGTTATACTGCCGCTAAGCTGAACACTCCTGATGGTTGACTTATCTTTCCACAGCCCTGAAATGACAACGCTTGAAAATGCGAAGACTATGACTGCGGTAAAAAGCACAATTAGCTTCCAGTTCTTCATAGTGTCACCTCCTCAAAGCCGATAAGCTTGACTTCCATTTCAAGATCAATGCCGGTTTTTTCCTTAACGGTCCTTTTAATGATCTTCACGAGCTCTACCACGTCATTTGCGGTCGCATTATCGTAATTCACTATGAAATTAGCGTGTTTGGTTGAAACCATTGCACCGCCGTATTTGACACCTTTCAATCCGCATTTATCTATCAGTATAGCAGCTTTGTTATCTTTCGGATTCTTGAAAACACATCCCGCATTCGGAACTTCAACAGGCTGAGATTCATTCCTGTTCAATATGGACTCTTTGCGTCTTTTGTTAAGCTCTTCTGGTATCCCCTTCGGTAGGTCGAACCTTGCTTCCATAACAACTGTGCCCTTCAGGTTTGAGCTCCGGTATTTGAATCCGCAGTCTTCTTTTTTGAGCTTTTGTATCTTTTCATTCTTAACCACTGTCACTTCCGTAACATGGTCAGCAGTTTCGCCGCCATAGCATCCTGCGTTCATAACAAGTGCGCCGCCTATTGTTGCAGGTATGCCGGCTATCATTTCAACTCCCGCATATCCTTTCTGAATGCAGAAATCAACAAACTTCGCCATTTTAACTCCTGCACCGGAAATGATGGAACCGCCTTCCTGCTTCAGATAATTGAAAGCAGCCTCGAGATTTATCACAATACCCTTAATACCTTCATCGCTTATCAGGATATTGCTCCCGTTGCCCATTACATAAAACGGGATCCCTTTGCTGTTTGCATATTTCACAATGCTCACTACGTCATCTGCATCAACCGGCTCCACAAAGTAATCTGCCTCGCCGCCGATACGGAAGGTAGTATACCTTGCAAGCGGCACATTAAGCGTTATTGTGCCTCTGAAAACTTTCTGTATTTCAGAAATTGATATCAATTCTGCATTTGAACCAGTTTGTTAACAAATTCGCTGCAAAGATCAGTTATGCTTCCGGCTCCCTGAAAAACTATATTATCTCCGGGCTTTATGTCACTCATCAATTTGTCAATGATCTTCTCGTTTTCACTTATCAGAGAAACATTCCCGCCCATTTTTCTTATCTCATTACATATGAGCTCGCTTGTTATACCCTGTATCGGTTTTTCGCGCGCGGGATAAATATCCATCAGGATAATTTCATCAGCCGCTGAAAGCTCGCGTGCAAAGTCTTTGTAGAAATCTCTTGTCCTGCTGTACAGATGAGGCTGGAATACCGTAATCAGTCTTCCCTTATTCATTTCCTTCAGTCCGGCAAGGCTGGCTTTGATCTCTGCCGGATGGTGGGAGTAATCATCATAGACTCTTATTCCCCCTCTATCCAGCTTCAGCTGCATTCTTCTATCAACTGTTCTGAAGCCTCTGATGCTTTCTTTATACTTATCAAATGCTACGCCAATAACTTTTGATACGGCGAAGCATGCAGTTGAATTAAGCGCATTGTGCCTTCCGGGCATATTCAGCCTGATGCCTTCATATGAACTTGTTGAGTTCATAACGGTGAAGTTCAGTGCATTATCAGCGGGATGGTAGTTTAAGATCTTCAGGTAATTCTTCTCATCAAAGCCGTATGAAATCTTTTCTCTGTTTATGGTATTCATAAAGCTTTTGATGTTTTCATCATCACCGCAATAAACCATATAAGCTCCGTATTTTGAACGGTCACAAAACAGTTTGAATGTTTCTTTTATTTCATCAAGATCTTTGTAAATATCCAGATGGTCTTCATCAATATTGGTTATTACCGTCACATCCGGTCTCAGTGCAAGGAATGACCTGTCATATTCATCAGCTTCAACTACAGCGTACTTTCCGCTGCCGAATCTTGAAGCGCCGCCATCAAAGAGCTGTACGTTGCCGCCTACGAATATCAGCGGGTCAAGACCTGCATCAACAAGAAGCTTGCCGATCATTGCTGTAGTTGTAGTTTTGCCGTGTGTTCCCGATACTGCAATAAGATATTTATCATTCACAATTTCACCGAGCATTTCTGCGCGTCTTATGAGCCTTAAACCCAACTCCTTTGCACGGCGGAATTCAGGATTATCTGATTTCACGGCAGATGTGTAGACAACTGTATCGATAGTTGGATCAAGATTTTTATCTGAATGCCCGGTATGGATTTTGGCTCCGAGAGCTATGAGTCTTTCTGTAATGTGCGAAGGAGTCATATCTGAACCGGAGACATTGAATCCGTTCCTCAGGTAATACTCAGCCAGGCCGCTCATTCCGATGCCGCCTATGCCAATGAAGTAGATATTATTTTTTTTGGTCAGCACTTCTATTAATTACCCTGTACCGGATGCTTAATTCTTAGGAATTCCCTAATCAGTTCACCGCCGCGCTCGAAATCGTTTGCTCTTATCCTGAGCTGTTTTCTTCTGTGTTTCAGTTTCAGCTTTATGATCTTATATGTCATTTCTTCTTCAGCTTTTCTGCGCCTGCCTATTTTTACGTGAATGATATCACTGAACATTACTTCCCTGCTTCCAAACCTGTTCTTAAATTCGATCCTGTCTGTTTTCAGTATGATCGTCGGAGCGCGCACGATATTGACTATTACAATGAAGAGGAAAACAACTATGAAAATTATGAGTATGTAGAAGATCGGGTCATTATACAGCGACCTGAAGCTCTCACCAACTGTACCTTTAATCAGTACATATGCTGTAAAGAACAGCAGGTATATTACGAGCGATTGATAATAGAAGTCCAGCCTGTATTTATGAACTTTCTCTTCCATTTCAGTTCTTTGATTTGTTTACCAATTCAACCAGCATTTGAGCGATCTTGCCCGCTGCTTCAATATCTGCAAATTGTTTAATGCTGCTTCCCATTTCCTCAAGCTTATTTTCATCACTTATTAGCTCAAGAATTGTGCTTTCAAGCTTCAGGTCCAGTTCATTATCTGCAATCACCACGGCCGCCTGTTTATCCGCAACAGCCCTTGCATTTTTCTCCTGGTGGTTTTCCGAAGCACGGGGATACGGCACAAATACCGCTGCCGAACCGAATGCAGCAAGCTCCATAATTGTTGATATTCCCGAACGGCATACAATGAGATCACTTGCAGAATAAGCTGTACCAATGTTATTTATATATCTCAGCACTTTTATATCTTTATTGCCGGAAGCAGCATTTGTTACGCTTTCAAAATCACTTTCGCCGGTTTGCCATATTATCTGCACACCCGCTCCGGAAATATTCTCAAAGCATTTCAGGAGTGCTGTGTTGATCGATCTTGCACCCTGGCTGCCGCCAAAAACGAGAAGTATTTTCTTCTTATGGTCCAGCCCAAACATACCTGCAGCTTCTGTGCGGTCAGTTCTTTTCATCCCTGCTCTTACCGGGTAAGAAAGTGTTATAATGTTATCCTGTCTTTTCAGGAATTTCTTCGTTCCTTTAAAATTCACAATTACCTTATCTGCTTTTGGAGCAATAAGCTTCACTGTAACGCCGGGGTAATAATTGCCTTCTTCAATAACAGTTGTGATACCAAGCTTGCCCGCAGTCCTTAAAACCGGACCGGATACATAACCGCCTGTACCAAATACCAGCTCGGGCTTAAAATCAATCAGTATTTTTTTTGAATCACTCAATGCTTTCTTTAGTTTGAATGCCGCAGAAATATTTTTCAGGCTAAGGCTGCGTTTAAATCCGCTTATCTCGATCGTATCAAGCTTATAGCCGCTGCCGGGAACTATCCTTTCTTCGATCTTACCTTTTGCGCCTATAAATTTTATTTCTATCTTTTCATTCATTCTTTTAAGCTCATCTGCTATTGCAATTGCCGGGTAAATATGGCCTCCGGTGCCTCCGGCAGCAAAAATTATTCTGTTAATCATCTTCAGCTTCTGTCCTGGAAAGTGTCTCCCTCAAAAGAGCTCCCTTTGGCTGCAGTCTGTGCGTTGAAATATTCAGCAGAATACCGACTGCGATTGAATTGAAGATAATTGAGGTTCCGCCATAGCTTATGAACGGAAGCGTTTGTCCGGTTGTCGGGATAATTCCCGTAGCAACCATCATATTTATTACGGCATTCATGCCGATTATCACTGTTATTCCAAAAGCAAGATACTTGCCGAAATCGTCTTCCATGTTCTTTGCAAGCTTAAGACCCCTGAATACGAATAATGCAAACAGCAGAATAACGATAGTGACACCCCAGAAACCGTATTCTTCCCCGACAATGGAGAAAACAAAATCATCGTACGATTGCGGCAGGAAGAACTCGCGCTGGTTTGAATTCCCCGGACCTACTCCGAAGAATCCTCCGTTGCCAAAACCAATAATAGCCTGTGAAAGCTGGTAGCTGGTCTCACCTCCGCCTGTATGCTCGCGGTAAGAAAATATCCTGTTGAGTATATACGGCTTTGAAAGAATGAAAACTATTGCGGCCGGCACTATTGAAAGAACTGTTATTGCCATGTGCTTCAGCTTAACTTTTCCAATCCAGAAGAGCATCATGCTAGAAAGAAAGATCGCACTGGCAGTAGAAAAATTAGGCTGAAGTGCAATGAGAATTACAACAAGCAGAACGTATCCAAGAACCGGCAAATAACCATAGTATAGATTTCCGACATAATCCTTCTTCTTTGCAAGCAGGTATGCAATATTTATCAATAAGGCATATTTCACATAATCAGCAGGCTGGAAACTGAATCCCCCAAGGTAAATCCAGCGGGCTGCTCCTTTGGTCTGCTCAACACCTGCAAACAGAAGGTAAAGCAGCATCAATACTGCCGCGCCCATAAGCAGTTTGCGGTATCTGATAAGATGAAGATAGCTTAATCTTGAAACTGCAAAGATCAAAATGACACCTGCTGCAGCTCTCAGAATGTGGTTCCTGAATAAGTACATGGTATCGCCGCTCAGCTTAAAAGACCAGCTTGATGATGCGCTGTAAACAACGCCAAGGCTGAATGTTATCAGCGCAAGTATCGGCACCAGTATCCAGAGATCGATTTTATTTACTTTTGGCTCCACTATTAAAGCGAGTTAACTATTTTCTTGAATTCACTGCCCCTGTGCTCATAATTATCAAACATATCAAAGCTTGCACAGGCAGGTGAAAGAAGCACAATTTCGCTCCGGCGTGCGTTTGCAGCAGCCTTGTTCACTGCGTCTTCCATGCTGCCGGCAATTGTTGTCGGAACAATATCCTTGAAATAATTATATACTTTCTGTTTTGACTCTCCGATTGCAACAATATGCTTAACATGTTCCTTTACTTCTTTTTCGATCTGGCTGTAATCATTCCCCTTGTCTTTTCCGCCCAGAATAAGTATCAGTTTCTCGTTAAATCCCTGCAACGCATACCAAACAGAATTTACATTTGTTGCTTTTGAATCATTATAGAATTTTATTCCGTTGATATCCCTGACAAACTCAAGTCTGTGCTCAACTCCCTTAAAATTCTCCACTGTTTTCTTTATATACTCCTTCTGTATTCCGAATATCTTCGCAGATATGACCGATGCCATGGTATTATAGACGTTGTGCTGCCCTTTGATTATGAGCTTCTGGGTATCTATAACATTTTCCTCACCCATATAATAGAAGTATATGAGGTCGTAATTATCAACATATGCCCCAGTTTCGTATTTCTTTTTTATTTCGCTGCTTAAGCTGAATGCAGAGTGTTTTGCCTTAACGTTCATTTGAACTGATTTCCTGATGAGTTCATCATCAAAATTAAAGACAAAATGGTCACCTGAATCCTGGTTACCCGATATTTTCATTTTTGAAACAGCATAATCATCGAAAGTATCGTATCTATCAAGATGATCGGGGGTAATGTTAAGCATTACAGATACGAATGGCTTGAAATTCTTTATATTATCAAGCTGAAAGCTGCTTGTTTCCAGCACAACAATTGAATCATCATTAGTCTTATCTGCTATTTCTGAAAATGCAGTTCCGATGTTACCACAGACAAACGTATTGAAACCTGCATCTTTGAATATCTCTCCTATCAGAGTTGTTGTTGTTGTTTTTCCGTTGGTTCCCGTGACTGCAATTACCCTTCCTTTGCTGAACCATGACGCAGCTTCAACTTCGCTGATGACTTCGATCTCTCTTTTGAGCGCAGTCTGAATAACTTTTGATTTTTGAGGCACACCCGGGCTTACAATCATCAGGTCGCATTCATATACTCTTTCGCTGTGCCCGCCGAACTCGTGTTCTATCTCTGCGGTTTTGATCTCTGAAACAAATTTTGCATCTATTTTTTCAGCGGCAGTTGAATCACTCAAGAACACATCAAATCCGTTCTTTTTAAAAAGCTTTGCAGCGGCAACGCCGCTCCTGGCTGCGCCGATCACTGATACCTTCCTGTATTTCTGCATATCAGTTTTCATCAACATTATCTCGGAAATGTTGCGCCAATGTTCAGGCCAATACCCTGGTAGCGCAAATCATCAAACTCGCGCAGGTAATTGAAATACTTAAGCTCAACCATAATGTTGAAGTCATAGTTTTTAAAGAATACGGCACCAACAATGATGTTCAGTCCAAGTCCGCCCCTTGCTGCAACGCTTGTCCTGGTAGAGTCATCTCTATCCCTGCCGATGAAATGGAGTCCAAGTCCGCCCCCGACAAACGGGTCAACTTCTGATTTATTTGATTTTCCGAGGAACGGATACATTACATTCAGATCAAGTCCGATATCTGTAAATGCCGGGCTTGTTTTAAACCTGAACGGAAGGCTGATCTCTGCCCAAAAGCCGTCACCAACATATTTGCCGAATACTTCGAGTGCAATTAACTGGTGATCATTGTAATCGCCCTGGAGGAAGAACATTCCGATCTTTCCGCCCGGTACAAAATAGATCTTCTTGGTCGGTTTCTGAAATAAACTCTTCGAATCTTCTGATTTAAGCTTTAAAGGACTCAAATTAATGCCTTCGTTGTTAACTGACACTGATTTAAGTTCTCCGCTTTGCTGCTGTGAATATGAAATTGCTGATGATGCGAAAATCAGCAGGATGGTTATGATGATAGTTTTTGTTTTCATAGATTTGTTCATTAACATTATAGTTTTCATTATCTGATCTTGAATGTTGCAAATGTAAGAATCGCAAGGATCACAGCCACTATATAGAACCTGGTGACTATCTTAGGCTCGGGAATGCCACCCAGTTCAAAATGATGATGCAGGGGCGCCATCTTAAGGACTCTTCTGCCTTCGCCGTACTTCTTTTTCGTGTATTTGAAGTAATACCTTTGCAGAATTACTGACAGTGATTCAGCAAAAAATATTCCGCCAAGTATCGGCAATAGAAATTCTTTTTTTATCAAAATCGAAAGTGTGCCGATCGCTCCGCCAAGAGCCAGAGAACCGGTATCACCCATAAAGACCTGTGCCGGGTAAGAATTGAACCACAGGAAACCGAGCGATGCGCCAACCAGCGCTGCACAGTAAACTGCAAGTTCTCCGTTACCCGGCAGGTATATGATGTTCAGATACCTGCTGAATATTTCATTACCCGAAAGATATGCTATAAGTCCTATGGCGAGACCAGCGATCCCAACACAGCCAATAGCAAGGCCATCAAGACCGTCTGTCAGGTTGACGGCGTTTGACGTAGCAGTTATTATGAACACCATAATAGGTATATACAGGTACGAAAAGTCAAACTCTATTTTCTTTATGAAGGGAATAGTTGTCACAGAATTAATATCCTGGAATTCAGGCAGGAAGTATATCAAACACGCAACTACAATACCAAGTCCGATCTGGTTCATCAGCTTGTAACGCGCAACCAGTCCCTTTTTCATCTTCTTAACTACCTTCAAATAGTCATCTATGAAACCGACAAGACCCATCCATACCGTAGCAAGAAGGATAAGAAGTATATATGTATTCTTCAGGTCACCCCATAAAATTACAGGCACAAGAATTGCCAGAAGCACTATCAGTCCGCCCATAGTAGGTGTGCCAGATTTTGTATAATGGCTCTGCGGCCCGTCATGCCTTATCTCTTCGCCAACATGTTTCTTTTTTAAAACAGCAAGTATCTTTGGACCTGCCCAGAAACATATTATCATAGCAGTTATTGCTGATAGCGCCGAGCGCCAGGTGAGGAATTTAAATACGTCAAACCCGGGTGGATTGAATGTCTTATTGATATATTCTGCCAGGTAATATAGCATCGGCTATGACCCTTTGGTATTTTTTGATTTCAAAAGTTCAATTACTTCTTCCATTTTCATACCGCGTGAACCTTTTACAAGGACAATATCCCCTCTTTTTACACTCAGCTTAAGCATATCCGCCAGTGTTGTTTTATCCAGAAAGTGATAGTTGTTCTTTACTCCTTTAGCGCCCGAAAATGTTTCGTATGAATTGTCACCATACGTGTATAGGTTTTCGAATTTCATCTTCTTTACAAGCCTGCCTGAATCTTTGTGTTCTTTTATGCTTGATCTGCCAAGCTCCAGCATATCACCAAGCACAATGTATTTTCTTCCCCCGGTCTTGTATGCTTTCAGGTTTTCAAGTGCTGCAATTACAGAATCCGGGTTGGAGTTATATGTATCATCTATGACATATACACCATTGATGTTCAAAAGCTGGTTACGCTTACCGGAACCTACCGGGTCTCCGGCAAGCGAACCGCTTATCAGACGAACCGGTACTGAAAAATAGAATCCGGCTGCTGCAGCACTTAAAGCTGAATAGTAACTCTGATAACCTATGTTATTTAAAGTTGTTCTTATTGTCTTTTTTCCGTAACTGATCTCTATCCTGGGATAAAAACCTCTAAATCCTGTTAATCTTCCACTTACGCTAACATTTTTTGAGCTTCCGTAACTGAAGATCTTGAGCTCTTTGCCTTTTGCCATTCCTTTAATGTACTTGTCGTCCGCATTCAGAAAAAACACTCCGTATCTTGTGCCAAGGTAATCAACAAGTTCTCCTTCTGCTTTGGCCGCGCCTTTGATATCTTTCAGGAATTCCAAATGCTCCTTGCCGATATTGGTCAAAAGTCCGAATTGAGGTTCAGCGATCCTGCAGAGCCTTTTTATCTCTCCAAAATGGTTGGTACCAAGCTCGATCACAGCCAGTTCGTGGTTTTTATTCAGCCTGAAAAGCGTAAGCGGTACTCCAAGCTCGTTATTCAGATTTCCTTCAGTTTTTAAAATATTGTATTTCTTAGAAAGCACGTTTGCTACAGCATCTTTAGTTGTTGTCTTCCCGTTGCTTCCGGCAATTGCAAGAACCGGTATCGCAAACTTTCTTCTGTGGCAGTTTGCCAGCTCACCCAGTGCTTTAAGTGTATCGGGCACAACAGCAAGTGACTTATTCTTAAATGAACGCTTTTGAGTTTGCTTAAGCCCGCTGAACCATTTCTGTGAAACCACCGCACATTTTGATCTGCTTAAAACATTCTCAACAAAATCGTGTCCGTCGAATCTTTCACCTTTGATAGCAAAGAACAGCTCACTGCTTGTGCATCTTCTTGAATCAATTGAAACTCCGCTGAACTTTGTTTTTTCTAACAAGCTGCTGTTTATTATTCTTACTTTACTTAAACTCTTCAGATCTTCTAAGCTTAAATTCATTTGCCGTACTTTTCTACAATTTCCCTATCGCTTAAGTGATATTTCACACCTTTGATTTCCTGGTATGTTTCGTGCCCTTTGCCTGCAACAAGTATAACATCACCTTTTACTGCTGAATCTATCGCTTTTTTGACAGCTTCTTCACGGTCAGGCACAACAAGATAATTATCAGTGTTTATACCCTTTTTGATATCCTCTATTATATCAAGCGGTTCTTCATCACGCGGGTTATCGGAGGTAATTATCACTTCGTCGCTGTTCTCGGCTGCGTTTTTTCCCATAATGGGTCTCTTTGCCCTGTCTCTGTTCCCGCCGCAGCCAAAAACTGTGATAATCCTGCCTTTTGACTTTCTCTCTTTCAGGATTTCTCTGATGGCTGATATTGCCTTAAGCAATGAGTCCGGTGTGTGGGAGTAATCTATTATTGCAGATGCGCCGCTCTTTAACTTAATCATGTTAAACCTGCCGTCAACCGGCTCAAAACCTGAAATGCCTCGGGTGATTTGTTCATAATTCAGACCCAGAGCCTTTAGTGCAGCAATGGCAGCAAGTGTGTTATGAACATTGAATCTGCCCGTCAGTTTTGTTTTTATTTTGATGCTTTCTGTTGCTTCGCCGTTTCTTGGAACCAGTACATTAAAACTCATTCCCTCAAAATCCATATCAAGATTCTTTGCCGAGTATGTTCCGCATCCGAAACCATATGAAATCCTCTCTGCTTCGGAAGTACTTACGATCTTTGTGCCGTTTTCGTCGTTGCAGTTGTAAATAACTACGGGGTGGATTCCTTTTGTGCTGATCCTTTTCATTGAGTCAAAAAGTGTCTTCTTCGCTTCAAAGTAGGCTTCCATGTTCTCGTGAAAATCCAGGTGATCTTCGGTGAGATTGGTGAATATTGCTATATCAAACTCGATATTATGGACTCTTTTCAAAAAGAGCGAATGTGAAGATACTTCCATTACCGCATACTCAACTTCTTCATCAACCATTTCCTTGAGCAGCTTATTAAGGTCAACTGATTCAGGTGTGGTATGCTCGGTCTTTAGGAATCTTTTGTTTATGTAATTCCCGTTTGTTCCGATAAGACCTGTCTTAAGTCCGGCTGACTGCATGACATGATTAATTATGCTTGTTACAGTTGTCTTTCCGTTTGTTCCGGTAACACCAACCATTTTCAGTTTACCCGAAGGATTCCCGTAGAATGCACTGCTTAAGGCTGCCATGGTCTTGCGGCAATCATTCACATGAAAGATCCTTGGATCTGTCACGCCGGAGGTACTATCGGTAAAAACTGCCATTGCGCCTTTGTTTATAGCATCGGTAATATATGTATTGCCATCGCTTCTGTAACCTTTGATTGCAAAGAATACATCGTTCTTTTCTATATCCTTTGAGCTGTAACAGAGCTTATTAACTTCAAAATCAAAGCTCTTCTCAAGATCTATTATTTCGTTTTTTGCCGATGCTGTCATTTCTGAAAATTTCATTTACTGCTGCAATGCACTCTCACAATTAATGACAAGTGTTTGGTTTTTGCCTATAAACTGCCCTGGCTCTACTGATTGCCTGGTCACTTTTCCGCATCCGTTGATCTTATACTCAACTCCCAGCGAAGAGATTACTTTTATGCATTTTCTGAGGCTCATTCCCCTCAGGTCAGGCATCTTAATTCCGGTTTCCTTAAGCGATTTGTTGTCTCCGCTTCCGGCGGCAGTAATGAGCCTCATTTTCCTGATACCATTTTCATCATTGAAGTAACTGTGGGCAACAACAACTGCATTCTTCTTTGCACCTTCTATTTCGTAGGGTATCTCATTTGCATCAAGGAACTTTACTGCATCACTTACATCAAAATTCACCAGATTCAGTTCACTTCCGCTCTGGATCTGTTCAACACTGCTTGTCTGAATGATGCCCGCTTCATTTTCGGGAGTGCTGTATTCATGCAAACCTGTCAGGTTTATGATCCTTTCTGTTATTCTTTTGAAAATAGGTGCAGAAACTTTTCCACCGTAATATTCACCTGCTCCGGGCGCATCTATAATCACTGCTACTACTATTTGCGGTTCATCTGCGGGAAAGTAACCGATGAACGAAGAGGTATATTTGCTCTTCGAGTATTTACCCTCAACCATTTTCTGTGAGGTACCGGTCTTTCCTGCTACTTTCAGGTTCTCAACTTTTGCATCCTTGCCTGTTCCTCTTTCAACAACGCCCACAAATAACTCAGTCAGCGCCTTGGCAGTATTTTTGGATATGACATTGCGTATTTCAACCGGCTGATACTCTTTTATCAGTGAACCGTTCGGATTCAGGATCTTCTTTACGATATATGGCTTCATCATCATTCCGTCATTTGCAACACAGGCATATGCGTTCGTCATTTGCAGTGCGGTAACCAGCAGCTCATAACCGATAGCCATGTAATTCAAAGTGACAGGCGAAAACTCAACAGGTTTCTTCAATCTTCCCTTCATTTCCCCGGGAAGGTCGATTCCGGTTGTTATGCCATAGCCGAAATCTCTGGCGTATTTATAAAATCTTTCTCTCCCCAGCCTGTTTGCAACCTGGATTGTGCCTATATTGCTTGACTGTTCAATTACTTCCTGGAAAGTAAGGCTTGTGAACTTATGCGAATCTTTGATGTTCATATATTCGCCGCCATAGGTGTTGATGACGTCAAATTTATTCAGCAGCCCTTCTTCAAGCGCAGAGGCAGCTGTTACTATTTTGAAAGTCGAACCCGGTTCATAAAGATCGTTTATCTCTGCAATTTTGTCCGGGCTGCCGCCATCAAGAGAGATTGAGTTCATTGCCAGTATTTCGCCTGTTTTGACGTTCATGACAATCACTTTCCCGCCCAATGAATTATTTGCATTTACTCCCTGCTCAAGCTCCTCTTCCACGATCTTCTGAATATTCATATCTATGGTAAGGATGACATTCACTCCGTCAACAGGTTCCTGGCGCGGGTACTCAACTGCAGGCCGCTTCCTGCCGAGCCCGTCCTTCTGCAGCACTACATATCCTTCTTTGCCTGCAAGCTTATCATTTAGTTCAAGTTCAACTCCGCTAAGGCCAATGTTATCTATATTAGTATATCCTACTAGCTGTGCACACAGCTTATCGTAATTAAACACCCTGTTAGGCTCATTAAGCTTGATTATCCCGGATATATCAATATCTTTAACCCTTGATTCAAACTTCGGATCGATCCTGCGTTCAAGCCAGACGAATGAAGTGTTCTTGGTGTTAAGTTTATCTAGATAGAAGTTCTTATCCTTGCCGAATATTGCGGCAAAAACTGCAGCAGCAGAATCTTTGTTATCAACCATGTTTGGATCTGCTGCAAAGGAATACATGTTGGTATTGGATACAAGGGCGTTCATTTTCCTGTCGAAGATTATTCCGCGTGAAGGTTTAAGTGATATCTTGCTTTCATACTGCTTTCTTGCGGCAAGCCTGTACTTTGCCGACTCCACTATTTGAATGCTGAACAGTTTGTAGAGTATAACTAGGAACAACAGCCCGAAAACAGCCATGAAGAGCGTTATTCTTCTGTTAGTGTTCGAAACATTCTTGTCAGTAACTCTTTCCCTCAAATTCTCCCGGAGTCCCATGCCCCGCACAGCTTTATATATTTATTCCTTCAGGTCTTCGACTGCTGATTTTTCCAATATGATGGCTTTGGGCCTTTGTGATGCGTAATGCAGCCCAAGCTTATCAACTGCAACTGATTTGATATTATCAAAATTTGTGAGGCGTTCTATTTCTGTCTGAAGATTGTTATTAGCCGTAACGGATTTGTTTATTTCGGACTGAATGTTTGCATTATCAACTACCAGGCCGTTGACTGCAATGATATTGTTAACAAAGAAGACAATTATCCCTGCAGTTATGAAGAACATAACCATCAGGTTAAATAGCGAAATTTTTCTTTGTTTCGGGCTTCTCATTTATTGCTGCTTTAAATTTAAACCGCCCCTGTTTTACAATATCAGATTCTCTGTGCTGCTCTTAGTTTTGCGCTCCTTGCCCTGATGTTACCGGCAACTTCCTCTTCACCCGGCTCAACAGGCTTTTTTGTGAGTACCTTCAGCTTCTCATTGGACCGAAGCTTGTTCTTAACTATTCTGTCTTCAAGTGAGTGATAGGAAACTGCTGCAATAACTCCGCCTTCTTCTAAGCACTCAGCACCGTCATCCAGCACTTTTTCCAGGTTTGAAAGCTCACTGTTTACTTCTATTCTTAGCGCCTGGAACAGCTTAGAAAGATCGCTGTTGAGGTATCTTGGAGGAACCTTTTCCCTGATAAGCTCAACCAGTTCAAAAGTAGTCTCAAGCTTCTTTTTATTTCTTAAATGAACGATCTCTTTTGCAAACTGCCTGCCGTACTTCAGCTCACCGTAATCATAGAATATCTTTGTCAGCTGCTTTTCGTCGTACCTGTTAAGAACATCTTTCGCCGTTAGTTTCTGGCTCTTATCTGCCCGCATATCAAGCATCGTATCTTTCTGGTAACTGAAGCCGTCTTCATAGTTGAGCTGATATGTGGAAAGTCCAAGATCCATCACAATACCGTTAACTTTTTCAAATCCTGCATCATGGATTATCTGTTTAATGCTGCCAAAGTTATTCTGTACAAATATGACCCTGCTTCCAAACTCCGCAAGTACCTTTCTACAGTGTTCTATTGCATAAACATCTCTATCTATTGCAATAACCTTTGCTTCCGGTTGTGATTCTATTATTTTTTTGGTATAACCGCCGCCTCCAAGTGTGCAGTCAACATATACCCCATAACCCTTGCTGCTGTTGTTTTCTAGCAGGTAAGCTGATGCCTCATTCAGCAGTACCGGCCGGTGATAGAAAACTTCATCCAATTTTATTCATTTTTGGTATAAAGCTTGGTCATTACCTTCTGCATCACGCCCTCGTATGATTCAGGGCTATCTTTAAGATACTTCTCGTATGCTTCGGGATTCCAGACTTCTATCCTTTCGATCTGCCCCAGAAGCAAAACGTCTTTTTTTATGCCGACTATCTTCAGCATTTCCTGGGGGATCAATATTCTGTGCTGCGAATCAACGGTAAGATCATCTGCGTAATAAAGCATCTGTCTTCTCATTGATACTTCATCTGTTGTGAAGGGATTTGTGCTCTGTACGGTTTGCAGAACTTTGGTCCATTCGTATGAAGGAAAAAGCCAAACACACTTATCTCTTCCAAGCGTAACATTGAGAACGCCGTTTGCTTCGGGCAATATGTGCTTGCGGAATTTAGCAGGAACAATTATTCTGCCTTTTTCATCAATTGTTGTATTTGAGTGCCCTTGAAACAATTACGTTCTTATACTTATTATTGTGAGATTTTGGGTGATTTGGATGTGAAAGCAAAGCTTCAAACCGACTCCTCCACTTTCCTCCATTTTCCTCCACTACAAAAATACTAAAAAAAAACCATAAGTCAAGTGATTTTTAGCGATTTTTACAATTTTTTTTTGGGTTTAAGCGGGCAGATTGGAAGCCGTGGAGTGATGTGGTGAAGTTTGGTTAAGGAGCCCGGATTATCAGCTTAGGATTTGAATGAAAATATCGGGAATCATCAGAATAGATTAAAAACCGTGCCTGTTGCCTTGCCGAAAAGGAAAATACCAAGCACTATAAGTATTATGCCCGCAAATGTATTCAGTTTGTTTATTGTATTCCTGTTTATTCTGTGCTTGTTGCCGGCTATTAATTTCAAGAGCAGCCAGAACCAAATAACAGTGCCGGCAAATGCTCCACCTGAAAATATCAGTCCGCTCAGGAATGAGCTATCGATAACACCCGAGCTTTTTAAATAACCTACCAGCGCAAACCATGAAGCCGGAAGTGTGATAGAAGAAATGCACAGCATAACTCCCATTACAAATTGCCCGAAAAGATTTGAGCTCCCCGCAACTGGTACTTTATGCCTTTGTACAAAATCATCGGCTTTTTCCTCTGCTTTGCTCAGGATCTCTGATTCCTTTTCTTCCAGTGCAGAGAAGTTCATTTTCATCCTGATAATTTTAATGCCGTAAATTATTACCACTACACACCCTGCATAAATCAGGATGATCTGAAGTGTACCTGAGTTACCGTTAATAAGCTCTTCAATACTTTCAGGCAAAAGAGAAATAAAGAGCGAAATGCCGCCAAAAGCAACTAGCGCATAGATCATATCCATGAAACCGGAACCGGCAGCAACTGCCATCCCTTCCTTTGTTTCACCCAGGAATCCTTTTGATATGAGCGCAAAGGCAATTGGGCCCAGCGGGGGCACTGAAACTATGAAACCCGTAATTATTCCCGCAATTAGCGCTATTATCATTAACTCATACTATATAATAGTGTAATTTATTTATTTTCACTAATATAAAAACCAACAAAAAAGCCCCCCGGGTTCTAACTACCGGAAGGCTCTTTGATAACAATTGATGACTCTTTGTCGTTATCGCTAATTGTTTATTGCCATATGCTATTTATCAGGTTTTTGAGAGGCAATGATAAGCTCCGCAAAATCACGAAACGCACCATACCCGCCTTTGCTATCGGTGATGTAATCGACTATTTGTTTTATCTGTATCACAGCATCTGCCGGACAAGCAGAAAGCCCAGCCATCTTAAGCACTTCAATATCATTGGTATCATCGCCAATATATGCAACATTTTCAAGCTTTATCTTTCTTCTTGTGATGATCTCGTGGAGCACTTCCTTCTTATCCTTTATCCCTTGGTGAAGCTCTGCAATGCCTAGCTTTTTGGCGCGCATTTTTACCGAACCCGAGAGCTCGCCCGTGATAATGCCTGACTCGACCCCAAGCAATTTACGCAGCCTTTCAACCCCCATTCCGTCGCGTATCGAAAATCGTTTCATCACTTCACCTTTTTCTGTATAGTATACACCCGTATCTGTGAGAACTCCGTCGCTATCGCTTATGACAAGCTTTATTTTAGATGCCTTTTCTTTTATTACCGGACTTATATTTTTGAACATTCAGTTTACTTTTCTAAATTTACCTGAGAAGTTATTCTGACCTTGTTACTTCTCTGCTTTCGAAATTTTTGTTAATTATACCCAGGACTTCCTCATGCACTTTGCCGTTTGTTGTAAGCGCTGTTCCGCTGTAAATTGTCTTATTGCCGTTTAAGTCAGTGAACATACCCCCTGCTTCTTCAGCGCAAATCTTAACTGCTGCAACATCATACGGCGCAACATGCGGATCGAACATAACTTCAGCCTGTCCTTTGATTATGAATGCATGTCCGTGGCAATCACCAAACCCGCGTGAGTAATAACACGATGCGGCAAGTTCTGCAAAATTGTTCTTATAAGGTTCAGCCAGGATGTAATCTATCCCTCCGTGTATCAGGTATGAATCCTTGAGTTTATTTATTTTGCTGACTTTTGCCTTCCTGTTATTCAGGTAACAACCCATGCCCTTTGCTGCATGCATGAATTCCTTCAGTGCCGGCAATGAAATAATGCCAAGTACAATTTCTCCCTCATGTTCCAGCGCAAGAAGTGTTCCCCAATACGGGTATTTTCTCATAAAATTCTTGGTGCCGTCAACGGGATCCACTATCCATTTGAAATCAGAACCGGATTTGACTTCTCCGCGTTCTTCTCCAAGCACTGCATGACCGGGATACTTTGCTTTTATCCTTCCGAGGATGAAATCCTCGCATTTTGTATCGGCAATTGTAACCGGTGAATTATTGGCTTTAACCCTGAATTTCAATTTCTTTTCGTAGTATTTCAGGGTTATTGCTTCTGACTTCTTTACTGTCTTTGCTGCAAAATCAAGAAGTTTTTCCAGATGTTTCTGTTTGAGGCTCATTAATATCAGTTAATTCAAAAATTAATTTGTTAAAGATAGTATAACTTTATTAGAATTGTGTTAGAAAAAAATTTGTTCAAAATTAATCGCTTAAATCACTTCAAAAAATAACTATTCCCTTACCCCGGCTTAACAACTTCTTAACGGAATTGAATTAACTTTGAACAAAAATGAAAATAGCCCACTTATCAGATCTGCACCTTGATGCAAATAATAAGCGGATCAACTTACTTAATACCGAAAGATTGCTGAGCTACATTTCAGCAAATAATTACGACCATACCGTTATCTCGGGTGATATTACCGAAAATGCAGAGGCTTCGGGATTTGAGCTCGCAAGAAAGCTTTTCAAAAAGTACGGACTCCTTGATCCGCGTAAACTGACTGTTACGATCGGCAATCATGATATTTTCGGCGGAGTGCATCTGGCAGAAGATATTCTGAAATTCCCTGCGCGATGCCGGGCGGCGGATTTTAACGAAAAAGTGAGAACGTTCTGTTACTTTTTCAGGGAAACTTTCCAGACTACAACAAAACCGGCTGAAGACCGGTTTTTTCCTTTTATAAAGGAGCTTGATGACACCATTTTGATCGGACTGAATTCCATTGCTGAATACTCACCGCTTAAAAATCCCTTCGCATCAAACGGAAAGATATCAGCAAACCAGCTCGAAGAAATGCAAAGTCTTTTGAACAGTGTTAACGCTGCAGGCAGAAAAGTAATTGCAGTTACACACCATCACTTCTGCAAAGATTCGCTGGACATGACAACTTCATCAGGCTTGATATGGCAGGCAATCGAAAAACAGACAATGAAACTGAGAAATAAAAAGCGCATCATAAAAAGCCTCAAAAAAACCGGAGCTGAGCTTGTTCTGCACGGACACCTGCATGAAAGCAGAGTTTACTTCAGGAAAGGGCTTAAGTTCCTGAACGCCGGCGGTTCAATTCTTGGCGGTAATTCAGGCACTATAAGTTTCAACGAAATTGAAATAACCGGATGTGAACTGAAACATAAAATAGTGACACTCGATCCAGCCCTGAAGCCCGAAAGTAACCCTGTTGAGTTTTTCCCGATAACTTACCCGTTCCCCAATAGAACTCCGGCAAGAAACGTTATCAGCATGAATTGAATCTGCCGCCCTGTAGAGGGGATTTCTCAAAACCGTAAGTTTGGTAGGACAGGCATTTAGAAGAGCACTTCGTGACCTGCCTGTCATTTACAGTTTTCCGCCACTGCCTTAATTATTGATTATACGATTATTATTTGATAAATTTGTGTATTCCGCAATCAATTCGACGAACTATAACTGATGGCCAGAAATGAGATCCAGCTTTTCTCCGGCAGAAACTCTAACTACCTAGTCAAACATATTTGCGATTATCTCCACCTCCCCGTTGGCAAATGCAGAATCGTCAACTTCAGCGACGGTGAAATTTGGGTAAAGTATAATGATAACATCCGCGGCAAAGATTGCTACATAATCCAGTCAACAAATCCCCCTGCAGAAAACCTGCTTGAGCTTTTGATCATGATAGATGCCGCTGTAAGAGCATCTGCGCGCAGGATAACGGCAGTTATCCCCTACTTTGGCTATGCACGGCAGGATAGAAAAGACATGCCGCGTGTCTCGATAACAGCAAAGCTGATTGCTAACCTGCTTACTGAAGCCGGAGTTGACCGAATCATAACAATGGACCTCCACGCCCCGCAGCTGCAGGGATTCTTCGATATACCTGTTGACCACTTGTACTGCTCGGTATTATTCCTGAAATATTTCAAGCGTCTCAAGCTCCGCAATCTCGCCGTTGCCGCTCCCGATGTCGGCGGTTCAAAACGCGCAAGAGCGTATGCGAAGAATCTGGGAGCTGATTTGATATTAATTGATAAACGCAGACCCAAACCCAATGTTGCCGAAGTAATGAACATCATCGGCGATGTGAACGGAAAGAATGTACTGATTGTTGATGACTTAATAGATACTGCAAATACTTTCGTTGCAGCAGTTGAAGCTCTGAAAAAGAGCGGTGCTAAGGAAATATACGGCGCGGCAACTCACCCGATACTTTCGGGACAGGCATTGCAGAAAATCGAGAATTCCAGCCTGAAGAAGCTTGTTGTGGGCAACACCGTTCCGCTGAGCTTTAAATCAAGAAAAATTGAAATACTGGATATATCCAAACTGTTTGCACATGCAATCTTAAGGAATAACGAGAACCAGTCTATAAGCGCTCTGTTTAAAGTAGAGTAATTCAAAAAACAAAATCGCAGAATATGAAAAACTATTTCATTATCCTGCCCTCAGTTATCTTCACGTTACTTTTAGTCCCTCACCTCAGTTCCCAAACTCAATATGTTTGCACACCGTGCGGTGATTGCGATACTGTTATTTATGACAAACCGGGAAAGTGTCCGGCGTGCGATATGGAACTTGTGGATAAGAGCACCGTAAAGCATACTAACATCAAAATTCCGGATGTTTGTGAACTCGTGAATAATAATAAGGAAATCGTGATACTTGATGTCAGGTCAAAAGAAGAGTTTGAAGGCACTCACAAAACCCGCAAAGAAGGCAGGCTGAAGGGTGCAATTAACATAAATGTAAACGAGCTTGAAAAAAGGATCGGCGAGCTTGATTCATTTAAAGACCGGGAAATAATTGTTTACTGCTCACACGCACACCGCAGCCAGAGAGCATCGCATTTTTTGACGCAGAACGGATTCACAAATGTAAAGAACATGCTGGAGGGAATATCTGCGTGGGAGAATTACAGTACACCATGCAGTAATGAACTTTATTTAAAATAATCCAGTTTAAACGAAGTATGTTGCAGGTGATAATCCGCCGCGGCGGACTGCAACGGGGGAGAAAGTTCTTCTCAAAATTCTTTTCTAAATAAGAATATAACTTAGGATATCTTTCTTTACATTCTTTAGGAATTTCAATTTCCCCATCATTATCTAGAATATTTACAGGATTATCTAAAAATGCTCTGTAAGATGACCAGCCTGGAGTCTTATCGCCTTGTGGATCAACTCCTCCCCATCTTCCAATCCTGCTATCATAATACCGCGCCCCAAAATAATCATAGCTGGTTTCATTATCACGCTCTTTATCGGTAAAGTCGTATTTCATGGCTGTGCTATTGTAGCTGCGGTTTTGCATTATGGAACCCCACGCATCATAGTCTTGAGCACTAACAATTGTATTTGTACTGTTCAGAACAACACGAATTGAACCGAGATGATCCTTTAGGTAATAATTTCTGGTTGTATCGGCGTTGATCTTTCCCACGTTATCCAATCCCCATATATTCCAAAATTGCAGGTTTGTAGAGCTGTAAACAGCTATTTCTTTGCCGCCAACATCTCTTACGTAAAATTCGTCACTCATCAACTGCCACACCGGATTATCGCCGCCTTCGTAAACAGGCTCCAGCTCCTGCCCAAGGTATTTCACATTTGTTTTACGCACACGGTTGCCCGCTTCATCATATTTAAACAGAGTTACATAGGTTACATCAACCGGACCGCCCGGTGAGCCAACACCCTCAGTCTTAATGCTTCTTATATATGTCAACAGGTTCCTGTGGTCGTATTTTATACTGCCTGTCCTGTTAAGTTGGTCGCTTACATTTTGCCGTTTTGGCTGGCTTTGTGGTCTATTTTCTTGTGTAGTTATAAAATGTAATTCCATTTTATTTTCTGAACAGATTTTTAGGATACCATTTCGATTCCTTGAAACCTAGATTCAGTAGTTCAAATTCTGTTACTTCAGTAAAAATATAGAATTTTGAAAGTGGAATTAAGATTTTTTTTATAAAAGGTTCTTTATCGTTGTTTTTACTATACATTGAAAATGATACTGAAATTATACTGCCAGTTAATGAAATTTTATAAATAAAGTATCCAACTTTTTTTTTAGAACCATAATTCCAAAATTTTACATTTTTGAAAATATTGGTATTTAAAAATTGAATCATATAATAAGCTGCATCACTATGAGTTTGAAAATATTTTTCAAACAAATATTTAAACTCTAAGTAATTATTAGAATTGTTTTTTCGATAATCGTTATTAATTATGAATTGATTGTACATTAAAGTATAGAAGTTATAATAAAAATAAGAAGTATCTTGATTGATAAAACTCAAATTTTTTAACCAAAAAATATCACATACGTAAAATTCATTATCTGTTTTGTAATTTAAAGTATCAGGTTTTTTATGAATTTTAAAAACTAAATAACCCTCAAAAAAGGTAGAATCCTCTATAACCTTAATACTGTCAAAATTACTGAACTCTTTAGAAATAATTTTTTTTTCTTTACCTACTTGTCCAAATACTAAATTATATGAAAAAAATACAATCAGAATAAATAATTTTAACAAATGAGTGTGACATATAAGTATTTTACAGATATTCATTTTCTTTTTACCTTTGTTTTCCATGTTTAGCAATATCCGGTGCTTTATTACCTTTGATTACTTGATTTTGTTTATTGAAATCAAGTTGATTTAGAAAAAATTGGATATCTTGTTTAGTAGGTGGTGGTCTATTTGGATTATATGACATCACGGTTGATAGATTGTTTTTCCCCCCGTTGTTGGTGTTATCACCAACAACAAACACTATTCATCAATCGCTTCTGAATAATTCATCAAAAAGTCCCATCTCTTTTCATCTTTATAATAAAACCCTGCTGAAGAGTATTCATGATCCTCAAAGTTTTCACAAAGCTTCCACTTTCCCCGTTCCGGATTTCCGTGAATATAATGTATTTTCTGTTCAACAAGCTCAATACTCGGCAGCCTTGAGGTCAGCGGGTTTCTTTTCCAAATCTGGTATTTTCTGTCTTTGGCACCAACATAGAATTTTCTCAGTATTTCAGGGTTGGACCTCTCTAATTCAAATTTTATCTGCTGAGCAGTATATTTAAGAAAATCTCTTTGTATGTCTTGAGTTCTCCTCTCGTTCTTAACTCTCCAGACAATATGGATGTGGCTTGGCATGATCACAAAAGCAAAGATTCTTAACCTCCCGTCATTAACCATAAAACGCATACTGGAAACTATTATATCTTTGAGCTTATCATTGTAAAGTATGGGATTCCAGTCCACAATAGTAGCCGTAAAAAAACTAATATAATTGAAGTTCTTTTCATCACTCATTAACGAAAATAATCAGCTGTGTTCATTTTTCCAAATGAGTGTTGCAGGTGATAACACCTGCAACGGGGGAGATATGAATGTAGTTGGTGATAACACCAACAACGGGGAGAATTTTTCCAAATGAGTGCTGCAGGTGATAATCCGCCGCGGCGGACTGCAACGGGGTTATTTGATGACCTGTCCCATATCTATATTTGCCACGACCTTTAGGTCGTGGTTAAATATTGCATAACTATATGGCTTTAGCCGATAACATAAACCTGGTTGGGGCTAAAGCCCGATCTTAAAACCCGACTTATTCCACGACCTAAAGGTCGTGGCAATTCAAAAGAAGATTTTTCCCCCGTTATTGGTATTATCACCTACAACAAACAATATTCATCAATCGCATTCGAAATAAACAAAAACCGAACCCCCGATTGAAATTACAAATGGAGTTCAATGAACGCTTAATTTCCATCAATTGGTATTTCAGCACCACATCCCCCCTTTTCAGAGGCAAAGGGGGGATGAAAATCATACACTTATCATAAAATATCTTGCCCTGCTCTTGACAAATGCGAATATCATATTATATTTGTAGTATATATGCTTGCGGCATATATAAGTAAGAAGTAATCCCGCCAAGCAGAAGCGCGGGACTTCTGGGATGCGAAGAAAGGCATCCCGCCAAAGTCGGGACCAGCAAGATACGCTGGAAAGTAAAAAAGGGAATACCCATTCCGGAACTCTGCCCCAACAAGCAGGAGACCACCCTGCCGAAAGCAGGGTGTGAGGAGATTATCGGGGGGTGTTCTTATTGTTCTTTCTCATTTCGGGAAATGTATTTTTTAACTCCATGCGAAACATTTACTTGCAAGCCCGTACGCACTTTGCGGGAGCCAGTACGCTGCGTGCAGCGGTCATTTGTGCCGCTTTGAAACTGAAATCTTTCGATTCTGCGCAGCAATCACCAAGAGGATGGCCCAACGGAAAAAAAAAAGTGCCAGTACGCTACGTACACGTCCAAACTATCTGTTTTTACAATGCTGCACTTTTCTCTGCACGCTGCGTATGCACTCCACCGATTCCCCCCCTCTCCACGTTAGAGTGGGGGTAGGGGGTGAGGAGACTTTAGCATTTTTCCAATTGAGACTTTATCAGTGCCAAAAACACACTGTAATCACAAAAAACATGGCAGAACTCACCAAAAAAAAATCGTTTTGCAGATGATAAAAACAAGTCCGTTAAATGTAACAAATTGAGAGAACTTTTAAGGCACGCCGTTTATTTACATTGAAAATACCTCTATTTGTTGCTATTTTTACGCAGTTCAATTAATTAATACAAGTCCCGTACCCTCGGGAAATTAAAAAAGAGGAGGATAACACTATGTCAGAAGAAAGAGGCGTAGCAAAAGGTTTGTTCCTTGGATTCTTAGCCGGCGGAATTGTTGGCGGCATTTTGGCACTGCTGTATGCACCCAAAAGCGGCAAAGAGCTTCGCCAGGATATTAAGAACAGGAAAGACGAGATAATGGATGATGCTGAGGAATATCTTGATATTGCAAAACACAAAGCACAGGATATAATCAACGAAGGCAAGAAGCGCTCCGAAGAACTTATAAGCGATGCAAAGAAAAAAGCAGGCAACCTGCTTGATGATGCAAACAAGATACTTAATGTTGCCAAAGATAAGACTGCAACATCTTATGAGACTGCAAAGGGCAAGATAGTTGATGAATCCGCAAAGGTAAAAGATGCTATTAAAGCCGGAGTGGAAGCTTACAAAGACGAGCGCAACAAGCTGTAACACAAGATCAGGATTCCTGCTGCATTTTTTGATAAACAATTAAAGCTGATTCACTATGCAGGACATAGAATTGATTCAGAGCATTGCTGTAATTGCACTTTATATTGCGTTAATAGCGCTGGTAGTATACCTTATTGTTGCTTTAAGGCGTATTGTCAGCGCTGTTAACAATATTAACGGCGCAGTTGACAAAATGGAAAAAACGGTTGATAACTTCGTAACTAAAACCGAACCGCTTATAGAGAATTCCCTGTTAATCACAAATGATATCAAAGACATTTCGGGAATGCTTAAACAGCAGACTGCCAAAGTTGAAGGCATCGTTGATTCCGTTAAAGATACAACCGATTCTATTATTGAGTTTGAACAGAAAGTTCAGAAAGAAGTAGAGACTAACGTATTTGATACGCTGAATATGATAGCAGCAGTATCACGCGGGTTAAAAACATTCCTTAGCGCCCTAAAAGGCTCCGGAAACGGTTCGGTTTCCAAAAGCAGGCTGCGCTCAAGATCTTCCGTCGAAAAAGACGAGGACCTCTACTAATTAAATAAATCCGATCTTCAGGCTGAAGAGTTCTGTTCTGCCTGTTATGCATTTTTTTTTGAAGCAGCCGGTAAGGGCATGCTTCGCACTGATGAGTTAGAAAAATTTTCTAGAAGGGAAAGCTTAAACTTGGGCAACATAACACCGGAAAAAATAAGGAACGTCGTATTGGCAGGGCACGGCGGTTCAGGTAAAACAGTCCTTGCCGAATCGATCCTCTACTCTACTGCTGCAGTCAACCGCTTCGGAAAGATAGAAGACGGCTCAACAACCTCTGATTACAGCAAAGACGAAATATCAAGAAAAATTTCAATAAACTCATCTGTACTCAACACACATTGGGAAGATTATAAGCTGAATATCATAGATACGCCGGGATATACTGATTTTACCGGTTCGGTAAAATCTGCAATGCGTATCATGGATACTGCCCTCATTGTTGTAAACGCTTCGGAAGGCGTGGAAGTTGGCACAGAAATTGCAGTAAATTACGCTAAAGAATACGGCATTGAGGTCTGCTTTGTTGTTAATAAGCTTGATTACGAAAAGGCGGATTTTGATGATACACTCAGCCAGCTTCGCGAAAATTACGGTGCGCATGTTGCAGAGATTCAATTCCCTGTGAATGAAGGCCCCGGATTCAACAGTATCGTCGATGTGCTTTCTATGAAGATGTTCAAGTTCTCCGCAGACGGAAAGGGCGAATATACAATTCATGATATCCCCGCCGACCTGATGGATAAAGCCAAAAAGCTGCACCAGGAACTCATCGAAGTTGTGGCTGAAGAAGATGAAGAGCTGATGTCGCGGTTCTTTGATGAAGGCGGCACGCTAACTGAAGAAGAACTGATCGAGGGACTTTCAAGAGAAATTAAAGCAAAAAAAATACTTCCCGTTTTATGTACAGCAGGTGCATCAGGCGTAGGAACAAAACCTCTTGTAGAATTCATATGCAAGTACTGCCCTTCGCCACTGGATTGTTCACCGTTTATGGCAAAGAAAACAAACTCTGATGATTATGTTGAGATTCCGCCAAACCCCTCGGGCGAGGCTGTGATATTCGTTTTCAAAACACTTTCTGAACCGCATGTTGGCGAAATGTCATTCTTCAGAGTACTTTCGGGCAATGTAACGGCTGGTGTTGATCTGACCAACCAGAACAGGAACAAGGTTGAGCGCCTGACACAGATATTCCAGATGAATGGCAAGAACCGCAAGGATATGACAACAGCAGTAACCGGCGATATCGGTGCAGTAGTTAAGCTTAAAGATACACATGTAAACAATACGCTCACGGGAAAAGGGCTTTCAGTTACGATCGACCCGATTGTATTCCCGGAGCCGCTGATAGAACAGGCATTGACTTCGAAGCAAAAAGGCGATGAAGATAAAATTGCATCGGGACTTTCACACTTGCACGAAGAAGACCCGACATTCCTTTTCCACTTCGATCCCGAGCTTGGTCAGACAATTATTGCCGGTCAGGGTGAGCTTCATCTTGCCATCATAATAGCGAGATTAAAGGAAAAATACGGCGTTGAAGTTAATATTGTTCAGCCAAGGATCCCGCTTAGAGAGACCATCAAAGGAAAAATCGAAAGCGTTGAATATAAGCATAAGAAGCAGTCAGGAGGCCACGGTCAGTACGGTCATGTATTCCTAAGGCTTGAGCCCCAAAAGCGCGGGGTTGGATTTGAATTCGCCAATGAAGTTGTCGGCGGAGCGATTCCCACAAAGTTCATACCCGCTGTTGAAAAAGGTGTGGTAGAAGCATTGAATAAAGGGCCGCTTGCAAAATATCCTGTGGTTGATGTTAAGGTAACGGTACATTTTGGCTCTTACCATGATGTTGATTCATCAGAAATGGCTTTCAAGATCGCAGGTGCACAGGCATTTAAGAAAGGATTCCTTGACGCAAAACCTGTACTGCTTGAACCGATATATGAAATTGAGGTCACTGTCCCCGAAGTATTTATGGGTGACGTAATGGGAGATATCTCTTCACGCCGCGGAAAAATATCGGGCATGGATTCAAGCGGAAAGATGCAGATCATCAAGGCCGCAGTGCCGCTTTCGGAACTGCATGATTACGCAACAAAGCTTCGTTCAATTACTCAGGGGCGCGGTATTTTCAAACGCCGCTTTTCACACTATGAAGAAGTGCCAAAAGAGATAGAATCGAAGATAGTTGCTGAGGCGCAGAAAGAGAAAGAAGAAGCAAACGCTTAAGGATTGCGGATTTATAAGATTAAAAGATTATAAGATTCAGAGATCATAAGATGTAAAGATTCAGGATTTGAAGATTGAAAAAATATGGACTAAGATAAACATTCCCGGTTGACTTTAAATAGGTTAGGCGGGAATTCTTTTAGAGAACACTCCCCTTTTTACAAGGAGACATAAAAGGAGCACAAAATGGAAAAGCTATGGTCACCATGGCGCTCAAAATATATCGATTCTTTCAAACCCGGGGCAGTAAAAGAAAAGGGCTGTCTTTTCTGCAGGGAATTGAATGAAGATAATGATGAGAAAAACTTTATAGTTCACAGAAGCGAAAGAAGCATTATCATGATGAATCTTTTCCCTTATAACAGCGGGCATTTGATGGTAGTGCCTAAACAGCATGCATCAACTTTTAACGAACTTGAAGAAGAGACCTGCGTTGAGTGCATGAGGAACATGAAGCTTGCAATGAACATCATAACCGATGCAATTCACCCTCACGGTTTCAATGTCGGCGCTAATATTGGCCGTATTGCAGGCGCGGGAATTGAAGATCACATACATTTTCATATCGTTCCCCGCTGGACAGGCGACAGCAATTTCATGCCGATAATCAACGATGTCAAGGTCATCTCCGAAGCTATGGAAGATACATACAAAAAGCTGATGGCTTCGCTTCAAAAATGCCTGAATGAAATGAACTGCTGATCGGAAACCCGAATCAGCTTCCGGTAATGTAAGAATTGTTGCAACACTGCCTTTTTCCGGATTTTACCGTAAATCCGCCCCTTTATTATGTTGAAAAATTTGCTTATTTTTGTAATTCTTGTCAAAAACGCTCCCATCGACTAGGGGTTAGGTCATCACTCTTTCACAGTGGAAACACGGGTTCGAATCCCGTTGGGAGCGCAAAAAAAGCCGATTAATTAC
>JAUQWS010000023.1 GCA_030835025.1 Ignavibacteria bacterium | reverse complement strand
TATTATAAACTATCAGCTGACGGAGGTACAAGCTGGGGATCTGATGCTCGCCTAACGTTAAACTCGGAGTCCCAAACGTTTCCTTCAGTTGGTGTATCTGGAGCATCAGAGCACGTTTGTTGGACCGATAACCGTTCAGGGAATTATGAAATATTTTATAAAAGAAATCCGAGTGGAAATTTATCTCCAACTTTTACAATATCTGGCAGGGTTTCCTTCCTGGATAATGGCCAACCAGTGAACCAGGGGTTGGTTAAAGCAATCCGATATGATAGAATAACAAATAATGTCATAACTGTAGATTCAACAAATATTTTACCGGGAGGGTATTATTCATTACCAGGTGTCCCACCGGAAACTACATATATTATGTATTACCCAGACGATGAGGGTGTGCCTGCATTTGTCCCGACATATTACCGGTCAACCATTGACTGGCAGCAAGCAGATAAAATATTTCCAACACAGAATCTGACAGATATTAATGGACAAGTTATTAGAATAAATAATAATGGCAGCAGTAATCTATATATTAGAGGGAAATGCTATACGAATAATGAGCAGCCAATAACTCCTCTAAGTGATGCAATTATTTATGCAAAAATCAGTAACGACTTCATAAATTTCGGTATCTCTGATAGTAGTGGTTCTTACGCATCAACCAAACTTTTGCCGGGAAACTACACATTATATGCCTTCAGAATTGGACATGAAAATCTATTACGCAATGTAACATTATCGAGCAATAATCTTGATTCAATTAGTTTTTATTTCGGTCCTCCTATTGGTATAAACCAGATAAATCAAACTATACCTCTGCAAGTAAATTTATATCAGAACTACCCCAATCCATTTAACCCGGCTACGAAAATAACATTTGATATTCCGGACCAGTCAGGTATATCAGCTAAAGGGATAAACAATATGTTAACAGAGTTAATAATCTATGATGTTCTCGGTAAAGAAACTGCAATATTAGTTAACGAGCAACTTCAGCCGGGTACTTATGAAGTTATCTGGGATGCCGGTAACTATCCAACCGGCGTGTATTTCTGCAAATTGAAAATAGGAGAATATTTACAATCAAAAAAAATGCTGTTGATAAAGTAATTTTTGACATTTCATACTTTGATAAAACTCAAAATACTGCAAGAGTAATTAATAGAGAGTGAATCATCTAGAATGTAATAATCAATCGAACTCGTTTTTTGTTGACAACAAAAATCATAGACCAATGTCATGAAAAAAAATATGTTTTTATTTGCTGCATTTATTCTTTTGTTAAATTTAAATGCAATCGCCCAGTGGCAGACGGATAGTCGTTTAACTAATGATCCATCTGCTTCTTACACATCAATCAATAATGCCCATTGCATTGCATCAAACGGAAATTTCGTGCACGTTACCTGGTATGATAACCGTGACGGGAATTCTGAGATTTATTACAAACGTTCCAACAATAGGGGCATTAGTTGGGGAACAGATACGAGATTATCAAATGACCCTAATACATCTAACTTCCATTCTATTGCAGTTTCGGGTCAGTATGTTTATGTTGTTTGGGAAGAAAATCGTGACGGCAACAGGGAAATTTACTACAAGCGCTCTACAGATGAAGGTGAAAGCTGGGGCTTAGATACCAGGCTAACAAATAATTCTTCACCTTCTGGACAACCCAGTATAAATGCATGTTCTTCAAATGTTCACATTGTATGGCGTGATGACAGGATGGGAAATTTGGAGGTTTTTTATAAGCGCTCGACAGATTACGGCACAACCTGGGGCAACGATACCTTACTATCTGATTTTCCAAACTGGTCCTGGCTTCCTTCTGTTGCAGTGACAGGCCAATATGTACATGTAGTGTGGAACGATCAACGCAACGGAAGCGGAGAAATCTACTATAAAGGCTCAACAGACGGCGGTATAAGCTGGGATATAGATAAGAGGCTAAGTAATAATCCCCTGGAATCTTATAATCCAACAATAGCTGCCGAGGGTTTGCTGGTAAATGTTGTTTGGCAGGATAGACGTGATGGAAACTATGAGATTTATTATATACGTTCTACAGATGGCGGAATGAATTGGGGGACTGAAACCCGTCTGACAAATGATTTTAATATTTCATACTATCCTTCTTTGGCAGTATCGGGTTCCTCATTACATCTTGTTTGGCAGGATATCCGCAGTGCTTATTATGGAATATATTACAAGCAATCAACAGATGCAGGAATCAACTGGAGTGCAGATTCAACCCTCTCAAATTCAACGGGTTCTTCTATTTATCCTTCTATTGCAGTTTCAGGTTCATTCCTTCATGTTTTATGGACTGATGATCGTGACGGGAATAACGAAATTTATTATAAGAATAATCCCAACGGTAATCCAATAGGGATTATACCAATAAATACAGAAATCCCGAAAGAATTTAGACTTGAACAGAATTACCCAAATCCTTTTAATCCCTCAACGAGAATAAAATTTTCATTGCCAAATAGTTCATTCGCAACGCTAGTTGTTTATGATATGCTCGGCAGGAAAATGGAAACTTTGGTTAATGAGCAGCTAAGCGCAGGAACCTACGAAGCAGAATGGAATGCATCTGGATATTCAAGCGGGGTATATTTTTACAGGATAAAAACAGAAGGATTTACAGATGTAAGAAGAATGATCTTAATAAAGTAGTTCATTTAAGTTAAATAATACTGCATTTACCTGTTGCCAACAAGTGCAGCAGTCAGAAAATGTCATCAGTACATTGAAATGAAAATGCGAAGAGTCTTTCCCTGGACAGAGTAGGCTCTCCGCAAGAATAAATCAAACCCTCCTGTTCGTTTTTTAACAACGAAGGGGGATTTTAATCACTTTTAAAATAAATAAATAAAATGAAAAAGACAATATTCTTATCATTGCTGTTTATTTGTATCGCATTTGCGGTATCTAATATTTCCGCTCAGTGGATGCCTGAAGTCCGGCTAACCAACGACACCGCTTACTCATTGACTTCTTTTGGAAATGCAAGGTGTATAGCTGCAAACGGAAACATGGTTCACTCAGTATGGTACGATACGCGCGATGGAAATTACGAGATATATTACAAACGTTCTGTAAACGGCGGACAAAACTGGGAAGCCGATACAAGGCTGACTGTAAATGTATATACTTCTTACAATCCGGCAATTGCTATTTCGGGTTCGTTAATACATGTAGTTTGGTACGATAACCGCGATGGAAATTATCAATTGTTCTATAAACGCTCATTTGATAACGGTGCAACCTGGGAGGCTGAAAGAAATATTTCCTCAAGCTCCGGAAGAACAGGACACCCCTCAATAGCTGTTTTAGGTTCTACTGTAAATTTGGTCTGGTGGGATTTCCGTGATGGTAATTTCGAAATATACTACATGAAATCAACAGATGATGGAAATACATTTGGCTCCGAAACACGATTGACCAATAATGCCGGGGAATCAGTAAATCCAGGCGTTGCAGTTTCAGGCAATTATATTCATGTATCGTGGTTTGATTCAACTGACGGGAACTGGGAAATTTACTATAAACGCTCAACTGACGGCGGAGTGACATGGGGAAATAACGCAAGAATTACAAACAACACTGCACAATCCCGCTTTCCTTCAATCGCTGTAAGCGGTGCATACGTCCATCTGGTATTTTTTGATAACCGTAATGGAGTTGACCAGGTTTTCTATAAACGTTCAACTAATAACGGTACTACTTGGGGAAGCGACGTAAAGATGATGAAAAGTAATTATTATTCCGCATATCCGAGTATGGCCGTATCGGGCTCAACCGTGCATATTTTGTGGAACCAGTATTATACTAATGGTTATGATATACAGTACAGCAAATCAATAAATAACGGTGCGAAATGGTCAAATGATTCACGTATAACAACTGCTGATGGTTATTCAACTGTGGTTTCTGCTGCGGTTTCAGGAACTAACCTGCATATAATATGGCGCGATACACGAGACGGAAATACAGAGATATATTATAAGCTCAACGGGCAGTATCAGACATCCAAACCGATAATAAAAGAAACAGAAAGCAATGAAATGCCGGAGAAATTCGCCTTATCGCAAAACTATCCTAATCCGTTTAATCCGAATACAAGTATTCATTTTGATATACCAAGAAATAGTTTTGTGAGACTTGTAGTGTATGATGCCATTGGCAAGCAGATCGAGACACTTGTCAATGAGTATAAACAAGAGGGAAGTTATCTCGTTGATTTTAATGCATTAGGATTACCGAGCGGCTTGTATTTTTACAGAATAGATACAGAAGGATTTACTGATGTAAAAAGAATGATATTAATAAAATAGAGGATAATAACGCTTGTCCCGGTGAAAAGCATCGGGACAAGTGATTGAAACAACAGAATACTCAAAGATAACTGATTGCTGGTAATGGGAAAGGCGTCATTCTTTTTTCCCACGGAGCTTCTAAATATATGTCGGGAAAGGTGTTATTGCACTTAAATTACGAGCACTTGAGAAAATTATCGTGACTAATATATGTTGAATAAAATTAAATCTATTTGGAGTGTAGCGATTCTCTTCTACATAAGTGTCACTTTCATACTTTTCTTTAGCGGCAGAGGTCTACCTAATCCTTCATTACAGACTGAATATGAACCCAAACCGGAGATAATTTCATCAAATAATACAACCGATTCCATAAAGTGTAAGACAAATGATGTTTATAATATAATGATTAAGGAAGACCCGAATTATGAAAGAAGATTACGCGAACTCGAAATTTTCACAAATAATTACATAAAAAATGTAAAACCTGGGAATAAAAATGTAGTGAAAATTCCGGTAGTTTTTCATATCATTTACAACATCCCAGTGCAGAATATTTCCAATCCTGTGGTTCAATCACAAATTGATGTATTGAACCTGGATTTCAGAAGATTAAATGCCGATACGGTAAATACTCCATCTCCTTTTAAATCTCTGGGAGGAGATCCGCAGGCAGAATTTGTGCTGGCAAAAAGAGACCCGCTTGGTAATCCTTCAATCGGAATTACAAGGACACAAACATCTGTTGTAACTTTTTATGGGGATGCTGTAAAATATACTGCACAGGGAGGGCATGACATTTGGGATAGAGACAAATATCTTAATATCTGGGTTTGTAATCTGTACTTCACGGGAGGGTACTCTCAATTCCCCGGAGGCAATCCCGCTTCCGACGGAGTTGTTATCAAATACACTGTATGCGGAACAATCGGGACTGTTCTTAATCCTTACTATAACAAAGGAAGAATGGCGACTCATGAAATTGGTCATTGGCTTAATCTCTGGCATATATGGGGTGATACAATATGCGGAAATGATTTCGTTGATGACACTCCAACGCAGGAGACGGCCAATAGCGGCTGCCCGCCATTCCCTCATGTAACCTGTAACAATGGACCGAACGGGGATATGTTTATGAACTATATGGATTACACATTTGATGCCTGTATGAACATTTATACAATCGGTCAATCATATAGGATGAATGCTGCATTGTATGGCGCAAGGTCAAATTTGCTCACTTCAAATGGCGGTATTCCAATTAGCGGTATTCCGATTGCACATTTCAGGTCTGATAAGATGATTGTTGATCCGGGACAAAGAGTAAATTTCAATGATGAATCCGGAGGAATTCCGACAAGCTGGCAATGGACATTTGATGGGGGAATACCGTCAACATCTAATCAGCAAAGTCCTTCAATTACATATCTTAATGCCGGTATATATTCTGTAAAGCTAAAAGTATCTAATTCATATGGAGCAGATTCTGTAAATTATGTTAACTATGTTAAAGTTCTCGGAGCAAATATGTTACCTTTTTCCATAGTTTTTCCTCCGTCAAATGCACTAATCAATACTTCTATGATGGATACAGCCAGGAATATATTCACCTGGACTAGATCGAGTTCACATCCTTCAATAAGTTACAAATGGAAGATACGAAAATATGGTACATCCACAGAGGTTTCCTACAGTAGTAATAATAACGGTTCTGATTCTTTAATTTCACTAAGAAATAGCTTTCTTGATTCTCTTGCAATGGGATTCGGAGGAAACGGAGATACTGTTACCTGTGTTTGGAGAGTGTCTTCTCATAACGGTTTGGATTCACTATTATCACAAAATCAAAATCTAGTTTTTCTAATCCGAAATCCAATTGGAATCGAATCTTTGAGTTCACAAATTCCATTGGGCTTCAGGTTGTTTCAGAATTACCCCAATCCTTTTAATCCCGAAACGAAAATCAGCTTTGCATTGCCAAAGGGCTCATTTGTTAAGCTCATGATTTACGACATGATTGGAAGGGAATTAGAATCTTTAGTAAACGAACATTTAAGTGCAGGTACTTACCAAGTTCAATGGCAATCTGGCAGGTTCTCAGCAGGTGTATATTTTTATAGAATGGTTACGAATGAATTTTCAGATGTAAAAAAGATGGTTTTGATAAAGTAAATTAAACAAAAGTTCTGCAATGAGGCGACCATAAGTCGCCTTTTTTGTTTAGACTGAAATTTATGCTAGTTGAATTGTTCATACATTGTTTGTATGTTTGTAGTGAAAGAAAATCTACTCGCCTGAAATCTTTTCCAAGCAGTAGATCATTTTAACAGTTCATTAATTAAATCTGTCGTTATCTTTTTAGTGACTATTTTAGTGACTGAAGGGTCGAAAATGGGGGTATTTTAGAGGGTGAATTTGCTGAATACAGCTCATTTTCGATAAAAACGCAAGAGATTATCTACTTTGGGAGCAGGAGGTCGCAGGTTCGAATCCTGCCATCCCGACCAATCTACTTCTAACAATCCACTACTCATTACAATTGATTGAGTGATCATATGCATAAATACAATAAGAGAATTATTGTATATGCTTAAGTTAGTTTAATGCTGTTGAATTATTAGTTGTTGAATTATGGGGAAATCTCAGGATGAAAGCGGGCTTTTGAAATACTAAAAGCCCGCAGGTAAATTAACTATTTTGAAAGTATCATCTTTTTAGTGGATGTAAAGTGGGTTGTTCTGATGGTGTAAAAATACACTCCGCTTGATAATCCGGAAGCGTCAAAAGGAACTTCATGATTGCCCGCATTCAAATTCTCATTAACCAATACAGCTGTTTCCTTTCCTGTTATGTCGAAAACTGTCAGGGTAACTTTATCCTGTTTCGGTAAGCTGAAGCTGATTTTTGTGGATGGATTAAAAGGATTAGGGTAGTTCTGTGAAAGCTCAAACTTTTCGGGGATTTCATTATTGTTATTAACGCCTGTTAATAATCCGTCCCATTGTGCAACGTTCATAAAAGGTGAACTAAAGATGCCTCCACAAACAAGTTTGCCATTGTAAATACATGTTGCAAAAGCTCCGCATGCGTTGCCGTAACCAAAACCGCTGCCAAGAGATGACCATACTGTACCATTCCATTTTGCAATACCGTTTACAGTTTGTCCGCCGGCAATTGTATATAATCCTGCTGCATAAACATCGGTTCCATAAACTAATATCGAAAATACATATGGGTATGTTCCGCCGCCGCAACCGCTGCCAAGATTTGACCACGATGTTCCGTCCCAGCTTGCAATACACTGAAAGGAACTTGATAATCCACCTGCATACAATTTACCATTTCCGGATGCTACTGCATATATAATGCCATTAATTCCGGGGCCAATTTGTGACCAATTTGAACCGTCCCATTGCGCAATGTGGTTTGCAGAAAGACCGCCGGCCGAAGTAAAAAATCCGCCTGCAATCAGTTTATTGTTATAAGTTGTTAATGCCATGACCTGAGAATTCGTTCCGCTTCCAAGGGCAACCCAACCGCCGTTGCTGTTCCACTTTGCAATATGATTTGCAGTCATGTTTTCTACCATGGTAAAATATCCGCCAACTATTAGATCACCGTTATAAACAGTTAATGCTGAAACGATACTGTTGGGTCCGCCGCTAACATCACCCCACTCAACACCATCCCATTGTGCGATATTTCTCATTTCTAATCCGCCTGCCAGTGTGAATGAACCTCCAACTATTAACTTTCCGTTGTATACAACCATTGCATTTACTGTTCCGTTGATTCCCCCAAAATCACTCCACGTGGATCCATCAAATTTCTTAACTCCGTGTCCGCCGTTACCGCCTTGCTCTCCGGCGTACAATTCATTGTTATAAACTACTAATGAATATTCCCAATTCGTTCCTCCTCCAATTGGTGCCCAGTCCTGAGTAAATGTTAATGAAGCGTTTAAAGTAAGAAAAACTAAAACAGCTGCGTTTTTAAAATTTCTAAAAAATGATTTCATTTGTTAAGCTCCTTTATGTATAGAATTTTATTACACAAAATTACAGAAAGCAACCTAAAAGGCTCTTTAAAGAAAACTTAAAAAATGCTTTAAATTTAATTAATTGTAAAATAAAGGTTTAAAGCGGCTATCCCGATATGTTTCCCCGATGTTTTCTGTTTACATTGTCTCTTTTCTCTTCAGCAGCAGTATGGGTACAATTACTGACTCTTAGAATAACTCCGACATTTTCACACTGATCTGTTTCATATGTTTCGTTTCTTCGCCTGTTAAGGTTTGAATCTATCCTGGCATCGGTAAGCTCTATTCTTGAAATGAGCGGTCTGTTTGCAAATGATTCTTTGATCATTTGCTGTCTAAGATTAACTACTTTGCCTGTCCCATCTACAGATACCTTTGTATTTGAATTATCGATCTTATTTTTTTTCAATTTAATCTTGATTTATATTATTGCTTGTAATTAGAAACAAAATTACGGGCAATATGGATTCCTTTCAATCAATCTTTAGGATGAAATAGTGACTAATTCACAATTTCATTCCGCCAAAAATACAGTTTTTCGCAATTTGAAACTACGTTTATGTATTGAGAAGCGAAAAATCCGGGTGAAAATGCTTTTTTTTTTTTTTCAATTTCGGCAATTCTGTAAATGTATGTGATTTTATAACTTGAAAAATCAAAACTATAGCTTTAATTTCACTGTGCACTGGCAATTGTTCTTAAAAAGTTCGATCTTACCCTTTAGATTATTAGCAGCAATAATTAATTTGAAATTCTAAAATCGTCATTGAAAAAAATACGTCTAATATTAATTGAAGATAACAGGCTTCTGAGAGAAGGAATCACAGCAATGCTCAAGAAGGAGCCAGATATCAATGTACTGAAGGCATTTGGCGAAGAGGGAATTGGCATTGATGAAATTGATGCATTAAATCCTGATATTGTTCTTTTAGATCTGGGACTTGCAAACCACAATAGTCTTGAGCTGGTGAATTCGTTCAGAGAAAATTATGGTGGAATGAAAATAATTGTCATGGACCTTGTGCCAATTCAGGAAGATATTTTGCGCTTCGTTGAAGCGGGAGTTTCTGGATTTATACTGAAAGATGCTACTGTCTCTGAATTTACAAACACTATACGTAAAGTTTTTGGGGGAGAGAAAGTGTTGCCGCCGACTATGGCAGGTTCGCTTTTTTCGCAGATAATGGATTATGGCATAAAAGAACTCGGCCCGCAAAAAACGGTTCAGTCAATCAGAATGACCAGAAGGGAAAGTGAGATAGTTGAGCTGATCTCTGAGGGTCTTGCAAACAAAGAGATCGCATATAAACTTAATCTTTCAATTTATACAGTCAAAAGCCATGTTCATAATATTTTGGAAAAGATGGCTTTGAGAACAAGGGTTCAAATAGCAATTCATTCCCGCTCCACTGATGGAGCACCCGGCAAAAAAGGCGGTAAAACAAAGGCTTAATTTTCAAAAACAAGAAGAGACTCTTTCGATATTATCAAATATTCAGCCAGTTACGAACACGCTCACTATCGGAGAGGTCTCCTATTATCAGTCTGACCGGAAGGGGTGAGTGTCTCACCAATGTTGGAATTGCAAGTATCTGATCTTCGCGCCCAAGCTCCGGGTTTTTTGAAAGGTCGATCACTTCAATATGGTATTTACACTTCAGTTGCTCTTCACAAATACTCTTGAGATTTCTCAAGGCTGTAACTGCTTTTTTGGTATTCCCCGCAATGTACAGCCGCAAATCCCACCTGTTCCCGTTTGCTTTCAGCTTTTTTCTTCTTATGTTCACGGCATTTGCATTCGTAATCTTCAAACTAAACTCCTTTTATTGAGTATCTTCTTGTTCTTAATTCTTTTTGTATTCTCTGAAATATCACTTTTTCTGCTTTTTGCCATTTTTACTTTGTCAAGGTTGAGCCTCTCATCTCTAGCCTTTTCGAATCCAATCACTTTAAGGGATTCTGACTCCTCAGCTTCAAATTCAGACCTTAGAACAGTTATCTGTGCTTCCATTGCTTCACGTTTGCGTTCAAGCCTGAACTGTTTACTTCTGATCTCCTGCTGACGGAATATTCTTTCGGCATGGTCTTTCATTTCACGTGATAATCTTGCCGAACCCGTTAATACACCATCTGTTCCAACATAAACGTCGACAAGTTCAATTCCGTTATTCGTCAGCTTGAACTCACGTATCTGGTTTGAATGCGGCATTCCTCTTGATTTCAGTACATATAATCCTCTGTTTCTTTCCCCTCCTATTTCAATATCACGCAATAGCAGCCAGGTATCTATTAATGAAGAGACATAAACATCGCTGTTTTCCAGGTTTTCGCCTGCCGGGGTCAGACTTGTGAAAAATGCGGTAATACGCTTCATTTTGAGGAAATCGACAAGGCGCAGCAGCATACTTTTCACTTCGGTTTGATTCTCACCTATCATGAATCCGTTGATTGGGTCAAGTATAACAATGCCTGGCTTGAACTTGTTTATCAGTTTAATACTTGTTGTAAGATGTGTTTCAAGGCCGTACAGAGTAGGGCGGGTCGCATGGAACTGAAGCAGCCCCTTTTTTACCCAGGGTTCCAAATTGACACCTATTGAACGCATATTTCTTACAAGTTGGCTCGGAGACTCTTCAAAGGTAAAGAACAGAACCCGTTCACCTCTTTTACATGCGGCATTAACAAATTCTGCAGCAATACTTGTCTTTCCCGTACCTGCAGTACCAGAAACAAGCACCGTGCTTCCACGAAAATAGCCTTTTCCCGAGAGCATTGTATCAAGGCGGTCAATACCGGTTGAAACCCTTTCATGGGACGAATCGAAATTCAATCCTAATGATGTTACCGGGAGCACAGAAAAACCGTCTTCATCTATAAGGAATGGATACTCGTTTGTCCCGTGTGTAGAACCGCGGTATTTTACAATACGCAGCCGCCTGATAGAAGACTGGTCGTTAACACGATGATCAAGCAGAATAACGCAATCAGAAACATATTCTTCCAAGCCCTGCCTTGTTAATGAACCTTCGCCGCGCTCTGCAGTAATAATTGTTGTAACACCCTTTCTTTTCAGCCAGCGGAATAACCTTTGCAGTTCTGCACGCAGTATAAGCGGATTCGGCAGTTCCGAAAAGAGTGATTCTATAGTATCAAGTACAACCCGCTTTGCTCCTATGCTCTCAATTGCATAATGTATCCTGATGAATAAACCTTCAAGATCAAAATCGCCGCTTTGATTGATATCTTCGCGGGCAACATGAATGTGTTCAAGCCAGATCTTTTTACTTTCTGCCAGTTTGTCCAGGTCGAAACCAAGTGAAGCTACATTTGCAGTCAGTTCTTTTTGTGTTTCTTCAAATGATACAAAAACCCCCGGTTCATTATGCTGCAATGCTCCGCGTACCAGAAACTCCATTGCCAGAAGTGTCTTTCCGCAGCCCGCACCCCCGCATATGAGAGTTGGTCTGCCTTTGGGCAGGCCCCCGCCTGTTATTTCATCTAATCCCTGTATGCTTGTAGGGGATTTAGGAAGGGTTTTACGAATAAATTTATTGTTATTTTTTTTCATAAGCTTATGGTCTCAAAAAATGAGTTCTCCCTTTTATTGCAGTTTGTTGTTCGATTCTAATCTGCTCTTTATTTTGTCAAATACTTTTTAGTCCGAAATAGTAATTTTTCTTCAACTTCTATTTGTAACAAATATACTTATGGTTAAGTGATATTACCATAGGTCGAAAGATTGAATATTAATCTAATTCTTTAGGATTAGTCTGTTTTTTTCGCTGCTTCATTTGTTTTTCAGGACTACAAAACTATGTTACTTGAAAATCCGTAAAAAATAAGTTAGTTTACAGTAGAACGAAGTTTGATTCCCAGATTCAGTCCCTTTTTGCAGCAAAGTTTTAATACTTAAATGAAAACCTAAGAATATTGTTGAAGAAGATCAGTCTGATATTAATAGAAGACAACAGGCTTCTGCGTGACGGAATCTGCGCAATGCTTAAGAAAGAGCGTGATATTACCGTAGCCGCAGCATTTGATGATACTGATTTTGTTATAGATAAGGTTAAAGAACTTAAGCCAAACATCGTTTTGCTGGATCTGGGACTGGCCAATCAGGATAGCATTGAACTTGTTAAGTTATTGAAAGAAAAATACCCTGATGTGAAAGTCATTGTTATGGATCTTATCCCTATACAGGAAGATATCCTGCAATTTGTTGAAGCCGGTGTTTCCGGTTTTATTCTCAAAGATGCCACAATTGCTGAATTTACCGGTACTATTCGGTCAGTAGTAAATGGAGAAAAGATATTACCCCCAACCATGGCGGGCTCGCTCTTTTCTCAGATCGTAGACTACGGGGTTAAGGAATTGACACCCACAGAACTCGTTCAGTCTGTAAGAATGACTAAACGCGAAAGTGAAATAGTTGAGCTGATTTCCGTTGGGCTTGCTAACAAAGAAATTGCTTTCAAGCTTAATCTTTCAATATATACAGTGAAAAGCCATGTTCACAACATACTCGAGAAAATGGCTTTAAACACACGCGTTCAGATCGCGATTCACGCCAACTCACCTGATGGATTCGCCTCCAAAAAACAAAAGGCCTAAGCCCTTTAGTCAAAGTTATTCATTACTGTGTTCTCAGAAACTAATCCTTAAGGACTAGTCCCATTATCAATCTATAGTTTAATTGATTTATTTCTGAACGAGCCCTTAAATTTGTAATAAGAAAAAACTTTTCTGAAGTCCGGTTCAATTAGCATGTGAGGTGGAATTCAATAGTTTCATTTTACAGTTCGATAGTCACCGGACATCTTAATACATTACTGAGAAAGGCCCCTTGGAATATGAAGATACTGTTGATATATCCTGAATACCCGGACACTTTTTGGAGCTACAAGCATGCGCTTACTTTCATCCATAAAAAGGCATCATTACCTCCTTTAGGATTATTAACAGTATCTTCTTTGCTGCCCGAAAACTGGGAGAAAAAGCTAATTGATCTTAATGTGAATAAACTGACTGATGAAGATATCGTAAATGCAGATCTTGTTATGATCAGCTCTATGATTGTCCAGATCAATTCTGTTAAAGAAATAATCAAGAGGGTAAAGTCATTCGGCAAATTTTTGATTGCAGGGGGACCGCTATTTTCAAGCCTGTACAAAGATTTCCCGGAAGTAGATTGTTTTGTATTGAACGAAGGAGAGATCACAGTACCCCTTTTTCTTAGAGACCTTGCTGTAAACGATGTAAAAAGAGTATATAAGTCTGCGATCAGGCCGGATATTTCCAAAACCCCTTTACCGGACTGGTCGCTGATTGATATGAATGATTATGCTTCCATGGCAATCCAGGTGTCAAGGGGTTGCCCTTTTTCATGTGATTTTTGTGATATCATCATTATGAACGGGCGCGTACCCAGAGTTAAAGAACCTGGCCAGGTAATTGCCGAGCTTAATGCAATTTATGATACCGGCTGGCGCGGTGGTGTTTTCATTGTTGATGATAATTTCATCGGAAACAGGAAAAAAGTGAAGGCCATACTTCAGGAAATTTCTGTATGGATGAAAGAGCATAAAAAACCCTTCAGTCTGTCTACCGAAGCATCAATTACTGTTGCTGATGATCCTGAAATAATTGAACTTCTGAAGGAATCAAATTTCTCCGGGTTATTTGTAGGGATAGAAACACCGGATGAAGATTCTTTGAAATCCTGCGGCAAATACCAAAATACAGGCAAAGACCTGAAAGAGAAAGTGAATGTTCTTCAGCGCAACGGACTGGAAGTGAAAGGCGGTTTTATTGTGGGTTTTGATACTGATTCTGCAGGTACATTCGATAAGATGATCGAGTTCATACAGAAGAGCGGAATAGTTACTGCGATGGTTGGCCTGCTTCATGCCCTGCCAAAGACAAAACTATACAAGAAACTTAAGAAAGACGGAAGGATTTTGAGCGCCGCTACCGGAAACAATACTGATTCCACACTCAATTTTATTCCTGTAATTAACAAAGATATCCTGCTGGAGGGTTACAGGAAGATACTTGATACAATTTATCATCCAAAATTCTATTATAAAAGGATTATAACTTACCTTGGGGAATATGAGGGACTTGCCAAAGGCTCAAAGTTCTCTGTGAAACTCATGATATTGGCAATTACAAGATCGTTCTGGCAAATGGGTGTGATTGACAGCGGTAATTTCTACTTCTGGAAAATGATATTCTGGACTATGCTTCATAAGCCAAAATTGATTTCCGAAGCTATTACTCAATCAATTTACGGGCACCATTACAGGACAGTTTTACAAACGAACAGCCGCATAATTAAATAACTATTCTTACAGGCTTTTCTTGACTTTTTTCAACTGGCTTATTACCTGAGAGTAGAGTCTGTCTCCTTCTTCCTTCAAGGCAATTGATGAGCTTGTTTCGCTTACAGATTTTTCTGAGATCAGTTGTCTGATAAACGAATTTCGTTTACTCATCCAGTCAGAAACCAGTCTTTTTAATTCAACAACACCCGCATCCTTGTTCTGTGCAGAATATTTCAGGCTGTTGAATTCTTTATGAACAGACTCAAGTCCCTTTCCATAATCACCTTTTGTGCTCAAAGGAGCTGTTCTTGCCGTTTGGTACATGCTTTCAAATCTCGAAATAGAATTTTCTGCTTCCGAAATAAATTTTCTTCCCAATTCAATATCGGCCTGTTTTGTCGGATCTGCCGGCTCTACAATCTTAACGGGAGTCCCGGTGAATTCTTTTTTTATTATAACTGTATCTTTGCTCTCTCTTAAAGCGTCTATTTGTGATTGCAGGTCATTTCCTATGCTGGCTTCACTCAGCTTCCCCAGCATAAGCTGAGCATCACTGTAATATTCATCGTCTTTTGTGACCTTTGAAAGATAAACAATTGCTTCTGGCTTTTTGCCGTCATTAAAGGAATTAAGCCCGTTTATGTAATTAATCCGGGATTGGGCATTACTGAAATTTACATCATCCGGTCCTACTTTCTGAAATTGAAATAGTGCTTCTGTGAACTTCTTATCTTTATAGAAAGCAGTTCCTTTTTCGTAATCCGATTTTCCCAAATACAAATACCCTATTACTATAACTGTTAGAGTGATCAGCAGCAGAAATACTCCTACTACGGCAATTAAACTATTCTTATTTGATTTTCTGCCTTGCCGATCCTCTGTGGAATTGCTATTCAGAATTTCTTGTTTGCTTCCGGATTCTTCAGTCATGATATTATTCCTTACTTAAAAACTTAGTTATTAATTTTTGTTTATTTCTATTTTGAAACACTTGGATCTGAATGTTTTATCTTTGCCCAGTACTCGTCATAATCAAAGCTTTTAAATGTTGGGCTATCAGAGTTATGACAGGTCTTGCAGAAAACGGCACCATCTTCATGAACAATCAAACCGTTTGCAATTGCCTGCTGTTTATCTTTCATAATAGTGATCCTTTTATATTCCGAGCCGGGGCCGTGACAAGTTTCGCACTGCACTCCCTGTGTCTTATCGAACGTATCTTCAAGCTCTTCAGGATCGATATCCTTGCCCAAAACGTGGCATTTTATGCACAGTGGTGTCTCTGATGCCGGAGTATCAAACCCTTTATCTTTGGCAATTTTGTCAGCTTCCGGTGTCTGCAAGGTTATAAATGCCTTTGAGTGTTTGGAGTCCTGCCATATTTCAAGCTGGTTTCCCTTTGTATCACCTTTATGACATGTTGCAGCGCAGCTTTTTATTCCTACATATTTAAAATAGGGACTCTCAGGTTTTTCAGTGAACCCGATACTTCCCGTAAAAACCATTGCAGCAAATAATACTGCAAGAAATGCCGGTACATATATTTTCTTTTTCATTTGATTTGGTTTTTTCATATGTACAAAATTCGGGAAGTATTGATTAAAACAGTATAGTCCGTTGGATTGAAAAGAGAATTAGTCCCTTTTTCAATCCTTTGTTTAATTGTAATGTTGCAGCATCAGACGTAACTTTGTTCATTAATTCTTAATCAAATAATGAAAAACATGAAAACTTCAATATTCATTTTCACTATGTTTTTGTTTTTGCTGGCACCGGGTTACAGATTGTTATCCAACGAGGATCCCGTAACATCACATAAAGTTTTTACGAATGAAGAAATCAAAAAGCTTGCAGACGCCTATGTTGAAAACAATCTCGGGCTTAAAAATCCGGCTATTGTTGATGTTGATAAAGACGGCGATTTTGATATCCTGATATTCAATAATGGTAATGTAGAATATTACAAAAATACAGGTACACTTGAAAAGCCATATTTTACTGCCGAGAATATGAAATACGACAAGTACAATTCCACATCACTTATCGAAATAGCTCTGCCTTATCCTGTTTTCTTTGCCGATAAGAACGGCGACAGCTCTCCGGATATGTTTGTAATTAATGACAAATTATTTGACACGAAGCAGCAGAAGAATGAATATAATGTGCTGTACGCTGAAAATGTACTCGGGCTTGATACGGGTGTACTTATTACAATAGTTCTTGTACTTCTCATAATAGTACTGGTTCTGGCGATCTTATAACAGGATTGAAGAACGCAGGCGGGAAAGAATCACCTGAGCTTTAATAGTGTATAAATGATTTGAAGTATTATAATAGAAAACAGGAGTCAACGTGTCTGTATTAACAATAGTAATCACCTTAGTAGTTGTTGGTTTTGTTTTATGGCTGATCAATTACATCCCTATGCAGCCCACGATCAAGAAAATTGTGAACGCAATTGTCGTCATTTTTGTTCTGGTCTGGCTGTTCAAGATATTTGGGTTGTGGACTTACATGTCAAACATGATGGTTTGAACTATTTTCCGTCATAGAATTTAAAATCAGCTCAATGAATAAACAGTAAGTAATTGCTGTAGATATAAGGCTGTTAAGTAAACGAATTATATATAGAAGTTGTTATGAAGAACTTTATAGTATTTGGTCTGACCATTATTTACATTTTTGCCGCGCTCATTCTGATCGCAGGCTCTTGAATTAACTCTGCATTGTAGCCGTTGGGTGTAGTTCTTATTTCATCCTGTAGTGCGATTGCATGGTACACAATCTCTGTGTAGTTTAGTCTGTTAACAATAATTTAAAGAAAGTTTAAAATGAAAAAAATTAAGTCGATAGCAATCGCACTTACATTAAGTGTTTTGATAGTAGGCAGTCTTACCGCACAATCAAAAGGTGTCGGGATAACTGACTACTATGATAATGCAGCATACTTATCACAATCAACACCCGGATTCATGCTCCCCGGGCAAAGTTACGGAGTATCGGTTACAATGAAGAATACGGGACGCAGTGTTTGGAAACAGGGTACCTACAGCCTCAAGCTGATAAATCCATCGGAATTAGTTTACAAAACATGGTCAATCGGCAGTGTAGATGTGAACTCAACTGTTAGTCCTGGCAGCGAAGTTGTATTTAACTTTACGATCGTAGCACCGGTTGACGGAAGCTACAACATACAGTGGCAGATGGCAAGCGGCAATGCTTTCTTTGGTGAACCTACAATGAATGTACCGGTCAGAGTCTCAGGAACGGAGCCTGTTATAGAAGTCCCGAATTTTATTGAAAACAATGCGTTTTTCGTAACGCAAAAAGTAACCTCTGAAATGGAGACCGGCTTAACTTATGATGTCAATGTCACAATGAGAAACACCGGATCTACAACATGGAAGCCGGGAGAATATAAACTCAAAGTATCAACAAAAGGTGCTGATAATACATATAATGCATGGGAAGTAGCTAATGTTGAATTATCGGATGATGTTTACTCAGGTTCTGAAGTCAATTTCAGCTTTAAGGTTACCGCACCGAAAAAGTCAGGTGTATATAACCTGCAGTGCCAGTTAGTTAAAGATGGTACGTTCTTTGGCCAGCCTTCAACCAATGTTGTAATTAATGTAGATTAAAGATAGTAGAATCAAGAGTTTCTGTACTCAATTCGTGTTATCCCGCCAAAAACGGGATAACTCTTTAAATAGCTGTATGATAAAATACAATTTTTCACTAATCCAAAAGATGTAGTTCCTTTTTCATCCTTTTGTACAATTGAAAAATAACGGATCAATACGTAGTTTGAGTTAATAAAAACAAAAAATTTATACTAAAAGGTGAGAATTATGAAATCAATTTTTACAGACCCAGCAGCTTTATTATGGCGCCTGTTTCGTTCATTTGCATTGGTATTTGCATTTGTCTTAATAATGCCGGTTGCAACTAATTCACAGTCGACAGGAAATCCTGTCAGTACTGCAGTTAATAACCAGATTAATTCTGTGGCTGCTACAGACGGCAGCGGCGGTGTAATTATTTCATGGCAGGATAAGCGAAGCGGTAAATTCGAGATATATGCACAAAGAATGAACTCAGACGGAAACGCTGTATGGAGTACAGATGGAATACCCATCTGCACACAGGATAGCAATTACACTCCCATGATTGTCAGTGATGGCAGTGGTGGTGCAATAATCTCATGGCAGTCATACCGAGGAAGCGCTACGGCAGATATCTTTGCCCAGCGGGTTAATTCAAGCGGCAATGTGCAGTGGACACTGAATGGCGTTCCAGTATGTGTTGTTGTCTTTGAACAGGACACAATAACTATGATCAGTGACGGGCTTGGCGGTGCAATTCTTACGTGGCAGGATTACCGCAGCAACAGCGGGTTACCGGATATTTACGCACAGCGTATAAATCCTTCAGGAGCAATGTTGTGGACCGCAAACGGGGTAAATATATGCAACCAGGCTGCATCACAAAGAGGCCCCAGACTTGTAAGCGATGGCAGCGGAGGAGCATTTATAACCTGGTACGATAACCGCTCAGGCAGCTATGATATTTACACTCAAAGAGTAGGTGGAGCAGGAGCCGTACAATGGACAACAAACGGAGTAGCAACTTGTACCATGGGAACAGACCAGCTAAAACCTGATATCTCAAGTGACGGAGCAGGCGGAGTGATCATTGCGTGGAGTGATTATAGAAGCTCAACAGATTTTAACATTTATGCCCAAAGACAGGGTCCCAGCGGCGCAATAGTTTGGGCTGTTGATGGAGTTGTGATGAATAATAATGTTGCATATGCACAAACAGATCCAAAGATAGTTAGTGATGGAATGGGCGGAGCAATCCTTTCATGGACAGATTATAGAACAGGCACAACTGCCGATATATATGCACAGCGTGTAAACTCAACGGGAGCAGTTCAGTGGACAGCAACTGGTGTTATCATTTGCACAGCTTCAGGTGACCAGATAAGTTCCCAGCTTGTCAGTGATGGAAACAGCGGAGCATATATTACATGGGAGGACCATCGTAATTCAGGGAATTCTGATGTTTATGCGCAGAGAATCGCATCAAATGCGGCAATAAACTGGGCGGCTACGGGTTACGTTATATGTTCCGTTGCCAATGACCAGATTAGGCCATCAATCGTCAGTAACGGTAATCTAGGAGCGATAGTTGTATGGCAGGATTATCGCAGCGGTAATAATTTTGATATTTACGAGGTAGGGTTCAATACAACTGGCGTAATAGCAATCGGCAGTAACGGAACTAATAGTCCATTTGAATTCACACTTTCCCAGAACTATCCTAATCCGTTTAACCCAGTAACTGTAATTAATTACCAGCTTCCTTCTGCAGGTAATGTAAAGATTGGCATATATGACGCACTTGGACAGAATGTAAGTGTTTTGATTAACCAGTACCAGAGTGCAGGAAATTATGAAGTAACCTGGAATGCAGAGGCATATCCAAGCGGCGCATATTTTTATAGAATGGAATCCGGATCATTTGTTTCTAACAAGAAGATGATTCTGGTTAAATAAGAAGCAGGAAATTAACAATTTTTATTAACATCAAAATATTAAGGATAATAATGATATGATACGCGAGAAAAGTAAAAAAGGAATATTCTTAAGTTTTCTGCTCGGCGGAGTTATTGGAGGTGCATTGGCCTTATTATATGCACCTAAGGCAGGAAAGAATCTCAGAAAAGATATTGGAAGGAAAACAGGTGAACTGATCGAAGAAGGTAAGAAACTGACTTCTGAATCATGGAATGGAGCTAAAGATGCTGCTGAAAGTACTCTGGATAGCGCCAATGAATTTTTGAATACGGGTATGGATAAGATAACCCGCAAAGCAGATAATGTAAAAGCCGCTCTTAAATCCGGTTTCAGGGCATACAGCGAAAGAAGATCAGACTTGGACAAAAGAAGTCCGGAGTCAGAAAATACGGAGAATGTTCAAAACAAGATCACTTAAAATGAACAGAAACAAAAAATTACTAAAAATACTGAACTGAAATATGGAAGATTATAACCGCACAGGGGATTTTGAAAGAGAAATGATCCCGCATTATAAATACTTCGTGAAAGTTGCAGCTAATCTTACCAGGGATGAAGATGATGCAAAAGATTTGGTGCAGGAAGCGTACATCAGGGCGTACCGATTCTACCATACGTATGAAAAAAATACAAACCCCAAAGCCTGGATGTACCGGATACTGAAGAACCTTTTTATAAATTATGCGGCAAAGAAACAAAAAGCGCCGCAGCTGCTTTCAAATTACGAAAAGCCGGATACACTATCCTGGTTCACTTCTTCAGATAAGGATACTCTTATGAGCGATGAATTCTTAGTGGCTATAAACTCTATCAAAGATGAATACCGGATGGTGATCATACTTTTCCATCTTGAAGATTACAGTATTGAAGATATTTCCAAGTTCCTGAACTGCCCGGTTGGTACTGTCAAAAGCAGACTATTCAGGGCACGTCGAACTCTGAAAAATCTGATTTCAGAATATGCAGAAGGAAAGCAAATGAATTACGGGATTAATTAGACCCGGCAATAAAGGAATGGGCACTTCAAACTAAGATCTAAAAAGTGTTATCGTATGAATAATCGAGATTTATAGAGCAAAAGTTTTGGTTTTTCTCCTCCATAATGCTGCTTCAACGTCAGCATTAGACGTCACATTAGTAATTGCAGAGGTAAGATTTTGTTTCACATATGAAGATGCCCAGATACATACAAATTTATCTCTGCAATTCTAATTTAACTGCAAATGTTTTAACTTAATATTTTAGAAAGAACAAATCATGCTTGCGACAATTTTTGTGATCCTTATTGCTCTTTGGTTGCTCGGAGTATTTACTTCATACACAATGGGCGGGTTGGTCCATCTTTTGCTGATCTTTGCAGTAGTAGTACTTATTTTCAGGTTCTTACCCGGTAAAAGAACCGTTTAAAGAGTTTTTTCAATAATTTAATCCAATAAGGAGATAAATCATGCTGTGGACAATATTTGTAATACTTTTAGTACTTTGGCTGGTGGGACTTGTAAGTTCTTATTCTTTAGGTGGTTTCATTCATATACTATTAGTTGTTGCAGTGATAATACTCATATATAATCTTGTTACAGGACGAAAAACAATATGATGAACTTCTACTTAAAATTCTTTTTTTAATGATCTTAATCTTAGTCAAAAATAACTCAGGATTAATTCAGGAAAGAATTGCTGTCAATCAGGGTGCACAGTTCAGGACATACCCAGATATTGAAAGAGAATTTGAAAAATCTAAGGAGTATAACAGTTTGCGCAAGATAGAATCAGAAAAAAATTTTAAGTTGCCCGGGCAAACCAGATGGCCTTAATAGTAGAATATTTTTCCTTCTTTTTGGTAGTACTTGTTCTTATTACTATGGTTGTATTCTACAGAGAAATGGACGAAACAAATGAGAATGAAGAAGAAAGTACAGGTGAAAACGGTCGTTCCGCCGAAAGTGGCCGGTTTCAGATGTATACTGATGTTAATGGTGATCAGAGCATAGAATTGATCCGGGCTGGATCTGAGCTCAACTTTGAGTATACAGATAATCTGCAATTTTCCGAATTAACATCTCTTTCAGATGAATTATTGCCCTCTGAAGATCCGAAAGTTTTAAGCCCGTTTCCATTGGAAATGAAGGCCGATGCCATTAAAAGTAGTGCATTTCCATTTAAAGAGGAGAATATAGCGGAGCTGCCAATTCCCGGTAAGTAATTTTTAACAAGATCCATAAACTAATTCATAATCAAACAAACAAAATGAAATCAATTTCGAAATTTTTAATATTTTTTGCAGTAAGCATCACTTTAGTCTTTTTGGCTGCCGGATGTGACGATTCCTCAACAGAACCGACAACTACTTATATTGATAATCCCAATGTGGAATCTTACGACAGCATCGGTGTTGATGAGGATTCAGCAGCGTTTATTTCGCGAACGGGCATCAACCTGCTTAACGGTTTGAACACTGTTGATACTGCCAGGCTTCGTGATGTCAGTTTAAACGACAGGAACAATAGCGGGGTTGATTTTTATCTGCAAAACGGTGAGCTGCTTAACAGCTTATTACCTCCCGGTTATGAGACAAGATTCTTCAGGGTTAGCGAAGATATGTCTGTAAATACTTTTGATACATTATCAAAGGTTCCAAATTATACCGTGTTTACGCCTAATGACTTTACTCAAAGCGGAACTGAGAGCTGGGGTTACTTCAATTCCCCTCTGGCATCTTATCCGGTTTATTGCTTCTGGCTTAAAGGCAAAAGAGAAGCCGGCATAACTACGAACAGTGTTTATGGCATAATTCAGCCCAGAGAAGCAACAGATAGAGATCCGCTAAACGTATACGGTTTCAGAATGTCATTTCGAGTCAGGATCAATACAAATGGGGAAAATGACTTCAGAAAACAGATCCTGCAGGTAGAGTAGTAAATTTACATCTAATCCCTGGATTGAGGTTGTTGGTCACGAAAATCGGTTATACAGCACCTCAATCTAAGGATCTAGATCCAAAGATGTAGTTCCAATTTCATACTAATGATTGATTGTTATAACATCAATAAACATGTAGCTTTGTTAGAGAAAAAAAACGATTCATAAATAATAAAGGAGATATAAAACTTGAAAAAATTTAATACATTATTAGTTGTTTTAGCATTGATTTTTGCTATAAACAGCATAAAGTCACAGACTTACGCAGTACCAAAATGGAATATTCACGTTATTGGCGGATATACAACTACACTTCCTGATCTTAAAGGGACTTTTCCTGCCGATCTGGAATCCGGCAAAAACCCCACGCCGTATTTTGTAAATAACGGATTCAACTTTGGGGCAGACGTGAAATACTATGTTGATAAAAAAAGTACTTTCGGGATCATGTTGGCGCTAACATATACAATGCTTAGTAGCGGAGATATCGGCGTTTCCAATCTTGATTCAAACAATATATTTGGTATCGGTTCTGGCACATGGAGAACAGATATGAACTTGTTTACTATCGGTGTTGGTGCTGAGTACGATTTTGCACCGAAGAGACCCGCAAATCCGTTCGTGAATGTTCAATTTACAACCAATATCATCGGTGGAAAAACCACATTTGAACAAAGCGGCGGTTCTGTACCTAGCTATGAAGCCAATATGGAATCAGCTATAAGATTTGGTGCCACTTTTGCTGCAGGTGTAGATGTTAAGCTTAGCAAAAATGTCGGCGTAGTAATCGGCGGAAGGTATGCTTTTGCAAACCTGTTTGGCAAGGATTCTACAACCAGCACAAGCACTACTTATGGTTTAAATGACAAAGAAACCACTACCCAGAAATCGAGGAAAATGGCTTATCTGCAGTTCTACGCAGGCATGAGCTTTTACTTCGGTCAGCCAAAGAGAGTAATTAAGAAAAAATAGTATTTTCTCCTATTGTGTTCACTATCACGGGGAGCCCCAAAGGCTCCCTTTTTTATGTAATTGTTTGATTGCGGATGAAAACTCTTGACTATCATCCGTGAGGTGTAGTCCTTTTATCATCCCTTTGCTCAATTGACTTAACTGTTATATCTGAGTAGCTTACATCATGATAATTAACTATTCATTCGGATTTTCGATATGCAATGTATACATCGCTAAAATACCGAATTTTTTCAACTTAGTGTAATCAAAGTTTCTAATTATAGATACGATTTTCAAAAAAAATAAAGAAAGAACAATCATGAAAACAGCAATTTACTCAGTACTATTTTTGATGCTGCTTGCAACAGCATCGTTCTCACAGCTTAAAGAGCGTGATAATTTAATGGGTGGTACACTCGGATTCTGGGCACGCAACAACACACCCACATTCGGATTCAATTACGAAAACCAGGTCACTCAGGCAGGAATCGGGTCCATAGGCTTGGGCGCACTTCTCAGGTATTCAAGCTATCCGGATGACAGGCTTGAAAGATTCTCAAATATCTTTTTGGGCGGACAGGCTAATTATAATTTCAACCAAATTGCAAGCGGAAAGTTTGTTCCGTTTCTTGGTGTGGTTCTCGGCTTCTTCTCATCCTCGCCAAACGGCAATTCACTCAAAAATAGCGGATTGTGGGCATGGGGACAGGGCGGAATGAGATATTTCTTCTCTCCCGCAGTTGCCGGAGTTGCCAGGTTCGGGCTTGGTAATTTCAATTTTAACACTTTAGAACTTGGTGTAGATTTTAAGTTCTGATAATTTGATTTTAATTTAAAAGAAAGCAGTACAATTATGGAAGTTTTAAGAATATTAAGGACCATGGGATTGCTGGCATTTACTGTATCAATATTCATGTTCTCATCCTGCACAAAAAATGCAGACGGGAATCTGACTGAAGAACAGAAACAAATGCTGGATAAAAACCTTGAAGCAACATCTGTAGAAGATAATGACTTCGCTGAAACCGATGAAGACCTTAGTGCAGTAGATTATAAAGAGTTTTATGATCAGCTTGCGCCGCACGGTGAATGGGTGCAGGTTCAACCTGAAGAAATAGGGCTCGAGCCTAGAATTGCTGCTACAGGAAGCTCTGCAGGCAGTAAAGACGCATTAAGCTCAGCAAACACCAGTGTTAACATGATATACGTCTGGAAGCCTGCCCCTGAGCTTGCAGTTGTAAATACAACAGGCACAACACCTGTTTATGTGCCTTATTCCAACGGACAGTGGATCAATTCAGATGCAGGCTGGTATTTTAAAGGCGCTACACCTGTAGAAGAAACAGTGTCGCATCATGGCAGGTGGGTTAATACACCTTCGGCAGGATGGCTTTGGGTTCCGGGCAGAGTATGGGCACCAGCATGGGTCGACTGGAAGCAGAATGATGATTACGTATCATGGGCACCGCTTCCGCCATCAGTCTACCTGGTGAACGGAATTATGAACGCTCCGGTTATTGACAACAATAATTATGTTGTTGTTGAAAGAAAGTATTTCCTTGAGCCGGAAGTTTATAAATACAACAATGTTTATTATTCTGATGGCAGCAGGATACTTGTCAGCGGATTTACCGGTATTCCAGGTATCGTCTTGGTTAACAATGCAGTTATTAACAGGGGACCGGACCCTAACATAATCCAATACATCTATGGCAGGGATATTGAAACGGTAAAGATAAAACACGTTGGCAATTATAAAGACGTAAGGTATTCAAATGGTGAGTATTTTGTGTATAAACCCGGGTTCAAAAGATACAAGAGCAAAGATCATGCCAAGTTTACTGTAAACGAGCCGAAAAAGTATAAGAAATATAATGACTGGAAATCTAATAATTCCGGTGATAAAGAATTCAAAAATGAGAATAAGGATTCACGCAAAGATGAAAAGGATTACAAAAAAGGAAATAACGGCAATGGCAATGATAACGGAAAGAAGTACAATAACAATGACAACGGTAAGAAGTATGAAGACAATGATAAAGGGAAAAAATACAAAGACAATGATAACGGCAATAAGAACAATGACAATGTAAAAGGCAACAAGGATGGTGATAGGAATAAAGGCAACAAAGATGGCGACAGAAACAAAGGCGGCAAAAACAATGGCAACGAAAATAATAAAGGAAAGAAATAACAATGTTTAACAAAAATCTTAAATACAAATTCAGTGCACTATTAATAGCAGTGCTCGTTTCAGCAGCCGGCTTCTACGGTTGCGGTGACTCCGTTGCACCGGGTCAGGGTGAAAACCTGAGCTTTAGTGTAATGAGCAACAACGATTCAATCGGTGATGCACAGAACTACTTTGTACTTGATACAGTCAAGATACTTATAAAAGATATCAAGCTAAACGTAAGCGGCAACAGCGAGAATCTGAAGAACTTCAAAGTTGGTCCGTTCGTACTGTTTCTAAATTTATCTTCAGGTTTAAACCTGATTGGTACTTCGATAATTCCTCCTGGAACTTATGACAAAGTCAAGTTCGAAGTTCACAAGCTCCAGGATATCGAAGAAATACCTGATCCTGAGTTTGCTGATGCAAACGGAAGATATTCAGTTATTGTAAAGGGCTGGTATTACGATAAATATTTCATTTACAAATCAACTAAATCTGCTCATCAGATATTGCATTTTCCAGCTGATCTGCCGGTCTCTGGATCAGTGTTCCAGAATATTACACTTGTTGTAAGTCCGTATATATGGTTCATCAGGGATTTTGCATATATGGATCCTACCGATCCTGCAAATTCGAATGATATTGATAACAACATTAAAGATAACATAAAGAACAATTTCAAATCTTTTAAGGATAACGATAAAAACGGTATTCCGGATTAACCCACAATGACGCTTCATAAAGGGCAATAAAAGTTATTGCCCTTTTTTTATCAGGATTACTTATTTTTAATTAAACTTAATATTAGTATAACATTGACAATATCTGACAAAGGTATAGAAAAAATATCAAATGACCAGGATGAACACCTTGCCAAATTTATTCAAATTGAGAAGAAAAAAATAGTCGAAGAAGATTTGATTATTGATAGTCTGCTTCACCCTCCGAAAGATACACTTACCAATGGTCAAAACATTTCTGATAAAATTGCCCGATTTGGAGGAAGCTGGAAGTTCATATTCATATTTGCGTTATTTTTTGCCGGGTGGATAGTCATTAATGTAATTGCATTATTCACCATGCCATTTGATCCTTTTCCCTTTGTTTTAATGAACCTGATTCTTTCTTTAATAGCTGCTTTGCAGGCTCCGGTAATACTTATGAGCCAGAACCGTCATGACGAAAAGGACAGGAACAGGGATGAAAATGATTACCTGATAAATCAAAAAACAGAAATGATGATCCGCAGCTTGCATGAAAAAGTGAATTTAATACTTGAGGAACAGATAAAAACTATTTTGGATTCTCAGGTAAAACAGTTTACTTTACTGGAAAATATTTCCAAAAAACTTGACTAATTCAATTCCTAACTATTCTTTTATTATATTTAGTCCACGATAGCTTATTTTGGGAGAAGGAGGTCGCAGTTTCGAATCCTGCCATCCCGACCATTACGCATCTGAAGATGCGTGACCTTTCCAGAAGCAAATCAAATATTGCCCAACTCAGGAATTTGTCATTTGTATATTCCATTATCTTAAATCTATCGCATTACGTTCATATATATTTTCTCCAGCACTTGATTGAATAAACCTGAAGATTACAGTCTGCTTTTTGAGGAGTATATGCATTATATTGAAAGTAAGGTGAATTATGATTAAGTTGCGTATAACAACTATATTTCAATTATCAGAATGGATAAATCTGTTGTGGAGATGATTTTTGAGCTTAAATTAGCTTGCCTTTCCAAAGAAGAGAGCATCAGGGAAAGACTTGGACTCTCTCCTGCTGAATACAGGGGGATTCTATCCCTGCAGCCGGGGAAGGCAGTATCATGCATGAAACTCTCAAATGCAATGGGGCTCTCAAAATCCAGAGGCAGCAGAGTTGTGGATAAACTAATAACGAATGGGTACTTGAAAGAAGCAAGGAAGGAATTTGATAAGAGAGTATTTAACGTCAAACTCACAAGTTCAGGAGAAAAGGTTCTGAAAGAAATAAGCCTCGTTATGAAGGAATGTGAAAGTGCCATACTTAAAGATGTACCCAAAAACGAGCTGAAAGCCTTCACACAAACCCTGCGTAAGATATCAGAAATAGTAAGGCCTTAATACCTGTCGTTTTGTTTCAAAGTCCTGTTACATATGCTATTTCTTGTTTATAGTCTTCACAGCATTTTATAATAGAAAAGCCCGAAGCAAACGCTTCGGGCTTTTTTAAGAAAGAACGCTTTAGTTATTTTACAAGGATCATCTTTTTTGTTTCTGATACATAATCTCCTGAGAGATTATAGAAATAGATCCCACTCGGAAGATGTGATCCATCGAAACTTTGCTCATATTCTCCGGCATTCCTGAATTCATCAAGAATTACCCCAAGCTCACTGCCGGACACATCGTAAACCGCAAGTCTGATATTACCGCTCTTAGCGAGACCGAATTTGATTGTAGTTGAAGGATTAAAGGGGTTCGGATAATTGTTCCCAAGCCATGAAGTGAGAGGTACGATACCTGTGTTCCCGGAGGTACCGGTAACTGACTGCATTATTCTTCCAGTCGCGCCGCCTGTTGTAGTGCCACCCACTACGTAAATGCTGTTATCTTGTCCTATGTCAATGGCGTTTGCGTAACCCCCGGGCATTGTTATTGTCCAACCGGAGCTTCCGTTGCTGTTAATTTTGCAAACTGCCATTTGCGTCATTGTGCCCGCTGCCAGATAAACATTATTGAACGGGTCCATCCTGATCTGAGCATGAAGCATCAGGGAAAATGAACTGTCTGCATCAAGATTTGACCAAATTAAGCCGCCATTAGAATTCACTTTAATAAATGATGAGCCAAATGAACCGGTATTAGGATATCCGGATACAACAGGAAAATCATCATTTCCTACCTCAATTCTGAGGCCTGCAATTGTAAAGTTATTCTGCCATAATGTGCTTCCTGAGGCATCAACTTTACGGACAATAGATTCTGTATTAGAACCGTATAATCCGCTCACTAAATAGCTATTTCCGTTTGCATCGCCCGCAACATCACCAATTGTTGTACTGTTAATCCCTGCTATACTCCAGGTATGTACTCCGTTTTTTGTGAGCTTTGCAAAACCGTTAATGCTTCCGGTAATTCCTCTGGCTGAAATCACTATCCCATTATCAGGTGTGAATTTGAAATTCAGCGGGGCGCCTATTCCACTAGGATTGTGATATGTCCATATTGTTGAACCATCGGGTGCAAATTTTTTCACTTTCGTTGCTTGCCCGCTTCCCGGATTTCCAATGCCGAGCACATAGATGTTATTTGATTCATCAACTAAACACTTCTTGGTGTACGAACCGTCGAAAGTCGTTTCGTACACATTTCTCCATAGCAGGGTTCCTGAAGGGCTGAATTTCATAACTATGCTTGAAGCGTATACTGGATTAGAATAGCCTGACATCAGATTACCGGTTACAATAGCATTCCCGAGATTATCTGTTTCTACCCATGTTGCTTTCTCCCATTTGGAATTATCGGTCTGGTCAAACTTCTCTGTCCAGGCATGATTACCGTTTGCATCTCTCTTAGTGAGATAAATATCTCCCGCGGGATTATACTCATAATCAACTGTGTAAACATTGCCAGATTGGTCAACCGCAATCGAAACACCACCTGTGCTTTGTACCCACTGTATAAATTGAGCATTGCTGATAGTAGCTAGAAAGAAGAACAAAAAAAGCAAATACCTCATAATAAATTTCTCCAGATTAGGTTTTTAAACGATATTTATCTCCAATAATAATCCCGGCACAATATTAACAGTCCGAAAAGCCTAAGAAAATGATTCGGGTCATACTTTTATATGACATTTGGCTCTAAGAAAACGCCGGCACCCCTCTGAAACTAATAAATTGATCCAAAAACTCTGTAAACCGGAATCTCTATTCCAGAATAAGGTCAATAATGAAAATGGTAGTTCCTCATGTTAATCGTGTGCAAATATAACGACTTTAGTTGTTAATAGCAACTATTTTTAGTATATTTGTGTTATAGTTATTAATACAATCAGCAGAATTAAAAGAAAGAAGCACAATAGAAATGAAAATGGAAATATTCTTTGAAGAAGGCAGGAAAGTTAATGCAAGATATAACGGCCATTTATTAAAGACCGATCAACCGGTCGAAGCAGGCGGTAATGATACTGCACCTGCACCTTTTGATCTTTTTCTTGCATCTATCGGGACATGCGCGGGTATTTATGTGAAATCATTCTGTATGCAGCGCGGTATTCCGACTGATGAAATAAGGATAATTCAGTCAATGGAGTATGATTTCGATAAGAGATTAATAGGAAAGATAAAGCTTGATATTGAACTTCCTCCGGATTTTCCGGAGAAGTACAAAGATGCAGTCATAAAAGCTGCCAACCTATGTGCAGTCAAAAAGCATTTGCTGGATCCCCCCGAAATTGAAGTTACTGCCAAACTGCATAAAACTGTTGTTGCATAGGGTGTATAGTTGTGATTCAACAGGCAAGGTGACACATTGCTTAGCCCTATTTCATAATAAAGCCCGTTAATTGAATCAACGGGCTTTAATAATGCATAATCCGGTCTTAAAAGACACTACTTTTTCAACTTATGTAAAGCTTCTTTTAATGAAACTGATGCGTCATGGGCGTCCTGTAAACTGCAGGTTCCGACTGATAGCCTGTACCAGGGCAAATCTCTGGAAGCACCGAAAGCATAAAAGGGAACCAAAGCCGTCTTTGCATCATCAAGAACGTACTTCAAAACATCATCTGTTGATTCAAGTATTTTCCCTCCGGGTGTTTTCATCCCGTTAAGATCTAACTTCACGGTCAAGTAAATTGCACCCTGAGGAGGAATCGCATCCACCTTATAGCCTTCACCTTTGAGCTGTGTGAAAGTATCATAAAAAATATTCAGCCTCTTCATCAGTTCGTTTTTATAATGCCTGAAGAATTTATCAACTTCATCTTTTTTTCGCAGGAATCTTGCGAGCCCAATTTGCTCTGGTTTTGGTGCCCATGCCCCGATATGTGACATCATCGAGTTCATTTTGTCAATTATCGGTTTGGGACCAAAAGCCCAGCCTACTCTTACACCTGTTGCTGCAAAACACTTCGAAATGCCGTCTATGAAAATGATATAATCCCTAATTTCCGGGCAAAGCTCAACAGGGTTGAAATGCTTTGTTTTGCCATAAGTAAGGATCCAGTAGATCTGGTCGAAGAACAGGTAAACCGGCTTTCTTTCTTTGCCGCGCCGCTTATTTTCCTCAACTACCATTTGACATATTTTCCTTAGTTCATCCTCTGCAAAAGCTGTTCCCGAGGGATTTAATGGAGAGTTAAGGGCAATCAAAGTTGCTTCAGTGATATACTGTTTCATCGAATCAGCTGTTGGTACAAAGTTTGTTTCAGGTGAAGTATTAATAGGGGCGCCTTTTCCGCCGGAAAGCTGTACATAACAGTTATTGTTCCAGGAGGGTGCTGGGTAAATGATGGTATCTCCCGGATCGACAACAGCCATATACAAAGCATATGTGAGTGGTCTTGCGCCGGCTCCGATGAGTATCTCGGCCGGTTCGTAATCTATTCCGCCGCGCTCTTTAAGAAATTCTGATATTGCCTCACGCGTAATTTTAACTCCGTTAGCAGGAGGGTAGTTTGTCTGGTCTTCACAATAAGCTTTGTTTATTTCTTCTTTTAATCCTGCAGGAATGGGGAAAACCTTTGGCGAAAAATCACCAATTGTTAAGTTGTATATTTTTTCCCCTTTTTCAATTCTCTCGTTGATTGCTCCTGATATCTTTCTGATCTCCGATCCGATCAGATTTTGAGCTGTCTTAGATAATTTATATTCTGTAATCATATTTCTCCAGATAAGGTTAGTTTCTGATGTACAAATATAATCATTAAAGTATCTTTTAAACACGCAGATTTAAAGGGTTACAGAGATCTTGATTTAAAGCGGAATTTGCAGGCGGTTTTTGTTAAGAAGTGGGTCTAATTTTAAGCTTTCTGCAAAATGTCAGATGTCAGCACAGATCATAAAAAACCATCTTACTGAGGTAGGGGCTAATCCGTAATCTTTTCCCGATTTTTCCTGTTTGCAATGTCCCTTTTCTCCTCAGCTTTAGCATGTGTATAATTACTGACCCTTAGAGTTACTCCAATATTATTACCCTCGTTCAGTTCATAAGTTTCTGTTTTAGGCCTGCTGAGGATTGAATCTTCTCTAGCATCTGTGAGCGTTGACGCAAAAATAATCTCTTTATTTGCAAACGACTCTTTGTACATCTGTTTTGTAAGATTGACTACTTTGCCTGTTGAATCAACAGTTACACGTGTATTTGAATTCTCGTTTTCCTTCATATTAGTCACAATTTGTTTATTGGTTTTTGGACTTCATCAAAGTTTAACATGATATAGTAATATACGTATAGTAGAAACAAAAATACATCGCAAATGGATCCGATTCATCCGTCCTTCGGAATGAGATAATAGACAAATTCCAAGAATGTCTTTAATATAGATTACAACAGATTTTCGGGCATTGTGGTTCGTATGATTAAAATTACATATTTTCGCAATTAGAGGCCATTTTTCAATTTTCAGAGATTGAAATGGCACTAAAAATCAAAAATGACCATTTTCATCGCAGTTTAATTTATTCCGGTTAGATATTCCGAAAAAGGCACATAAAGCTTAAAAATAGCAGAGTTTTGTAGTTTCGGTCATAAAGTGTTTTGGCTTCAGAATTTAATTTTAGAAAAATTTCGATTTTTTATCCAATCGCCGAAAATCTAAATTTGTAAAGAAACAAGACATTCAGAAACATAAATCGATTAAGTATATGGATCCTATATAAAGTTAAATAGAAAGCCCAATAGAATTAAAATCTTTAAGCTGAAAAATTGCAGCACAAAACTAAACAAAATTTCAAAATTAATAGATATAAGAATGATTAAATTTATCTTAGCATTAATAATAACAATAACTCCTTACCTTGTGAATGCACAAGTGTCAAAAACTGACTTAAGAGGGAAGATCGGCATTTCACTTTACGGTGGCGGTAATATACCAACTAACGGTAATTATTCTTCATCAGTAAAAACCACTGATTTCTTAAATGTCGGCTCACAATTTGGTGTTGGTGTTAGTTATTTCATTACCAAAGGATTCGGCATTGAAGGAACTATCTATGCCGGTTACAATCATTACAGCAGCAAATACAAACCTGCCGGGAAAGAGCCTATGTGGGTTAACTTATCAACATCAATAAATGCAATTTACAATTTCGGTCATTTGTTGCGCAAGCCGGTTGTTTCACCATTTGTAAGAATTGGTGCAGGTTCATATCAATGGGAACATTTTGAAGACGGACTCATTAACGCAGATATAACAACCAATAATAACAACCATGACGTAAAATCCTTTGGTTTTAATGTGGGGGTTGGCGCCGAATATTTTGCAGCAAAGAAGTTCACTATCGGGCTGATCCTGGATTATAATGTGTATTTCCCTAAACACGAAGACCAGCTATCAAATGTAAGTACTTCTGATAATCGCACTACACATGGATTTTTCTCACCCCAAATTAAGCTTACCTATTACATCCCGACCAGATAAGTTTGGTCGTAAATGAACCGGGTTTATTGACTTAACCCGCGACTTGGGATCACTTCAGAATGCCGGAGCTAAAAATCAGATTTATGATCTCAGCTCCGGCAAATCGTATTTAGTACAAATTGATACTGCAACAGGAATGATATTGTAAGTTTAATTTATCAATTGCGGCTCGGCTATTACTTTCAGGTTTATCTTGAAATCATAATATGAATTGATGACTTTAAAACCTTTTAGAATTCTGTTGATTGCCGCATTTGTCTTTTTCCTGAATGAGCTCAAATGCTCACCCGGTATGTTCACGTTCCAAAATGAAACATTTATCTTTTCAAATTCGTATTTCTTGAAATTCTCAACGTACTTGTCAAGTATCAGAGATGCTTTTTTTTCACAAAGCTTATCCAGGTGAATATATATGAAAAGTTCGTTGTTTTCACTTTCAATAAAAAGCTGGTTATACAGTGTGTTGAACATACCGCCTCCTTCTGCAACTATTTATTAAAAGTCTCTAAATATTCGTTTCAGAAATGACCTTTCTGAATTCCTTTCTGGCCCTGTGTAGCCTGCTTTTGACTGTACCTAAAGGCCAGTTGAGTGCTTTCGATATTTCAGCAAGCGAATGCTCTTCAAGATGATATAGAATGATCACTTGCCTGTATTCATCTTTTATCTTCTCGATAAGTTTCATAACTTCAAAATATCTTAATGTGTTTTGGTCTTCCCTTATGAATGGCTCATTTTGCATGCTGTCCAGGCTGTAGTTCGGATGAGCCTGTTTCTTTCTGTTGAAATTTATGAACAGGTTCTTCATAATACGGTACACCCAGGCTTTTGAATTGGTTCCGGGCTCGAACGAATCCAGAAACCTGTAAGCCCTTGCAAACGAATCCTGAAGCAGATCCTCAGCATCAAATAAATTCTGAGTCATATTCTTTGCTACTCTTAAGAAATAATCATAATGCACGTAAACCTCTTCTTTGAAAATTCTTTCCTTATTCATTATTCACTCCTTACTTCTAAAAGAAATTCAATTTATGAATTTTTGCCTGCAATGATCCTGACAAGCACAATTGCTGCTGCAGTAATGAACAGTATGATAAAATAGCTCCCCTGGCTGAACGGCGTAAATATCCCAACTAACCAGATTATTAATAATGCGATGAAAATCGTCCAAAGCATTGATTGTGCCCCGTGTACAATTAAGATTAATTCAAAAAAAACGTTAACATCCAGATCAGAAAAACTGCAATGCCGAGCAATTTATACGCATTTTCTTCATCGTATTCCATGTCCTCATCAAAAGACGCATCTTCATAAGTCTCACTTTTGTGTTTAGAAATATCGATTATCCTAGACATTTGTTTTTCTGATAATTTGCTGGAAAATTCCTTATTTTACTGATTATGCAGTTTGACACCAACAATCACTTTTTTTCAACAAGGACCATTCTGTAAGTAACGGGTCACCGAGTTTTCTTTGACTTACTTTCTTCATTGAATGTATCTGCACCAGCTTTGAAGGCATCCTTCATTTTCGAGACTTCTTCACTAAAATAATCTTTGCCGCGGTTAATAATTGAGCTGGTCATGCTCTTAGCGTCGTTTACGAGTTCTTCTGCCTTGTCTTTCCCGTCGGAAATTATCTCAGTAGCTCTTTTTCTTGTAGAATCAATGTACTCTTCTGTGTTCCCGGCAATTTTCCTGGTTCTTTTCCTCAGATCTTTCCTTAATTCTTTGCCGCTTTTGGGTGCAGTCAAAAGTACTGTCAAACCTCCAATTGCTCCACCCGCCAACAGGCCGATATAAAATCCTTTAGATGATGTTCTTTCGTCCATTTTAATTATTCGGTTTGGTTATGCTTTGTCTACTTTATTTAGATCAGAATCTGTTATGTTGACTTCCGTATGATCTCTACTTCAAAACTGAGCACTAAGCTGTTCTGTAATTCTCCTTATCATTGATATAAGCTTATAATTAAGGCGGGGTGTTACCCCGCCTTAATTGGCCTTTATCAGTTTACCTGAACCTGAATTCAAAGCCACCGTTAATTGTCATGAAGCCCTGTGTTCCGTTCTGAGTGAAGATGTTGTGATATTTTGCCTTAGCTAGTATATCAACGGCATTACTTAATGCCAGAGATACACCAATACCTCCGTTTATACCTGCCTTGATATTACTGATCTGCGGAATTACAGTGCCGGTAGTATCAGCAGGATTTACGTAACTTTTTTGCATGAAGTTATAAGCACCTACACCCGCTTCAAAGAACAGTGAAGAATTCAGTTTTGGATGTGTGAAGTAATATCTAGGTCCCGCACTGAACTCAAGGTAATTTCCAACCGGTGCGCCGGTGACTTTAGAGGACATGAAGATATATGAGAATTTCCCATATAGAGCTACCTCTTTGTTCAGCCTGTATCCTATATCCAAACCTACAAGTCCTCCGGGTTTGAATTCATCCCTCAATGATTTTGTGAGAGGGAATATAGCACCGCCTATAGGCGCAATTGAAACGTGCGGATATATCTTTTTTACGCTTTTCTCTTTTTTCGGATTTGTGTTTACATTCTGCTGTGAAAAAGACGCAGTTACCAGCAGTAATGTTGAAAACATTAAGATTACGCATTTCTTCAGAGTATTCATATTATCTCCTTCTTTCTTTTCATTTTTTGGTTCTTTCAATTGATCATCAATTTTGATTTATACTTTCATCTTGTCGGATTGTTTCACTCCGGAGTCCCTGGCTATTTCATCAATTGTTTCAACCAGGTCAGTAATCATAAACGGCTTGTTTATAAATGAACTGATTCCCATTGAATATGCTTTTTCCCTCAGGTCTCTTTCCCTTCCGTATGCGGTAATGAGTACTCCCTTTACTTCAGGGTCCTGCTTTCTGGCAATTTCAAATATATCAAGACCGTTAATTCCGCTTAGGAATTGAAGATTATAATCCAAAACCAGGATATGATATTTGTTCCCGCTGTGCTTTATTTTGTTAATTGCATCCAGCGCATTTAATGCTGATTCTACATTATAACCTTCCGATTCCAGTACATCGCAAAGTGTCTCGTTCATATACTTGTCATCTTCTATTACCAATATTAGGATATTCAGATTTGGCATATTCAGTTATTTGGCGCTTACAGATAAAAATTAATCAAAGCCAGTCTCCTGTTAACGTTTTCACTTAATGATGGTTCATCTGAAGAATCGTTCTTCTTGGAAGTTACTTTTTCATATTCAAGCCGTGCCAGATCGATTAGAAGCCTCAGATAACCTATGTCCTCTCTTTTGATTTTGTGGTCAAGCATTTTTCCTCCATTCATTTAAAGTTAATTTCAAAATCACTATTTTGTTCACTGACTTAATGTTACAAGAATCGTGCCAAATCTTTTTTGATATTTTTGTTGTTATTATAGTCATTTAGGCATATAAGGTCTGACAAAACTGTCACAATTAAGGCAAATCAGGCAAAAATTGAAGGAAAACAAGAAAAGGTCAACTCAAGGATTTACTGAGAAACTTCCGCTGGAGAAGTTCATTCCGGCTGCATTTTTGATTTTTTTGCTTTGTTTTGTCGTTCTCAGCATAAAAACATATAATAATATTGAAGTTTACAGAAGTACTCTTAGTTCTGTTGACCATACCAATGAAGTTCTGAAAACTGCAGACCAAATTGACCTTCTTTTATCCAACCTGCACCTTCAAAGAAGAGGGTACATATTAAAAGGCGAAAAAAGGTATTTGGTTGAATTCGGGAATTCGAAGACCTCACTTCGTATATTGCTTGATAAGCTTCGATCCGGTTCGGCAGTAGACGAGATCCGGCAAGAGGTAAACAAACTGGATTCCCTTTCTTCGATATGCATATCACTTCTCGATTCTTCACTTTCGCTGTTTGAAACCGAGAAAAAAGTTCTGCCGGAACAGACAAATCTTGCAATACTCTCACAGGATCTAACAGACAAAGCAGCCGAAGTAACATCGCGCATAAAACAGGATGAGCTTAAACTTCTTGAAGCAAGGCAAACCGCTTCCAGAAACAGCCTTATGGACACACAGTTATTCATCATTTTTACAAGTCTGTTTGCATTTGTTGTCCTGGGACTATCGCTCTTTATTTCCAGAAAGCTCATTAGAAAAAAGAATGAAGCAGAATCACTCTTAAGGAAATCATATGATGAACTTGAAGACAGGGTTGAAGAGCGCACTAATGAGCTTAAACTTACCAATGAGAGTTTTAAAACAGAAATAGAGAACAGAATTAAGATCGAAAATTCACTCAGAGAAAGTGAAGAGCGTTTCAGGATATTGGCAGATTCTGCCCCGGTTTTGATCTGGACTTCGGGAAAGAATAAAGGATTCACTTATCTCAGCAAAGGATGGACAAACTTCACCGGCAGAAGCATGAATGAAGAGCTTGGAAACGGATGGATAGAGGGTGTTCACCATGAAGATCTTCAGAATTGCCTGGATGTATATGCAGCTGCTTTTGAGGACCGAACTAGCTTTGAAGTGGAATTCAGGTTAAGGTCAAGCGCAGGTGAATATAAGTGGTTCCTAAACAAGGGTGTACCCAGGTATAAAGCAAATGAATTTGAGGGGTTTGTTGGTATTTGTATGGATATTCATTTGAAAAAGCGCAACGAAAGATACCTGAAGATTCAGTATTCCGTCTCGAAAACTCTTGCGGAGGCTGTTAATACAGAGTCAGCTCTTCAAAATGTACTCGAAGATATCTGCACGGGTGTGAACTGGAAATTCGGCATTGCGTGGGTTGCAGATGGAGAAAAGCTTGCACAAAGAGCGCTGTGGAGTGACTTGAATCCTGTTTTAAGGGATTATGCCGGAGTTTATGATAAAACCTTCAGCTTCAAAAAAGGCGAGGGTTTGCCGGGAAGGATCTGGAAAGATAATAAATCTTATTGGGTAAGTGATATTGAAAAGGACGACAATTTTCCCAGGAAACTGGAATTTCTAAATCTTGGATTAAGATCTGCTTTTGCCATTCCAATAAGTGATAATGGTGTGGTAACTGCTGTGATCGAGTGTTTCAATGAAGATAGCCACTCGCCCAATGAAGATCTGCTTGAGGTGCTTGAATCAGTCGGAAGACAGGTTGGAAATTTCCTGGAAAGGAAAGAAGCAGAAGAAAGTCTGAAGAAGGCTTATGATGAACTTGAAATCAGGGTAAACGAAAGGACGGTTGAGCTCGCAAACACTCTCAACAGGCTTCTTGATGAAATGGCAATCAAGGAGAAAGTCCAAAACAGACTGAAACTGTATGGACATGCCTTAAGGGGAATCAAAGAATGTGTATTTATAACTGACCTTAAAAGTAAAACGATATTTGTGAACCCTTCCTTTGAATCTGTTTACGGCTATCTTGAAAGTGAAATACTTGGACAGAACATACCGGTACTGTATTCCGGCAGCATTACAGATGAAAAGAGAAAAGAAATAATATCTGCCGCGCTCAAATCCGGATGGAAGGGAGAGTTAGTTAACTCCAGAAGCGACGGCTCTTTGTTCTATATAAATCTCTCTGCATCAGTAATTCGTGATGAAGAAGGCAGGGTTGATTCAATTGTAGGCATAGTGCAGGATATAACTGAGGAAAAGAATACAAGGGCGCTGCTTGAAAAAAGGAACAGCTTATTGAATCTGCTGAATGATGTGTCAATGGGTTCAAACAAGGCTGAAAGCGTTAAAGACTACCTTCATTTAACAATTAACAAGATTTGCGAATATACGCATTGGGATATCGGGCATTTCCTTTTTCATAAAGATGGCGTGTTAAGCAGCTCAGGTATCTGGCTTGACAAAATGGCTCCGGAATTTGACGTTTTTAAAGCGTATTCTGAAGAACTGGCAATGGATTCCAAAAACAGTATTTTCGAAGAGTCTCTGAAAGAACGTAAACCCGGCTGGATGAAGGTTTCTGAAATGGATCCGAAGTCATATAACAGGGCTGATCTTATGAACAAAATTGCCCTGAAAGCATGTATATGGATCCCTGTAATAAGTATGAACAATGTTATCGGCATACTTGAATTTTTTATCAAAAAAGAAACAGAACCTGACAAGGAGATAATAGACTGCCTTCGGAATATTTCAATTGAGCTTGGCAGTTATGCCGAGCGGAATGACTACCTTGAGCTCATTCTTGAAAGAGAGAAACATTTTAAGGCAATTGCCGATACGGCTCATGATGCAATTGTAACAGCTGATAGCGACGGGAAAATTATTTATGTTAATAGCAGCGTGACAGACATATTTGGTTATAAGACTGATGATCTTATCGGCAAGGATCTTACATTCATAATGCCGGAAAAATACCGGAAGAAGCATAAAGAATCATTCGGGAATAATCTTCGTACGGGTGAATCAAAAATCATAGGCAGAACAATTGAGCTTTCAGGCAGGAGATCAGACGGAAGTGAGTTTCCGCTTGAACTATCGCTTGCCAAATGGGAAATGGACGACAGGTTCTATTTCACAGGGATGATAAGAGATATTTCATTGAGAAAGCAAATTGAATCTGAGCTCATAGATAAACAAAAAATGCTGGAGGATTCCCAAAAAATCGCTAAATTGGGAAGCTGGGAATGGGATCCATCTACTGATAGTGTTATCTGGTCAGATGAAATGTTTACCATCTATGGACTAAAGGCAGGCGATTTTACACCAACATTCAGAGGTTTTATGGATTGTGTACACCCGGAGGATGCACAAAAGGTAAAGCATATATTAAGTCAAGCTGTCATATCAAAAGAAAACTTTGATTTTTATCACAGGATCATTCTTCCGGAAGGAGAGATCAAAATTCTAAAAGCTCAGGGTGAAGTCATCACAGACGAAAAAGGAAAAACTCTCAAAGTTGTGGGGACCGGACTTGATGTGACACAGGTGAGACAGGCAGAAGAGAAGATCATAGAAAGCGAAAAGAAGCTTAAAGAAGCACAGCGAATGGCAAAGCTTGGAAGCTGGGAATGGGATGCAGTTAATGACATAGTAATATGGTCCGAAGAAATGTATAACATTTTTGAAGTTGAGCAGGGAACGATAATTTCAAACGATTCCTACCTGGCACTTCTTGACGAAGATGGAAAGAAACAAAGAGCTCGTGCAATTGACGAAGCATTGAAAAATAGCAAACCGTTTAATTATTATCTAAAGTTCATTACTCCATCAGGTAAGCATAAATTACTTAGTTCACAGGGTGAGATAGAGAAAGACGGCAGCGGAAGAATTCTGCGGATGGTTGGAACGGTAATGGATGTAACAAGTATTAAGGAAGCAGAAGAAAGAATACGTGAGAGCGAAAAGCAGCTTAAGGAAGCACAAAGCATAGCAAAACTCGGAAGTTGGGAGATCGATCTTAAGCAGGGCACTATTTCATGGTCAGACGAGCTTTTCAGAATATATGAGATCGAACCTGGTGTTGAATCACTTGATTATGATAATATGAGGAAATTCATCCATCAGGATGACAGGGTCGTCATGGATGAGCTCACAAAGCGTATGCAGGAAATGCCCTCTAATGCAGATCTTGATTACAGGATAATTACACACAAAGGCAGGCTAAAGTACTTGAGTCTTGATATCAGGGTCGAAAACGACTCTGATGGCAAACCTGTAAGATTGTACGGAAGCGTACAGGATATTACGGAAATAAAACTCGTAGAAGAAGAACTCCGCAAGACGAATGCAAAACTTATAGAAACTCAAAAGGAACTCATACACAATGAAAAACTTGCTGCCCTTGGCAGGTTTTCTTCAGGTATTGCACATGAGATCAGGAATCCGCTTGCCAACATCAGTGCACTTGCGCAACTGGTTTCCAAAGCAAAGATCGAAGATGAGAAAATGAAAAAACATCTTAAATATATCCTTGTGAATACTGATATTGCCAACAAGATAATCAAGGACCTTTTGAATTTTGCCTCTCCTGAAGAGATGGTATACGACCATATTTCTATTAAGGGAATGATCGAGAGCCTGATAAACAGTGTTGAGGCGAGGTGTGTTGAGAGTAAAATAGCTGTTTCGAAAAACATAAATAAGGACCTCCCTGAGATCAGAGCAGACAAAGTAAAGCTGGAAAATGCGCTCCTGAACTTCATATCCAATGCAATAGATGCAATGCCTGGAGGAGGAAACCTCAGCATCAGATCATTCTTTGACAAAGTCCACCAGGAAATTATAATTGATGTGATCGATAACGGACAGGGTATCCCGCCAGAGAACCTTGATAAGATCTTTGAACCGTTCTTTACCACTAAAGAGACCGGTACGGGTCTCGGACTTGGGCTTGCTTACCAGACCATAAGGTCACATCATGGAATACTGAATATTTATTCAGAACCGGGAAAAGGCACCCGTGTTGAAATTAAGCTGCCTGTTAGAAATATTAGCGAAAATGGAAAAAATTCTAATAATAGACGATAATGAATCCTTAAGGTACACCCTTGAGAATGTGCTTGATGAAGCAGGTTACAAAACTTTTTCGGTTGCAGAAGGAGTGAAGGCAATTGAGGAAATGAGATCCAAATCTTATGATCTTGTCATTTGCGATATGAAGCTTCCGAAGATGGACGGCATGCAGATAATGAATGAGGTTAAGAGAATAGATCCCCAGATCCCTTTTATTTTCCTGACAGCCTTTGGTGATATTAAGAATGCAGTAGAAGCAATGAAAAGCGGTGCTACCGATTATTTGACCAAGCCCTTTGATAACGACGGTATGATACTGACTATTCGAAAGGCGCTGGAATTAAAGTATCTAAACAAAGAGCTTGAAATTCTCAGAAAGCGATCAGACGATTCATATAGAGGTACTGGCATAATCGGTTCAAGTCCTCAAATGAAGGAAGTTTTTGAACAGGTTGCAATTGTTGCGCCAACAAACCTTACTGTATTGATACAGGGTGAAAGCGGAACGGGAAAAGAGGTAATTGCAAATATGATACACCGCTCCAGTGAAAGAGCTGCTAAGCCTTTTATAGCTGTTGATTGCGGCGCAATTCCTGAATCTCTTATTGAAAGTGAACTCTTTGGCCACGAGAAAGGTGCATTTACTGATGCAAAAATTCAAAGAGAAGGTAAGTTTGAACAGGCAAACGGAGGAACAATTTTCTTAGATGAAATAACAAACCTCTCGGACGCAAATCAGATAAAGCTCTTAAGAGCAATTCAGGACCGGAAAATAACCCGAATCGGAGGCAAGAAACCACTTTCGCTTGATGTGCGGATACTGACGGCGACAAACATAAAGCTCTCGGATGCAGTTAACAGCGGAAAGTTCAGAGCGGATCTTTACTACAGGCTTAATGAATTTCACCTTGACCTTCCGCCTCTAAGAGACAGATGCGACGATATCCCTGCACTGGTTGAACATTTCCTCAAAGATGCCAATAAAGAGCTCAACAAATCAGTTGAGAGCATTTCTGAGGATGTTATGAAAAAGATAGTTTCCCATGAATGGCCCGGAAACGTAAGGGAACTCAGAAACGCGATCAGGAGAGCAGTCTTGCTGACACGGGGAAGCATTATGGATAGTATAAGCATTTCAGATGAAGTTGGGAGAAACAAAATTCCCTCTGAAACTGAAGACGGTACCCGGGAAATGAGTTTTGAAAATGCAACTAAGAAGGCGGAAAAAGAAGTTTTACTTAAGGCAATTGAAGACTCTAACGGTAATAAATCCAAAGCTGCCAAATTGCTGAATATGAATGAGAGAACATTTTACAGAAAACTGAAGAGCCTCGGAATAAATTAGAAAAACATAAAAGCATAGATTTCCGGAAACAGACAACTCTTTCTCCTATTTGCAAAAGCGAAACCCGGTTTAGCTAACCGGATTTCTGCCCTGTATCAGTCTCACGAGGACTGCAATAACTGCTAGTATCAGAAGTATATGTATGAATCCTCCCATTGTATATGAACTCACCAGTCCAAGCAGCCATAGGACTATTAAGATAATCGCTATTGTCCAAAGCATAATTCTCTCCTTTGATGTAATTACAAAACGTTTTGTATAGTTCAATTACAATTTCTGTGCCAAATAGATGCCTTTGAAGCAAGCTGAAAATTGAGAATTCTTCAACTTGATTTAGATTTTCCTGTCAAAATTGTCACAAAATCTAGGATTTAGATGTATTCCATAAACAAAAAGGAGCAGTTTATCTGCTCCTCTTTTATAAACTAGATTGAAACGACTTAAATTAGAAATCTGCTCCGATGGAAATTAAATATTTAGGCTTGGAGAAATTTTGCAGATCGTAAGTCCATGCAACATCAAACTTCAGAGGGAAATACAGGAAGAATATTCTGGTTCCAATTCCCATACTGACCAGAAGGTCCTTTGTTGCAACGCCTCCGTTCACATTATGGAATAACTGTAGTTTTTTGTTATCACTCCATACAGTGCCAACATCTGTAAAAAGAATACCCTGTACATTCTGAAATCCGAAAGGAAGCAGGCCAAAGACCAGATATCTTAACAGGGGAAAGCGGAATTCTGCATTCATCAATGCGAATTTTGATCCTGACCGGTAATTGATGTCATATCCTCTAAGCGGCATTATCGGGGTTGAAAAAGCAAAATCCTGAATTTCTTCAATAGGTAAGGATTCATTATGAATATCATAGTTTATCCAGCTTTCTGTTCCGCCAAGATAGAAGCGCTGCGGATTCTTACCGAAACTTGCGCCTCCATTGAGCCTCAAAACAAAGTTATAGTCTTCTGCAAGCTTGAAGTAAGTTCTGTAATCTGCGATTGCACTGAAGAAACTCACACCATTATTTCCGATCTTGGGTGTTCCCAAAAGAGTAAGGTTATATCTCGTGCCCTGTATCGGTGCAGTATATCCAAAAAGGGTATTATCATGCACGTAACTAACGATCGGCATCACGAAGTTGAGATATTCAGTCGGTTCGGCAGGGTTATCCAGATTCTCTTTTGAAAGTCTGTTGTAGGATACTGCACCATCCAGCCTTTTGAATTTGCTTATCGGGTACGAGACAGAAAGATCAGCTCCGTATGTTCTGTATCTGAATAATTGTGAAGTGGAATAATTTTCGCCAATAAGCAAAAAGCGCGCAGAATGGTATCCTGATATTCCGAAATCAACCCGCTTTGGCAAATAATAATATGCAAATGCGTAATCACTGTTTTTCAGGTCAAGCACGGCGCTTAATGCGGCATATATCCTGTGATTACCCATTACATCACTGAATGCCATCTGTATGATACCCTGAACTCCATAGAAACTGCTGTAATTTGCATTGCTATAGATGAGATCCGGCGAAAACTTGATCTTATACTTGTTAACCTTAAAGCTGCCGTCGGGATTGGTATTATCGGTAATAAGGAACTTGCTTCTTTCCTTTTCTTTCAGTTTTAACCTCGGGCCTTTACGGGAAACCGTATCTTTCTTATCAGGATCCAGGTCAAGCGAAACATTATTACCGTAAATTGAACTGTCCCTGAGTGAATCTGAGCCCGAAGTGTAGACTCCGGTAGAATCTTTAAACTTTGATGAGAGTACATTTGCTAATGAATCATTTTCCAGAAGAGAATCAGCTGCTGCAAGCAGTGAATCCATCTTCAGCTTTTCATTTGCCAGTCTTTGCTCTTCATCTATCCTCTTCTGTACAAACACTGTGTTCGGAAGCTCTTTCATACTGATATCAATATCAAACGGGTTATCCAGATAAAAAATATCATAACCGCCCCGGTTCAGTGAAGTGAAAGCAAGTCTTCTTCCATCTGCCGAAAGCGATAGCTGGCCGATGGGGTCAATAGAATTAGTGATAGGCTTTTCTTCGCCGGTTTCAAGATTTCGAAGCCAGATATTATCTATTCCGTTCCTGTTCGAAATGAACAGCACTTTCTTCCCATCGGGTGAGCTGACAACACTCGCTTCATTTGAATGCTTATCACTGGTGAACCTCTTCAGGCTGCCGGAATTCATTTCATAAACGTACAAGTCCTTATCATTATAATCATGTTCCATAATATCCAGATCTACGGGGATTGAATTCAGATCAGTATAGTCACCTCTATCCGATGAAAAATAGATCTTTTTTCCGTCATTTGACCAGCGCGGTTCAAGATCTGTAAAAAGGTCGTTTGTTATTTGCGTAAGTTCCCTGGTTTTGAGATCAAAAACAAAAATATCAGACTGTTTGTTGTTATCACCTCTCATGACAAGAGATGAATTATCCGGATTCCAGTCAATAGAAAAAATACCGTCAAACTTTACCGGAAGCTGAGTTTCGTCTCCCGAGTTTACATCGAAAATATATATTGCATCCTTATTGCCGCTCTTGACGGATATCGCTATCTTTCTTCCGTTTGGAGACCAGCACAATCCGGGTGTAAGCAAATGCAGCTCTTCAAAATCAGCGGTCTGGTTGCCGTCTATTAACTTAGTTAATATTTTCCCTGTTCTCACATCTGCTATAAATACGTCGAAATAATCATTCCTGTTGGAAATGAAAACTACTTTGTCACCTTTGGGAGAGATAGCAGGAGCGGTATTATAAAATCCGTCACCTTCACGGGCATCTGTCAATCTCAAAGCAAAGTCATTCAATTCCTGCCTGGTATTTATATCGGGCCAATATGTCTGTTTCAGGTATTTGTGCCATTTTTCAGACAGCTTTTCGGTATTCAGATTATATACATCCAAAAAACCTTCATCAACGTCTCCAAGCGCTTTGATCTGGATCATAAGGTCGCCGATCTTCTCTTTACCATATTCATCTGCGAGCCACGAAAAAAAACTCTGTCCCCCGCGGTATGAAAGATATCCGCCAATGTAATCAAGCGGCGGCATATAGTCGTAAATTACCGCGTCTCTTATGAACATATCGTTGGCTTTATCCATTCCGTTCAGCGATTGGTATTCTGCCATACCTTCAGTGAACCACAATGGGAATTGCAGGCGGATATTGGAAGAAATAATATTTTGGATCGAGCCGCCATAATACATATCGTTCATATATGCATGAAGCAGCTCGTGATGGATCACATGCCTGAACTTTTCATAATCGCCTTCGAACGGAACTATCACCCTGTTCTTAAATAGCTCTGTAACACCCCCTATACCTTCCGAAAGATATTCATCAACTGCATTGTTCTGCTGAAAATCGTTGTGTGAATTGAATACAAGTATCGGAATTCTGTTCTTGATTCCGTATCCGATATTATTTTCGAGGCTCACAAGCGAACTTTCTGCTGCAACTGCCGTAAAATTCGCAATATATTCACCGCCCTGGCTAAAGTAGATATCAAAGTGTTTAGACTGGATGTATTTCCAGTCAAACTCCTTGTACTGAACCTTATTCTGCCCGAATTGAGCAAAAATTCCGCTGGCAGAAAATACCAGAACCAGTACTATTAATTTCAATGCTAATGAACCAGGGCTTGTTAGATGCTTTTTTACCATCAAAAGATCAGTATTTTGTTGACTAATATTATCAAATATTTACCTTAATTTATATAACATATTTTAGGTATACAAGTGCCACGATTGCGTTAATCTAGAATCTTGCATTCAATCCGATAGTAGGCAGAATTGGAAACTGACCGATAGCATTCTGACGCACCTGTAAATTCTCATCAATGTAGTAATCATAGCCAATTACGTTTTGCCTGTTATAAACATTTATTACGTCAAGATAAAAACTCCAGTCGATATTCCAGAATCTGGTATATGCAGTTGCTCTCAGATCAAGTCTGTGATATGCCGGTTTGTAAGAGGAAAGACGGTTGGATTCTCCCCCAAAATCGAAATCGAATTGCACAATATTTAAAACCGGCAGCACAGCAAGAGAGTCACCAATTACTCTAGGTTTTATGCCAAGCGGCCGCGTGAAAGGGAAGTTTGATGAGTAATTAAATCTTGCACCAAGCTCAAGCCAGCTAAGCAGCCTGTAATTAGCAACAAGGTTTATCGTGTGCCGCTGGTCATATCTGAATGGTGTTATATAACCGTTCCTGTCTCTTTTGGCAAATGAAAGGGAGTAACTTGCCCAGCCCGTAAAGCGAGAGTTCGGATTCATTGCCTTTTTTTCAAGATATACTTCAAACCCGTACGCGTATCCTTTGGCGCCGTTTACAGGAACACTTGTGAGAGAATCATATGCAACTTTCCCGGTGCTTCTGGTCCAGTTATCCGGATCCCTGAGGTATTCAGGGTCCGTATTACCGGGATCATTCAGGAAAAATTCGTACCTGTACCCTGTAAGTCTTTCCTGGACCAACAGGTTGCTGAAATTTTTGTAGTACGTCTCAAACTTCCCGAATATTTCGTTTGTGAACCATCTCTCAACACCAAGTATGTAATGAACAGAACGCTCAGCTTCAAGATTCTTTGCTTTTTCTTCGCTCAGGTCATAAAAGACCTGAGCATCAAACAGTTTTTCATAACCGGGTGACTGGTAATACAGACCTGACCCGCCCCTCACTGTTGTGACTTTATCAACTGCAAATGACAAATTCAGCCTCGGCGAAAGGTATGCCTTTTTGTTGATAGCGAAGTAATCTAACCTTGTTCCAAACTGAACGAAAAGTTTTTCACTAAGCTTCATCCTGTCCTGAACATAAATATCAGCCCTGTAATAATCTTTGCCGTCGATTGTACCGCTGGAAATTGCACTGAAGTTGGGATTGGATTGAAGTATTGCTTTCAGCCTGTCATCCAATTGCAGAGAGAAAGCAAGGTCTGTTTTCATTACGTCAAAACCTCCGCCGATCTCTGTTTTGTGATTCTTTGAAAGGAAAATTGTGCTGTTTTGCAGTGAGTATTTGCGAAACGTATATTGTGATTGAAACCCTATCCCGAGAAACAACCCAAGTGCCCTAAGGCTGTCTCTGACCTCAGGTGAATAAATGTCTCTGCTCAACACTGGGTCCAAAAGTTCACCGCCAAATTGCGCATCTCCTTTATTCCTGTACCACGATAGAGTTGTCTTGGTCAGGAATCTGGAGTTCGGGGCATAATGCCATGAAAGTCCCAGTACGTCGTTCGATGACTTATCTTTTAGAGATACACTGTCTTCCAGTTCTTTTGAATCCCCGGGGATAATATTCACTCCGTCCCTTGAATATATTCCGTTAAGCACGATCTTGTGCCCGTCAAACGGGCCAAAAGTGATCTTTCCCTGGATATCTTCAAAAGAGGGGAATGATGCGCTTTCATCTATTAATCCTGCATTCTTTGCAAAAGGACCAAGAATAAGATCATAATAACTCCTTCGGCTGGATACGATCCAGGAACCGGGAATGTTATTAAATGGCAGCTTCCCGCTGAAAACGAGGTTTGCATTTGCAATATTAATATTTGTCTGCCCGGTAAAATGTTTCTTTTTATTTCCTTCGCTGTTGGATACATCCAGAACTGCAGAAAGTCTATCGCCGTACTTTGACGGAAATCCTCCAGTTATCAGGCTGATATCTTCCAATGTTTCGGGATTGAACATGCTGAAGACACCATACAGCCTGTAGGGGTTGAAAATTTCGATATTATCCATCACAATAAGGTTTTGGTCGGGCCCGCTTCCTCTCACAATAAGCTGAGATGAGAAATCACTTGGTGCAGTCACTCCGGGCAGAGTTTGAAGTGAACGAAGTACATCTTCACCTACACCCGGGATCACTCTTGTGGTCTTTGGTGATAGATTCAGCAGGCTGGTTCTCATATCATTCTGCGCCTGGCGGAAACGGTCGGATACTACATCGATCTCTTCAGTTGTGTAACTTTCGTCATCAATCAATAGATCAACATTCAAAGTATCATTACCTACAAGAGAAATGTTCTTTTTTTGGGACGGTTTATATCCAACAAGTTCAGCTTTCAGGTCATAATTTCCGGAGGGAATATTCAGGAACCTGAACTTTCCTTCTGAATCAGATTCGGTATCAAAAATACTTTTTGTGTTAAGCGAAGTGAGAATAACTATTGCTCCCTCAAGCTTCATACCATCCGGTTTTGAAATTGTGCCCTGAACTAATGAATTGTTTTGAGCTAAGATAAGCGCGGGGTACAAAAAGAGAAAGACGAGAACAAGAGCATTTTTGAGTGTTTTCATTTATGACAACTTCAGAAGCCAGGATTAGCTTAAGGCAGTTTATGGTTTATAGGTATTAAAATCCCCCGGCAGACCAAATAGTTCCTTTTTAGAGGGTTTTGCACAAAATTAAGAATTCCTGTAATAAATATCTGTAAAATATTGTAAATGCTGGTTTTATAGCAGGTTCACGCCCCATTTTGAGATGATTTTGGGGCAGTGTGTGTTCAATGATAAAAGAAGTATATACTATTTGAACTTTCCCCAATCTATTTTGGAGTGTCCGATTCAAAAACTCTTTCGGATAAGGACTGAAAATTGACCTATTTTAAACAGGAAACGAAATTTACGTGCGGACCTGCCTCGCTCAGGAATTCGCTCTTGGCGCTTGGCTTCATATATTCCGAAAGGAAATTAAGGGAGCTTGCCCGAAGCGACAGAATGAACGGTACAAGTGAAAAGAAAATATTCAGGGCGCTTAGAGCCCTGGGCTTTGACTTCAAGGCATTTCATAATAAAACTGAAGCCGCGTTCAAGCAAAGGGTTGTCTATAATCTGAAAAAGGGTCACAAGCTTATTCTGCTTACGGACCACGAAGACCATTGGATAAGTGTTGTAGAGTATCAGAATAAATATCTTACAGTTATTGATCCCGAGCAGAAGAGAGTCAGAAAATACCTTACCCCTAAAGAGCTTTCCAAATGGTGCCTTAACTTCAACAAGCGCAAAATGAACACATATTATTACGGAATAATTATTTTTAAGCCCGAAGATTGAAAGTCCCGAAAAGACTGAAGTTCTTGTTTTCAATATCATGAAAACCAATAAAGTATTAAAAGAAGAATATAAACAGAAGAAGTTCAGAATTGGTGTATTCCAGATACGGAATACAATCAATAACAAAGTATTTATTGATAGCAGTATGGATCTTGAGAAGATCTTCAACAGGCACAGGATGCAGCTTAATTACGGTAACCATCAAAATGCAGAACTTCAGAAAGACTGGAAATCATTTGGTGAGGAGAAATTTGTTTTCGAAATACTCGGAGAGCTGGATCAAAAAGATGAATCGGCAGACTTCGCCAGGGAGGTTAGGCTGTTAAAGGAAATGCATATTGATGAACTTGAGCCATCAGACGAAAAAGCGTATAACCGGAAATCCCCGCTGAATAACTAAGCATACTTTTCTGAACCCTTTCATATAATTAAATTGTTTATTATTATGTAATTATTTATTCAAAAGCCGTAATATGAACGATAGAAAAAAGATCGCACAGTTCATACTATTGATGTTCATTACCGGGCTGCTGCTTTATCTTTGCTGGCTGATGTTCGCTCCGTTTATGTCAGTTATTCTCTGGTCCGCAATTCTGGTCATAATATTCCACCCCCTCTACAGGAAGATCCATTCAAAAATTAAAATTCACAGCATAAGCGCTGTAATTACCATTATTGTATCATTTCTTACATTCATTATCCCGCTTATGCTCATATCGGCAGCTGCAGTGAACGAAATTGCGGGATTTGCAGGTACTGCAATCGACTGGTTCAAGAACTTCATTGCTGATCCCGAACACAGCCAGCTGGGATATTTGTATAAATACTTAAGCGGATTTGTTAATCTTGAAGAAGCAATAAAGCCTGAAGATATAAAGGCACTTGCTTCACGCATCAGTGAAATAATGCTCTCTGCTTCCTGGTATGTTGTAGAGGGTGTTTTCGGAACAATAGCGGGTTTTATGTTTGCTGTTTTCGCAATGTATTATCTTTTCAGAGATGGTGAGAAGATCGTAAAGGATATGCCCAGCATTCTGCCAATGGATAATAATGAGGCACGGGAGCTGATCAGCGAAATATCTGACCTCATAAGTGCAACTATCAGGGGTTCATTGTTTGTTGCCGTTTTGCAGGGGACATTGGCAGGTATTATCTTCTGGATGCTCGGCATTCCTTCATATGTTCTGCTTGGACTTATTACAATGCTATTTTCCCTCATCCCGACCGGAGGTACAGCTTTTGTGACAGTACCCATAATAATTGTTTTGCTTATTTATGGTGACTACTGGAAGGCCATCGTACTTGCGGCTTACGCTGCGCTTGTGATCGGAATGATAGATAACTTCCTGCTGCCCAAGCTGATAAAACAGCGTGCAAAAATGAATGAACTTTTTGTGTTTTTCAGCGTTCTGGGCGGGATACAGCTTTTTGGAATAATCGGGCTATTTATGGGACCGATAATACTTGCAATAGCTATCGGACTGTTGACAGTCTTCAAAGGTGAAAAAATCAATAAAGAAACTATCTCTATGCAGTAAGTCTCAAACGAAGATTGTGAAATTAGTATTCAAATTGGATTGTTTAAATGTTTGAGGAGAGTTATGAAGATATCAATACTGGACGGAAGCAATTACTTTAAGGGATTGCTTCTGCTTATCAGAAGTGACCGTAAGATCACAGATTCCGAAATTGCGCTTATGAAACGCATCGGTAAATCACTTGGCTTTGAGCGCGAGTTTTGCGACAACACGATCAATCAGTTGATGGAAAATAAGTACATAATTGATGAACTGCCGGAGTTTTCCTCTAAGGAACTGGCAGTGAAGTTCATCAAAGACGGCCTGTTTATAGCGTTTTCAGATAATGAAGCTCATCCTCTGGAAGAAAAGTGGCTTGAATCTGTTTCAGATAAGAACGGCCTTGATTTTGCGTGGTTTCACAATGAAAAGACTGAGGCTTCAAAAAGAAGAGCTGTGCCGATGATGATGGAAGTCGATGGATTGATGATACAATAGATCGAAAAGCCTTAAATGTAAGAGAGTATTGCTTTACTCTATTCTGAAACTCTTATTTCTTTGTTATATAATGTGACCTGTGTGATTTATCCCTGGAGAATGTTTTTTTGGAAGTAAGTTTTTCAACCGCAGCTTTCTTCAGCCTATTACCTATGCCGGTAATTTTAATATCTGTTGAACCGGCTTGATGATTCAGCATTCCCGCATTATCCTCAATTAGTTTCTTGATCCCGGTTTCGGAATTAATTATTGCATCATTTCCGGAAGAATTGACTGTATTATGATGTTTCTTTGGGTTCAAATCAACATTTCGGGATAACTTCTTAAAATCAATTTTCATATGTTTGGTGTGTTTTGATGTTATTATTGAGAATTTAACCCGTTTAGCATTATTTTCGGGCTAAATGTCTTTAGAGCCAGGCTGTAATATACCATCTTTAAGACACTAAACCTATTTCCGGAAGATCTTTAAACCGAAAGGAACAATATTTAGCACAAATGAAGGAAAGCACGAAGCATTCGGGAGAAGGCGCAGTAATAGACCGGCAAAAGGAATCCAGAAATGATCTTGTTTTCTCGTACAAGACCCTTAGGAACCTAATCGGCTTCAGCGGGATGTTATTGCCGGTTATCCTGGTTTTGTTTACCTTCAAAGAAGACGGTGACAAGTATATAGAGCCATCTATCAGCGATTACTACTACACAAGCAACGGAGATATCTTCGTTGTCATCTTAAGCATACTGGCGGTACTCTTGTTTTCATATAACGGTTACGGATTGAAAGACAGGTTCTGGACAACGATTGCCGCTGTCTGCGGTATAGGAGTAGCGTTTTTTCCCACAGCTGCAAAATATGAAAGAGCTTCAAAAACCATTCATCCCGCGGATTTCGAAGTTTCACGGATCTTCGGAATTGAATGGCACTTTGTGTTTGCAATTACATTTTTCATCTCTTTAAGTATTATTTCACTTTTCTATTTCACCAGATCAGGCAATGTGCAGAAAAGAAAGCCCGGTGAAAAAAGGTCTCAAAAAGAAAAGAGGAATATTGTTTACAGGGTTTGCGGCTGGATAATGTTGTCCAGTATTGCCATTCTGGCTTTGTATTTTTTGATACCAGCTTTCAGAACCGCAGCTTCGGATATTCCTATAGTCTACATTTTTGAGGCCATTGCTGTAGAAGCTTTTGCCGTTTCATGGCTGACAAAAGGTGAAACATTCTGGCCGGATGGAGAGCACTATATTGTAAGTACTTACAGGGAAGTCAAAGAGCGTTTTTGAATTCTATGACTGGTTTCAAATTGGCAAATCTAAAAGCAGTAAGAAAAAAGAAAAGGACGCTTTCGCGTCCTCTTTATCCGGTGATCTGTTAGATCACCTCAATCTCGCTTTTGTTTTTTTACGCTGCCTGCACATCCTTCACCGGATAACTTTCAGGATATAAGATACATTTCACTTCGTGTGAAGTCTGGTTCAGTGATGCCAGTACGGGGCGAATATGTTCGCACTCTCCCTTTTTGATCTTTGGACAGCGCGGATGGAAGTAGCAGCCGGTCGGAACATTTGCTGGAGAGGGAACATCTCCTGTTAAGATTATCCTGCTGCGTTTCTTCTTCGGGTCCGGCACTGGAACTGCAGAAAGCAGTGCCTCAGAATACGGATGTTTTGTATGAGCGTAAAGCTCTTTGCAGTCAGCTATTTCAACGATTTGGCCAAGATACATTACAGCAACTCTATCGCTAATATGCTCAACAACTGAAAGGTCATGAGAGATGAACAGGTAAGTTAATCCCAAATTATTCTGCAAATCCTGAAGCAGGTTTATTATCTGTGACTGGATAGACACATCCAGTGCGGAAACCGGCTCATCGCAAACAATGAACTTCGGTTCTACGGAAAGTGCCCTTGCAATGCCTATTCTTTGCCTTTGACCGCCGGAAAATTCGTGAGGATATCTTCTTGCGTGAAGTTTTGAAAGTCCGACTGTATCCAGTAATTCCATAACTCTCTTTTCTGCAGCTTCGCCCTCGGAGATCTCGTGGAATTTCAGGATCTCTGTTATCATCCCGCCGACTGTCATTCTGGGATTAAGAGAAGAGTACGGGTCCTGAAAAATTATCTGCATATCCTTGCGGATCTTCTTTAGGTCCTTCGAATCCATTGTCATAACATTCTGTCCCTCAAATGTCACTTCTCCGCCGGTTGGCTCGATAAGCCTGAGCAGTGACCTGCCGATTGTGGTTTTTCCGCATCCGGATTCACCGACCAGCCCGAGTGTTTCACCTTTTCTTATCTGAAATGAGACATCATCAACAGCCTTTACATTACCAACTGTTCTCGAAAAGAGTCCCTTTTTGATGGGGAAGTATTTCTTAAGGTTTTTGACTTCTAAGAGGATTTCCGGCATATTTATCTAAAAAATTATGTAGTTATATGGAATGAATATCAAATATATGGTTTATCATCAAAAATTTCAATGTTATTGCAGTATTGTTATTGCAATAGATTTATTGCGGTTTGCGTTCTACGCTTGCTAAATTGAGTCTTCTCTTAAGAAGCTTCAGGTTGTCATTTATCTTATTGATATCTTCTGAGACCAGGTTTATTTCATCTTCCAGACTCAAACCGTGAACTTCAGCCCTTATCTTTGCAAGCTCTTTAATTTCCTCTTCCCGGTTTGTTTCTTCCATTCCGCTGATGATAACGCCAATGAACAGATTAAGCATTATCATTGTACCAAGAAGAATAAAGCTGAGGAAAAAAATAGGTGCTGCTATCGGATGGGCGGAGGGAGTCCGTGCCATATCAGGAAATTCCTCGTATCCGATGACATTTGAGCCATACACCTGGATATTCATGAAATCTATCCAGCCTTCAAGAGTTATTGTCTTGAACAGGGTCATCATTGAAGCCTGCAGGCTGCCGAAATGTATCGGATCATTCTGACCGAACATAAATGTTCCCAGCACGGCGTAAATATAGAACAGCAAAAACAGTAACAGCCCTACATAACCCATTGATGGAATACTTTTGAGCAGGGCACCAACCAGTATCTGAAGCTTTGGCATTGCAGTAACCAGACGGAATACGCGGAGTATCCTTGCCAATCGTAATACCGCAATATAAGCCCCGCCGATCGGGAGGAAACATACTGCTACAATAAGGAAATCAAAAACGTTCCAGCCGTCGTAGAAATATTCCCAGGGTTTTGAGCCTTTTGCTCCCATCTTGAGAATTATTTCTACCACGAAGATAGAAAGTATCAGCTTATCCAGAATATGCAGCACGCCTGCATAATCCTGCATAACTGATGGGTATGTTTCAAGCCCTACAACTACACCGGCCGAAAGTATAACCAGAATTATGAAATTCTGGAACCACTTCGATTCAACGATTTTCCTGAACTGTTCTTTCAAAGATTTATCAATTGAGTTTTGCGAATATAATGATATTAAGAAAATCTCTCAACTTGCGAGCAAAAGCCCTGTGCAAAGAATGGCAGCAGTTTCACTTCTGAACTTCCTTTTACCCAGGTTCAGGATTCTAAACCCTTTTGACTCTGCATACATTACTTCGTCCGGGGTAAACCCGCCTTCCGGACCGATAAAGATATCCACAGTTTCTGCAACATCTCCAAGTTCCTTTGGTTCAACGGAATTTGTATTGTTCCGTTCATCAGCAAGCAGCTTCAGTTCACCAGCAGATGAATTAATGCATTCTTCAAATACCTTTGGATCTAAGACCTTTGGCAATACGCAGCGCTGAGACTGCTTCATTGCTGCAAGCGCGATAGTTTGCCAGCGCTCAGTCTTGTCCGTGGTTTTGTTAACAACATTCTGAGTTATGACAGGCTGTATTTCACAAACACCAAGCTCTGCGGATTTTTCGATCACGAACTCAAAACGGTCGGGATTTTTGATCAATGACTGGTAGAGTTTCAGTTTCCTTGATGGTTCATTAAGCATATAATGTTTTTCGAGAACATCACAATTAATGAGCTCCTTTGAAATATTTGTTATTAGAGTTCTGTAAACATTACCTTCGCCGTCCGTTACAAATATCTCTGCACCCGGCTGTTTTCTTAAAACCCGTGCAACATGCTTTGCTTCATCATCAATTATTGTGAGTGAAGAGCTTGAAATATATTCTTTTGGAGTGTAATAGTATTCCATTGCCTTATTAGAATTTTGCGCTCAGGCTGAAGCCGATCTGCCCGACAGTCGGTTTACCCAGCCTGAAAACCCAGTCAGCGCGAAGCACGTAGCCAAAAGGAGCAATTACATTTACTCCAATACCTGCCCCGGAGAGGAATCTCTTATCGTTAATACTTTCATGTTTATACCAAACTGTCCCGATATCATATATTATGGTCAGATAGAGCCCGTGCCTGATATCAAGATTCTTTACTATTGGAATATCCCGAACCACAGGCATCTGGGCGCCTTTTATGTATCTTGGTGATATGATCGGAATTCTGATCTCGTTATATAAAGTGAATACATCATCGCCTTCAAATGCCTGGCCTTTCCAGCCCCGAATATAATCATCGCTGTAGCCAAGGTATTCATGATTATAAATCGGGATGACAGCCCCGATTGCAAAGCTGGTAAAGAATTTGGATGCAAACGTAACGTAGTAATTCTTTGTAAAGTGCAGCGGGATAAAGCTTTGGTTCTCTATTGTGTATCTGCCAAAATCTATTTCCTTATCAATAAAACCGTACCTGTTGTATGAAGTTTTAAAATATACTCCTTTGGTTGCATATTCAATTATGTCACGGGTATCATAAAAAATTCCGGCCCCAAGAGTAAGATATCTGTCTATTCCGGTTGGAGATAATGTTCTGCCCGGTGCGAATTCTGAGACTTTGAGATAATTGAAACGGTAATCAGTAAATACTGCAAAATGCTTCCCGAAATATCTGCCCAGGGTGAACTCGCCCTTATACTGGATGTTCTCATAGTTCTTCTCGTGGAAATCAATTGTGTTTGTTCCGCTTTCTCTTCCAACCGCTTTAAGGCTCTGATTCCTGTTCCTTTTCCACTCTCCGCCCAGTCCCATAAACAGATGCAGTTTTTCTCCAACCCAGGGTACATAATATCTTGCACTCACCGATGGATTGTAGAATATTCTTGTTACAAGGTTTACGCTTTCATTCCTCCCTCTGAAGTTATCCCACCGCAGATTCAGGCTTGCCCATATTTTACTCCATTCACCTTCTTCAATTCCTGCATTCGGAAGCGGCAGTATGTACCAGCGTTCTTTCACATCAACGTCAAGAGTTATTTCTCTTTCAGCCTGTGGAATCGGGTAAATATCCACTTTTGTGAACAGTCCAAGGTTATAGATGTTCATTACATCTTCTGAATACTTTCTCAAAGTGAACCGGCTGCCTCTTTTGAGATTCATTTCCCGCAGAATAATTTCCTGTTTTGTGACATCATTGCCGGTCACAATTATGTTATTCACTTTGAGGTTAAGGGTATCAATTGCCTTCTCGTTTTGCTTAATGACTTTCTCAAGTGAATCATTTTGGGCGTGCAGGATCAAAGGAGCAAACAGCAGGAGCAATATTTTTACGGTTAACTTCAAATAGGGAGTGTTTTCACAGGTTATATTTTCGCTTCAGTTCCAGAGCCTGCGGGTAATTTGGCATTGCCAGCAGTGCCAGTTCGATATATTTCTTTGCTTCATCATTTTTGCCGATTGAAAGCAGGTAATTTGCTGATGCTGTAAGCATTAAACTGTAAGAAAGCATAAGAGTTTCATGGTAATAGTCTTTTGGACCTACCGGTGTGAACCTGAAATCAAAAGTTTTCAGGTCTGTAATTACATTATTTGAGACTTCACTCTTATGTACAAGCCTGAACAATAAGCCATCAGGAAAGCGAGTGTATTCCTGAGCAAAAGGCTCGTTCTTGTTCTGTTCAATTTCCCACGTTGTATATGACCTTCTGTTCGGATTATTTTTCACAAAAGCAGTCATCATTTCTTCAAAAAGCTTCATAATACTCTGCTGATTGTAAGGTATATTGTGCTCAAACTTATACAGCTCAGGGAGGAACCTTTCAATTTCGGGCCTCGCATTATTGTATACTTCGGGGTAATTGTTCTCCAGGAACTTGAAATACCAGCTCCTGCGAAGAAGCTCTTTATCTATCACAACAATGTCCGGCCTAATGTTCTTGACAAAATGGAAGTACCAGCTTGCTGATACCCAGAAATCCCATTGTGATGAGATAATTATGCTGTTTGGTTCGGCATTTGTGAAAATGTTCATTGTAAACTCTTCAACATAGTGGTTTTTGCTTTCATCATTCACTTCATAATTGGTACTCAAAGTTACAAGGCTTATCAATATAATAATAATTGCAAAAGCTGTTTTCTGAGACGAACTCTTCAACATTTCAGTTAACTGCTCATATATAAACAATCCTCCAAAGCTGATCCATACGGCAATTATAATATATGATAACAGGAAATATGAATAGATATCATTTATATCGTAATTTATTGCGTAAAAAAGGCAGCCGAAAAAAGCAAGCAGTGTGAAGTAATATAGCCTGAGGTTGAATTTGGATAAATAAAACACTCCGGGAATTGCAAGCAGAACCAGTGCAGTGCCAAACTCAGTAAACAAAGAGGCAGAGAACTTTTTGAACTGCTGAAGGACGATCGGATTTGAGCCCGATATCAGCAGGTAACCTAATACACAAATTAATATGAAGAAAATAAAATGAAGGTTTTTGCTAATGGTTCTTTGCTTAACAAGTCCCCAAACACTCAGTCCCACGGTGGTACCCATCAGGATCAGAAAAGCGGGTATCGAACCCTTGGCGCTGAATATCCAGACGGAAAATTGTTTACCGGTAATGTGCCAGAAGAACCTTTCGAAATTATACGGATTTCCCCATATGAATGTCGGATCCATATTTGCTCTGATCGGCAAGTACAGATAAACCGAAAAACCTATCATAAAGCAAACTGCCATATAAACCAGGAGCCGGTATAGCCGCTTTTTGTTATACAGATTAGAATAAAAAAACAAAGTCAGGCAGGCAGGAGCAAGCAGTATTGTTGTTAGGTGATTAGTGAAAGAAAGCCCGAGCAGAAATGCAAAAATTAAATAATACCTGTTAGCCGAAACAAAATTGCTTTCATCCGCATTTGGTTTAGCCCCAATCGTCGCCTTTAGGAAAACAAACATAAGCGAGATCAGGAAAAAAACATGCAGGGGATAGACTTCAACTGAGTTTGCGGAATTCCAGTATGTTTTGGAGAATGCAAGAACAAGTGCGGCAAATCCAGCTATACCATAGGCAATCAAATCCGGCAGAGCGGCAGACTTTTCTTTTGTTGTTAAATCCTTTTGTACGGTTGAATTCTTCTGGGATTTCTGCGGGATCTGCTTCCTTTGCTTTTCAATTGCCGTAATACTCTCATGCCTCGAAAGCAGGAATTTTAAAAAGATGAAGAACATCATCACTCCCAGAGAGCAGAAAAATGCACTCATTACGTTAAGATTGTAAACCTCGCTGGAAGAAATCGGCAGAAGTGTGAATACATGTCCAATTATTGTGAACAGGGGATAGCCGGTCGGGTGGGCAATACCCAATGTGGAAGCGACTGCTGAAAGCTCGCCGCTATCAATAAACCACACTGTCGGAGCAAGCGTCATAAGGTATACACTGAAAGCTATAACTGCCGCAATGAATCCAAGTATATATGTAAGCTTTTTCTGCAAAACCTACAAATATAGCCAGATTTTACTTAATTAAAAGTAATTTTTGGATGAGTCCGAATCCCATAAAAAAAGGCGACCTTGCGGCCGCCTTTTATCAACTATACATTAAGAATTATCCCTTAGTTCACATAAACTGCGTCAAGCATCTGCCAGTACAAGCCGGCGGATTTTTCGACAGTCGCCAGAATATTCTTCTGTTCGGCTTCGGTTTTACATGAGGCAAGCAGAGCGTCAAGCTCTGACTTGCTGTGGTAAATATCAGCCTCATGGTGAACAGCAAAAAATTCAAGTGCTTTTTCGGAATCTATATTATAAAACTTCTTCAGCCCGTCAATTTTGACCTGTGATACTTCAGGGATCTGTTTCTCATATCCGTATAAAGCGGCAAGCCCGGTCTTGAAATCATTTGAGCGGCAAAGCTTATAGAATCCCTCAATTGACCTTTTCACTTTATCTGCCACTTCAACGCTTTCAGCATCTTCGGTGCTTACACCAAGTGAATTTGCGAAGTTCATCCACAAGGTCGGGTGGTCGCTGATACCTGTTTTGTAACCGTCTTCATCGGCAATATTCTCTACAAGCATTCTGCGCACATCAGGATCTGTGCAGTATGAGTGAACCGAGCTTACGAACATCGGGAAATGTTTTACAAAATGGTAATACTGCTTTGCGTAATCCTGTAATTCGCCAATAGTAAGCTTCCCTTCATTCCATTTCTGGTAGAACGGGTGCTTTAATATGCTTTTTTCTTCAAGGATTCTGTCTAATTCTTTAACAAGCTGCTCTTTTGTCATCATAATATTTTTCTCCGGTTTTTGGCCATCTGCCCCGTATCAATTCCGGGATAGAAATGCAGGACCATTAATATGAATAAATTATCTTAATATCTGTTTAAAAACCACATCAATAACCGCCCAGTTTCTGAACGTATTTTGCTGCTGCTCTTATCTCCTCTTCAGTCAGTTTGCCCTTGAAGCTTGGCATGTCTTCGTCATCATCTGTCTTGCCTTTTTTGCCGTTCGTTATAGTTTCAACAAGTTTCTCGTAACTTTTGTCAACTGTCGGTGGAACGGTCAGATTGGGGACTCCCTCAACCTTTCCCTTGCCGTCTTTGCCGTGGCACTTGGCGCATTTCTTCGGCCAGATAGCCGAGAAATCAACTCCGTTAGATTCAGTCTTTTTAGTCTCTTCTTCTTTCTTCTTTTCTTCTTCCTTTTTCTTCTTTTCTTCTTCTTTCTTTTTCTCTTCTTCTTTTTTCTTATCTTCCTCTTTCTTTTTGTCCTCTTCCTTTTTCTTATCGTCAACTTTTGCGCTGTCCTTCTTTTCAGTGGTCTGCGTGGTTTGCTGCTGAGTTTGCTGCTGATTTGTTTGCTGTGTTGTTTTTGAAGTGTCCTGGGTTATTGTTGAAGTGTCGTCTTTCTTGCCGCATGATGGCAAAAACACTGCCGTGCCCCAGAATACTGCGATGGCTATGAAGGTTATGAGCTTGGTTTTCATGAATGATTCCCGTAGAATTTAGTTAAAAAGTCTGTCAATTTACTTATCGGCATTATAATATTCAATGCATAGTATTGAATTAAAAATTTTCAAAGATCAATTTGTATTCAACTGATGGTAAATGAAGTCCTATTCAAAAAAATCTATTTTTGAAAGTCATTAATTGAATATTGGGATTTTCAACAGTTTCTTTTAATCTTTTTTTAATTAAATTTATCTTTAATCTTAACAGCAATTTACTAAATTATAATTCCATGTATTTGATAATTCTGGGTCCTCCCGGTGCGGGCAAAGGAACGCAATCTGTGCTTGTTGCAGAAAAGCTTGGGTTAAAACATCTTTCAACCGGAGAGATTTTAAGGAAGGCTGTCACTGAAGGCACAGAGCTGGGTCTAAAAGCCAAGGAAGTAATGGACGCCGGCAATCTGGTTTCCGATGATATAATGATAGGCATTATCAAAGAAGCGATATCTGCCGAAGACGCACGGAAAGGATTCATTCTTGACGGATTCCCGAGAACATTACAGCAGGCTGTGCAGTTAGATAAGATAATGGAATCACTTGGTTACGACGGATTAAAAGTGATCAATATCACACTTGATGACAACGAACTTATTCGCAGAATGCTTGGCCGCGGAAGGAAAGATGATTCTGAAGAGACGATCAAGAACAGGCTCAAAGTCTATTGTGAGCAAACTGCACCCGTGAGGGAGCATTATAAGCAGAATACGGCTGTTTTTGATATTTACGGTATCGGGACTGTAAATGAGATCAACTCCAGAATACTGGAAGTTCTGGGTAAATAATAGTCCGTTTTTGATTGCATTTAAAGCGTATAATTGAGATTAATTTTCTTTTAGGGGACTATTATTCTCTTTAAAATTACGTAATAAACAGCAATATTTGATTGCAAATAAGGAAAAAACGGTTTATCTTTGCCATACACATTCCACAATTTTTATAATATTTACAATAATAATCTAATATGAGTTCACACGTTAAAGAGACATCACTGCAGGATGGCAGGATCTCGGTTTTGCATTGCAAGGGGAATTTTGTTGGAGGCGATGAAACAGATGAACTTCAAAATACCATTAAGAAACTTGCCGATGCCGGGAACCTGAAAATGGTTATCGATCTCGGAGAAGTATCTTACTTAAACAGCTCGGCTCTTGGTGTGCTGATATCTGCGCACGCAAATTTTACAAAAAGGGGCGGCAAGGTAAAACTTTGCCAGTTGAACAAGAATCTTGAAAACTTATTCGTAATAACAAAGCTCAGTCTCATTTTTGATACATACCCTTCCGAAATTGAAGCTGTAGCAAGTTTTTCTGATTAATATATTAATACTAAAGAAACTCAATAATTCATTGGAGGAATAACTTAACTATGAAACAATCTGTTTTTATCACTGTAGTCCTTGTTATAGCGTTTGTCGTATCGTTATTGATCTTTATGTTCGTATTCGGCAGCCCCAATAACTTCAAGGGCGGAGATACTCATGCAGGTACACCTGTTAATGTTTTTGGACAGATCTACAAAGGCGGGCCCGTTGTGGTTGCGCTTATGACAATCAGCATAATGGTTATCACATTCGTTATCGAGCGCCAGCTTTCGCTTGGCAAAGCCAAGGGACGCGGAGCAATTGAACCTTTTGTTAAGAAAGTTCAAACACTTGTTATGGATAATGACATAGATGGAGCGATTGCAGAGTGCAATAAGCAGAAGGGCTCGCTTGCCAATGTGCTGAGGCTTGCACTTGAAAGATACAATGTCGTTAAGGGTGACCCGATTGACGGCGAAAAGAAAATGGCCGAAGTCCAGAGGGCTATAGAAGAAGCTATGATGCTTGAAGTTCCTCTTCTTGAAAGAAATCTTGTAGCACTTTCAACTATTGCATCAATATCGGTGCTTGTTGGACTGTTCGGAACGGTTCTTGGTATGATACGTTCGTTTCAGGCGCTTGCTACTGCAGGTACTCCTAATGCAACAGAGCTTTCAACCGGTATTTCCGAAGCGCTTATAAATACTGCTTTCGGTATCTTCGGTGCAATTGTTGCAATTATCGGATATAATTACTTCTCTACAAGAGTAAGCAACTTTACTTACATGATAGATGAAGCAACATATAACGTAATGCAGATTTTGACTGTAAAATCCAAGTAAGGCATTTTACCTGTAGAAGAAACTATTTATTGAAAATTCAGTATAAGAAATAAAAGATATGCCAGCAGTCAAAAAACGCAGAAAACCCGCACAAGCCATAGATATGACGCCGTATGTTGACGTGATAATGCTGATCTTAACATTCTTTATCTTAACGGCGCAGTTCAAGGCACAGCTTACCGAAGATATTCAGGTAAAACTGCCTAACTCGGGTAATGATACTACCAAACTGCCTGAAAGGAATGTAATGACCCTAGTTATCAACCGCTTTGGCGATATATTTGCAGATGTTGATAACATAAAGGTAAGAGAAGACGTTCTTGGCGATCCTATTGGACTCGCAGCCTACCATCCGGATAGTACAACCCAGCCGGGGTGGAATAATCCTGCAAACCTGAATGATAAAGGCGAGCTTAAGCGCCCCATAGTTGCATTCAGCGACAGGGAAAAGTTCAAGAAGTTGCTTATTGATTTCAGGCTCTCTTCCAAAAGCAACGTAGGCAAAGACCTTCGTATTGTCGTAAAGGGTGATAAGGAAGCTGAAATTGGTGCAGTGCAGGACCTGATGGAAATTCTGAAAGAAACCAAAAATACCCGCTTTGCATTTGTTACCGACCTGGAAACAGATGAAAAGAAGGAAAACAAATAGACTGTTTTAACTGCGGGATTGCCCGCGATCATTACAGTTTGTGTTCTTGAAAATATAAGTCTTAGGAGAAATTCATAATGGCAAGTGTTGAACAAGCCGATAGCGGAAGCGAAAAACGAGGCCGCAAAAAAAATAAATGGCAGCAGAGGAAGCGCTTAGGGTTCCATATCGATATGACGCCCTACGTGGATGTTATCATGCTTCTGCTGACGTTTTTCATCATGACATCAACTCTTAACCAGCCGCAGGTTATGCAGATAAACCTGCCAAAAGGCGATGAGACTGAAAAGGTTAAAGTTGATATGGGTAACGTTGTTTTTGTACGTGTATCAGAAAAAGGCAACATAGGGCTTTCCAAAGGTAAATCCGATGGCACTGAAGAACAGCCTATAAAGGTAAACCTTCAGCAGCTCAATCAGTACCTTGAAGGCTGGGGAACTGCAAATAAGGATATGATAATGATCTTGAAGTTCCACCGCAAAGCCAAGTATGACCTGATGATAAGCGTGCTGGACGAGATAAACCGTGCGGCTATTGAAAAGCGATACAGTTTCAGTAAGATGGAAGAACCTGATTACAAGGTTCTGGAAGTCATAGGCGGTTAATTATTCACGCTGTTATGTAATATTAACAGCAGCAAAAAAACAGATCGTTTCATTGAGTTAAAGGCTATCCGTTCGGATAGCCTTTTTTTTCTTAATTGTGAGCTGTAGCCGGATCAGATTTCGCCCTTCACTTCGATCTGTGTAACCTTAAAGGAATTAACCACATCCTTCGCAGAATATACTATTCCAATAAGTACAAGGATCATCCCGATCGAAAAAACTACAAGCGGAGCAATGATAAGGAATTTTGATGTGAAGAAAATATTCACTCCGATAAGAAGCGAAGTAATTACGAACAGAAGGATCGAGCTCATAATATAGAGTATTGCATTCCTGAGCTCTTTGCATCTATCCGATAACATGCTTATCTGACTTTCGATGCTTGAATAGCGGAACTGCTCGTATGTATTCGGCTCTTCGTTCTTAGAGACTTTTATGTGGTACCTTCTTCTCTCTTCGTTCAGGAGCCTTATTCTGTTAATTGTGTTTGAATAGCGGTTATGCATGTTCAAAAGTAAGAGCGCTGTTGCAGAAATTCCCAAAGCGGGTGCCAAAATAGCCTGAATAGCCTGTATTCCCGTTAATATGGATTCGTTCATAGTATTGATAAATATGTTCTTAAAATGAAGTGTAATGGTGTCATAACATACAAAAATACGTCTTAAAAAACGGGATTTCTATTCAATTCGGAGTGACATGTCGTTCTGAACGAACGAAGTGAGAGAAGAATCCAAACCATGAAGTTTTGAAGTTGGGCCGTCGAAAGATCTGAGGATCTGACGGTTAAGAAAGTTACACTCTTTTACTGTTATAATATCTCTTCAGCCAGCTTAGGTCATATATAAGAGTGGTGAGGTTTGTAAGCGATGTACGGTTCAATGCAAGGTACTTTTCATCAAAAATCGATCTTGTCTCAGCATCAGCATCAAGCAGCAAATCCTTCAGATAATTGGTGAACTTCATCATATTATCCTTATATTCCTTCATCACTTTTTCGCGTGCTTCTTCGGCATTCGGTGCGGGTCCGCCGTTTGAACCCGGCTTCTTATTTGATGCAAGTGAAACGTTGCTTTGCAGTATTTTCCCCAGTCCGTTCAGATATTTGGCAGAAAATTGTATATCATAAAATAACTTTTCCTTATCTGAACTTGCAGCAAGCTCAATTAATGCAAGCAGGTCATTTTCGTTCTTTATCTTGCCGCCTGAATATTCATTAAGGTCGCTCATGATGCTTTTTGTTTTGCCCGATATCTTCATAGTTTTGGCGATTCATCTTTCTGTTCAAATGCTTCCCTGAACATTGCTTCATAAGCTTCGGACATTTCAACATTTCTTCTTTTCATTGAGACCTTCGCAGTATTCAGTGCTTTTTCGATATCATACACCTTGCTCTCGCCGGCTGATGAATCTGCCCAGCTGAATGAAGGGACTTGTTTGTTGTGATATCCGGAACCGTACAGATTTGAAGATACTCCAACAAGCGAACCCGTATTAAGCATAGTGCAGATGCCTGTCTTAGTATGGTCACCAATAATACTTCCGAGAAACATCGAATCAGTATTTACTTTCTCGCCCTCTATATTCAGCTCGATCATGGAATAATTGTTTTTCAGGTTGCTGGTTGTCGTCCCGGCTCCCAGGTTAACCCATTCACACAGATATGAATGCCCCAGGAATCCGTAATGCTGCTTGTTTACGTACCAGTGCAGTATGGAGCTTGTTATTTCACCCGATACCTTGCATTTATTGCCTATTCTGACAGGTCCGTACAACTGCGTACCGGAGCGGAGTGCGCAGTTTTCTCCAACGTAAACAGGTCCTTTAATATATGTAAACGGCTCAATTACCGTGTTTTTGCCAACGTAAATTCTTCCTTCGCTCGTATCAAACACAACATTCTTACCCACTTTGGATTTAGATGAAACATGCAGCTTCTTCTTACCCATCATTTGCTCCAGATCATGCTTCAGTTCTTTTTCATGATGGAGTATCAGATCAGAGGGGTAGTTTATCACAGTATAACTGCTAGTTTCGGTTCTTGTTAAACCCAGCCAGTCAATATCAGCAAGTGAAACAAGATTTCCGTCAGTATTGTTAATTACTTCTTTATATAGCTTTGTTTTATCTTCCGTGGTGTGGAATGCAATAATAGTGTTATCCTGAACAAGTGCGTCGTTATTTTTTTTCCTGAAATGTTTGAAAATATCTTTCAGTTTCCTGTCATTGAAAACGACTCTTGCATTAAGGAATATGAACGCGCCGTCATACAGCTCGTTTACTGCAGTACCCGGGAATTTTTCCCTGCAATATGCGGCAATGTAATTACGCGAGTGAAGCATTACTTTATGCTTACCCGGTATGTTTTCTGTTATTTTTTCGTAAAGTGTGGATTCACCGCAAATGATCTTTGATGTATGCCTTAAGAGGTTAACAGGGGCTAGGCGGGTAATAAAAAAATCCTCAAATATACATATGTTCATTTCAGGAACTGTAATTTGAGGATCTGATAAATTTTTATTTTATTCAAAAGCCTGAAAGCTTTGATTATTGCCTATGAAACAGCTTCGGTATTGGATTCTTCGGTTTTAACTTCTTCTGTTTTTACTTCTTCAGCCTTAACTTCCTCTGCTTTAACTTCTGTTTTGGGCTTTCTTTTAGCATACTTCCTGTTGAATTTCTCAACGCGTCCGGCGCTATCCAGCAGAATGTTCTTACCGGTAAAAAACGGATGCGAAGCGCTTGAAATATCGATCTTTATTAACGGGTATTCTTTGCCTTCGTGCATTATGGTTTCTTTTGAATCAGCCGATGATCTCGTCAAAAGAGTAAAATCAGATGAAACATCCTTAAAAACAACCGGCCTGTATTTCGGGTGTGTGCCCTTTTTCATTTTTACTTGTATCCTTTTTAGCTTAAATAATATTAAAGACTACAAATATATAAATTTTGTTCAAATTTTGCAATTTATTAATTGATTGTTAAGACATTTTTTGCTATTTTTGCTTAAAATCAATAAATTTCCGTACAAATTGGCTTTGAATTTATGCGTTTTGGCCTCCGGAAGCGGTACGAACTTAAAAGCCATCCTTAACGCAGCAAAACAAAGGAAAATAAGTTCAAAAGTCGTCCTGGTTATAAGCAATAACTCTAAATCAGGAGCGCTGAAGACTGCCTCAAAAAATAAAATTACCTCTTTCCACTTATCACAGAAGCAGTTCAATTCCGAGGAGGAATTCACCAGTAAGCTGCTTTCCCTTTTTAAAAAACACAAGGTAGATATGATTTTGCTTGCCGGTTATATGAAGATGCTCAGTCCACAAATTATCAGAAAATTCAGAAATAGGATAATCAATATTCACCCAGCATTGCTGCCTGCATTCGGCGGAAAAGGGATGTACGGGATAAATGTTCATGAAGCAGTGTTGAAAGCCGGAGTGAAAACTACGGGAGCAACTGTCCACTTTGTTGATGAGGTTTATGATAACGGTGCAATTGTAATTCAGAAAGAAGTGCCGGTTAAGCCGGGTGATGATGCAGAGAAGCTCCGCAAAAGAGTTTTAAGAACTGAACACAGGCTTTACCCACAGGCCATAAGACTGTTTGAAGAAAAAAAAGTTTCATTAAGAAATAATAAGGTTTTCATCAGGACACCAAAATGAAAAGAGCATTAATAAGCGTTTACGATAAATCAGGTATCACGGATTTTGCAAGGGAGCTTGCTTCAAGAGGATTTGAAATCGTCTCAACAAGCGGCACTGCAAAACTGCTTAAAGAAAGCGGATTAAAGATAAAGACAATAGAGGAGATAACCAAAGCTCCCGAAGTGTTGGGAGGGAGAGTAAAGACCCTGCAGCATTTGATATTTGCCGGAATCCTTGCTGACAAAACAAATCCCGACCACCAGAATGAAGTAAAACAGCACGGATTTGAGCTTTTTGATATGGTTTGTGTGAGCCTCTATCCTTTCAAACAGACGGTCAGAAAGCCCGGCTGCACTGTTGAGGAGGCTATTGAGCAGATAGATATTGGCGGCGTATCCCTTATTAGAGCAGCGGCAAAGAATTTCAAAAGTGTTGGCATCATTGTTGACCCGCAGCAGTATGAATTCTACCTTGAATCGCTTGATGAGAAAAAAGATATTAACCAGCTTCTGGCTGCAGATGCATTCGAGTACATTGCTTCGTATGATATAAACATTGCGAATTATTACAGAAAAATATCCGGTCAGAAAAGCGGCATCTTTGATATTTATTTCACTAACTATGAAGAGTTAAGGTATGGTGAGAACCCGCACCAGAATGCTGTACTGTATAATATCGGCGATAAGGGGTTTGAACAGATATTCGAAAAGCTCCACGGAAAAGAACTGTCTTACATCAACATTCTGGATATTGATGCTGCGTATAATCTGATAAACGAATTCGATGAACCTGCCTGTGCAATTCTAAAACATACAAACCCCTGCGGCGCAGCTATTGGGAACGATATAAAAGACGCATATTCCAAGGCATTTTCAACTGATACTGTTTCACCTTTCGGCGGGATCGTCATAGTGAACAGAAAACTTGAAATGGACGCTGCTACAGAAATAGATAAAGTGTTTACTGAGATAATTATTGCTCCGGATTTTGGCACGGGTGTGCTTGATTTTCTGTTCAAAAAGAAAAACAGAAGGATCATAAAATATAACAGGCCCGATCTAGGCGACCAAATGGAGCTGAAATCAGTCAATGGAGGAATACTTATTCAGGATAGAGATTCAATTGTAGTGAATGAGAACGAACTTAAAGTTGTAACCGAGCGCAAACCAAGTGATGAAGAAATGAAGGATCTGCTTTTTGCAATGAAAGTCTGCAAGCATACAAAGTCAAATGCTGTTATTTACGCCAAAGACGGCAGAACTTGCGGAATAGGGGGCGGACAGCCTTCAAGGGTTGATTCCAGTATGCTGGCTGTGAATAAGGCAAAGCGCTTCAACATAGGGCTTGAAGGGTGCTCTGTGGCTTCGGACGCGTTCTTCCCGTTCCCTGATGGTGTTATAGAGGCTGCCAAAGCCGGATCAAGATCCGTTATCCATCCAGGCGGTTCAGTAAATGATGAAGAAGTAATTAAAGCGGCAAACGAATATGGACTTGCGATGGTCCTAACAAGTGTTAGGCATTTTAGACATTAAGAGATTCGTTCCTGAACTTCTCACTTGTGAAAAAAACCTAGGGTAAGAACCAAAATGTTCACTTATTATAATAAAATTAAACCTTATATTTGCAAATTGGTTTTTCATAATTTCTCGAAAAAACGATAACGTTAAATATACTACAATAGGGATCTAAATATTAATGGCATTATTCGGATTTTTATCAGCTGAAATTGCAATAGACCTGGGCACTGCGAACACTCTTATTTACATCAAAGGTAAAGGTATAATCCTTAACGAGCCTTCCATCGTTGCTTTTGATGAAACAACGAAGAAAATTATCGCTGTTGGTCACGAAGCAAAACAAATGCATGAAAAAACCCACAAGGGGATAAAGACTATCCGCCCGATGGGTGATGGTGTTATTGCAGATTTTGAAATTGCCGAAGGAATGCTTAGAGCTTTTATCAAAAAAGTTCATTCAAGTATTTTCCCCAGTTCAAAAGTTGTCATTTGTGTTCCAAGCGGAATTACCGAAGTTGAAAAACGTGCTGTGAGAGATTCAGCGGAACATGCAGGGGCCAAAGAAGTTTATCTGCTTGCTGAACCTATGGCAGCAGCTATCGGTGTGGGACTTGATGTCTCTTCACCGGTCGGTAACATGATTATTGATATTGGCGGAGGAACAACTGAAATTGCCGTCATCTCACTTTCCGGAATTGCAAACGGAGCCTCTATCCGTGTTGCGGGTGATGAGCTTAATGTTGCAATTGTTGAGTACTTCAGGAAAAACTATAATATCCTGATAGGTGAAAGGACTGCTGAAGAGATAAAGTGCCAGGTCGGCTCTGTTATGCCGCTTAAAGAAGAGGTTATTATTGAAGTAAAAGGACGTGATTTGGTCTCAGGACTGCCGAAAATGACCGAAGTAAGCTCAATAGAGATACGTGAGGCCTTAAGTGAGCCTGTGAACCAGATAATCCGTGCTGTTAAGGTAGCACTTGAAAGCACTCAGCCGGAGCTTGCCAGCGATATACTTGACCGCGGAATTATGCTGAGCGGCGGCGGGGCACTGATAAAAGGCCTTGATGAACGTATCAGGCTTGAAACCAATCTTCCTGTTCATGTTGCTGAAGACCCGCTTACTGCAGTTGTCAGGGGCGCCGGAAAAGTCCTTGAAGACCTGCAAAAGTATAATAAGGTTTTGATCAGAAGCAAAAAGTATTGATAGTTCCCTTTTGAAGTTGACTGCTCTTACTTTCCGATTCTTTTTTTAATTTATCACAGCTACATTTCAATTCCAATCAGCTAATGAAGACTCTTCTCTCATATCTTGGCAATCTAAAAGAATACCTGATATTTTCTGCTCTCATCCTTATCAGCATTATACTCATTTTCCAGAACGATAATGTACAGATAAGATTCTTAAGAGTTGTTGCTGTTAATGTCATAGGCGTAATGCAGAGCGGATTTTCTTTCATCCCGAATATTTTTGAGCTTGAAAGAGAGAATAAGTCACTACGTGAATCAAATCTCGAACTTTCGCGTGAACTAAGCAGACTTAAAGAATCCAAGCTGGAGAATCTAAGACTGAACGGAATGCTCGAGTTCAAACAACGGACAAATTACCGAGTGGCAACAGGAAAGGTCATCGGCAAAACCCTTATCCAGACCAGGAATAATATAACAATAGATATAGGCGAGTTCGATTCAGTTAAGATAGGTATGCCCGTAATTACCGATAAAGGGCTTGTAGGAAAGGTTGTTGCCACCAGTAAGAATTACAGTATTGCCCAAATTCTCTTAAATAGGGATCTTAAAGTGAGCGCTAAAGACCAGCGCAGCAGGGTAGACGGGATAATCTCATGGGACGGTGAAGGCAAAGTACTTATGAAGAACGTTTCAAAAAGCGCCGATGTCAAAGTTGGAGATGTCATTATTACTTCGGAATACAGCAATGTCTTCCCGCCGGGGCTCCCGATAGGGTATGCAACAACGGATGGTACAAAAGATAATCTGTTCAAACATATTGAAATAGAATGCTTTGTTGATTTTGAAACACTCGAAGAGGTCTTTGTACTTAAGTTTCTAACGGATTTAGAGCGTAAAGAACTTGAAAAGAGATTCAGTGAGAAGGCTAAATAGTCCCCGATGATAGATTACCTGAAATATGCGGGAATTCTGCTTGGCCTGGTAATTATTCAGAAGACGCTGATCGGTTTTATTGATGTGACAGAATACAGGATAACACCCGATATTGTCATAATAGGGCTTGTGTATGTTGGTATCAAAAGAGGCAAGATCATCGGAGGCATTTCGGGATTTCTTTCCGGAATTGTGCTGGATATTTTCAGTTTCTCTTTTATCGGTCTGATGGCACTTGCAAAAACTGTGTCGGGTTTTGTTTCAGGGTACTTCCATAATGAGCTTAAGATGGAGCGGTATCTTAATACATACCGTTTTATTGTAATTGTTTCTTTCTGTTCACTGGTCAACAATTTTCTGTATTATTATATTTACTTTCAGGGAACCAGCCTGGAAATGAGTGATATGGTATTGAGATACGTTGTTCCAACTACAGTTTATACTGCACTGTTCAGTGTATTCCCTGTGCTTTTCGCCAGGAAAAGGAGATTTTCAAGGTAATAGATGGATCTGACCAAAAGAAAAAATTTCTATTATGTTTTCTCATTTATCATCTGTTTTGTCATAGGCGGCAGGCTGGTGCAGCTACAGGTGATAAATCCCGAGAAGTTTGATAAGGATGCCGAAAGGAATTCCGTCAAAACAATAATAACTACGCCTGCAAGAGGTCTCATATTTGACAGGAACGGCAGGCTTTTGGTCGATAACAAACCTTCTTATAGTGTAACAATAACAAAAAAGGAATTTGATACTAATGCGATCGGAATTGTGTGCAGCCTTATAAATGTTGAACCTGCCTTTTTAAAAGAGGAGCTGAAGAAAATAGAAGGTACAAACAGGTTCATCCCGACAAGGATCATGAGAGATGTTGATTTCAGGGTGATTTCGTTTATTGAAGAAAACAGGGAAATACTCAAAGGCGTAGATTACAGTATTGATCCAATAAGGCTTTATCCCACAGATTTCAGGGGAACGCACCTAATTGGATATACAAAAGAGATCTCTCAAAACATGCTTAACAAACAACAGGGAGATTATTACAAACAGGGTGACCTGATAGGCACGACCGGTCTTGAAGCAGGATATGAGAATTATCTTAGGGGCGAAAAAGGTTATGAGTTCATTTTGCAGGATTCAAAAGGCAAGGAAGTCGGTCCCTTAAATGACGGCAAGAACGATGTGAAGTCCATTTCGGGCTATGACCTTATCCTCAGCGTTGATGCAGATGTGCAGAAATACGCCGAGACTTTGCTTGAAGGAAGGACAGGCGGAATTGTGGCTCTTGACCCGAATAACGGCGAAGTTATTTGTTTGGTCAGCAAGCCTGATTATGACCTGAACTATTTCAGCGGGAAGCTTTCGCCTCAGGTTTGGACAGCGCTGAATACTGACCCGAACAAACCGCTTTTCAACCGCGCAACACAGACAAGGTACCCGCCCGGATCAACGTATAAGATGGTATCTGCGCTTGCATCGCTTGAAGAGGGAATCATGAAACCCAATTCAACCATTCCATGCGAAGGAAGCTTCCGATTCGGAGACAAAGTATTTGGCGATCACGGTGCGTACGGCTCGATCACTATTCCGACTTCAATCGAACATTCGTCCAACGTATTCTATTACAAGCTTGTTTTAAGGATTGGGCTTGATAACTGGTCCAAATACGGAAGGATCCTCGGGTTCGGTGATAAAACAGGAATTGATATTCCTGAAGAAACCAAGGGACTTTTGCCATCGACTGAGTATTACAATAAGCGATACGGGCCCAAAGGTTGGACTGAAGGGTATGTAGTAAGTTTGGGAATAGGACAGGGTGAGCTTGGTGTATCACCCGTGCAGATGGCTAACTATACGGCAATGCTCAGTAACTCAGGAACGTATTATCAGCCGCATCTTGTGAAGTTCCTTAAGAATCCGCAGACCGGCGAACTTGTTCCGGTCACATATAAGAAGAGAGAATTACCCATAAAGAAAGAGTATTTCAAGATAATTCAAAAAGGAATGTATCTTGTTGTTAACGGGAACGGTACAGGAAGATCAATACGCAGTTCAGAAGTACAAATAGCCGGCAAGACAGGCACGGCGCAAAATCCGCATGGCCAGGACCATTCATGGTTCATAGCCTATGCGCCTGCAGATGATCCGAAGATCGCAATTTGCGTAATGGTAGAAAACGCCGGATTTGGGGCAACCGTTGCTGCGCCCATTGCCCAGCGTATTATCCTGAAATATCTGCTCGGGCTTACAGATGAATCGGAAGTAAAGGAAACTTTCGGAGCTAATTGAATAAGTGAAATAATTTCAAGATCGTTATCAGATAATGCAAACTAAGTTATTCGAAAGATTCAATTTTGTGGTGTTCATTTCGGCATTCGCCCTGATTACTTTCGGGCTGCTGGCTATTTACAGCGCTACTTACGGGAATGAACTGGTTTCGGGTAACTTCACGAAGCAGCTTATTTCTGCATGTATTGGTATACTGATTGTGCTTGCCATAATGTACACTCCCCCAAAGTATCTTTCAATGTCCAGCTATTTGTTTTACGGATTGGTGATTCTTCTGCTGATCGCTGTATTGTTCCTCGGAAAGAAAATAAAAGGGCAAACAAGCTGGTTCAGTATAGCAGGATTCGGAATTCAGCCTTCGGAGTTCGCAAAAGTTGCAACGGTAATGGCACTGGCATTCTTCCTTTCGAACAAGCACCAGGATGCAGACGTGACAAAACCGCGGGACTTCTTCTTTGCAGTGGGTATCTGCATTATCCCTGTTGTCCTTATAATGCTGCAGCCAGATATGGGTACCACACTTGTATTTCTGTTTCTCCTGCTGCCGGTTTTGTACTGGGCAGGTATGCCCAATTACATAATGTTCTTTATTATTGCACCCGCAATTACGGCAGTCTGTGCATTTCTTGGAACTTGGTATTTTGTTGCGGCAGTACTGTTCATTATAGCTATGATGTTATTGTTCAAGCGGAATATCCTTATATCTGTTGTGATAGTTTGTATATCAATAGCTTCCGGACTTTCTGTCAACATGGTTTACAGTAAACTGCAGCCGTACCAGCAGAAAAGAATTATGTCTATGTTCAACCCTGAATCTGACCCGCTTGGTGCAGGGTACAATGTTATTCAGTCAAAGATAGCCATAGGTTCCGGGGGATTGACGGGTAAAGGATTTTTACAGGGAACCCAGACACAATTGAAATATATTCCTGAACAGTGGACAGATTTTATCTTCTGCATGGTTGGAGAGGAGTTTGGTTTTATCGGTTCTATAGCTGTTGTTCTGCTCTTTCTTATCCTGATCTGGCAAACCATACATATTGCATATATCTGCAAGAACCAATTTCTGAGCATCTGCTGTATTGGGTTTGCAACCATTTTCTCGTTTCACATATTAATAAATCTGGGGATGATCATGGGGATTATGCCTGTTATAGGGATTCCCTTGCCCTTTATGAGCTATGGTGTATCATTTTTACTTTCAAATCTCATTATGCTCGGCATAATATTGAATGCTTACAGAAACAGAAAGGATTACGTCTAAAACAAGGAGCCTCAAATTCATAATTCATAATTCGTAATTTTTAATTGAAGAATATTGCATTTTCTAAAAAAGTTTAAACAGGCATTAAGAGAGACCAATTCGCATCTGGTTGTGGGACTTGATACCGATATTACTAAAGTTCCCCAGTTCCTGCAAACTGCGGTTAATCCAATTGCTGAATTTAACAGCCTTGTTGTTGAAGCTACAAAGGAATTCACCTGCGGGTACAAGCTTAATGTCGCTTTCTATGAAAGGGCTCTTGAGCGCGGACTCTCCGCTATTCAATCCACACTTGCCGTAATTCCGCAAAACCAGATAACGATTGCCGATGCTAAGCGGGGTGATATTGAAAACACCACCGAGCTTTATGCGCAGACTTTCCTTGATGAATTCGGGTTTGACTCTATTACTGTACAGCCTTACATGGGGCAGGATTCAGCACGTCCTTTCTTGCGCAGAAAGAATAAGTATGTATGGATACTTGCCCTCACATCTAATTACGGAGCCAATGATTTTCAGTTCCTTAAAATAGGCAAACAGCCGCTGTGGGAAGTTGTTGTTGAAAAAGCAGTATCGTGGAATGACCAGAAGATCGGATTTGTAATGGGTGCAAACCACACCAGAGAACTTGAAAAGATAACTAAGAATTTGCCTGAAACTCCGCTTCTGATTCCCGGTATCGGAGCACAAAAAGGTTCGCTGGAAAAGACAATAAACTCGCTGAACCATAGCCTTTTTGTTATAAATCAGAGCCGTTCTATAATCTACTCAGCTCCGAAAGCTCAGAATGCTGTTGAGTTCAAGGCAATTGTTGGAGAAGCTGCTCAGAAAGCAAGAGACGAAATAAATAAGTTAATTGATTCGAAAAAGAAGTAGCTGTGGTTTAAAGTAATTTCGTTCTGAAGGATTCCCTTATCCCATTGATGTAAAAATTCTGCTGAATACAATTTGTTTTTTAAATAATCTGACGTGCATCAATTCAGCGTTGATCGATCGAATTATTTCAATTTGAAACCGACATTAAATATCAACGAGTCATTTATCTGCAGGATATGGGAAGGCGGCAGGAGCTTTTACGGAAACCTTGTTGCAGATAGCGGCGAAGAAGTTGAAGTTATAGATCATGGCAAGCGCAACTATGATTCCGGTCCTGATTACAATAACGCTAAGATTATAATAGGAGGTAAAACTCTAACCGGTGATGTTGAAATTCACCGGGAATACAAGAACTGGATTGAGCACGATCACCACAAGGACCGGAAGTATAATTCCTTAATTCTGCATGTTGTAATGTGGGATTCAGAGGATAAAACCCCTCCAAAACTCCGGATAAAAAGAGATGTACCAACTGTAATTCTTGCAAACCATTTAAAGTCATCTATTCACGAAATCTGGCAGGCAGTAATTTCCAAACCCTCAGGGCAATTCCGGCTTCCCTGCAGCGGTAAAACTCCCGATATAAGCAAAGCTCAATTAATGATGTGGCTTGAAAGACTTTCAAGGCAGCGCTTTGACTTAAAGGTCGAAAGGATTTACACCCGGCTTGATGAACTTACTGCACAATACGGCGGAGATACGGGAAGCTTAACGGTTAAACGAAAATTGTGGGAGCAGACTTTATATGAATTTCTCTTCGAAGCACTTGGTTACTCCAAGAATAAGGAGCAAATGCTTAAGCTTACAAAGTTCCTGCCGCTGGAAAGACTTAGGGCAATCCTAAAAGGTGACGGGGATGATGTGATAAGGCTTCAGTCAGTTCTTTTTGGAACTGCAGGATTGCTGTTCGACGTAAGAATGAAAGATGAGTACATTGATAAGGTAAAAGAATTTTGGGGCTCCGTAAAAAGCGAGTTGAATCCTGAGAGACTCGCAAGACATGACTGGGCATTTTACGGACTCAGGCCGCAGAATTTCCCGACCGTAAGAATTGCCTACGGTTCACAGCTAATATTGAACATTCTCCAAAAAGGACTTTTGAAATCCATGGTTACATACTCTGACCAGGTCTCGGTGAAACCGAGTAAGTTATATAAATATTACACAGATCTGTTGCTTCCGGAACCTGATGACTATTGGAATTCACATTATGATTTTGGAAAAGAGTCAAAAATGAAAAATGTACTTTTGGGAATGCAGAGAATCGGTGATATTATTATAAATGTAATTCTTCCGTTTACATTTTTGTATTCAAGAATATTCTCTCTTCCTAATGTACGTGTAAACGTAAATAATATTTACAGGGTTTTGAGGACAGATCCCGAAAATTCAGTCCTGAAGGTTATGAGAACTCAGTTGTTTGAGAGATTCGAAATTAACATAAATACACCTTCACTGGAGCAGGCATCAATTCAATTGTACAATTTCTATTGTACTCGCCAAAGATGCAATGAATGCGATATAGGCAAAAAAGTTGCAGACAAAACCGGTTTTGATTATAAGATCATATACTATTAGGGCTCATTAAAAATCATTGATAAGCCCGAAGTGAACCTTGCCTTCAAGTGCTGAATCACCTTTACCCAGAGCATAGCTGACTCCGAACATTCCAAGAGCTGTTTCTATTCTTATTCCCAGCCCGTAACCGTAAACGAAACCTTCCTGGGCTTGAATTGCCGATATCTCATCATCCGGCCTGAGGTAATAACCCATGTCATAGAATACAGCTGCGAAGCTCTTCCTTGTAAGCGAGTAGCGGATCTCTATAGTGCTCCACGCCGCGCGTGAGGCAAGGAATTGACCTTCTCTGTAGCCCCGCACCGAGTTTATCCCGCCAAATCTGAACAGGTCGGCAGTTTCAAATCTCGGTGTTCGGATTTCTATACCGTGTACTCCGATCAGTGAACTTTGCCTTCTGAAGAATGAATAATAAAAATCAAGATCCATGGAACCTCTTTGAACGGTGAAATCTGAAGGAACATTGTAATTTGTGAACTGTGATGCATTGTATATTTTCTTTTGTCCTGCGGTATAGGATGTTCTGTACAGAAGACCGGAAAAAGGATTGTAAACATAATCCCGGCTGTCGAAGCGAAGCTCGATCCCGGCAGCAAGAACCCTGCTGTCAAAAACCGAGAATATATTCTCAGTCAAAGAGGGTATGACGCGTTCAAAACTGAATAGAGCCGAAAGAGTGAATTTCTTTGAGAGCATTGCATCGATTTTGGTTCCAAAATCGCGTTTAATGAAGCTGGAATCCTCTATTCTCTGAAAGAATGAAAGGTTCACATTTGCGGGATAACCTAGTAGCCAGGGCTCAAGGTATTTCAGTTCCAGCTCCTGGGTTGTTTTGATCTCTTTCTTAAACCTCGCCTCAAGCTTTCTGCCGGTTCCGAAAAGATTTCTAAGAGAAAGATTGACAAGTCCGGTCAAATAACCGGTTTCCTCTGACTGAGTGGGGGGCACATATCCCAAAACTCCGTCAAAGGTATTTGTATTCCCTTCGCGAACTTTTATAAGAAGAACAGTTGAGTTCTTATATTTGAGGATCTTCGGCTGCTCAACGCTTTCAAAGTACCCGATGTTTTCAAGTCTGCGTTTTATTTCAAGAAGATTCTCCCTGGATATGGTGTTATTTTCTCCCAGAGTGATCTCTCTGGTGATAACTTCTCTTTTAGTAGCGGTATTTCCTTCAATTATAATGTTATCAATTTTGACCCTGTCATTTTCCTCTACGCGGATATTTATTCTTAACCTGGTGTTTGATCCATCAGAATAAGTTTCAATATTACTTATACTAACCGTAGCAAAAGTGTAACCTCTTTTTTCATACCGGTTCAGTATCTCTTTCATATCGGCATCCAATGCCCGTTCTTCAAGCGGTACTCCCGGTCTGGTTTCAATAAGACCCTTGAGATAAGATGCAGTAAATATCCTGTTACCGGTAATTACCACATCTCCGATAAGGACTTGTTTAGCCTCATCTATTTTAATGCTTAATTCGACGGTTGTTGAATCAAAATTGAATTCTTTTCTTAATTCAGCAATGCGGCAATCCAGGTAACCGGCAGACTGATAATTCTTCACGATATTCTTAAGGTCCAGGTCTAGTTGATTTTCGATTAATTGCGCGCCTTCCTTAGAGGAGATGAAATTGCTCAGTTCTTTATCCGAAAAAACACTATTCCCTTCGAAATTCACTTTTGAAATTCTGGTGATTGTTTGTGAAGGCAATTCCATTGCAAACGCCAAAAGAAATGTTAAAAAGACTGGAAATAAGGACAAAAGAAACCTATTTTGCGTGGAAATTTTCATTACAGGGTCAATATTTGCGGCAGGCTTTGAATTTTCAAGTCATTAATAAACCATTTATTTACGTCAAGCATCATAAATGAAAAGTGCAACTTTCTGCAGGCGAATCACGTCAAATAAACAGGTATTCATAATATGAAAATGGGCTTCTGTTATATACTGATTCTATTATTTATCTTCCCGCTCTGCATCAGGTGCCAGGATGCTTCTTCAAGTGATTCTACTACTGCAAACACCAGGCCCTCGATAACAATTTCAAAATGCAGCAGTTTATCGATCAATATTGATGGCCGTATTGATGAACCGGTTTGGGATAGCTGCGAAACCGCTACTGATTTTGTTGAGATAGAACCCAACGATAACACCAAGGCACTTGTCAAAACAGATGTGAAAATGACCTATGATGACGATAATCTGTACATAGCTTTCATCTGCTATGATAACCAGATGTCAAAGCTAAGGGTCAGCCTTACAGATAGGGACAAAATATACAATGATGACTATGTCGGGGTTCTGATAGATACATATAATGACAACAAACAGGCTTACGAAATATTCCTAAACCCGTATGGAATTCAGGGTGACGGGATCTGGACGAAACAGAGTGAGGAAATGAATTTTGACATGCTTTATGATTCGGAAGCTAAGATTTACAAAGATAAATGGATCGTTGAGATAGCAATACCCTTTAAGAGCCTTCGATTTCCGGAAAAAGATATACAGGAGTGGGGTGTCCACATAATACGCACAAGGCCGCGTGATAGCAGGGTACAAATGTCATGGGCTAAGATATCAAGAGATAATTCAGAGTTAATGAGCCAGGCAGGTGTGCTGCGCGGATTCAGAAACCTGAAGAAAGGCAAACAGCTTGAACTTCTTCCGTTTGTACTCGGCTCTCAGTTGGGATTCAGGGAAAGATCCGGTGACCCGGATTCAAAATTCATCAACGAAAAGATAAAAGGTGATGCTGGATTTGGTGTTAAATATGGATTCACTTCCAATCTGACCGGAGAGCTAAGTTTCAACCCGGATTTTTCACAGGTTGAGTCTGATGCAGCTCAGGTAGATGTCAATACATCAACAGCTATCTTTTATCCTGAAAAAAGACCCTTCTTTCTTGATGGAATGAACACTTTCAGTTCTCAGCTCCAGGTTGTGTATACTAGGATGCTGAATAATCCCCTTTTTACTGCGAAGATGATTGGAAAAATAGATGCGTTTGATGTTGGTTACCTGATGGGCTATGATGAGAATACACCTTTCATTATTCCCAAAAAATACGGAAGTGACGTGGTGGAAACTGACCTTAAATCATTCAGCAATGTCATAAGGCTGAAGAAAAGTCTTACCGGGGAGTCTTTCCTTGGACTAATAGGCACTGACCGTGAAGTTGGAGATAGTTACAACAGGGTAATAGGTTTTGACGGAACACTGAATTTCTGGAAGAACTATTATATCAACTGGCAGCTGCTTGGTTACTTTACAAAAGAGCTTAACGATTCTTTACTTTATGAAGAAACTACTCAATTCAACAAAAGCGGTAATGATGCCGGATTCAACGGAGAAGCTTATTCTAATTTCGGAGGCACGATAAATCTTACAAGAAAAACCAGACACTGGAACGGTGAGTTCTACATTAATGTTGCTCCTCCCGAAGCAAGGAGGGACCTGGGTTATCTCGGAAAGAATGACTTCCGTGAAATAGGCGTGTGGCAAGGGTTCACAATCTATCCACAAAGTAAGTTTTTGCTTAGGGTAGAGCCGAGCTTCAGCGGAGGCACTCAGTATGATTATGATAACAGGATAAAAGAACAATGGCTGGTGCCGGAAGTCTATTTCCAGTTTGCAAAGCAGATCAATTTTTCAATTGGAATGCTTGCTGTAAATAATGAGAATTATTATGACGTTTACCACAAGAATGTACACAGAGGGTGGATAAATCTGAACATTAATACTGATTCAAGGATAAGGGGAGGAGCATTCATTGAATCCGGCAAATTCATTGTAAGAGATGAAGAGCCGTCATTTGTTGGTTGGGGGTTGAATTCTGAACTCTGGCTCACTTTGAAACCGGTGAATAACCTGACTTTGGAAAATACTTACTATTATTATGAGTTAAGCAGGAATAGAGGCGGCGAGAAGCTGTATGCAGGTTACATTTTCAGGAATAAGACTTCTTTTCAGTTCACAAAACATTTCTTCCTCCGGCTTATAGTGCAGTATGATTCGTTTGATAAGAGATTTGATGTCGATCCGCTTTTCAGCTACAAATGGAACCCATTTACTATATTCTACATCGGTTCAACTCATGATTTGACCGATTACCGCAATTCTGCAGGAAGGTCAAGATTTGTTGAATCACAAAGGCAGTTTTTTGCCAAGTTCCAATATCTGTTTAAATTGTGAGTTAGATTGTGCAAGGGGAATTGAAAAAGGAGATTATTGAATAATAATCTCCTTCTATTTTGCTACAACACTTATCAGGTTCTGTACTGTTCCGTATAAAGAGTAGAAATACTGAACATTGTAAAAGAGTATGTAAAGCACTACTACTATAACCTGGAACGTTGAAATCAGTAAATTTACGGCTTTCATTATTCGAGTCTCCTATAGGCTTATTAATTACCTAATTAAACTAGTCAAAATTAACCTATTTCGTTAGTGAACTCAATACCATATTTAAGTGATAAGTTTACTGCAAATGGAAAATAGCGTGTTTACGGCAGAGAAACAAATAATTTGATTGCGTTGGCATACCCTGTTAACGGTAGGTTGATTTTTGGCAATAGAGAAGGAAGATTTTGCAATCTGCCTTCTCTATCTTCGATTCGCGCCAATGGAAATCACTTCGCGATGATAATTTTCAAATGGATTATAGTATTACACCATTTCGTCAGCACTGAACAGAAACTACCAAGTGAAGCTCTTCGGCTTTTATGACAAAAGATCATATTTAAGCATTCACTTGATCTTCAAGAAACAATAACATATCATTTACTTCCAAGCACAATGTATGATTTGGTCAACCCGAGAAATCTCTCTTTTATCAATTTTGCCCCGGGGAAGCAATATTTGAGTTCAGATTTTTTCAATAGGCGGTTACTGCGTATGAGAGCAATTGCTTCAGCACGGCTGTTGCATTTGGAGAACCAGCCCATGTTGAAATTCAATAACAAAAAGATCATAAATCTTTCAGGGAAATACTGAAAGAATGGGAAGAGAAAATGAGGCTCAAAAGGGAAATAATAGCTAGGAGTCTGGACGAAAAAGGGCCTCCCTGATGATATTATTTCGCTTGCCAGTAGTTTAATTCTTTCGCTTCCGCCAATATGCTCAATCGCAGAATTGGAGAAAATAATATCAAATTCCAGTCCAAGACTTGCGAAATTACAGGCATCTTCCTTTACATATCTGATATTCCCGGCGGTTGTTCTGATTTCTTCAGTATTTACCAGTGTTATTTCGTAGGCAGAGATTCCCGCTAGTCCCATTTGTATCCAGAAATTCTCGCTTCCTCCAAGATCAAGGATCCTTACAGGCCGGGGTAGTTCCTTGAGCATATTTCTGAACATTCTAAATCTTTTTCGACGTAATCTGTTTGCAAGAGAATTGTTCCTTGAACTGTCAAGCATTTTTTTAAACATCCCGAAAAGAACCCTCAAATGTCATTCCGTTTAATAAAGAAGTAAAACATGACATGCTGAAACTACGATAAAGAAACGATAATCTGCCACCAGACTCACTTTAGAAGTATCATCTTTCTTATACCCGTATGTTCTCCCGCAGTCAACCTGTAAAAGTAAATGCCGCTTGCAAACTGCGAAGCATCCCACGCAATTTCATATTTACCCGGATTCAGCCTTTCGTTCACAATAATGGCAATTACTTTTCCTGTTACATCAAATACCGTCAATTTTACTTCAGAAAGCATTACCCTGTCACTTACGGGAATATCAAACTTGATTGTTGTAACAGGATTGAATGGATTGGGATAATTGCTGTATAATTTGAATTCAGCAGGAATTTCATTGCCCAGAGGAGAAATACCTATCGGTCCCGTACGGAAACGCCAGGTCACTGACCATGGACCGAATCCGCCAACGTTGAATCCGCGGACTCTCCAGTAATAATAAGTATTCCCAATTAGAATGCCTGCCGGTATTGTGAATTGTGACGGCGTGATAGTTGTATCCAGTACCGGTATATTATTGAAAAGCGAATCATTGGATACCTGCAATCTGTATCCGTTAGTTCCAAATACGTCATTCCAATCAAGGGTTGGAGTTGCTGATTGGTTGGTGGCTCCGTTGGGCGGACTTATCAAATTAGGTGCAGCTACAGGGGGAGAAATGATAGTTCTGAAATTCCAAACAGCAGAAAACGGGCTCGTACCTGCTGCATTGGTTGCATTTACCCTCCAGTAATATAAGGTATTGTTTTCCAGCACTCCACCCGGAACGTTATACTGCGAAGCAGTCAGGCCGGAAATGTTCGTGATTGTCGTCACGAATCCGGGATCTGTTGATATTTGAATCCTGTAACTTGCTGCATACGGAACGCTGTCCCAGTCAAGTGTGGGAGTAGTAGAAATGTCGGTTGAATTATTAGGCGGTGATACAAGTATGGGCTGAACAGGCGGCGCAAGCAAGGTCGTGAATTTCCATGGCACAGAGTATGGTCCTGTTCCTATGGGGTTAGTTGTCCTTACCCGCCAGAAATAGTTCCTAACGTTTGTCAGCAGCCCCGCGGGAACAGTAATTGAAGAAATGCTGAAACCCGTTGAGTCCATAATACTCTGTGAAGTGAATGTTGAGTCTTCGGAAAGCTGTATGCGGTATGATGTTGCCGAAATATCATCTACCCAATCCAAAACCGGAGTCAATGAAATACCGGTTGAATTATTCGGAGGAGATAGATGTGCGGGAGCGGCAGGGAGTCCCAATACAGTTGTAAAATTGAAAACAGCAGACCACGGCCCGGTACCTGCGGGGTTTGTGGCATTTACTCTCCAGTAATACCTGAAATTATTTTGCAGGGGAGGAGAAACCAGATTCAGAAAGGACTGTGTAATATTTGTAATATCTACCGGCGGGTTTGTGAATGATGTATCAAGCGCCGCCTGCAATCTGTAAAAAGTTGCGGTGGAGTTACTGTCCCAGTCAAAAAGCGGAGTTAACGAAACATTTGAAGCACCGTTAACAGGGAGCAGCAATCCCGGAGCAAGAGGCAGAGCGACTATAGTTCTAAAACGGAAAATTACTGACCACGGACCTGACCCCCCTGCGTTGTCGCTTCTTACTCTCCAGTAATACAAAGTGTTGTTAGAGAGTGTCCCCGCAGGTATGTTCATTTGTGAATTAACTATACCCGATGAGTCAAGTACCGGGGTTACAAAATTCGAATCAGTCTCTATTTGCACCTGGTATGTTTTGGCAGCAGTTGCCGTATCCCAATCCAGCAGTGCCGTTAGACTCACATTCACTGCACCATTCAACGGGGAAAGAAGATTAGGAGCAGAAGGAACAGGGAAACCCCCGGTTGTCGTTTTCAGCACCCTGCCGTCTGATACAGCAAGATAACCAGTCTGAACGGATGTGAAGTAAACACCCTCAAAATCTTCACCGGTAATGCCGCTATTCTGCATTATCCACTCAGCACCGGCGTTAGTTGTCCTGATAATAATATTTCCTTGCCCTGAACCTGAACCGGTATTTGCATTCAGGAAATGAAAATTAACTATCCTGTTTGCAGCATTTGAGTTTTGGGTTATCCAATTTGCCCCGCCATCAGTTGTCTTTTTCAGTATTCCGGCATCGCCGCCTACATATGCGACTGTAGGTGAAACCAAAGCCAACGCGAAAAGGGGAAGAGTTGTTCCGCTTGTCAGGGTAATCCAGTTTTCACCGCCATTTGTTGTCTTGATCAAAGTTCCGCTGCTGCCGCATGCGTAACCGGTTAGAGCATCGGCGAATCTCACATTCTGGAGAAATTGAGTTGTACCCGTATTCAGCGCCGACCAGTTGGCTCCCGCATTCGTTGTTCTGATTATTAAACCGTTGATGGCACAACTGTACCCTATGAGGTCGTTAATAAAAAAAATATTCCTGTACAATTCAGCAGGCACTGATTGAGGAGTCCAGCTTACGCCTCCGTCAATCGTCTTAAAGAAAACTCCGTCACCGCAAACGTACCCCGTGTTAGTATTATTAAAAAACACTCCGTACAAATGGTTTGCAGTGAAGTTCGTTACAGCAGACCAGTTTATACCGGCATTAGTTGTTTTTCTGGTTGTGCCAGATAGCCCAATGATAAACCCGGTATTTGCGTCTGCAAAAAATACACGTGTTAACCTGGATGTTGTCCCTGTATTAAAAGGTATCCACTGTGCAAATGACTGCATACAAACAAGCTGCAGTAAAACCAGATATTTCAGCAGGAGTCTGTTCATTATCTCAGGATCGCCAGTTTCTGAATGGAAGTCTCGGTTTTTCCGCCCCCTTCAAGTATCAGCTTATACAAATATATGCCATTTGCCATATATTCGCCATCGTTATCCCTGCCATCCCAATAAATCCGGTTAAATCCTACTTTTGCCGGTGAAGAAATATCCTTAATAAGTCTGCCTGCAACTGTATAGATCTTTATCCTGCACGCCTCGGGAGCATCAGAAGCAAATAGATTAAATGTGAAAAATGTTTCATTATTCATCGGATTTGGATAATTGAAAAGGTCCCTCACCTGGAATGCGTAACTTACATAAACATGGTCAGTATCTGAAGAGCGATTCCCGTCTTTATCCATTCCGAAGAACTGGAATGTATGATCTCCTTCAGAAAGCAGGGGTTTGAATGTGACAAGTGTTTTCAGATTTCCTTCGTTTGGCGCTGTGAACATTATTTCCGGATTAGGTTGTGAACCTAAGGTATAGTAGATCCTTTTTCCGTCGAGCCTGATGAAATTATTGGAAGTATCTTCAATACTATATTGCAGCTTGCTGTCATCAAAGAACCTGAATATCACCTCGGGCTTTGAGGCAATGAGATCACCCTGCAGGATTTTCTCTCCATCATATGTAACATCAATAGAAGGTCCCGTGGAATCGCCCATTATCACAATATCAGTGAATGCGAAATTATTGAACGGATAGTAATCGTTCTGCAAGCCAAGCATAAGTACTTCGAAAGTAATTTCCAAAGTATCAATTGTTGCACTTGGCTCCTTCATTCCCGAAGTATTGAACGTAACCGTTGAGGTCAAGCTGCTGTCCGGCATCAGGGGTGAATAAACAGTATCGGATTTCAACACAGCAAGGCCCTGAGGAGCAGCAGCCAGCCATCTGTAAACAACTGTTCCTGCCGGAACAAACCCTACGTTATAATTCTTTACAGATATTGTAACTTCTGAGCCTTCATTAACTATGCTGTCACTCTTAACAAATGAATAATTATCAGGAATTATCTCAGCAGGGGGAGAGTACCTGAAATACATTGATCTGAATTCCGGAGATTGCAGCCCTGAGAGGGTGTCTATCTGTAATCTTGCAGTCAGCCTGAGCTCTGGATACTGGAAGCTGTTCACAGTATCAAGGTTCATAAAACTGTTATTGCTCAACCCCGAGTATATTTGCACCGGCAGCCCGTTTTGCCCGAATGCTGTTACATCATAGGTTACACTTGAACCGCCCGTTAATATCCTGTTCCAGCTGAAGAATTTCCAGCGGTGTGCCGGACCCATGCTGAAATTAATCGTACCAAGAGTTGATAGGAATACCGGAGTCAGATTTGCAAAAGATGGTGTCCAGATACCATTGGAAGCATACCTGTGGAAAACCTCTGAAGTGTTCGATGGCGCTGCACCCAGATAGCCAATGAATGCATAGGAATCAAATGCATCAAATGTGCGGACAGAATCAATTAGCTGGCTTCCGAACTGCTTGACCTTGTTTTTTGCAGTTTGTTTCAGACTGTCTGAAACGGGTACGTGAGTTGCTATACCTATCATCAGGTAGTGAGTAGTATCAAACGTATTCAGGAAACTCAGTACGGAATCCGAGGATGAGGGTGTGTTCATTCTAAAGTTCCTGAATTCAACGAAACTGCCCGTAAGCTTTCTTGCCTTCACTACGTTCAGGCCGGTATTGCTGCCACCATCAATAAACTGAGCAAATCCATTAATGATGAAAAACGATGCCTCAGAGCCGTTGCTCCCGAATGATTTTACTCTAAGTTCTCCTGTAAAACTGTTTAACTTGTAACCTGATCCGGTATAATATAGTCCGCTTATTTCCGAAGACTTATACTGGCCGGGTAATCTTATATACAGATTTACAATTGAATCGTTGGATACCGAACGATTATCCATTTGTAGTGAGAGAGGGTTATATACAAATCTCATTGTCTCAGACCATCCCGAGCTGTCATTATTTATTATAGAATTCGTTCTCCAGTAATAAACAATATTTGTATCAGCCATAGGTATTCGATAAGCAACCCGTGTTGCAACTCCGTTAATGTTGCTGTTTGCGAAATTCAGTAGGGGGTTAGCAAAAGCCAAATTAGTATCGACCTGAAGAATAACTTTCACATTATTCGTTCTTAGATCAACCTGCGGATTCAGGCCAACAAACTCAACTGAATCCCCGGGGATAATGGAATTATAGACCGGCTTCAGCGGGGTAAACGATATATTCCTTAACGGAAGCGGAAGCTGAAGTACATTGTTAGCCGGGTTTTCCTGTGGATATCGGTTATCGTAATCCAGTGTTGCTTTGAGTGAGTAATTTCCAATGGTATCTATACTGAATCTGAAAGAAGCAGTATCCATGAAAGAGAATCCCGTAAGAATAGTATCCTTGAACCTGAAAGGGGAACCATTCTTAAGTATTTCAAACCTTATGAGGCAATCGGGTGCATATAATCCGTAATTCTTAGGGAATATAGTCAGTGTCACATTTTCTCCAACCAGGGGGTACTGATTTGTTATTCTGTAATCTGTTTGTCCGATGACAAATTCAGGAGTTGAAGGAAGAAGCAGTTTTGAAGCAGGGTCTCCAAGCAGTTCGTAAGAGTTGATCATATTCCTCACCTGGAAGCTTGTTGTATCGGCTGCCATCAGATTATTGGCATATTTAAGAATCTTTCCCAGCCGTCTTATTGTGTCCTGAGAAAGGCCTTTAAACATGTAATCGTTTATCTGGTTACCGGTTGATGAAAAGCTCCAGCCCGTACTTCCAATGAAACCAATAGCTCCTTTTCCCTGTGCATAAACAAACTTTTCACCAAATCCCCTGAGATTCGGCTCTGAATTCTTGCCTGTATAACAAGTCATACTCATTACAAAGGGAAGTTTGTTTCCGTTCGATAAAGTAAACGGATCTTCAAGTCCCAGTTCCCAATCCTGGCTTGCGGCATGTCCGATGAAATTGACAATAATTCCGCCGCGGTTAATCTCACGTTTTATTGAATCCGCATAATTGAAAGTTATGAATCCTGCCGAATCGTTTCTGTATATCTTTGCAGCAACACCTGAAACCGGAGGCGGATTAATATAGGTATTCACGAAAAAATTCGATTGGGTCTGGTACTGTATTTGCTGGTTCCTTGTGGGGCCTCCTGTGATCATAATGAAATTTTTCCACCAGGTCTGCGGCAGTTCATTTTCATAATCAATTATCTTATCAACTGCATCCTGAGCTTCTTGTGGAGTGTAGACGGGAATGCGCCCTATGCTTGTTTGATGAATATAAGTAAATCCGCTGAAATTGAAATTAACAAAATATCCGTCTGATGTAGGATTCCCGTAAACGGGTATCAGATTCCTGTAATAAGACTGATTAAGACGGATATTCTTCGGGTCCAGAGAGCCCCTGCCCATCAAACATATATAACCTACACCAGGCTGCTGCCAGTTACCGTAAACGTGGCTGATAAACCTCCTGATTGCCACGGGATTTTCCATTCCGAAATTGAAAACATCTATTACATCTTCAATTGCAGCCTTATAGGTTCTGAAGTTATCCCTGCTAGCCCTGTGCTGCCTAAGCTGTTCTGCCTGTGATTCGAACAACCTGTTGTATATAAGCAGGTAGTCAGCCGCATTTGACGATGATACAAGATCCGGCACCTGTTTTGATGTTGTCTTAAATGGCCTTTTGCTTATATCCTGGTTAATGATCTCAAATGTTCCGTTCTTCTTTCCAGTAAAGAACAGTGTATCGGCGTTAGAGCTTATGTTAGTGATCTTCAGATTGTTTTTCGTATCATAAATAGATAACGGACTGGATGAATTAAATCCTGTTACGGAAAATAATGCTGATGCAGTATCTGTACCGCTTAGAGAAATCCTACAAAGATCGTTCTGGAACGCAAAGACTTTTGGGTAATTGACCTCCATAAGGTCTAAATAAAGACTTGGAGTAGCACTTTGATTGCCAAAAGTCGGCTGGTAGGTCACTGAAATTTCATTGGGTGAACTCTGCTGAAGCAAATTGCTCTGAAATGTGACAGTTGTATCAAACCTGTTGTAGTCATCTCTTATAAGAGTAGTTATTACCGTTGAATTTATCTTCAGAACAAGCTTGTGCTCGTTGAAAGATGTATCATAAGAATTCGGGAATGCAAACACTCTGAAAGTGCAGGATGTATTAACCGGACTTAATAGGGGTATATTGAATGACCTTGTTAAGGAATAACCGCTCGGGGCAATCAGATTTCTCCAATACCAGCCTTCACCGGAAATTTTCTCATTATTAAAATACCTGAAATCAGTGTTCTGATTCAAGGTAAGGCCAGGTGAATAAATAGAGTCCCGTTCAAAATGGATCTTTTCAAATGAATAGCTGTTTGAATAAGGGGTCTGCACCGTATAGCCTGAGATTCCGAATCTTTGTCCGTTGCTCCCGTCCCAGCCTATCCAATAAACACTGGTATCGCTGTAAAGATCATAGAACTCATCTGTAACATAATCAACTGTAGTGGGTCCGAAGCTTGCAGCATAAGTGTTCGTTAAGCCGCCGTAATTCCTTGTGCCGTAAAAATCAAGGTAATCATTTGCATCAAATGAACCGTCCTGTTCACCAAAGAAATAAACGGGGATTTCAATCCCTTTATAATATACTTTGACTGTTCTGGGATCAATACTTGAAGTGTTAATTCCTGATGAGGTAAATTCCGTGCGGGTTATTCTGTAAATGCCGTCTTCAACAATGAAAAGTTTAAGGTAATTCTTATTCGGAGTTATCCACTGATAGTTTTGGGAAAAAGATAGGCCGCTTATCAAAATAAAAAAGAATAAAAAACCTGTTCTTTTCTTGTTCATCTGCGTAAATTACGCAATTTTAATACAATAATTCTATATAAAAATAGGGGATTTCCGATAATATATCTGCCAAAATATTTGAAAGGATTGCTTAAAAAACGCACGAACCACTCCAGACCAAGATTTCTTAAAAATAAAGGACCCCGCAATTTTGTCCCCGAAAATACTCTTATTCCCTCGCCTGTACAGATCATAACACGGCAGTTCAGCTTGCCCCGGTTTTGTATTATCCAGTTCTCTTGTCTCGGCATTCCCAAGCCGCATATCAGTATTTCCGCAGAGGAACTGTTTATGTTATGGATCAATAAGTCGTCATCATATTCATATCCGTTCTGCAATCCCGCTACCTCCAGATCCGGATGATTTGACTTGATCTTATGCAGGGTTTGGTCGTCATGCCCGAAAAAGAATAGCCTCCGCTTACGGGAAATACAGTTCTTAATCAGCACATTATAGAAATCCGATCCGGAAAATCTTCTTACCAGCCCATTTTTGCCATAGAGAAATCTTGAAGCAAAATATACGCCCACACCGTCAGCATGAACAATATCAAAGCCATTTAGTATTGCCGTAAAGTCGTTTCTTTTGTATACATAATTCACGGTTCTTGCATTATAGTATGCAATTGTACAGTTGATATTCCTTTGGATGGCGTCTTCAATGCTTTCGATGAGTTCTTCATCAGTTTGCAGACTTACTCCAATACCGGCAATATCAATTATTGGTTTCTTCGTGTGCAAGATCTAATTCTTACTTCTGCTTAACTGCATGTAAAGCCTCTCAATAAGGGGAATAACCTGCATCTGCGTATAATTATTCTTTACGTTTACTTGCAGATTTTGAGCGCATTTAACGGCGAGTATTTTGTTACCCTTAAATATCCTGATCTTTTCAGCCAGTTCATGTTCATTTCCGCTTTCAAATAACAAGCCGTTAACTCCGCTGTTGATAAGCTCTCTAATGCCGTCTACATTTGCACCAATGAACGGTTTGCCGTGAAGTCCGGCCTGAAGCATAAAATTGGGGAACGGGTCCCTGGCCGAAGGCAGTACACATATATCTGCAATTTGAAAAAACCTGCCTAATTCTTTCTGCGGGGCAATTATCTCAACATTCAACTCATGCTGTGAAATATATTTCCGGTAAGTCATTTCCCGGTTACCTTCGCCAATGAGCATAAGCCTGATATCAGGATCATTGAGAGTTTTCAAAGCCTTTATCAGTACCTCAAAATTCTTCTCGAGGTGAAACCTGCCTACGGCAAGAATGGTGAAAATCCTATTGTGTGTCTTTTCGGAAGTATAAAGTGCATCTGTTTCTGTTAACTCTTCTGTATCGGCGAAATTAGGAATAAGCGCTATTTTATCTTTATCAACATTGAACTTATGCAGCAGCATATTCCGGATTGAATTACTGACTGCGACTATGCTGTTAGACCTGTATTCAATGTTATACTTTCTCCTCACAATGCTTAAAGAAGTGATAATTGTGGCAGGCCTTTTATCTGTAAAAGTGTTTGCAGCCTGCAATGCGTAGAACTCGGAAAGCCTGTGGTGAGTGTGAATTATATCAATACTGTTTTCCTTGATGATTTCTCTTAACGCCTCTGTAGTCTTTGGAAGTGAGATCGGGTTTCTGGATCTTAATCCCTTAAGAAGCTTATATTTAACCCCAAGATTCTCTATCCTGTCCAAAGAATCTCCTGAGTTAGTCAATAACATCACATTATGCTTCCCGCGGAGATACTTAAGAAGCAAATATACATAGTAAGATCTTCCGCAAGCATAGTTGAAATCAGGCGTTATATGAAGTATGTTAAGGCTCAACTGTATTCATAATTTCAATTGAGTTTTCTGAAATCCAGATTTTCCGAAACAAAACATTCCACATCCGGATTGCGGATCTTAAGAAGAAACCGGATCGGTTTATCAATATTATTAAACTCCAGGAACTCAACACTAATATCATCGTTGCTGAAGCCGCTTCTGATCCTTTCGTTATCCATTCCTTCGATATAAAAGAAATGTTTGGAGGCTGACGTCCTGAACTCGAATTCATTCGCGCTGATTTTCCTCACCTGAGGAGGGGCACCAATTGATGATTCTTCTATCGCGGCAGTCTGAATTATGTCATTTATAGTATCGTTGATCACAAATTTCTTTTCTTTCCAGAAATTATATGCTCCTGTCATCTTATCGAACATAAATGTCTGTTTGAATCTGCCCGGATTTCCTATCAATACAAGCTTTTTTGAACTGTCATGATCCAGCTTTATTAAATTATCAACATTAACTTTGGCTTTTTCATATGATGTACTCCAATTGGATACAGAAACAGCACTCCAATAAACCCAAAACACCATTGCAGCAAGAAATAGTGAACGCAGTACCTTCTTATTCAAGCGTCCTGTCAGATCCCGCTGTGTATCGTACACATGCAGCATGAAAACTGTAATGATTATAAAAGGCAGCAAGATCATCTGAGGCCTAATATAGCCGATTAACATATAGGGCGAAAATAGAAGCAGCATCAGCGCAAGTAACCTCGCAACGGCGCGGTATACTTCGGTTCTCACCATTACCCATGCAATGTAGCCCAGTGTACCGTAGAGTATAAACAGATACAAAATCACGATTTTGTTATCATTCCTAAGCATATAGTTCAAAACAAGGTAATCAAGCGGAATGGTAAGGGAAATGAAACTGCGTGCAAGTACTCCGGGTGCATTGGCAAGCGGCCCGGATTGGTACAATGTCGCAATTTCTGTGACGTTATTGTTAAGTATTACGATCCTGTATATAAAATAGATGGCAAGAAGAATTACAAATGAGCTAAGCAAAGGGATTGTCTCCTTAATTCCACGTTTGCCATATAAAAAGTAACCAAGTAGCATAACTGTGAACGGAATGGTTATTGCCAGCTCTTTTGTCATCAGCGCAAGAAAAAATGTAACCAGTCCCAGGACCCCAAAATAAACTTTGCGTGAATCGTGATACAAAATGTAAAGATAAATTGTTAATACATAAAAGAAAGAACAAATAATATCAACTCTGGCGGCAGTCCAGCATATATTGTTTATATTATTAGGGAAGAGAATTACAGCGGCCAAAGCAACCAGGGAAATCGAGACCCTTCTGGTCAAATGAAAGACCAGAAGCCCGGCAGCAAATGCCAGGAACATCATAAGTACAAGGTTCTGTATTCTGTAGAACACAAAATTCTCGGGTGAGAACCCAAACCAATCATGTAAAGCTGCACTTTTTTCCAGTGATAGATAATAGACCGGCCTTATGTGAAGTGCATTTGTAAAGGGCAGATTTCCCGCAGCTTTTTGTTCAAACGTGGAATTAAGTGCATCTGAAAAATTCAGATAATCATCCGAAAGCAGGCCGATCTTAAAGTATCCGAGGAGCCAAAGTGCAATTACATATACTGCAAAAATGAGGACAGAAAAAAGAGCATATTTCCTGAATTCCTTTATCATAAGTAAATATCAGATTAGTAATTTTCTGAGTTCAGTTCTGTGAAATTTAGTGTTTGAAAAAAATGTTTTCAGCCTGTATTTGAGCCTGTAATTTATAAACTTATGAAAATATTCATCAGGTAAAAATGTAGTAAAATATGCTGCTAAATTCCTCCAAGAGATTGAGTTCCTGAAGTAACTCCTCGAATCTTTTCTGTCTCCGTAAAAATAATCTATCCATGCTATGTTGGTTGCCCAGTAGAAATGCCCGCCTTTTGATTTTGCATCTATCATATTCTTGAACGAAGGATTAAACAGCATATTGCGGATATGGCTTCTATCAGCGGTGGATGAACGTGAATTTTTCCTGATACGTGTATATACCAAAAATTCAGGCAGATTAGCAAATCTGACTTTATCCCTGATACGGTGAAAGAGTTCAAAATCTTCAAGACCGTTCAGGGATTCATCAAACGGATTTTCTGCCAGTATACTCTTTCGTATTATGGTCCCTGATTGGTTTAACGGGTTATGCAGGTCCAGAAAACCATAGATATTCCGGTGATCAAGCGGTGCCTTCAAAAGAAAGAGCACCTTTGCCGGATCCTTGAAATAAACGGACCAGCTTGAAACTACATCAATTTCGGGATTATCTTCCAGAAACATTAGCTGTGTCTTAAGCCTGGCCGGAACATTAAGATCATCAGAATCAATTCTTGCTAACCAATCGTATGAGCATCGTTCAACACCGAAATTGAGTGCATGTGATGTACCTTTGTGTCCAGTTTTAAAATATCTGATACGGCTATCTTTAAAGCTGCTTATGATCTCTTCTGAATTGTCGGTAGAACCATCATCGATTACTATAAACTCAAAATCCCTGAAAGTCTGGTTCAGTATGCTTTTTATTGAAGAGCCAACATACTTCCCGGAATTATATACCGGCAACAATACCGAAACATTTTTTATTTCGCCAGGCATTTCCTATATAGCTCTAAATGTTTGTTTATCATTTCTTCCAGAGAAAACAGATCCCTGACTTTCTCCCTGAATCTTTCCGCTAAAACTCTGTAACTGCTGAAATCTGTTAGTACCGCTTCAAGAAGCCGGGTGAGTGCAGCCGGTTCTTCAGCCGGGTAAATTAATCCGTCGGTTTTATCTTCAATGACAGACCGCACTCCGTCAAAGTCAGAACTGATGACTAAGTTACCATATGCACCTGCTTCGGTGATTATTGCGGGGAACCCTTCAGTCTTAGAGCGCGAGGGATAAACAAGAATGTGTGACTGTTCAAGAATATCGTCCATATTCTTGACGCTTCCCATGAAGTTTATACCTGCTCCGAGTTGTTTGTTCAGTGTCTGCAATTCAGTCTCCAGTTCTCCTTCACCTGCAATGTAAAATCCCGCATTTTTTCTGGTTTCCTCATCAAGCATGCTTACAGCAGTGATATAAATATCCAGCCCCTTTTCATAAACAAATCTGGAAGCTGCAATAACTTTTACTTTATTCTTATCTTTTTCCCTTACGTTTGCCGGTACCGGAATGCCGCACCTTATGAAGTTCACAGCCTCAGCCGGTATTTTTTCCGCTTTCGTCAAATGGTCGGTTATATGTTCGTTTATAGCAATGTATGAATCTGCATTGAACAGCTTCAGTTTGCCTCTATCTCCAATTAGTCCGTGATTTGTCTGGATAGTGTATGCGCCCGTTAAAAGTGCAGACCTTTGTGCAATATTTGCTGCATAATGCGAATGAGAATGGATAATATCTATATCGTTCTGTTTGACGATCTTCACCAGTGAATTAATTGCAGAAAGAAAGTTTGAGAAGTTGCGGTTCATGTGAAGAAATGCATCATCAGTTATAACTTGTGCATCGATATCGCTGAAGCGGTTTATACCGTTCCCGCCGCCGCAGGCTATCCAAAGCTTTACTTCACCTGATTCTGTAAGTCCTTTTGATAGGTGAAGCAAGTGGTTGGTGACACCGCAGGTATATCTAAGCTCGTTCGTGATCAGCAGAACATTCATGCAAGGACCTCTCTGTAAAGCTCCAGATACATCTGATATACTTCTTCCCACGATATCAATTCATATATCCTCGCCGCACTTGCAGATAGCGATTGTCTCTTTTCCGGGCTCATTTCACTTATGCCGCCGATCAATGTGCTTAACGATTCCGGATTTCCATCATCAATTACAAAACCGTTAATGCCGCTGCATATATACCGCTCAATTCCTGTTTGTTCTGTAATTATGGGGATAAGCCCGCTTGCCATTGCCTCTGCAGTTGAGATTGAAAAAGTATCGTAGCTGTTCAATGATAAAAAAATATCCTTATCCCAATAGAATTCAGCAAGTTCCTGGCAAGGAATGAACTTCACCCAATTCAGCTTGATATTGTTTCCCAATTTAAGCTCCATTTCCTCGCCGCTTATGATATAAAGCTCAAGATCAGTTTTGAGTTCAAAAAGCGATGCTGAAAGCAGTTCCAGACCTGTTCGGCTGAATTCATTCTTGTAAATGAATACTGCCTTCAGTTTTCCTTGACTAATTCGCTTTCTGCCTGTGAGTTTAAAGTGTTCATCAATTCCATTAGGCAAAATCACCGCTTTTGTCTCATCTACTCTAAAATATGATTCTGCTGTATCCAGCGCCGTTTCCGAAGGGAAGACAAGCTTATCGGCTGAAGTGAGAAATCTTTTTTCGCAAAACTTATCTTTCAATCTGTGGCTCATCTTAACATTCTTCAGCTTCAGGTTCTCATGAGTAATCACTCCGTGTTCATTATATATCACTTTGACACTGTTCATTTTAGCATACAACAGAGCCGCTACTGCGAATCTTTCGAAAGTGATTATGTGGATTATATCAGGCTTCAGCTCCTTAAGTATTCCGTATAACCTGAATAAGCCGGTTGTAATGATCGAAGCATTTCTATCAACTTGCTGAGTTTCCTTACCCCAAAGCTTCTTCCAGAGACCATATTTACGCCCGTCGAAATAATACTGAAGGAAAGTTGATTTGTGATTTTTAGAATGCTCTGCAAAAATTCTTTTCGCAGTTTTTTCCGGGCCGGAAAGTATTTCATCCGGGTTCAATCTGCCAATGTATGCAACACTTATTTCATTTTTTCTTTGATTCAAAGCTTTCGATCAACTTTTTTAGTCCAAGCTTATGTTTCAATACATTTTTGATGAAGAAAAACTTGCCGAATCTGTTATCATACTTTATCCTGTGATTCGAAAGGAGTACAACACTGAAATTGCGCAGTGTGAGGTCACTAAAGCTCTTTATTTTATGATGCTTATACTTTGTGAAATCGTTGTTATACCAAATGCTACAGTGAGCTTCGTACGGATTATCGCCTGCAGCTTCCTGCTTCCAGTGCTTCCCGATCGGAATATTTATCAGTACATATTCAGATCTTTCAAGTGCAAGTGTGATAGCTTTTTCACCTTCATCTTTTGTCATATGCTCAATTACATCCCCAAAGTTGATAAGGTCATAATGTTTCTGTGTATTTGTTAAATATGATATCGCGCTTTCCGGATAGATTTTGTCATAAAAATGATTATGGTAGTCTTTTATATAACCGGGGAAAATTTCAACTCCTTCAATGACCCTTTCCCAATTACCATCGTATCTGGAGTGTTCCCATATTTCCAAAAATTCCCTGAAAAGGATTCCCCATCTCCCGAAACCGACTCCCACATCAAGAATTGATCCCGGATTCAGCTTTCTGACAAGCTCAACGTTATATGAAATATTCTGCCAGTTCGATGTACCCAATTCAGGCCGTTAATATTTTTTTAAGATAGTAAAATTCCGTTATCAATATGAAATACTCAGTAACAACAGTTAATACGCTTGGAGCTGTTATTCCGAAAGCCGGAATAAACGCTATGTTCAAAACCACATTGAAAATAAGTGCATATAACGTAATATACATTACAACTTTAAAATAACCCATTCCATTCAATGTTACACCAGTTAGGTTATTAAGCCCCATAGCGGGTATCCCAAAAGCAAGTATCTGCAGTACCGGAACCGAACTCACGAATTTATGAGAGTATAATAATCCGATCAAAGGCTGTGAACTAAAGTATAAAGCGGCAGTCACTATCGCGCAAATTATTGAGATCACAAAGAAATATTCGCGGAAGAATTCAATGATATCTTGCTTTGAGTCCTTTATTGAAGCAACTTTTGTCAGTGCGGGTACGAGCAGAAACGAGAATGCTATTGAGGACGATTTGAAGAGTCCATAGCCAACATTGTAATAGGCTACCTGCTCAAAATCAGTCATCTTTGAAATAAGAAGAACATCGATCTTATCGTACATGAAATTGAATATCACTGCAAGTCCGAGCGGGATTGAAAGCTTTATCACGGCATATGCGCTTTGAAAGGTAAAATGCCTGAATGAAAAATAGACATTAGCTTTTTTGAGTCTATTTAATACCCATATAAGATTCAGTAAAACACCTGCTGCAAAGATGAGCAATAACCGGTTCAGTGAAGTTTCCAGTGCATATATGCCAATTACGAACATGACAATTATTAACAATCTTGGAACGGCAAATGTAATAAACTGGCTTTTGAAATCATCCAAACCCGAAAGTACTTTATTGCATAGCGAAACCAGTGAAGAGGTATACATCATCAGGGCAACCAGAAAAAACAAAATAACAGGTAAAGCCGGATAAAGCAGTTTGAGCAGTGCAAATCCGGCAGACAAATAGAGAGTGAACAAAAGCAATCCGGTCGTAAGGACCTTACTAAAAATTACGTTTGCGTTCAAAGGATCTATAGAGACCTCCCTTTGCAGGAATATCGGTAATCCAAGGTCAAAAATGGCAATGATGACGGCCATCATCGTTAAAAGAGTAACCAAAGAGCCGTAAATTTCTGCGGGAAAAGCCCTTGCCAGCATTAGAAGGATAATGAATGAAAACAGCTTATCTGAAATATTAAGCAGAAGCACATACTTGCTGTGCTTCACAATACTTAGATATTTCCCCGGTGCCGGTTTCAACTTATAAAATTAACGATGTTTTAATGATTTTTAAAGAATAAAGGGAATGCCTGTTAATGTGAGAGTGTTCAGTCTTTCTTTTCAAACGGGATGCCATCGGCGGCCGGGGGAGTTGCTTTGCCGATGAATCCGGCAAGTACAATTATGGTCAGAACATAAGGCAGCATCTGAATGAACTGTGTGGGAATTGCGGAATCCTGAAACTGCAGAGTGAAGCTTTCGGCAAGTCCAAAGAGCAAACACGCTGCTGCAGCGCCAAGCGGATTCCATTTGCCTATTATCATCGCCGCCAGTGCTATATAACCCCTGCCTGCAGTCATTCCGTCTGTATAGCTATGCTGGTTAAACGCCAGCCACGCGCTGCCAAGCCCCCCAAGCAATCCGCTGATCAAAACTCCAGCGTAACGCATTCTGCTTACGCAAATGCCTAAAGAATCAGCAGCTTCTGGGTTCTCGCCAACAGCTCTTAATCTCAATCCAAACCTTGTTTTGTAAATGGAATAATATGATACTCCCAGTACGATCAAACAGACCAGAAGGAACGGATTGAAAGGCAGGTCAAGTGTTTCAAGTCCGATGATACGGGCGGAATTGCTCGAACTGTTGAATACAATTTTGCACAGGAATTTTGTCAAACCCAAAGCAAGAATATTAAGCGCAATGCCTGATACTATTTGATTTGACTTCAGTGTAATTGTTATGTAGGCATGTATGAGTGCTGTTAATAATCCGGCAGCCATTCCAAACAAAAGTCCGGTGTATATGTTACCTGAAATGTGTGTACCAAGCGTGGTAAAAAAAGCGCCCATCAGGAGAATGCCTTCAAGTGCAATATTAACCACACCGCCTTTTTCAGAATAAACACCCCCAATAGAAGGCAGCAGGTAAGGAATCGTTATCCTCAACGTCTGGAAAGTGAATGCTATTACGAATATTTCATCCAATTGCAGGGGAATGTTTAATTCTGAAATTCTTCTTATCAAACAAATAAGAAAGTGAAATTACAAGCAATATTATGAGTCCCTGAAGTATTGTAACAATTTCTTTAGGAACCATTGTATTGATAGTCAATCCGCCATATTCAAGTACTCCGAAAAAAATTGCCACTGCTATTACAGCAAACGGGTTATTTCTTGCGATCAGTGCGACTGCAATTCCAACATATCCGGCATTTTCAGAAAAACCAATTTCGAAGTAATGTTTGTACCCGTTCACAAAATTCATTCCGCCAAGTCCCGCAAATCCTCCTGCAAGTGCCAACCCTGCCACTGTCAGCCTGCTGATATTCATCTTAGCGTATCGTGCCGCGTTTCTGTTGAATCCAAGTGTAGTAATTTCATAACCAAGGGGAGTTATCTTGATAAGGTAAAACATAAATATGCAGGCTGCCAGCGCGATTAGGAAACTTATGTTGAACGGCGAGCCTTTGAATAGTCCCGTGATAATATCAAATCTGGCAAGAACTGCATTGGGAGATATCCCGGGCGTGTGAATTGTTGCGGGGACAAGATAAACATTATTCACCAGATAGCTCACGAGTGCCAGAGCGATGAAATTCAGCATGATTGTGTTGATAACCTCATGAGAGCCGAACTTTGCCTTGAGCGCTCCTGCAATTGAAGCCCAAAATGCACCGGCAGCAAAAGCTGCAAGAATACTCAGCGGGATCAATAGATACCAGGGCAATGAGACAAAAGTAAATCCCGCCCACGCCGAAGCAAATGCTCCGATATTTAGCTGGCCCTCTGCCCCAATGTTAAAAAGCCCGGCTTTAAATGCAATTGCGACTGAGAGTCCCGTAAAAATAAGGGGAGTGGCCTTGAACAGTACCTGACCAATACCATAACTATTGCCAAGCGTTTCAGAAAAAAGCAAATAATATACATCAAGGGGATTGTGACCAATTGCCAGAATAAAAACAGCACCTATCAACATCGCTACGATAATTGAAAGAAGCGGTCCGGCTGATAAGTTAAGATATTTGTTCCAATGTGGCATTCAGTATTTTATGATTACAGATAGTCAAAATTTCATTGCACTTAGTTCAAAGTTCATTGTTCATGGTTCTCATTCCCGTCATATACATCCCTAATTCTTTTTCATTTGTTTCATTAGTTTCAAAAAGTCCTGTTATTTTCCCGTTATAAATTACCGCAATTCGGTTTGAAAGTTTAAGGAGTTCGTTCAGATCAGATGAGACAAGCAGTACTGCTTTAGTCTTTTGCTTCAGTAAAGTTCCATGCACAAATGCAGAAGCCTTTATATCAAGCCCCCTTGTTGGATGTGCTGCTACAATTAATGAAGCATTTTTCGAAAGCTCTCTTGCTGCCACAACCTTCTGTTGATTGCCCCCGGATAGTGACCCGATTTTGATATCCGGATCTGACGGCCTGATATCATATTCTTCAATGAGCTGTTCTGAGAATCTCCTGAGCCTGTCATAATTAATAGCCAATGCCTTTGAAAACTGTTCTTCGTTTTGTCTTCCCAATAGTATGTTCCCTGTTATATCGTATTCTTTCACCATCGCAAACTTAAGCTTATCGGAAGGTATGAGTGATACCGGAGTTGTGTTTTGAATTGATTGACCGTCAATCTTAATACTGCCTGAACTCATTTGCCTAAGCCCGCAAATAGCTTCAATAAGCTCACTTTGTCCGTTGCCTTCAACACCTGCTATCCCGAGTATTTCTCCGGCCCTAAGTTCAAATGAAACACTTTTAACAGTTTCAAACTTCTTATCATTAAGTACCGATAGTCCCTTAACTTCAAGCACAATTTCACCTGCACTTCTGAATTCCTGTTGCAGTGAATCTTTGAATTCATCGCCGGTTATCAAGACTGAAATCTCTTCTTTTGAAGTTTCGGACGTTTTAAGGTTTCCGGTCACTTTGCCGTGCCTCAAGACTGTTATGTAATCACTTACTGAAAGCACTTCCAATAGTTTGTGAGAAATAAGGATAATTGTTTTACCGATCGATTTTAGTTCCTCAAGAGTATCAAAAAGCACGTCTGTTTCCTGGGGAGTAAGTACCGCCGTTGGTTCATCAAGTATCAGAATATCAGCATTCCTGTACAGGACTTTCAGTATTTCCACTTTCTGCTGAACTCCAACTGCCAGATTTTCAACTTTTTCATTCAGGTCAATTGAAATTCTGAAGCTTTTGAGAAGAGCAGAAACTTTCTCTGCGGCTTTGCTTAGATCCAGCCTCCCAAAGGGCCCTGTACTTTCATCACCTAATATTATGTTTTCAAGTACAGTAAGAGTCTCAATAAGCATGAAATGCTGATGGACCATGCCAATGCCAAGTGAAATTGCTTCGCGGGGGGAATTAATGTTTTTTTCGAGACCGTTTATTCTAATTGTACCATAGGTGGGGGAGAGCAACCCGTACAGAATATTCATAAGTGTAGATTTACCTGCACCATTTTCGCCAACCAGTGCGTGTATAGTCCCTTTTCGAACTCTGAAATCTATGGAATCATTTGCTTTGAAATCTTCACCAAATATTCTGGTGATGCCTTCCATCACAATTGCCGGCTCCTGGCTCATATAATTTTCGTTATTGTGATTACTTCATGCTTGAGCCAAGAATCCCAAATGTCAAAGCCAAAATACCGGATATTATAAGAGCTGATAGAAAGAGTAAAATCAATTTGACATTTTGAATTTGACATTTGAAATCTATTTAACCGGAATGCTTATCTTCCCTTCAATAATTTCCTGCCTGATGGTTTCAACTCTTTTATGAACTTCATCGGGTATCAGGTGTCTGTTCTTTTCGGAATAAACATAATCTACTCCTTTGGATTTAAGCCCGAAGTTCTCAACTCTGCCGCCTTTGAATGTACCATCTTTAACTTCCTTAATAATTTCATAGACCGATACATCGACTACTTTTATCATACTTGTGATAACAATTCCAGGTGCTTCATCGTTTTGGTCGGAATCAACCCCAATTGCAAACTTCTTCACCTCCCGTGCTGCTTCAAAAACTCCGAGTCCTGTGACGCCTGAAGCGTGATAGATAATATCAACGCCTTCAGAATACTGGCCAAGCGCCAGCTCCTTGCCCTTGCCCGGATTCTTAAATGCATCACCGGTGACTCCCGCATATCCTATCAGTACTTCACATTTCGGATTGACATGCTTAACACCAGCCTCATAAGATACCTGGAATTTCTTTATTAAGGGTGATTCCATTCCGCCAACGAAACCGACTTTGTTGGATTTTGTCAGTAGACCCGCAATTGCACCCACCAAAAATGAACCTTCCTCTTCTCTGAACTCAAGGGCGACAAGGTTTGGCGGAATGGTCTTTGCAGGATCAACTGTATAATCAACACATGCATATTTCTTGTCGGGGTACTCCAGAGCAATTTTTGTTATCTCATCAGTAAAAATAAATCCGATGCCGAATATCACGGAAATATCCTTCCGGTTTGAAAATTGCCTGAGTGCAGCTTCTCTATCTGCCCCCGGTCCCGGCTCAATATACTCAAATTCAATCCCGAGCTCCTGTTTCGCCTTTTCAAGTCCGCGGTAAGCAGCATCGTTGAATGACTTATCGCCTCTTCCGCCAACATCAAAAACCAATCCGACTTTCAGCTTGCCGGTATTATTTTGTGGTTCATCTTTTTTCCCGCAGGAAAAAGTAAGAAGTGTGATCGCAAGAATCAGTATTTTGTATTTCAAGATTTCCCCGTTAAGTGCTTATTTTTATCAAAATTACTTGAATTTTACCAGAGGTGCAATTGAAAAGTACACTGTGATTCTTTGAATTACAGAATTGTGATTGATTATCCTTGCTTAATTTACTTTGAAAGTGGGATTATGAGTGAGGGCATAAGTAAGTTCACATTCTTTTAACCCTCAAGTGTTATATTTGTAGATTCCTAATAAATTTTGCTATGCGAATACTATTAATTATTACTGCTTTAACATTATCACTTAACCTGTTTGCACAGGAAATCAAAGAGGTCACTATTCTCCACTGGAATGACTTCCATGCACGAAACCAGCCTTATAGGATATCCAAGAAAGACTCGACAGGACAGCAGGTCTACTATGATGTAGGGGGAGTTGGCAGTATGCTTGGATATCTGAAAAAATACAGAACTCCAAACTCGCTTGTACTGAATGCAGGAGATGATTTCCAGGGTACGCCTATATCAAATTTCACACGGGGCAGGTCACAAATTGAATTAATGAATATGTACGGCGTTGATGCCTTTGTATTGGGTAATCATGAGTTTGATTATAGCCAGTATTCGCTCGACTCAGCGCTTGAACTTGCTGAGTTCGACGTGCTTTCTGCAAATGTTTTCATGCAGTCTAAAAACTCATTAATGGGGAAGCCCCATGTGATAAAAGTGGTAAACGGTGTTAAGTTCGGCATAATCGGCATTACACTGCCTGAGCTTTTCGAAACCTCGCTTCCATCCAATATTACAGATCTTGTTATGCTGAACCTTGATTCGGTGATACAAGCAGGCATAACTGAGCTGAAATCACAAAATGCTGACATAATTGTAATACTGTCGCACTCCGGACTGGATACTGATAAGGAACTTGCCGCTAAGTTTTATAGTGATATAGATATAATAGTAGGCGGACACTCACACTCAACACTATTTAAACCCGTAAATGTAAACGGAGTTGCAATTGTGCAGGCAGGCTCATACGGCAGAAATCTTGGTAAGCTTGATCTGAAAATTGATACGGATAAGGATACAGTTCTTAGCTTTGCAGGACAGCTCATAGAAACAATACTTAACCCTGAGGTAACGGATAAAGATGCTGCAAAGAAAGTCGAGGATATGATATCGCAGTATATGCCGGAGCTTATGAAGAAAATCGGTACGCTTGAATCTGACTGGCGGGCATCTTACAGTGAAGAATGCAATTTGGGTCAGTTTGAAGCTGACGCTTTCAGACTGAAGACAGGGGCTGATATTTCGTTCATAAACGGCGGTGGATTGAGAAAGAGCCTTTTCAAAGGTGATATACTTATAGGTGATATTTGGGAAATAAACCCATTCGGAAATGAAGTACAGGTATTCACGGTTACAGGCAGCCAGCTTAAACAGATCATAAAGAATAATATAAGAATAAGGTACCTAAAGCAAAAAGAAGGCGAGGGAGCTGAATTATTGCATACATCCGGATTGAGTTATTCATATGATTCAAGGATAGTTGATGCAGGAGGTGAGGATTTTCTTTTAAGCATAAATCTTGGCAGAGCGGATATTCAGGATGACGCCAATTACACAATTGCAACAAATAATTATGTGACGGGTCAGTTTAAGAAGTTTTTTGGTGAGCCGGGTTTTGAAATAACACCAAAGCCGACAGGATGGATTGACAGGGATCTAATTATTGAAGCAGTCAAAGATGCCGGTACGATAAATTCTGTTGTTGAAAAAAGAATTGTTGATGTAAGCAGGTAAAAAGGCAAAAGTAAAAAAGCAAAAATGAAAAGAATGTAATTTTAAATCTTGCTTTAGCAGGATGAAGTCACGAAGGCTCATTTGAATACATTTCCTGATTTCCTGCAAATGTAAGACTAAGCACTTTATTCTGCCTTTTGAGGTTTCAATTAATGATCTAAGATGCTTTCAACAACGTGTGAACAAAAAAAAGGGGGATGAATCCCCTTTTTGCCTTTTGCTTTTTTACTTTTTACTCTTCATTACTTTACCAAGATCATCTTCTTCGAATCAATCCTAACGCCATCTGCCTCCAGAGTATAGAAATAAACCCCCGAAGCCATATTGAGCGCTTTCATCGTAGCTTTATACGTTCCCGCTGACTGGTTTTCGTTCACCAGTGTCTGTACAACTTTGCCGGTAACATCGTAGACCTTCAGAAGCATATTGCTTCTTGTTGATACGGAATAAACAATTGATGTACTTGGATTGAACGGGTTCGGATAATTTTGTTTTAACTCAAAACTGAGAGGTGTTTCGGTCGATATCTGCTCCAGTCCTATAACTGCAACTCCGCCGCTCACTTTATAGCGCTTGTACCATTCCTGAACATATATATTAGCTACTCTTGGACTGAATACAAACAACAAGTTCTCATCATTACTGTTATTTGCGGCGTTCGAATAATTGTATGAACCCGTTTCGACAACCGGATTGCTGTTTGTATTAAGTGCATCAATTATCATGTATTTATGATGAAATATCCCGGTTTCGGCAAAATTTATGAGTACGTCTGCAGGGGGATTCCACGCAAACGGGCCAAATCCTTTCATTTCCTGAAACACTCCGCCTGCAGTATCCCTGTCGAACACTCCGCGCACACTCCTTGAGCCGGTATATCTTGACTTCATCCTGTTGGCAATATTGTAGTCTGTAAATACATATATGCTGAAGAAACAATCGTAATCAAAACCTGTGTTTATCAGGTTCTGTATCTGTGCGCTGGAGTTATCGCCGGGTGTGAAATACGCTTCAACCGGAACTCCGTTTATGTTCAGCTTTTTGGGAGTATTATCAGTTTTCTGCGGGCCGAACTTTGCCCTTGATGATATCGGAACATCCGTTGCAGAGCCCCACATTTCTTCAAATTCACGCGTGTATACAGCTGCAAGTGTCCTGTCCTGTACCTCAATGACATTATTTGCATCATCAAACATCTGGTCATTTGTAATATTTGTTGAGCCTGTCCATACCCAAACGTTTGAGTGTGAGGTATTGAAGCGGTAATCAAACACAAAGAACTTATTGTGCATGATAGCGCTGGTGGTAGTGCGTTTTATCATAGGTATGCCTGCAGCGATCAAGTCATTGACCAATGCCTGGTTTGTACGCGAATCATAAACAAACCTTATTTTAACTCCCCTTATTTTTGCGTTAATGAGAGCATCCCTTATCTGCGTTAAGTCATTAAAGCTGTAGAGCGCCATGTCAATTGAAGTCTGTGCGGCGTTGATCCTCGCAAGAAGTTTAGTCTGGAAATTTACGTTTCCCTGTGCAATCTCTCCGGAGTTTAATGTTGTATCAACTGAGCGGTTGAAGTAAACATTTATCGTTCCGGCAGAGTTTGACTGCGTGCAGAAATAAAGCTGTGAACTTGTAGTTGTGCCGTTTCCGTCTGTTGAGCTTACATTATAGTAATATATTCTTGCCGGCTGGAGTCCGCTTAGTACAACAGAGTGATTAGTAACCTGTGATGCGTTTGAAACGGAATCAGTATACGAAATTACCTGGTAATTTGAATCTGCAAGCTGCCATCTTACTTTAGAGTTGGAGCTGGTTGAAGTCTGCCATGTTATGGTAACGCTGCCGGGCTGAATATTGGTATATGTTATCTGACTGAGCAGCGGACCCGAACCGCCGGATAATACAAAATCGGTGAGTGAACGCGGGAGTATCTGGTAGCCGGAAGAATAAGGAGGAGACGAATCAAACTGGCTTGTCAAAGCAATTACATCAAAGGGGAAGGGGGGAACAGGAGCATTTGCAATATTTGTAGAGGAATAAATTCTTATCTCAACTGAATCATTGCCAACCAGTATTCTGTAATTTGTTCCGCTCCCGGTCGTGTTCCATGCAGTAACGTTCTGCCCGTTAGTGCCGTGTACCGCCGTTACTCCGTTTATCCTGATAAGCTGCCCTTCATACAACTCTCCGTTTAACCTGACATCTGAACAGGTAACTACGCGGGGAGTAATGGTTCTGTTTGATGCAAGGACTGACGAGTTATTCACCGGTGTCAATTCGGTTAGTCCGTTGAATTGAGTTAAAACTCCCGTTACCTGAACACTGTCTCCCTGTTCAGTGTTTGTCCAGAACGTACCGTCATACCCGACCATACCGCCTGTGGGATCCTGGAAGTAAACCAGTGGAGTCGCAAGTTCCTGCGACATAGTGACCACTCCACGTACCGTGACAGTCTGTCCCAGCAGCAGTGGAACGCCGTTTGCGTCCTGGCGCCTAACGGAATCAATCGGAATTACCTGTGCATAAACAGCTGCAGAGATAAACAGAAACAGAATTACTCTTTTCATAACAATTATGTTTGAAATTAATTAATATCAGTAGAGAGAATGAACCTGAGGATTCGGTTGTTGCCTGTATCGCAAATGTAAAGCGTCTTATTGAAGAACGCAACACCCAGCGGATTGGAGAACTGTGAAGTCCCTGTACCGCTGCCGCCGAACGACTCTGATTTAAGGGTCCCAAGTGAGTTAAATTTGTATAATGAATCTTTGTATGAATCTATTACATAAATATTGTTGAATTGATCAAGTGTAATGTCTGCGGGCTCTATCAGAATGCCGTTTCTCAGCAGGTCAACGTTGCCCGAAGGGCTGAACTTTGGAGTATAAATGGCTTCTATATCGTCATAAATACACCACTGTACTTTAAATGCAGCATTTGAAGACTTCTGAACATAGATAAGGTCAACATTATTGTATGAAAATGTCACAATTCCTGAAATGTTTTGCAGTGAAAGCAATCCCTGTCCCTCAACCTCAAATCCGTTCAGTCTTTCCGGCACGGGATTCGTGTTATCAAACCTGTTTATTCTGAATATTGCATTATCCGGATCGATCGGGCTTATATTGTTTGGACCCGAGCGCGAAACCAGGTAATAGTTATCCTGGAATGTAGATATTCCCGTAAAATTACCGTGATCTCCCGGTATTGGTGTCGCCTGGTTTGATTTGAATGCAATGGTTGGGACAACACCGCTCAAAATACCGCCGTTTGGCTGCAGCTTGAAGCGGTATACAACGTCAACGCTATCTAATATGTTCGGGGGGATTGTATCAATCACCGTAGCAATCACGAGCAGGTCAAAGTTTCTGTCCTGTGTGATTTTTTTCGGTCTTAGGACAAAATCTGAATAACTTACAATTCCGCCTGCTAGATTGAGCTGTACAACTCGGTTATTGTTCTTATCAGCTACATAAATCTGCTGGTCGTAACCAAAATGAATATCGCTCGGCTCGTTGAATCCAGTAATGACCGGAGTAATTGGTATATATGTCGTATCCCCGATCGTGCCGGGATCGATATTTATCGGAAACTCAGTCAGGTCGATCTTATCTTCTCCAGCACATCCCGCTATATTGAATCCAAAAAATCCAATAGCAAGAATAAATATTATGTAACTGACTAATCTATTTGACATTTGAGTTTTGACATTTGTCATTTTCTATTTTTTCTTTTCAAACAAGAGATTCAAACTTAATCTATGTGTAAAACCAAGATCCTTGAAATTCGCAATTGAATAATCCAGCGATGTTTTTGTTATTGATATTGGTACTTTAAAACCAACTCCCGCAGAGAAATCTTCCGACTCAACATTGAACTTGTACCCGCCCCTTAAGAAAAGGAAATTCTTGTATGAATACTCCGCACCCAGGTTCAGGTTTTCCGCGTTATCGTTTGGGTGATTTAACTGGATCGATGTTGTGAGCTTGTTCGTTTTATTATCAATAGGATCATATGCAAATCCGATGCGGAACATTGTCGGCGGGGGAAACTGCTGGAATTCCGAAATTGTGCCGCCTGTTGACGTTGTTACACTGCCGCTCGGCTTCACCTGCGGCCCGAAATTCGATATTGTTACTGCAAAGCGGGTGTTTGAAAGCCCTGTCCAGTAATATGTACCCAGGTCGAACATAAAACCGCGCATCTTAAGCTCTGCAAGCGTTTCTTCAACGTAACGGAAAGTAACGCCGAATGAGAACTGTTCTGTCAGCCTTCTTGCAAATGTGAGCCCGATGCCAAGATCACCATATTTGAAATATTCACCCGTTCCTCCCGGCTGGAATTCAGTTGTCTTCTGCATTGCGGGAGTGTTGAGCGAAATAACACTTACACCCAGTGCATTGTTATTGCCAAGCCTGTAAACTCCGCCAAAAAACTCATGGTTCAGGTCAACCAGCCACTCCGCATGCGTGAAATGAACTCCATTGCCCTCAAACTGCATAAGTCCTGCGGGATTCCAGTAAAGTGCAGTGATATCATTTGCTACGGCAACGAATGTTTCACCCATTCCCGTCGCTCTGCCGCCAACTCCGATCTTAAGGAACTGAAGGCTGGAAGTTCCCGCTCTTTGATTGCCAAGCTGTGGAATAAGCTGGCTGAATGCTGCATCAGAGCAGAAAAGCAGAATGGCCAATATGTATAGGTATTTCTTCAATTTCTTAATATTGGAAAGATATTCCAAATCTCAGCTGCCTTGGCGATAGATACCTCGCCGGGTTAAAAGGATAAGGCGATAGCGGAGCCTGCAGGTCCGGATACAGCGGGTCGTTCCAGCCGTTCGGTGTTGCGTCGCCGTATTCATATGCTTTACCTGTCACCGGATTAATGATTGCAGCATTTTTAATATCAAAAATATTTGTAACTTCAAATGTCAGTGTTAACCTCATGTTCTTAAAACGGAAATACTTATCGATGCTCAAATCCATCCAGAACCAGTCAGCAGCAAGCTTGCTCAGCGGGTTGTTTATATCTGATTCATATTCAGGCCTGCCGTCCGAAAGATATCCGACAAGTAACTGGGGAGTGTACCTTTTGCCTGACTGATAGAATCCCCTTAGCTTAAATGAAATATCATCAATAACGTTCTTGCCAAAACCGAATATTCCTGTCCCTTTAGCGAAGAAGAAATTTGTGTTCGCAGAAACCTGGATAGGTCTATCCCAGCTCAGGTAGTTTTCACCTATGGTCTCAAACGCTCCGCCTGTTGCGACAAGGTACCCCTGATCAGATGACGAGCTTTTACCGGTTGCTATGGAATACGTTAGATTAATATTACCGTTGAACCATTTTCCGATACGCTTTTTGTAATCAAGCTCGATGCCTCTGGATTTTGTATAATCCTGATTCACATACGTAATGAAGCTTTGGCCGGCAAAACGCGGATCGCTTATCTTGGCTGAAACTGTTGCAACGTAATCATAGATATCTTTGTAGTATGCAGTAATTGTCAGCACGTCATCGTTTGTGAACTGGTTCCTTACCCCAAGCTCATATGATACAGTTGTTTCCGGGTTCAGGTTCGGATTGCCGAACTTCTGGAATGATGACTTTGAACTTACATTTGCAATCTTTGCATAAACAAACTGCGGCTTTGGACGCTTTGAAAAATGACCGTAGCTGAAAAAGAGTGTCTGGTTATCTGTTATGGGATGTGAAATTCCTATTCTGGGTGATAGCCTGCCCTTCCATCTCCTTCCAAAAAGGGAGTAAGTATCTTCCATGTACTGCTTTTTCACTTCCTCAGGTATTGTAACTGCGTTTGGATTATTTATCGCATCATCAACAAGCTTGCCGGGGAACCAGTAATCAAGCCTCAAGCCGAAATTCAATATCATTCCTTTATATGTTATCTTATCCTGTGCGTACAATGCTCCAAAGATGGGATAAACTTTATATGCGTCATTGTTCAGCCCAAATGTTCCTATCCATGGTTTGTAAATATCTACAAGCTGCATTTCCTGGTAACCTGCCTCAAACCCTGCTTTGAACCTGTTCTTCGGATTGAACGTATGGCTCAGATCTGCCTTAAAGCGGTAATCGTCAACAAAATGGTCGTGCCATGTATAAGCATTTCCCACATCAAAAAATCCGTCACCCGGGATTATTCCGTACGGGTTATTTGTATCACCCGTCGGATAATATATGAACGGCGGCTTGATTATATCTTGCGGCTCAGTGTACTCATCCCAGTTGAGCCCGTTTGCATCAACTCTTAGCTGAGTATAGAATTTAGTAAGCTTAAGCTCATAGAAAGTCTTGTTCCCGACTGCATGCTCCCAGCTTAAGCTATGGAATATGTTCAGGTGAGTATATGTATTTGCATTATCAAGAATATCCTGGAATGAATACTGGTAACCGGGGTCAGGTTCTACATACTCAAGGTTCGTCTGCAGGCTCTGTGAGTTCTGATTTATAGCAACTGACTGGTTGAAAGAGTATGCCAGCTTCATGTTGTCCCTCAGCTTCCACGTGCCTTTTGCAAGCCAGTACCAGTTATTGTTCTGGCGGGGCGCAAATTTTGTTCCTTTGAATATAGAAGAATTAAGCTGTGTTGATTTATGTCCGGGCGTTCCCTCATCAACAAGTCCCGCAACCGATGTGAAGCCGTCAGAAATATTCATCAGGAAATTCCCGAAGAATGTAATCTCACCGGGAATTTTCACCCCAAGCAGGCTCTTGAAAAGATATTTTGTAATAGGTTCAGGTCCGCTAATGTTTGCTTCAAATATATCTGTATTAAAAGATGATCTTGAATCCTTATTGAAGCCGAGATTATCTCTTTTGTAGCTCAGATTCAAAGAGAATTTGTCATAGGCCCCGTCTTTAGTCCTGACGTTCACTACTCCCGATGTTGCCTGCCCGTATTCTGCATTATATCCGCCTGTTATAACTTCTACTTCTTCCAGTGCCTGGGCAGATAACTGGAGCCCGAATCCCGTACCGGCAAGCGGATCCTGAACGGATACTCCATCGAGCAGGAATGAATTATCGTCTGATCTTCCTCCGCGGATAAATAACGCATCATCCTGTTTGATAACTCCGGGCTGAAGTGTAACAACATCAATTACGTTTTCAACTATCTTTGCCTCGATATCCTTTGCGTTCATTATATGCTTGCTTTCAGTCTGCTCTATATCAAGCAGCGGACGCTCGCCAACAACAAGTATCTCCTCGCCGACTGTGAAAGATGATGTGCTGAGCACAATATCAAGTGCTGTGTTCTCATCCTTTTTCACCTTAATATCAGTGTATTCAACGGTCTTGTAGCCAATGGATGAGACTTCAACCGTGTATTCACCCCCAGGCACATTCATTAATGAATATTTACCGTCAATATCAGTTGCAGTACCTATGTAGCTGCCCTTTATCTTCACATTAACATCAGGTATAGGGTTCTTGGATGAATCTATGACTATCCCGCTTATTGAACCGTTCTGCGCATTAGCAGATACTGAAAAGATGAAAACAAGTATTGATATTTTAAATAGATCTCTTATCATTTCAATTATGGATACCGAAATCAGCTCCTATCACTCTTCTTAAAAAATAAACTGCATTGCCGTTGCCGTTCATTCTGTTCAGAGGAACAGAAAGGAAAACAATGCTGGGATTGTTCAGCGTGTTCTTGATGCAAACAGTCATTTTGCTTGTGTCATATGGGGGATTGAACGGCATTTTATATATTGTTGCAGCTCCCTGCCTTGGATAAACGCCTCTCATACTTTCAGGTACCGGAGCACCTGATTCAAGCAGCGGATAGTTATTATCTGTAACTATTGTCTGAGTTGCAGAAGGCATCAGCGGTACTGTGTAGTTTGTGACGCTATCGGCAGGTGCAAAATTAATTATGTTGCCCTGTGCTTCAACATTATTCGGGAAACCGGTTGTGAACAATACTTTCCCTCCAAAGGCAAGAAAGAAAGGAAGTGATTGCTGTGCAAGATCGAAATTTGCATTATTTGAAACAGTTGTCCCCCTTCCTGAATACCAAACGACGCACTGGAAAAGCTTTAGTGTTTCGATGAACATCGGGTTGATTATCTTCGGTATGTTAACCCCTCCGCCGACTTTTATATCAAGTACGCTGTACTGATTAAACGCAGCTGTATCAAGCGCTGTTGTAAAGAACTGGGCTGCCTGCTGGTTATCAGATATCGTGTTGGCGTAATCATCAATAACAAGTATCCTGCCGAATACAGGTTTAACAAACCATGTCTTATTCGAGTCAGGCATTTTCACAACGGGACTGTATATCCCTGCAATGTCTTTTGCTTTAAGGTAAAGCCTGTTGTTCTGCGACGGCACTATGCCGTTGTTTTGCCTTAAAGTAATTGATGAACTCGTTCCTGAGATCTCATTCCAGCTGCTTGTATCATTCAGTGCCCAGTAGTAATTGCGTATTGAACCGTCACCATCGGGATCAGTTCCTGTCCATGAAAACGTAGCAACCGGAAAACTTGTATCAGGTATCTCTGTTCCAAGATTGAACTTAACACTTGGGGGAGAGTTGTATACCGGGTAAAGATTCGTCGCCGGCGTAGGATCAATATTCCCTTTATCATCAACAGCTGCAACCCAGAACCTGAAAGTGCTGTCATTGCCGACTATAACAAGCTGGAATGTGCTGTCATTGCCTTCCGAAAATGTCCAGTTAGTGCTATCGAACGAGAACCTGTAACCGGCCACCAGACCGTCTGGATCATCGCCCCACCACGTTATCTTAATCCTCGTTATGTGCGGACTGATTATGCTGTCAGGAAACAAAGAAAGATACGTTTCAGGCGCTGAATTAGTAATTAAACTATCAGGCATGTCAGTGCAGCTTTGGAAAAGTGATATTCCCATAAGCATAAACACAAAAACGGCAATATTTATTACGAATTTTTTCAATTTACTTTCTTTATTTCCCACTCTATCACGCCAAGCGGAAGAGCAGGTGTGACTAAAAGCAGAAAGAGATTCTGACTTTTTTACTTTTGCCTTCTTACTTTTGCCTTATCTACTTCACCAGAACCATTTTTTTAACTTCTCTGAAGTTACTGCCTGAGAATGTATTTGCTTCGATCACGTAAACGTACATTCCCGAAGCAAGATTTGATGCATCAAGCATAACTTCGTATTTGCCCCCGTTCTGAATTCCGTTAACAAGAGTCTTCACTTCCTGGCCAAGCAGATTGTAGATCCGCAGCGTTACTTCTGCTTCAACCGGTATATTATACACTATGTTAGTAACCGGATTGAACGGATTCGGATAATTCTGCCTCAGCCAGAATTGTGACGGAACTTCTGAGATCGGCTCCACAGCAATTATCGTTCCGAAATCTGCATTTGTTCTTGGGACCATTTTGTATTTCCCGAATGCGTAATACAACACGCCCTGTAAAGTACTTATGCCGTCCCATTTCCACAGAAGGTTCGGGCCCGGATTGTAATAATTCGGACCTGCAGGATCCCAGCCATTGGTCTTATTGTGATTTCCGTCCTGTAGTTCTATTCTTGCTTCGATGTTCTCGTTTGAATACGTAACCAGTATCTCACCGAAGTTCCTTCTGAAAGATGTATCGGGAACAGGGTAGACACTCGTGCATCCTGATTGCGAAGGTGCGTTAACACAGGAAATCACAACCTGGTTAGCAAATCTTATGAGTACACTTTCCCATTTTTCAGCAGTTGTATCACCGTCAATTTTGTTATCGGCAACAACGCCCGGTGTCATCACCTCAAAAGCCGGCAGAGGCTGTCCGCTTGCCAGTATCTGTATATCCCCCGAAGTTGCAATGCTGAGCCTTGTCATCCCGTTGGATTCTTCAACCGTACCTCTTACCCTAACGCGCTGTCCTTTTACTAATTGATCAGTTGCGTTACCATTTATCCAGATACCGCTCCATCCTCCCGCTATATTACCGTCCTGTATGATCACTCTTCTGGGAGATGTCTGCGTGCCGCCGGGACCGGTGAACGAAAATGCAGGAATATCCGAAGTATCGGCAGTCACTATACCTTCAGTAGTTACATCATACCCGTTGTACCCTGAAAATCCGCCGTTATTGGGAGTGTACTGTATGTCCTTAATGGTCATAGTGTCATTTGTTCTTACATAATAAAAATACGTCGACCGTGATGTATCAGAAGGATTCAGTCTTGTTGCTCCCTGGTTATCTTTTGCTTTAATAAAATACTCAACCAGAGTGCCAAGTACCTGCGCAGGCATTGTTGCGCTGTAAATATTTCCCGAAGGCGTCATTGCGAGCCTTGTGTATGCACCTCTGTTAATTCTGTAAAATAACTGGCAGCTATCCACAGCGATCGGGTTATCAAGAGTATCCGAAACAACAGCGTTAACCTGAACTGTATTTGATGGCTTCGGCACTCCCGGAATTCTGGATACACTGCTTATAAACGGGGGAGTGTTGCCAAGCGTAAGGTCATTCGGATATATCGGAACTATCACATAAGGATACAGAGCTCCGTTTCCGTCTGCATATGCGCTGTTAATTATTACTCCGCGAATGGATGTAACTGTTGCCCCTATAGACGGGGGAGACCAGTTCGGGAAACCAGGGTCATTGGGAGCTATGGAAAAGAAATTGGAGAAATCCCTTAAATAAATAAAATTACCGTTTGCATCTATCAATCTTCTGATGTTCCTTGCGCCCAGGGGACTCTGCGGTCCGATTGTGAGGTTAGTAAGCTGAACGTACATTCCCTCGTACTTCTCACCGGTAAGGAATTTAACTGTTCCAAGCGAATCAAAATCACTGACGTTAACATTTATCGGTGTAGGTCTTTTCCTTATTGTCGGATGGACCACAACAGCAGGTGAATTCGAATCCATTCCTAGTTGTGTTGCCCCTGAAGAAATTATGTCGGGGAACTCTGAAACTCTGCCCGTCAAAGTAACCTTTGCACCTGAATCCAGCAGGTCAAAAAAAGTGTTTGTTGTATTAGTGTCACTCTGTCTGACGATTATGCCGCCGAAAAGTGCTCCGGTAGTATCCTGAATGTATGCAGTCCTTGATGTTGTCCCTCTCAGCAAAACGCGGTTATCGCCGCCGGAAGGATTCACCCTTGGGGGAGCTACAACTCTGCCTGTGACAGTTACCGTATCACCAATCTTAAGCGAGCGGTCATGACCTATCGCAAGTGAATCATTCGGCACTGTCTGTACTTCCATTATTGTAGAGGGATAGAGATATAGGAACCCAATGGCAATTACCAGTACCATCGGCGAGAGATATATTAATAATCGTTTCATAACTTATATAGTTTAATTTTCAAAATTCAATTTTAATTGCGAGGAAGCGGAGCGACGAAGCAATCTCAATTTGAATATATTGTTTTTGAGATTGCTTCTCCTGTTCTTCACTACGTTCAGAACTGTTTCGCAATGTATCATTACTTTATCACCAAAAACTTTCCCTTTTTGATGAAACCTGTTTTCAGATTCTTCACGGTAAATAAATACAATCCCGTCGCTATGGCCTGATCATTTTTGCTTATCAGGTCCCAAGCATGCTCACCACCGGCAAGTATCTGCGTTCCGTCTCCAAATGTCTTGAACCACTGAATATCGCTGCCGTTGTAACTTTTTGCATCGTGGCTGAACTTATCAACAACATCGCCTGCAACTGAGTAAACAGTTATTTCAGCCTGCTCAGGAAGGTTGAAGAAATACAGCTTTCTTTCACGCTCCTGCTGCCCGTCCCATGCGGCATTGCCGTAATACGGATTCGGATATATCCCTATGGGAGTGGCTTCATCTTCTGTGCTCGGAGTACCGGGAATTATTCTGTATGAATTTGCAAGAAGACTGCTTTCAAGAGATTCAAGATCGTTGGCTGAATCACCCTTATCGTAAGCTGTTAAAGCATATACATACTGCCAGCCGTTTAGCTGGTTGTTGTAATCAAACTTATACCAGTAATGATTGGTATCACCATCAAAAGTTTTCGGCTGGGCAAGCTTTATGTAACCAAACCCTGTATTATTCCCGATATTGTTTATGCTGTCAAAATCTCCGTTCAGAACAAATGATGTAAGAAGTGATTTTGAGGGATCAATATCCGCTCCCGCATTTGTTCTGTAAATTCTGTATCCTTCGAAATCTTTTGATAAAGATATGGGGTCAATGCTTCTTTCGGCATTTGCAGACCAATATACGGATACCGTTCTGTTCTCGTTCACTATTCTTGTGGTGGGAGAGTTCGGGGGAGAGGGCAGCAAATACCTGTCCAAAATGTTGTTGCCGTTAATATCTTCACCCGGGTCAAGCCTGCCGTTTCCGTTCTTGTCCTCGCCGTTATATGCTTTCTGGCACCAGTCTGCATGGCTTCTTAACTCTGCGCGCTGGTATGTTGAATCCCACTGCTGCGGGTCATTTCCTGATTTCTTCGCGCAGACTATTCCGAAAACAACTTCGAGTGTATCAAGATAATTTAACGATTCATAGGGTCCGCCTGCAACAAGCACCGAACGGTTTGAAGGCTGTTTTATCTGCGATAAAATCACCGGGTTTACTTTTACTCCGCCTGTGAAAAACCCCTTCATCTTGCTGTACCTCCCAAGCAATTGACCGTCCTGGTCAAATTGCGGAGCAAAATATGTCGGGTCCACGGTATTCCTGAATTGCCACGTCACAAAGTTCCTGCCTGTTGGTAGTGTGTCTAATAGAGTTCTACCGTAGGGAGTAGAACCAAGGAATTTCACACCGATATAACTGTTCGTGAAACCTATATCACCTGTTGCGTCAAATTCATATGCCATGTTGTAAAGCGAGTCCCAGCCGTTGCCGCCTTTTGTATAGAATGATGACCCGCCCGGCCTTGTAACCTGTGTATTCCTCACAACCAGGTCAGTCCACATGCCTACGTTAAGGCTGTCAATTCTTGAATTATCACCGCGGTAGCCAATGTTCACAATTCGGTATCTCATTATCACGAAAAAATCTGCATACGGATAGTTCCAGCAATAAGAGGATTGAATTATCTTAAGCCCCATGGGAACGTGGTTTACTATGACCTGGCCGCCTATGGTTGTAGCTGTATCTGTATATTCACAAATGAAATCCTGATGCGAAATTGCAGTTGTTGAGTAGAAAGGAGAAGTCACAAGCGATGATTTTTGCGAAATTGTCTGACCGGCAGCATTTGTATATTCAAATCCTTCTCCGCGGTTCGCACTCGAGGCATCAATTGCACCTGTGGTTACTCTAACCACGCCGTTTTTGTAGCCGCCAACCCATATACCGCCGTCAAAAAGGTGTTCGATCTGCGAGCCTTTGGGATACTCGCACGAAGGCTGACCCGGCCAAAGTGTAAATCCGTGTCCGATAGTCCCGAAGTTTGTGACAGTTAAGCCGATATTGCCAACACTGGTATATTTGTTTACATCGTCATCAGCGGATATGAAACCGCCATAAAGTATTACACTTATTAATGTTAAGGAAAGGAGATATTTGAAAATACGGTTAAAGAAAGAACCGGTAAATATTCTCATTCAATAGTTTTAAGACTCTTATTTTTCAGATGAACCGAAGTGGAATCCGCCCAAAACGGATGTGCAAACAACCCAAAATTTGCAGTTGTAAAATATGAAATAACCCCAAAAAAAGCAATTCTCTATTTATTAGTTTGATATTGCATAAGTGAAGCAGGCGCCCAAAACTGCATGAGGCGCAGCAATAATGCAAAAATGAACCGGCAGTTCAAACTGCCGGTTAGATATCGGTTAAGATTTGATTACTTTCTTAAGTCCGGGATTTGAAGCAAGCAGGTTCAGTACGTACTTGCCAAGGAAGTCAAATTCAAGATTTACCCTGTCACCAACTTTCATTGTGCCAAAAGTGGTCTCGTTATAAGTGTAGGGAATGATGGCAACTTTAATATCAAAATACTTTCCTTTAGGTTTAGTTACTTCGGCAACCGTCAGGCTTACTCCGTTTACTGCTATTGAACCGACATATATTACAAATTTGGCGTGCTTCCTTTCAATTCGTATCCAATATTCCCAATTATCAGAATCCTCATCCTCACGCGCCTTTATCTGCTTTACTTTCGTTACAAGGCCCGTATTGTCAATATGTCCGAAAACAAAATGCCCGCCGATGGCTTTGTTCATAGTAAGAGAAGGTTCAAGGTTTACTTCATCTCCAACATTAAGTTCACCGATGTTTGTTTTCTTCAAAGTTTCATGCATCGAAATGAATTCTATTTCGCTCTTGTTTTTTGTTGTTACCGTGTGGCAAACACCGTTGATGCAGACGCTATCGGATTTGCCGAGTGTTTTTGCTACTTTTTTTGATCTTACCCTGAACGTATATCCTTCGTTAATCTTCTTCTTCAGGGTCACGATCCCTTTTTCTTCAACTATTCCGCTGAACATATAAGTGATTTTATTTTTAGATTGTTACCGTGCACTATTGCGCGGTATTTGAAACTTTTCATCAGATCAATTCTTCCTGTAATTAACTACAATGTCATTTCCTGATAGGAAGTAGTTTCTTACTTTAAATTCTTTGAAATCCATTGGCTCTCCAAAGGCATCGATCCCTTTGCCCATAACTGTTGCAGCTATAAAAATTACAAATTCATCAACAAGCCGTTTTTTTATGAACTCAATGTAAGTTTGTGCTCCGCCTTCTACAATTATGCTTGAAATACCTAAAGCAGAGAGCTTCATCAAGGCTTCTTTGATATTTATTTTACCGCCTTTTGTACCGCATGTTAAGACTGTTATACCGCGCCTCCTAAGGGTTTCGGATTTTTTCTTATCCGCAAGCTTTGATGTTATGAGGATAGTTCTCTTTTTATTCCTGTCAGTGTATGTTTTGCGCTTAATTGTTCCTTCAAGCATCTTGTCCAGTACGATACGGTACGGATCCCTGCCTTTGGTCAGTCTGACCGTAAGTTCAGGGTCATCGTGTTTAACTGTGTTGCTGCCAACAAGAACTGCATCATATCTTGAACGCATTGCGTGTACAATTTTCCTTGATTCAATTGAGCTTATCCATTTTGAATCATACTTAAGGTTTGCTATTTTACCGTCAAGAGTCTGGGCAGTTTTGATAGTTACATACGGCATTCCGGTTACTGCATGTTTGCAGAAAAACCTGTTGAGCCGTCGGCACTCCTTTTCCAGAATACCGGCTTTGACTTTTATACCTGCTTTTTTTAGAGTCTTTATGCCTTTGCCTGAAACCAGATGAAAAGGGTCCTTCATTCCGATTATTACATCCTTTATTCCGCTTTCAATGATGAGCTCATCACAAGGGGGAGTCTTTCCGAAATGCGAACATGGTTCAAGGTTAACATAGAGTGTTGAACCTTTCAGATCGATCCCTTTTCTCTTAGCCTTTGTTATTGCATCTCTTTCAGCATGGTACGCGCCGTACTTTTTATGATAACCTTCTGAAATGACTTTGCCTTTTTTTAATATCACGCATCCTACCAGTGGATTCGGCGAAACTTTGCCTGCACCAAGCGAGGCAAGTTCAATGCACCGCATCATATATTTTTCATGTGTGTTCAATTATATTTACGGTCACATTTCATATTTCAATTTCAACCAATTTACTGAACATCTCGCTATCGCTTAAATACTTCATTATCACTTCCAGACTTTCGACCTGGTTTGGCCAGTGGATAAGTTCCCTTGCTTCCTCATACGATGCCCATTTATGTTCAGTGTGCTCTTCCGAGATCTTGACCTTTTCACTTTCAACAAACGCCAGAAAAACCGGTGACATGCATATCTTATCCGATACGGCAAGGTAGAAAGTATTTATCCTTGGAATGCTGTAAACGCTCTCGGGTGTCAATCCAGTTTCTTCGCTTAATTCGCGCAAAAGGGTTTGTTTTGTATTTTCGTGTGATTCTATCGTGCCTGTTATCATCTGCCAGATACCCGGGTAGATCTTGGAATTTTCTGAGCGTTTCAGCAAAAGGAAACGGCAAGCGTCAGCAGTTTTTCGGCAAATATGAAGCTCAATATAATTGGTTACTATTTGCGGCATAAGTACAAAAATAGCTGAATTTGATGATTCTTTAAAGGCAAAATAGAGGTGAACGGAGTGAATAAAATCCCCCGTAAACGATTTAAACGGGGGATTTGAGAATCTTATTTCAGTATTACCATCTTCTTTGTATCAACGTACTCATCGCTTACTATTTTATAAAAATATGTGCCGCTCGCAAGTCCCGAAGCATCAAAATCAATGCTGTACTGTCCGCGGTGGAACATATTATCAGCAAGAACAGAAACCTGCTGGCCGCTGAGGTCATAAACAGCAAGTATAACATGTGAAAGCTTCGCAATATCAAATGTTATTTTTGTCGAGGGATTGAAAGGATTAGGATAGTTCTGATACAACGTATATGATTCCGGATAAATATTCTGATTATTTGAAATTCCCGTTGTTTGCCATTGGTTAAATAATATCTGTAAAGCATCAATGGGGTCGTTTGAGCCTGTTGTGGTTTGTACATTAAGGTCAAGCCAGTACGGACCCGATTGCGGATCATTTGGCTGAGCTACCCTTATGAAAGCCGATATTGATGATTTATTCAGTGGTGCGCACCTTGTATCGGCACCAATTACCTTGGCGCCCTGCAGCGATGCCATTAGTTTTTCTGCCATAGTACCGTTTGTATTGATGTACCTGCTGTACATACTGTCAAGTATCTGCTGACCCAGCAGAATGTTCCCTTGTACCGTAAAGGATACTCCAAGATTATGGTTTTTGTAATTCGTACAATTCACTCCGGTATAGCCGGCGGTACGGATAGTCGAACCGACAAAATCCGTTATTCCGTATTGCCTTATTGTCGGATTGCTATCCCTGGCAACTACTGAATCAATTATCTGCTGCGGCGAGTAACCGAGATTCATAAGGTTGCGCGCAATCAACTGGTTTGTTGAGTTGTACTGAGCCTGCGTATGTATCACTCCTCGGTTCGGATGAACATCGCTGAGTATTATCGAGCCTGCAATGCAGGAAGCACCTGCGCTTCCCACAAGTCCCGTGACCGGGTCAACCGCTGTGATTGAAAATGTATCCTGAGATTCTATTGTGTAAACCGCAGTTAACAGTAAAAGTGTAATTCCTATAAGCTTTTTCATACCCTTTGCCCTCTGTTTTAGTGCACTTAAATTTAACGTATTATTTCCAAACTTGTTGAGCATTTTCACTGGTTTAGGAATATTCTGACAGTAACATTTATTTACAGTATCATTACATTAAAATGATAATATTTGTAAGCTTAAGGGCTAATTTTGTGTTGTTTGAATAAGTTAATAATCTAAAGATGAAGAATTGTTCATCTAAAAGGAGTTACAAATGAGTGAAATAAAAGGATCGGGTTTCACAGATGAGAAATTGAACCCGGTAAATGCTTCAGGCGAAGGAAAAGATCCAAAGAAGAGCAGGAAGAAAGCAGTAATTGCAGCGTTAATTGTTGTGCTGCTTGTAGGCGGAATTGCGAGCCTTGGATTTGCAAAAGCAGGCTTTGATAAATTTCGCGGTCACGGCCCGATGGGATTCATGTCCGAAAGAATAATCAAGGAACTGAACCTCACCGAGCAGCAGACTGCGGAAGTGAATAAGATCAAAGACGAAATTAAGGCAAAAAGAGATGCTAACCGTCAGAAGAGACAGGACATGGCATTGGAAATGGAAAATATGTTCAGGGGCGATACTTTCGATAAACAGAAGGCACAGGATTTTGCCAAACAGCGTGAGGCAAACCGCGAAGAAATGAGAACATTTATGATTGATGAGATGGCTAAGTTCCACAGTATTCTTACACCCGATCAGCGTAATAAGGCAGCCGACCTGATGAAAGAAAAACGCGAAAAGCGCGGCAAGTTCAAAGACGGAATGAGAGATGGTAAACGCGACGGCCCCGGAATGCGTGACTAAGCTTCACAAATGAATATAATGTCATAATAAAGTTCATTAATTTTGATTCTTAACTTAAGCGGGGGTCTAAGTGCCCCCTGCTTATATAACTGAAATGCAAGGGATAGATGTCTAAATCAATACTAATAATAGATGACGATAGTAAGTTAAACAGCCTGCTTGAAGAATATCTCGGTAAGAATAACTTCAAAACTACTGCAGTTGAAAACCCAAACGACGGGCTGGTTAAACTAAAGACAAATCATTACGACCTCATAATACTTGATGTAATGCTTCCCGAAATGGACGGGTTTGAAACTGTGAAGCTCATCCGCAAGGATTATGAGACTCCGGTTGTAATGCTGACAGCAAGGGGAGAGGTGACTGATAAAGTTGTCGGGCTGGAGCTTGGCGCCGATGATTACCTGCCTAAGCCGTTTGAGCCGAGGGAGCTTCTTGCAAGGGTCCAGTCAGTGCTTAGAAGAAGCGAAATGAAGCTGAAAAAGAACGAAGCAATTAAGCTCAAGTCACTGGTTGTTGACCCCAATAAAAGATCAGCAACATTCAATAATAAAGATATGGAGCTTACTTCAACCGAGTATGAGCTTTTGCTGCTTTTTGTCAAGCACAACGGCAAAGTTCTTTCACGCGATGAAATAATGCAGAATACACGCGGAATATCATGGATGAGCTTCGACCGCTCTGTTGATGTAATGGTCTCGCGCCTGAGGAATAAATTTAAATCCCTTGGCAATAAAAAAGACCAGGTGATAAAGACTGTTCACAGCATTGGATATATGTTTTATATTGAAGGTGATAAAGATTGAAACTAAGGCTCCCCAAACTTAATATTTTCCTCAAACTCGTACTTACCGTTCTTGTGTTCGGCATGCTTTTAAACATATGCGTCATCATTGTTTTCAGGCTTACCACTGATGACAAACCGCGCAAATACCTGAGGGATTTTATGAGGAAGATGGAAAAAAGCATCGTGTATGATATCGGCCTGCCGCCTGATACACTTAAAGCAAAGCAGATATGTGATGATATTGATATTGATATGAGATTTGAATCATACAGGATGAACTGGACAACTTCCGAAGAAGTGCCGCACCTCGGTGAATTGCTTTCAGACCCGGCTACTAACGAGCGTTTCCAAAAGGATGAATCTTTCATTGCGCAATACCGGGGGAAGCCGTATTCCATTATGCGCTATCCGCAGGGTGTGTTTATCATCAAGCCGTTCGAGCCGGGCGGAATATTCAAGCCGGAAAGAGCTATCTTTCTGCTTATCGCATTCATTTCAATTGTAATAGTACTTTTATATTTTCTGCTTCGCAAAATTTTCAGGCCGCTTAAAGACCTTTCACTGGCTGTTTCCCAAATTGGAGACGGAAATTATAACGTGAAAGTTCCGGTAAGGACCAGTGATGAGCTTGGCGAACTTGCAGGATCCATTAACGACATGACTTCAAAGATCAGCAGCTCAGTCAAATCAAAAGAACAGCTTCTGATCGATGTTTCGCATGAGCTGCGCTCTCCGCTCACAAGGATAAAGCTCGGGCTTGAGGTTGGCTCATCCAAAGAAAAGATCGAAGAAGATGTCCTTGAAATGGAAAGAATGGTTACAGGGCTACTGGAAAACTACAGGGCTGATTCGGATTTCAATAATATAAAGCCCGAAAAGGCAGATCTTGGCGAGCTCATACAGGAAACCATCGAGGAATATGACATGCCGGCTCGTATCAAATACAATAAGCCTGATGCTGAATTATTAATCCACGCTGATATGGATAAAATGCAGGTGGTGTTCCGAAATCTAATCGATAACGCTCTCAAATATTCCGAAGGTGAAGTCGTTATTACGGCAGTTGATAACGGAAACACGGCGAATGTAGAATTTAAGGATAGCGGAGTTGGAATACCCGCTGAGGACATAAAAAATATTTTTGAACCTTTCTACCGCGCTGACAGATCGCGCTCCCGCAGAACAGGCGGCTTCGGGCTTGGACTCTCCATATGCAAAAAAATCATTGATGCCCACAAAGGCGAAATACTGATAGAAAGTTCTCCCGGCAGCGGGACCAAAGTCATACTTAAGCTCAGGAAGTCAATCTAGCTTTTCGAGACATTCCATAAAAAAAGCGCCCGCTTCATCAGGCGCTTTTTAGTTTTTGGTTGTTCTTTTCTATCCGGAAGTTTTCCTCCCGAAAATCATTATCCGGTTTTCCTCAAGAGATCAAGGGTCCTGCTGTAAGCTTCAAAGCTGTCGATCTTGATCGATTCATATGAATTTTCCCAGAAAACCCTTCCGTGAGTTCCGTGAAACTGGTTCAGAAGCAGTGTTGACCTGTTCTTAAATGAGGCAAGTACTCTGGGAAAGATCTTCTCCGGACGGTCCGGCGAGCCGGTGCCATCCATCATTATTATTCCGCTGAAAGAATCCGGCAAGAGGCAGTAATCACCAAGTATGCACGTTGGGAACTTAGAAGGAAGCTCTTTCCATGATTTTACAACGATCTTACCTTCAAGTTTTTCAAGCATTTCTCCATTTTCCATAAGCCCGAAATGACTTCTCTTATCCTTTGGTGAAAACGATGCATAATATATAGTGTAGTTGCTGAATCCGACCGGTGAGAGTCCGCTTAAAAACTTGTAGATGAAAATATTTTTCTGGACTTGAGGTAGCATTTCCTACAAATATAATTTTTGGTTAAGATTTTGTTCTAACTATTACGGGGTATTTCTGCGGATCATTATCATATTTTAAGAGTTTGTATTTCTGCCTTTTAGAAATGCGCCGAATTTTTTTTTAGCCCTAATAGGTTATGACCGGGTGAATACGGTATGACGTGTAAGAAGAGTGTTCAATTTTTCAATATCTTATCAACACTGGACACCGCAACTACTGATTACCGTATATCGGCTAGAAATCTGATTCGTATTTCATTTCTCATTGAGCTTAACATGTGGGAATTGTAACACGTAATACCGCTTAAGCCTGTGCAAGCGTGTCTTGTTTTTCAATTGTAAATCTGTATAATTATCCATAAAATTGCGGGCCCTCAATAACCACAAAAATATGATACTTCAGGGATACCCCGATTATACAAAATCCGGATTTGATATCAATTCCCCCTGCCCGGAGTGGAAATGGCCGAATATGATCATCCACAACAAAACAAAAAGCGCATATTATCCGCTGCACACTGGTCCGCTTACAGTAAAGTTCACAATAAAGGGTGAGGAGTATTTTGCAACAAAACAAAAAAGCTACAGGGTTACACCCGACTCATACCTGATATTCAATAACGGGCAGAAATACTCGGCACGCATCCAGACTGAAGAAGAGTCCGAAACCATTTCTGTATTCTTTCGTCCCAAATTTGCAGAGGAAACTCTTCTTAGCCTTATTACCAGCGAAGACATGATACTGGAAAATGAAACGCTGCCGCTTGACCAGCCGGTTAATTTCATCGAAATGCTGTATCCCCAGAACTCACGTCTGCTGCAGTTCGTGCATAAGTTTCACCTTGCTTCAAGGGTGGGCTATGATGACGACGAGTGGCTTGAGGAAGAGCTGTTCATGTTCCTGAAAAAGCTCCTTGAAGTGCACAGGAAAACCGGCGATGATATCAAAAAAATTCCGGCAGTAAAAAGCTCTACCCGTGTAGAAGTTTTCCGCCGGCTTAATAATGCCAGGGAATTTCTTGATGATAATTTTTCGGGCAATATAAAAATAGAAGATGCGGCAAAGGCAGCGTGTATGTCAAACTTTCACTTCTTAAGGCTTTTCAAAAAAGTATTCGGCGAAACTCCCTACCAGTATATCACCAAACGCAGAGTTGATAAGGCATTCAGCCTGATACTGCGCACCGGTATGCCGATCACAGAAGTCTGTTTCGAAGTGGGGTTCAGCAGCCCAAGCTCTTTCAGCTGGCTTTTCAAGCAGAAGTACGGCATGTCTCCCGAAACTATGCGCGGCTCCTATAATTCATTTGCTATGAAATTAGCAAGTATTAAGAAGTGAAGCAGCACAGGAGCCCTTATTTTTGTATTCAGTAATTAATCAAAACAAAGAAAGGCTTTAATTATGCGAAACGTGATAAATTGGTTCGAGCTGCCTGTTGTTGATTTCGACAGGGCTAAGAAGTTTTATGAATCTATTTTTGAAGTTAAAATGGATGACCAGATGATGGGTCCTTACCGCATGGGATTTTTCCCCGGCGACCAGCAGGGTGTAAGCGGCGCCATTGTGCACGGTGAAGGGTATATTCCCAGTGATAAAGGCTCAATGGTTTACCTTAATGCTGACGGAATTATTGATGCAGTTTTGCAGAGAATTCCCAAAAGCGGAGGCAAGGTCATTGTTCCCCGCACTCCCATAACCCCGGAGATTGGAGATTTTGCAATTTTCCTTGATACCGAAGGGAATAAAGTTGCTTTGCACACACCGCCAAGAGGGTAGTAAGTCTTGTAACAACAAACCTGCCGGGTTCTGAAAAACGCGGCAGGTTTTGGTATTACATTCTACTCTGCAAACAGGGGAGTATTATCAATATAAATATTATACTTCTCTATCAAATCACCTTTCATATAAAAGATATTCGTAAAATTTACCGGAACGGTTCTGCCGTCAAGTCTTGTATAAGTTACCTTGCCTTCCCATACGATATGGTCTTTATTATCCCAGTGATTCACAATTTCGTGAACGCTTGAGCCGATCATTCCAAAGAATGCCGAAACATATTCTTCTATTGCTTTTCTTCCTGTTACCTCAGGCTGATTTCCAAAACGGAATGAACCTTTTTCTGTAATGAACTTCGAAAAACCTCTTGAATCCTTTGCATCGATCGTTTTGCCGATCTTTTCGATCCAGCTCTTTGTATTCTGCATAAATTACTTATTTTGGATTATTTTTTGAAAAAGAATCTTCAAAAATAAATTGTCAAATTTAAAAAAGAAGTGTAAATAAAAAAGGCAGGTCAAAACTCCTGCCTTTTGGATAATTTTGTGAATAAATATTTACTTCACTATCAGCATCTTCTTAACATCAACAAAATCATTAGTAATAATCTTGAAGAAATAAAGCCCGCTGGCGTAATTTGCTGCATTGAAATCAACGCTGTATTTACCTGGTACCATTTCCTGGTTCACAAGCGTTGCAGTTTCTCTGCCTAATAGGTCATAGACGATTATCTTCACATTCCCGTTCTTAATAATATCAAAATTGATGAGTGTCTTCGGGTTGAACGGATTCGGGAAGTTCTGGTACAGCTTGTATTCCCTTGGCAGCTCAGAGCTGATGCTTTGTATTCCGATAACCGATGTCCAGCGTGCTATCTCTGAGATAACGTTGTTCACTGTTACCGTTACTGCAGAATCAATACCTGTGCTGTCAGGGCTGGTGTACGAGCCGCTGCCCGTTCCTGTCCATCCGCGGAATGTATACGGCGTTCCGTTGAATGTTATATTCCTTGAAAGTACGCCGAACTGCACTGTGCTGCCTGAATCAACAAATCCGTCACCGAAAGTGTTACCCACTGAGGAAGTCAGCGCAAGTCTGTACTGGACCTTGAAGTTTGCGGTAAGTGTTATGTTTGAATTGATCGTAATGTTATGAGTTGTATCTCCGCCATCTGACCAGTTAACAAAAACGTATCTGGTAAAGCCCACGGTTCTAGGTGAGACAGCCTGCACCGTAACAGTTGAACCGTTTGCAAACGGAAGATTTTGAAGCGAATTATATGTAACTCCGTTCACTTTATATTCGCAAATGCCGTTCCTGTTCGTCCCGATAGTCAGGTATGAAGAATTTACAAGCAGGTCCACTGTTCTTAGGTGAACATTTGTTCCGTAAAGCGAGCTTCTGCCTTTCACGGTCAGCCTGTATCTTCTTGGTGTTACGCTGCCGATGGCTTTGACCTTGATCCTTACTGAATCCGGGAAAACCGTTGTTGAATCGCGCCCGTTTACAAATGTTATCTGCAAAGTGCCTGATTGAGGGAGTGAATCCAGGGTTGCAGTGAACTTGATGTTCTCGGCAAAAGGCCCTTTTTTTGTCGGAACACCTACGGTTAATGTTGTGCTGTCCCCGTTGTTAATATTGCTTACAGCAGGGGATACTACCATCGCATAATCGGGGTAGTAAGATACATAGCTCCTCAGGGAGTTGTTCCTGCCGTCCATCCATACGTTGTAGCTGGTGTTTCGCATTGCAGAGTTGCCAATGTAATCTCCGATGTAAAATTCTCCTCCCGGCTGGCCAACTGCCATGGAGTTTGGATTGAAAGTTACGTCTGAAACATTTTCATTCGGAGTAAAGCTTGTGCCGCCATTTGTTGAAACTGATGCATAAAGCCTGGTTCCGATATTCTGCGAAGGATCCATTCTTGAATCATACCAGCATACGAATACTTTTCCCGTGACATTATCTACTGCAACTGATGGCAGCCACTGATCAGCAGTAGTTGCGTCGTCGTTTACTCTTAAGGGAGAGCTCCATGTAGTTCCGTAATCCGTTGAGCGGATCAAAAATATATCTGCATTATCAGCACCCGTCGGGTTGGCAGCATAGACTACATAAACATTTCCCCTGGAAGATGTATAGCTGTTATCCGCAGCCATTCTTGGGAACTCGTTATTCCTGATACAGATCTTTACTGTGTACCTGTTAGCGCATATTACGCCGGGACCTGTCATGCTGACTGCAGGCGATTGAATGGAAAAAGTCGCGCCGCCATCAGTTGAGCGGTTAACATAAATTGAGTTTCCCAGAACTGCCGCAAAATAGACACTGCCGCCCTGTGTACTGCCGTTGGGTCCAACAGCTACATATGCACCCTGTCCGCCGGAAAATGTCAGCGGGGATGACCAGCTTACTCCGCTGTTTGTGCTCCTTACAAACCGCATTCCGGATGAACCGAATTGCCTCCAGCCCACATAAAGATTGTTGCTGTATGGCCCTGCAGTCTGGTCCGCTGTGATCCATTCCTTATCGGCTAAGCCAACATTGGTATTGAATACATTGTATGGACCTATCCAGCTTGCACCTTTTGTTGTGGATTTTACTACCACAATTCCGTATGTAGCGCCGTTTTGGTAAAGCTGGGCGTAAAATGCATTGCCAAGGCTGTCATATGTCATAACAGGGTCACCCAAAACTCCGTACCCCGGAAAAGCAGGTGAGTTTTTTACCCAGTTATAACCGTCCAGGGTATAGTACAGATTGTTGATGTTGAAAGCACAAATGTTGTTAAGTATATCCCGCGGATTTGATGCGATATACGGTTCACCAAAATCTGTTCCAAGGAAGATGTTGTCATAACCGTTGACTATATCGTCTGTGCTTGTTGTGCCGTTTGGCGAAATATTAAGGAACGGCGGCTGAATGGCAATGCTTGTTTTCTCATCTGTCTGAGAATACACGTTGCTCAAAAAAATGAATGTGATGAATGCGGCAAAAAGTGTTTTCAATATGTAATTAAATTATTTTATTAATATCATTTTCTTTATTTCCGAAAGATCTATAGTGCTTAGCCTGAAGAAATATACTCCGCTTGAGAACTTTGATGCATCCCAAGTGTATGAATAACTTCCGGCAGCAAGCTTTGCATTGGTAATTTTCATTACTTCGCGTCCTGCAATATCGTAAATCTTAAGTGTTACCTGCGATGCTGAAGGTATATCAAATTTTATCTTAGTGATGGGGTTGAACGGGTTTGGATAATTTTGATACAGCGCAAATTTGCCCGGTAAGCTGTTACCCGTCTGAGTAATAGCGGAAAGATTTGTTACCATGAACTGAATATTGCCCCGGGGAGCCGGAAGCGGCTTGGTTACAGTTTTTCCGCTTACTGAACTTGCTGAAATGTAATAATAAACCCTTGTGCCGAGCGATTGCGCGGGTATATTTGCGCGGAATGTATCACCAATACTTGTCATGCCTACCTGCGTGAATCCCGCTGAAGTATCAATAGACCAGAACATTCTTGCGCTTGCAATTCCGCTTTTGTGCTTTATGTACGCCTTAACTTCGTATGGCAGGGTTGTATTTGATGTGTTGCGTATCGACGAGTGTGATATAAATACAGGCTCGCTTACGCCTATTTCCTTTGTTATGCAGTGAATTGCACCAAGCGAAGGAATGATCGCATTGCAATCTATCCCAACAATATTATAACCCGGCAATGCTTCGCGGTAAATCCTGAGAGCTGTTGTATCAAATTGATATTCGTATGTCGGGACAATAACTGTCTTATTAACAAAAACCGAGTTAGTATATGTCCGGTAATTACCCGAAGGAGGATAGTTGCCGTTATGGGGAGGCATCGGTATCCTCACAACCTTGTACGGTTTGCCGAAACATGTCTGGAAATTATTCAGAACGTACTGAAGGTTAAGCTCTATCTGGGGTCCGTCTGCTACTCCGTTCGGATATTGCCCAACTAGCAGAGTCTCTTCATCAAGCAGCTTCATGTGCATATCAATATGGTGTATCTGGTCATAAGGCAGTATATCCATTTTTATGTACCTGCTGATTCCCATATAAGCATTCATTATGCCGTTTATCTGAACTTCTGTTTTTGGGGAGACTCCGTACGGATTGCCCGCCTGGTTTTCCGTCAATATCAGCTTTGATGCAAAAGCAGTGCCGTGTCCGTCAACCATAAAGTTGCCGCCTGTGTTAACAAGGTCATTTGGAGCAGAGATTGTCTGGTGAATTGGAACTCCCATATAGCTTGCAACAAAAACCGGCGATATGTTATCCAGCGGTCTTGAAGGACGGTTATATATCCAGTCAACAATTCTCATTGTATCAACTGTGCCAGAGTAAATCGTCCACGGGCCGTAATCCCTGCACCAGATGCTGTTATACCCCGTGATGAGGTACCTTATATTATGCAGCCCAACACCTCCGCCCTGCAGGTATGATTTCACGCTGTTTGAATCCGAGCATATTATATAGACGAGGCATTCTTCCTGAGCGTAATCCACGATCTGCCTCAATATGGGGAGCTGGGCTGTCCACGTTATCTGTATTGCCTGAAATTCTTCCCACTCTGCCATTGTCCTTACAGGCCCGGGAGGGGGATTGATATCATCAGTTACATTAACAGGCTGCATGTATTTGAATGACTTCAGGAATTGCTTCTCCTCTTCAGTCATATAATGCGGAAGGAGTGTCTCTTGTGAAAACACTCTTAAAGCCGCTAAGAAGAGTATAATTGTAAATATTCTTGACATGTTAAAAATCGTTAAAATGTCAGCTATAATACTTAATTTTATTGAGCATTACAACGAATTTATTAGGGTTAGGAAGCTGTGATCTTCCTCGTTGTTGGTGTTATCACCTGCAACGGGGTCTGTGTTAGATAAACAGTCAAATCTGCTTGTAAATATATTTTTTATTTCTCTGGTTATCATGTGTTATTTGATAATTTATACAAAATTAATGTGCAAACCTTTATTTTTGTAGATTATTCTTGTCGTTTACATAGTAGATAAGAGATTTTTACATTTTCAAACCATCCTGAACTGTCATTCCGCAATTGTTGCGGAATCTTACTTAAGCAAAAGCAGGATATTTTTTTGGTGACCGGCTGTTGTCAGGGGGTGAGATTCCGCCGCGCGGACAACAACTTTATTGAGTAAAAAATATATCTTAAGTTATTATATTGAATCAGGTTCAAATAACTTACTAATTATGAAGAATAAGAAGGCAGGATTGCTTCACCATGTTGAAATTTATGTAAGCGATCTTAAGCGATCGGCTGAGTTTTGGAGTTGGTTTTTGGGAAAGCTCGGGTATGAGAAAATCGCTGAATGGTCATGCGGTCAAAGCTGGGAGCTGGGCGATACTTACATTGTATTTGTGCAGACTGAGGATAAATACAAAGATGTAGCTTATCACCGCTGCCGCGCAGGATTGAATCATCTCGCATTCCATGCGGAATCAAAGGAGCAGATAGATGAAATATATAACGAGCTGAAGGCTAAAAACATTAACATACTTTATGAAGACCGTCATCCATATGCTGGCGGAAAAGACTATTACGCCTTGTTCTTTGAAGACCCCGACAGGATCAAAGTTGAGCTTGTCGCGGATTGAAAGCCATATTTTTACAGCGAAAACGCAAATGTGCGAAGAGTTATACCAAAGATTGCTTCCGCGTGGTTGGGGATTATGCCGGGCGAAGTCGATGCTCAACCAACAACATACACTTAATTTGCGGATAGTAAAAAGATTTTTCCCCCGTTGTTGGTGTTATCACCAACAACAAATACAGCCAACAACACGCGCTACTTCATCAATCGCTCTGAATAACTCATCAAAAAATTCCGTTTCTTTTCATGTTTAAGATGAACCTTGCGGGTCCGTTTATAACCAACCATTTGGGGGAAACCATTTCGTGCAATTCGTTACTGTATTTCTGAGATGATTATCAGGGCTAAAGCCCATATATTTCGATGCTCTTGTTCCCTGCCATGAATGGCAGGGTTAAAGCATTTTTCCTTAGTGTCTTTGTGTCTTAGTGGCAGTCTTTTGTTTTATATTGAGCAGTTACCATTTGCAAAACCATACACTTATCATAAAATATCTTGCTCTGCTCTTGACAAATGCGAATTACATATTATATTTGTATTATATATGCTTGTAGCATATATAAACGGCAACGGTTAGCCAATCAACTGATCTACTGATTTACCATTGATTTGTTCTTACTCATTTCAAAAAAACGTTCTTTTCAATTCTATGGAAAACATATACATGAAAGCCTGTACGCACTTTGGGGGAGTCAGTACGCTGCGTACAGCGGTCATTTGTGCCGCTTTGAAAATGAAATGTTTCGTTTCTGCACCGTAATCAATAAAAGGATAGCCCAAAGGGAAAAAAATGTGCCAGTACGCTACGTACGCAGGTAAACTATCTGTTTTTACAGCACGGCACTCTTCTTTGTACGCTGCGTACTCGGGATTTTGACCAAAGTACGGTGCGTACAGACTCTCTTGGAGTTCATGGAGAATACTTTGGAGTTCGTATGTTGTTGGTGATTAATCCAACAAGTGAATGCCTATTGGATCGGCGGGGTATGGCTACTTTGAATTTCTCAATAAGCGCTTATTATCTTGAATATTCCCTAAGTAAATGATATTTTTACGTGTAAGCTGTATTTTACCATGCCGGGGAATGTGAATGCAATTTGATTATATTGAAGAAAACCTGATCAGGCTTAGACAGAAGATCAAAAGAGTTTGTGAGGTGTGCGGGCGTGACCCGAAAGAGATTTACATCATTGCTGTCAGCAAGACGTTTCCCGCAGATGCAGTAGCTTCGGCGCTGGATTACAACCAGCTTGATTTCGGCGAGAACCGTGTGCAGGAAATGCTTGAAAAGGAAGCCGGATTCAGGGACAGGATAATCCACTGGCATCTGATAGGGCATCTTCAGACAAATAAAGTTAAGTTTGTAGTACCGTTTGTGTTTCTGGTCCACTCGCTTGACAGCCTGAAGCTTGCACAGAAGATCCAGCAGGAAGCATCAAAAGCCGGGAAAGTTGTTAAGTGTTTGATACAGGTGAATACTTCCGGTGAAGACCAGAAGTCCGGGTGCGAGCCAAAACATGTTCTGAAACTGGTCAAAGAAGTATCTGCATTTGAGAACATTAAGCTACGGGGACTGATGACAATAGGCAGGATAATGGAAAACCCGAAGGACGAAAATGAAAGAAATGTTGTTCGCGGGAATTTCAGAGCTTTGAAAGAGCTGTACGATGAAATTGGTTCTTTGAATATTGAACGCGTTGATATGAAGTACCTTTCTATGGGAATGACATCCGATTACGATATTGCAATTGAAGAAGGTTCAAACATGCTGAGAATCGGTTCAGCGATTTTCGGAGAAAGAAAGTAAGCAAGATATTAAAGATCTACAAAAAGTATAAAGCAGCATTAAACAGGGAAATAAAATGAGACTATCAGCAATAGATATCAAAAAACAGGAGTTCAAAAGGTCGATGCGCGGTTTCGATCCGGGAGAAGTAGAAGCTTACCTGGATACAGTCGGCAATACGGTTGAGAACCTCATCAGGGAAATCGATTTCCAGAAAGAGCAGATCGAAAAACTGGCTGCCGAAAAAGATGAACTGGCAAGCGAGATCCAGGTTTACAGGGAAAATGAAAAAACTTTCCAGAAGGCGATAGTTAAATCTCAGGATATGGCTGAAGAGGTAGTTGAAAACGCAAAGAAGCGGGCTGAGCTCATCATTAAGGAAGCTGAAATTCTTTCAAGCAAAACAAGGCTTCAGGCGCAGGAGGAATTCCTTAACCTTAAGCAGGAGCTTGAGGACTTGAAGCAGCGCAATGAGAGCATCATTGATGACATTAAGAATTACCTGGCTGAGAAGCTGAATTCCATTGAAGAATACCAGCGCAACAGGAAGATATTTAAGCTGGAAAATAACCTTAGCAAGCTTGAAAGCGTAAAGAGTGAAGAACGGACCGAATCAGGCTCATTCGGAATGGATTTCGGCAGCTCATTCAATGCTTTGGAAAAGGAAAAGGATCCGTCTGAAGGCTCTGAGCTTACCGGCTACAATTTCGGAATGGACGAGCAGAACCAGTAATATACCCGCAGAAAATTGAGAACGGTAATCCGCACAGATGATCATGTACAGAAGTCTTTTGATTTTGTAACAAAAAGCTCAGGCGGATTTGAAGCGGAAATAGGAATTATCCTGGGCACAGGTCTCGGCGGACTGGTAAAGGATATAGATGAGAAATTCAGATTCGATTACAAAGATATCCCTTACTTCCCGGTTTCAACGGTTGAGTCACACCACGGCAGCCTGATACTCGGAAGGATCTCCGGCAGAAATGCAGTCATCATGCAGGGCAGGTTTCACTATTACGAGAATTATTCGCATGAAGAAGTTACATATCCCGTTAGAGTGATGAAAAGGCTCGGCATAAAATACCTGCTTGTATCAAATGCCTGCGGGGGATTGAATCCCGTTTACAAGAAAGCTGACCTTATGATAATGCGTGACCATATGAATTTCCATTTTGATACACCGCTCAAGAGTTTTCAAAGAGCCTCATCAAACCGGTGTATCTATGACAGAGGCCTCATTTCAATTGCAGAAAAAGCTGCATTGAATAACGGCATTAGATTAAGAAAGGGTGTGTATCTATCACTGCACGGACCCGCGCTTGAAACAAGGTCTGAATACAGAATGGTAAGGAAGTTCAGAGCTGATGTTGTCGGTATGTCAACTATACCTGAGGCAACTCTGGCTTCGAATTTAGGCATTAAGACTCTTGGGCTCTCTATTGTGACCGATATGGGATTCCCTGATAATCTGAAACCCGCTGTGCTTTCTGAAATTCTCGAATCCGCATCAATAGCCGAACCCAAGCTTACGTTGCTTACTGAAAAAGTGATCGAGAATCTGCCTGTTTAAACGTAATCTGAGGGAAACGAAGTAATTATGACAGAACAAAAACGAAGAATACTCGAATCAGCTGCTTACATAAAAGCACAGTCTCCATTTAGTGTTAAACAGAGCTTTGCTTTGATAACCTACCGTAATCCTTCATTTCTCAAGAGCTTCGATCACGTTAAGAAGATAAAATATTCTGAGATCCCGCCTAAGTTTGATGGTGCTGTTGATGCTGAAGGTGAGTTGATATTTGCAGAATCGAAAAAGGCTGAGAAGAAGTTCATCATACTTAACGGTCATATTAATTTCTTTGGCGGGTTTAGGATGCGGGATGTGGCTCACCCTATATATGTTTTAAAAGAGCTGGGTATAAAACGCATTATGATCATTGACGAAGTAGGGCACTTGAATCCGAGATTTGAAGTTGGCGGAGTAGCGGCAATTTATGATCATATCAATTTTATGGGTGATAATCCGCTTATCGGCGAAAATGATGATACTCTGGGTACTAGGTTCCCCGATATGAGCGATCCATACGATGCAAAGTGGTTTGGTGATATAGAAAATTACCTTAGGGAGAAAAAGTTCAGGTACTTTCCTTCAGTCTATATTGGTGTTACCGGACCCGAGACAGAGACTGAGGCAGAATGCAGGTTTTACAGGGAAACCGGTTCAGACGTACTTGGGTATTCCCTTGTTCCGGAAAATATTGCAGCAGTACACGCTAAAATTGACTGCGCGGCTTTCGGAATGATCTCAAGAGAACTGGTTGCAGACAGGCTTGTTGAAATTTCGAAAGAAGATCAGTTGAAGAACAGGCTGAAAGCCGAAAAAGCATTTGCCGCTGTTCTTGAAGATTTGATTTCAATGATTAGATAGTTGTAAAGTTATGGTCAATAGATTGCATCCTGAAATCAAGATAATGTCATGGGTAAATTAAGAGAACTTCTGGATACGGGAAGGACGATAATCCTTGATAGTGCAATGGGAACCGAGCTGCAGTCAAGGGGATGCGATATCTCGCTTCCGCTGTGGAGCGCAAGGGCACTTATCGAAAGGCCTGATGTTGTCAGGCATATTCATATAGATAACATCGATACCGGAGCTGATGTAATTACTGCGAATACTTTCCGCACGCAGAAGAGGACATTTGAGAAAGCAGGATATCATTACAGCGAAAAAGGATTTGACGAAACAGCCAGACATTTCACAACTGATGCAGTGGAGCTTGCAAAAGATGCAGTAATGATAGCCTCCGAAGAGGGTGAAGTTCTTGTTGCAGGATGCATTGCGCCGCTTGAAGACAGCTATAAGCCCGAGCTTACTCCGGATACTGATGTACTCTGCACTGAACATAATGAACACATTCAAAACCTTGTGAATGCAGGCTGTGATATGCTGATCGCAGAAACTCTAACCAATATCCGCGAAATATCTGCAGTCCTTAATCAGCTTCATAAGTTTGATCTGGATTATGTTATCAGCATCACTCCAAGAAATGAAAAGGAGTTGTTCTCCGGGGAACCTATCAGCGAGGCACTTTCTATCATCAATAAATTTTCGCCTGCAGTTGTTTCCGTAAACTGCATTCATCCTTCACTTGTTGAGCATGTTATTGAGCATATTAAAGTACTGACAGATATTCCTGCGGGTGCATACGCTAATATTGGTGACCCGAATTTCAAAGATGGTGACCCGATGAGGAAGACAGTCAGTCCGGATGAATACCTGAACTATGCGAAGAAGTGGAAATCAATTGGAGTGAGATTAATTGGCGGGTGCTGCGGAACGACACCGCTTTATGTGAGGAAGTACAGTTCTCTTAAAGCGAATAAAAAGAAATGAGATTTTGAAGCAATTTATACTAGACGTAACATTCTCTTAATTAATAATTAACGGTTTCCAATCATTTTCTTAACCTTATTTTAACAGGCAGAGATTAATTTTAAGAATCGGTAAAGTGGTTAAGTTTGGTGTTCAGATTCATGGCGGCAAAACGACTTTGATAGAGGAATAATAGAATATTTAAGAATAAAAAATGTCAAAGCTAAGAGCATTATTTGTTTGTATTCACAACAGTGCAAGGAGCCAGATGGCAGAAGCAATTATGAATCATTATCATGGTGACAGATTTTATGCTGAAAGCGCCGGATTTGAACAGGGAAATCTGAATCCATTTGCAGTTGAAGCAATGGCAGAAATGGGTATAGATATTTCCGGTAATAAAACCAAAAGAGTATTTGATTATTTCAAGGAAGGCAGGTTTTACAGCTATGTTGTTACCGTATGCGATGAAGCAAACGCAGAGCGCTGCCCGATATTTCCTGGGGTTAAGAATACACTTCACTGGAGCTTCCCGGATCCTTCTTCGTTTGAAGGAAGCGATGAGGAAAAGTTGAAGAAAACAATTGAAGTAAGAGATGAAATAAAAGTGAAGATTGATGATTGGGTAAGCTCTCTTATAGAAACATGAAAAAATGCCTGATTATCTAGTATAGGGCTAATTTCTCAACGGCAATAATTTTTTTTGTGTTATAGACCTGAATAAATGCTATGATAGTAGAATTTAGTATTTCAATCCCAGACCTTACAGTATAATTTTTTATGATTGTCGTAGTCTGACCAGGGGTTAACACAATAGGTTCACCCTCGGTTTGGTTGATCATTTCTCTTGCGATATTATTGTAGTATTTATTACCCGCGGGTGCATTATAGTATATGTTATTTTCTGTAATGATCAGGAACAATTTCAAATCACCATTTTCAACAGGTTCCCTTTGTTCTGTTATTATCTTTATTGAGCCCGATCTGCTGATTGTATCAAGAGTGTTTTCCAAAAATATTACGGCTTCGTTGTATTTAGCAAGATCTCCATTGATTTGGTTAGTCCATTCTGATGCCGAAAAAGGAGGTGGTAATGAATTGCCATCACAAAAGCCGGAAGGAATAAATGAAATATCGTAATATTGCTGTCTTTCTATGTTAAGCTCTTTATTGAACTGATAGAAAGGATCTGTTGGAAAGAATGAAGGATGGTAATTGATGATCAGAACATTAGTATCATTGATTGTCATACCTTTAAGAGAGGTAATATTATCGCAGTAGATGTTAGCCTGAATGCAATTCAGGCATGTAATACTGGTGAATACTTCAAGTAATGCTTTTTTGTTTGAAGAGATATCCGGGTTCACAAAGGGAGATTTCAGGTTATCTTCACACGAAGTAACAAGGAACAATACCCCGATACTGATAATATTGATAACTGATTTGTTCAATCAAAAATACTTTGAATACTTATTCGTAAGCCATTAAATGGATTGATGTATTTGCAGGTTCCGCCACTGCATCTTAATCCGCCGCGCTCTGAGCCGTAGGCCAATACTACAATGTTAGTTGCAGTGAGTTTCCAGCTTATTTCCGCTTCTACCCATGTTTTTTTACCGGTTGGCTCGGAATTGTTGGTAGTGAATTCAGAGTTTATGTTTATCGAAAAATCGGGCGATCTGTTAATGCCGACTGAAAAATAATAATTTAAGAAACTGCTGGATATTCTTGTTCCATAAGATGTCCTGGTATGCTGAACTTCAGAATGAATCCTTGCCGAAATCAATCGCGAAAGATTATACCTTACGTCAGCAGGAATTGTTAAATAGTGTATGCGCTCTGATAATTCATTGAAAAAATAGTTGTAATTGATCTTACGCTGATAAAAAATCCCAAGTTTCGAATTCAGATTTTCTGAAATTTCATACTCAGTTTCTGCACTGAGTTCAATATTGGGTGAGTAACCTTCGGAAAATGAAGGTAAGAAATCAGTTGTTCTCTCAGTTGACACGAAGTGTATTTTTGATGATGTATCTGCATCATAAAAACTGAAGTGTTTTGATGATAGGGAGGCATTTAGCAGGAATGAAATTCTGTTGTCGGGTACAATAGAAAGCTCTAATTGTACTCCGACATCATCATTAAAATCTACAGGGTGACTAATTCTTGAAGTCAGCACAGATGTTTGTTGTTTAAGCACAGTAGGCGGATTTTGGAAAGGCAGTACTTTTGTAGCTCTCTCTGTGCTTTGGTTGTCAGGTGTTGTAAGATCAAACCTGTAATTCTTATATTCAAATGTGAGACCAAGTCCGGATACAGAATAATTTCCTGAAAGATAGAATCCATCACCCAAAGAGTAAAAATCTGATGGGTAAATGGAATTTGCCTTTACGTTCACATTTTTGTGAGCATATGATGATAATAACTGTATTCGGGAAGAATTGAATGTAAGGAAAATTTCAGGCAGATAGGCTTCAATATCAGTTGTTGTATTGCCTGTGGGGATAATCCCATCGGCGTAAACATAATTGACTCCTAAGGAAAACAGCGAGAATAAGGTACCTTCTAAGTTAATGTTTCTAATATCATATTTTTCAATTCTTTCTGGTTCCAAATAGTCTGAATATTCAAGAAATCCGCCAAGAATTTCTGATCTGAGACGAAAGTTTTTGTTTTTGGAGAAAGTTTTTTGGTAGATTATTCTTATTCCGTCAAGCCCCGTATCAAAGGCCAGCTCTCTTTGTTCAAAAGAATTCAGTGCAAGCCCTCTGCCAACTATTTCACTGAAAGTTCCTGCCCTGATCTCAAAATCATCAGTCCTATATTCTATATATCTTTTACGCAGTCCCTTGAAATTTCTTCCTATTTCAGCAGGATCAATATACTCCAGTCTCAGACCTAATGCAAAATTATTAATTGATAATTTTGCATCAGTGATATTTTCGAAATACTCTTTTTTTATTTCTTCGTTAAATAGATGTTCATTTCCATGGCCGTACCGGAACAGGTTGCTTCCGGATACTCTAATTTGAGTTGTGTTTTGGCAAAAAGCTGTAAAGAAATTAAAAATTAATAGAGCTACAGGAAAAATCATGTGTTTTGTTGAGAATCGACAAAGTAAAATCCCGGTCATTCTATGTTAAGTATTCTCTTAATATCTTCTTCAAAAATAGATTCATCGCCAGTCTTAAAGCCTATGTGCGAGGCAATAGTTTTCCCTTCGGAATCAATTATGATCGAGTAAGGCATGATATCATCATTAGCTCCGCACATTTCAAATATTTTCCTATCGGTATCCATTATGACCGTAAATGTAAAATTATGAGCAGCAACATAAGGCTTGACTTTTGCTACAGATTTTTGATTATCAATATTTATCCCGATATACTGAAACCCTTTTGGTTCATGCTTTTCATATAATTGCTGTATGGCTTTTTGTTCATCTTTGCATGAAGGGCACCAAGTCCTCCAAAATGCAAGCATTACGGGACCCTGTTTTAGCCATGAACTTAAAACTACTTCATTACCGTTAATATCGTCGGTTGTAAAATCAATGTAAGATTGCGAAGCGGTAGTAGTACAAACCAAAAAAAGAATGATCAAGATTGAGTAATGTCTTTTCATTTTCTTAAACTGTTAAATATAACATGTAGATACCCCCGAGTATCACAAGGATACCGCAAACCTTTTTGAGTATAATGATACTTATAGAACTCTCAGACCACTTAAGATAGGATGAAACTTTTGCACTCAGTGTCCCTGCACCGGCGATAACAAAACAATGTCCAAGAGCAAAAAGGGATAGTAACAAAACGGCACTCAGGATGTTGCTTGATGAGTAGTGGAACGCAACACCCAAAACCGGCGCCATGAATGCGAATGTACAAGGACCCAGGCCGAACCCAAACAACAAGCCCAGCACAAAGGCCAAAGTATAACCTCTTGATGATACTTTTGTGACACCTCCCTTACCAAAATCAAGTTGGATAATATCAAGTAGGTACAGGCCCGCGGCAAAGAACACAATTGCGACGAGGTAATTTCCCGCAGTTCCGATATCACCGATCAAGCCGCCGAGAACAGATGTTATCACACCGATTATGGCAATCGTTGCAAGTATACCGGCAGAAAATACTGCGGAGTTGAAGAATGCGATCTTCGGACTCTGAATACCCCGTTTGTTAATATATCCAATAACAAGAGGTATGCTGCTTAAATGGCAGGGACTGAGCAGGATACTCAACACACCCCACAGAAAAGCACCAATTAAAGCAATATAGAAATTGCCTGTGATAAGAGTATTCAGCCACGTAAAAATCTCATTCAGCATTGCTTATTGTCTTAATGGAGTGATACCTTTAGATGCGAACAGTTCAATGATCTCATTTTCAGCAAAGAAGCCTTCATGCCGGAAGAACTCCTTCCCGTTCTCATCAAGGAAAACTTGTGTTGGGATTAACTGTATGCCATATTCTTGTGCAGGTCTTTTATCTTTCCACACGTCGTGGAAAACTACTTTCACCTGGCCGCCGAATTTCTCTTCAATTGATTTCATAATAGGCTGCATTTGTTTGCAGGGGATGCAGTTCACAGAGCCAAGCTCCACAAAAGTGATCTTTGCTCCTGATAGTTTGTTCTCAATGTTTTGAGTTTCAGTTTTGTTATCTTTGACTTTGCATGAGAACAGCAATACCAATAGCGGTAAGCACAGAATCAAAGCGATCCTTAATTTATTTCTTCTCTTATCCATTGCAGAATTTGTTCGTCTTTTGGGATATTGCCGTTTGATTTAAGTTTCTCGTTTATAACGAGTCCGGGCGTCATCATAATATTATACTTCAACATATCTTTAACATCTGTAACTTTTTCAATTGAAGCTTCAATTGAATGCATATCAATTACGGCTTTAACTTTCTCTTCTAACCTGCGGCATTTAGGGCAGCCGACACCCAGAATTTTGATTGTCATTGTATTGTTCCTTTTTGCTCATTTTGTTCTGCAAACTTGTTCAGCTCAAACTTCACATATTTAATAAAGGTGTTTTTATCGTTAACCAGTCTCCATGTTTCCTCGAGGTTTTTCCAGTCATCTTTTTTGCCGCCTGTATATTTTACAATTACAAGTGAACTGAATTCCAGACTGTATTCATTTACATAGTGCTCATTCAGAGAATCTTCGATATTTATGTCCTGCCAGCTTATCTGCTTTTTATTCTGTTCTTCCCATTCCTTTATAGCTTCAATTGAATATGCCTCAATATTACGGCAGGTTACGCATCTTGCTGTGGGGTGGAAGTAATAGGCGGCTATTTTAACATCACTTTCCTTTGCAGATCTTATCGAATCCTTTTTTCTCTTCCTGTCTTTTTCAACTAGAGCTCTTATAGAGTCATTATTTTGCACCATTAATTCCGTTTTTATGCTATCATCGGCAATCGTTGTTGTTTTTATTACAGAATTTTTATCGAATGTTACGGGAGCGGTCGTTTCTGCAATCCTGTTATTATCAGGAACTGTTTTGTTACATGATAGCAGCCAGAATGAAAGTGGAATTAAAAGTATCAAAGAAATAGATTTAGTTCTCATTATTCAGAAAATAATATTAAATAAATATCCTACGATAATTATTCCGCAGCCTACTACACCAATAAAAGTTAGTATCAGAGGCATTTTCAGAATCTTTTTGAGTATAATGATTTCGGGAAGAGAAAGCCCAATAACTGCCATCATGAACGAGAGCGCAGTTCCAAGTGAAGCTCCTTTTTCAAGCAGTGCCTGCATTACAGGGATAATGCCGGCAGCATTTGAATACATTGGAATTCCGATAAGCACTGATAACGGGACAGACCACCATGCAGATCTGCCCATGATACCAGCCATGAAATTCTCAGGTACATATCCGTGTATCCATGCTCCGACCCCGATGCCGACTACAATATATATCCATACTTTGTAGACAATTTCCTTTACCGCGGTATAGCCGGATTCAATACGGTCAGTGAAGGTGACCTTGTCATCGCCGGCTGATGACTTTACAGTCTTAATATCATAAACCCATTTTTCAACAAACCTTTCTAGCTTTAGTTTTCCTATGATGTATCCTGATACTATTGATATTGTAAGGCCAGTGGCTACATAAAGGATTGCAGTTTGCCATCCGAAAAATGTAAAGAGTAAAACAACTGCTACTTCGTTTATCATTGGTGTAGCAATAAGAAAGGAGAAAGTTACTCCAAGCGGTACACCTGCCTCTACAAAACCAATAAAGAGTGGAACTGCAGAACATGAACAGAAAGGAGTTACAATTCCCAAAGAACTTGCCATTATATTTCCTGTAAGGAGTGATCTTTTTTCGAGCAGCCGCCTGGTTCTCTCAGGCGAGAAGTAAGTCCGGATAATTCCAACACCGAATACTATTAATGTGAGCAGTAGCAGTACCTTCGGGACTTCGTAAATAAAGAATTTGACCGCTTCAGTAAGTTGTGTTTGAGGATAGCCCATAACTAGGAAATTCACCCATTGCTCGAGGTTGAAATAGATTACTATCCAAACCGGCAGCAAAACGAACGGTATCAGTATTTGTTTATCAAAAAGGCTGCGCCTAAGACTTGTTGTTGTCATAAAAGTAAATATCTCATTTCTAAACTAAACTTTTTCAGTTATGTTATCTTTTATCCAATGCAATAGTGTGCTTTTAGTTGGCAATTTCCCTTTTAAGTAAAGCTTATCATTTATGATCAAAGCCGGAGTAGCCATGATACCCATTGATGCTATCTCGTTGATATCAGTCATTTTCTGTATATCTGCATCTATTTCATTTTCCGCGCAAACATTAAAACACATTTGTTCCAGTTCCTTGCATCTTGGACATCCGGGTCCGATTACTTTTATTCTTAACATACTGATTTTATCTTTCTGTTATTTTTGTGATTTGTTTGTAAATTGTGTTTATCACTTACACGCTTTCTTTTTTTTGTATACTATTTATTTGTAATTTCTATTCTGTCAACATATCCAAGCTTATTTCTGTCTTCTATTATTTTCTCATCCTGTTCTAGCATAAAATGAAGGGTGGCATTTAGCGACGCAATTTCAGGTTCATTATTTTCTCTGTTTAAGCTATAGTTGATCCATTTACCATCTTTATAGTCTTTTATAAAACCTGCTTTTTTTAGTATTGCCAGATGAGTGGAAACAGTGGATGCTGCCAGTCCAAGGACCTCGGTTATTTCACAAACACAAAGCGCCTTAACCTGAAGCATTTTAATGATTCTCAATCTGTTTTTGTCAGAAAGGGCTCTAAATATCTCTGTTATACGTTTAAGCATATTTTCATTTCGTTGTATGACGAAATATAACTTTTGACAAAAAGCTGGACTATGATTTCTATCAAAAGGGTATATGATATTTATATTTTGAATTCTAAGTTAAGTATTACCAAGTGAATACATGATAGTGCATAAATTTATCCCTTTTAAGGAGAGAATCTATATCGTAATATTGCAATAAAGCAATAAGCCAATAAAGATAATATTATGGGAGCCACTAAAACAGATAATTTCACACAAAACCAGAATGAGCTGGCGACATTCGCAAAAGCACTTGGACACCCTGCACGTGTTGCAATCATTGAATACCTGATGAATTCAGATAAATGTATTACCGGTGAGATAGTGGATATTATCCCCCTCGCTCAGGCAACAGTATCTCAGCACATGAAAGAGCTTAAACAGGCAGGTTTGATAAAAGGCAATGTTGAAGGTAACGCAGTATGCTATTGCATTGATTGCGAAAAATGGGAAGAATTTAAGAAAATGCTGAACAATATCTTTGAAAAACTGGATAAGCCGGTTTGCTGCTGAAATCTAAAATAAAAACGCGCGCATTAAATAACATAATTCAAAACAAAAATACGCAAAATTAATATGAACACAACAGAAGAAGTAAGAACCTCAAAAACAAAGAATGAAAAATCTTGCTGCGGACCCGAATGCTGCAGTGATGAAAATACCGATACTGATGTTGCTGTAGATGAAAAGTCAGAAGCCGAATTGAAGGAAATTGTCAAAGAACAGTATTCAAAAGTCGCACTTGCAAGCAATGAGTCCAATGAATCATCCTGCTGCGGAACGACATCATCGTGCTGCAGCACTGATTCCAGCGTTGGTTATACAATAATGGCCGACGAGTACAAAGATCTGAAGGGTTATAATCCCGATGCTGACCTGGGATTGGGTTGCGGTTTGCCTACACAGTTCGCAAGGATCAAAGAAGGCGATACAGTCGTTGATCTGGGTTCAGGTGCAGGTAATGATTGCTTTGTAGCAAGGGCAGAAACCGGAGAAAAGGGAAGAGTTATAGGAATCGACATGACTCCCGCTATGATTGATAAAGCCAAAGTTAACGCCGAAAAGCTTGGATTCAGTAATGTTGAATTCCACCTCGCAGAAATTGAAAATATGCCGATTGAAAACAATACAGCAGACGTTGTCGTAAGCAATTGCGTACTCAATCTTGTTCCTAACAAGACCGCTGCATTTGCTGAAGTGTACAGGATCATGAAACCCGGAGGTCATTTCAGTATTTCGGATATTGTTCTCTCAGGTGAACTTCCCGCCAAGATAAGAACTGCCGCATCAATGTATGCAGGTTGTGTATCTGGTGCGGTAAAGAAGGAAGAATACATTGATATAATTAAGAATGCAGGATTCGTGAATATAATAATTCAGAAAGAGAAGCATATTACTGTTCCCGATGATATATACTTCGATTACCTGACAAAAGAAGAAGTAACTGAATTCAAAAAAAGCGGCTTCGGTATATTCAGTATTACAGTATACGCGGAAAAAGCATAACTTTGTTTTGCGGAGACGACCTCGCCGGGTCGTCTCACTCATTTCTAAACTTACGGCTTGTGTAATTTATGACATCAGACGACTGCAATCCGGCATCACGTAAACATCTTAGCTTTCTTGATAGATATTTAACTCTTTGGATATTCCTCGCAATGGGAATCGGAGTAGCTCTGGGTTATTTTATACCGGGCACAGCGGATTTCGTCAACTCTTTCAGCAGTGGCACTACTAATATTCCCATCGCTATCGGTTTGATTCTGATGATGTATCCGCCGCTTGCTAAGGTGAAGTATGAAGAACTTGGAAAGATCTTCAGAAATGTGAAGATACTTTCACTTTCTTTACTTATGAATTGGGTCATTGGCCCGGTGTTAATGTTCGTGCTGGCAATTACATTTCTGCGTGACATGCCGGAGTATATGATAGGTTTAATTATGATCGGCATAGCCCGTTGTATTGCAATGGTCATTGTATGGAATGAACTTGCTGAAGGCAACCGTGAATACGCTGCTGGACTTGTTTCTTTCAACAGCATATTCCAGGTCTTGTTCTACAGCCTGTTTGCATGGTTGTTTATTACAGTTCTGCCGCCTTATTTCGGACTCAGCGGACTTGCTGTAGACATAAGCATAGGTCAAATTGCAGAGAGTGTATTCATATATCTTGGAATTCCTTTCATCTCGGGCTTCTTAAGCCGTTTCTTTCTGATCAAGTTGAAAGGTAAACAATGGTATGAAACCAAATTCGTACCGAAGATAAGCCCGATAACACTAGTTGCACTCTTATTTACGATCATTGCGATGTTCAGCCTGAAAGGGGAACTGATCGTGCAAATTCCATTAGATGTAGTCAGAATTGCAATTCCGCTGCTGATATACTTTGCCATAATGTTCTTAATTACATTTCTGGTCGGCAAAAAGCTTGGGGCTGATTATTCTCAGAACGCAGCACTTTCATTCACCGCAGCAGGCAATAATTTTGAACTGGCTATTGCTGTTTCTATCGGAGTTTTCGGTATTACCAGCGGCCAGGCATTTGCGGGAGTCATAGGTCCGCTGGTTGAAGTACCTGCGCTCATTGGACTTGTTAACGTGGCATTCTGGCTGAAGAAGAAGTACTATCATACCGTACCTGCGGCAAATGCCGGATGAATTCCTAGGAAGAATCGCTGCTCTATCTGCAGTCCTGCATTAGTATCATGACGTGATACTCTAAAATCCAAAATTCCTTCTATCTTTGTCTATTAAGTAATACTAATAATAATTATATTCGCTGAAATAACAACAAAGGACAAATAGAAAGGCTTTACTCTAATGGCAGATAATGAAAAACTGCGTTCATTACAGATCGCGATTGACCAGATCGAAAAATCACACGGCAAGGGCTCGATAATGAAGCTTGGAGACGGAGTTATTACTAAAATTGATTCCATTTCAACAAGCTCCATATCGCTTGATGCTGCACTAGGTATTGGCGGCATCCCAAGAGGAAGGGTAACGGAAATCTATGGGCCTGAATCATCAGGTAAGACCACTATCTGCCTGCATGTAATTGCCGAAGCCCAGAAAAAGGGCGGACTTGCTGCTTTTATAGATACCGAACATGCCCTTGATACCGGTTATGCAAAGAAGCTTGGCGTTGATGTTGAGAACCTGCTTGTATCACAGCCCGAATACGGAGAGCAGGCGCTTGAAATCGTTGAAACACTTGTGAGGAGCAATGCTCTTGATATCATAGTGCTTGATTCGGTTGCGGCGCTTACACCAAGGGCAGAAATTGAAGGTGAAATGGGTGATTCGCATATGGGACTTCAGGCAAGACTTATGTCACAGGCTCTCAGGAAACTTACTTCCGCGGTTTCAAAATCCAATATTGCACTTATGTTCACCAATCAATTGCGTGATAAAATAGGTGTTATGTTCGGTAGTCCGGAAACTACTACTGGCGGAAAGGCTTTGAAATTTTACGCCTCAGTTAGACTTGATGTCCGGCGTATTGCACAGATAAAAGACGGACAGAATGTTATCGGTAACCGTACAAAGGTAAAAGTTGTCAAAAACAAAGTTGCGCCTCCTTTTAAAGAGGTGGAATTCGATATAATCTATAATGAGGGCATTTCCAAGATCGGCGATCTTGTTGATAGCGCCGTTGAAATGGAAATAATCAAAAAAGCCGGTGCATGGTTCAGCTATGCAGACCAGAGAATGCAGGGAAGAGAAGGCGTGAAAAATCTGCTTCTTGAAAATCCGAAGATGCTGGAACAGCTCAATCATGAAGTAAGGGAACAAATGGGAATGGAAGTTAAGCCTGAAGATGCAACAAACGGTGCTGCAACTAATGGTGAAGCCAAACCAAAAGAAAAAGTAAAGAAGTAATTTAATCAACATTCCTGGCCGTATTTTTTTGGCCGAGTATAATGATCGTTACCAGGATAGAAAAACAGAAAAAGGACAAAAAAAGATATAATATTTATCTTGAAGGCGAATTTTTCTGCGGACTTTACGAAGATACGATACTGAAGTACGGAATTGCAGCTGGTGACGGTATCTCTGAATCAGAGCTGAATGTAATAAGGGACTTCGATGAATACATTTACGGGAAAAAAGTGGCAATGGATTTCCTCTCTTACCGGATAAGGACAAATGCTGAGATACGCAAGAAACTGAGATCAAAGAAGTTAAGCGAAAGCATAATTGAAAAAGTTATTGAGCATCTGACAGATCTTGGGCTTCTGAATGATGAAGAATTTGCCAGACAGCTGATAACCGAAAAGATCAAACGAAAGCCTATCGGGCGCAAACTTTTGAAGCAGAAATTGTTTGAAAAAGGGGTGCCGGCTGTTACAGGTGAGTTAGTAATGGATAAGATATTCAGCACGGTTGATGAGAAACAAATGGCTGTATGGAATTTTACGAAGTACTATAAGAAGATCAAGGATAAAGAGATTAACGAACGCAAAAGGAGAGTATTTGACTATCTTGCAAGAAAAGGATTTGATTTTGATATTGTTAACGAGGTTATAAGAGAAAATATTTACTAGGGGAATTACCCGATATCATGAGCACTGCAAGAATTAAAGATTATAAACCCTTAAGCAGTACATCCAAGGTATTTATATTACTTATCCCTTTGATCATTATTGCTGCATTTGTTGCTTTTTTTACAGAGATATTTATTGCACTTATTTTTTGCCTGCTTTTTGCTCTGGTGCTAAATCCGCTTGTTGACCTGATTCAGGGCTTCGGGTTCAACAGGTCCTTATCCATACTTATTGTTTACGCATTGATTGGAATTCTGTTTTATGCAGCTTTCAGTCTTGTTGCTCCAAGCATAATAGAGCAAAGTGAATCAATCACAAGTTCCTATAAGGAATTCCGGGTGTCAGAGAAACTAAAGAACTCTGAAAAGTGGATTGAGAAAAATGTACCCTACCTTAAAAAAGGTGACGTTGGAAAAGAAATAGAAACTTCCGTAAAGGCGTCGTTCTCAAAAGCTGAAGATATTATATCAGGTGTGGTATCTACCATTCTGTTCATTATTATCATTCCGTTCATTACTTTTTTTATCTTAAGAGACAGGCAGAAACTTAAGAAAAGCGTGATTGGCCTGGTGCCCAACAGGTATTTTGAAATGACCGTTAATATTGTAGATAAGATCGAAAAGCAGCTCGCCACTTACGTCAGGTCCTGGCTTCTGGATGCATTTATACTTGGTGTGATGTCTTTTATTGGTTTAAGTTTGATCGGTGTAAATAATGCTATCATAATCGGAATGATTGCAGGTGCCGGCCATTTGATCCCGTATGCAGGCCCGATAGTCGGGGGAGTGCCGGCAATTTTGATCTCGGTCATTCAATATGGAGATTTCCATATGGTGCTTCCGATAATACTGATCTTTACAATTATCTATGTGCTGGATAGTTCCCTTATTCAGCCTTATCTTTTTTCTAAGGGTGCCGAAATGAATCCTATTGTCATAATAGCCCTTATTCTGATTGGCAACCAGATACTTGGTGCTTTTGGTGCACTTATAGCTATACCCGTTGCAACAATTCTTAAAGTGAGCGCGAAGGAAACCATCAGCGGATTCAGGAATTATAAATTGGGATATTATTAACAAATCTAATTAACTCATGGTCATAAAGCTTAAGAAGTCTTACTCGAGTATTCACGGTTTGCCGGTTATACATTCAGTTGATACGGATATATTTGACCTCACCTATTTTATGAAATGTATGGAATGCACTTTCTGCAAGGATCAGTGCTGCGAATGGGGAGCCGATATAGATATGCAGAATGTTAACAGGATCCTGAAATATGAAAAGGAACTGGAGGATTTCACCGGTATAAAAAGCAGTAAGTGGTTTGATAGGAGCGAGCCAAAGTGGGATCATGAATATCCGGGCGGCGATTATATAAGGACAACTTACGATGAAGAGAAGGATTATTGCATCTTCCTTGATCACAAAAGCAGGGGATGCATGCTGCATAGCTTTGCGCTGAACAAAGGGATGGACTATCACGAAGTGAAACCCTTCTTCTGTTCAATGTTCCCGGTTACCTATTTTGAGGGAGTATTGTTGACTCCCGAAGAGATCGATGAAAAGCTTACGGCCTGCCTTGGAGAAGGTCCCTCGCTCTACAGAGGTTCAAGAAACGAGATCGGGCATTATTTTGGTGAGGAAATAGTATCCGAATTGGATGAAATTGAAACAGGCTGGCTGGAACAGAAGAAATCAGCCTGACAGGTTTTTTTTCTGCTGATCAAGTATAGTTAAGGCTTGTATTTAATTGATCTATGAAGATTATTTTTGTATGAATCTGTTGTGTAACCAAGTTCCTTTAATTTTCGATTACTCAATGAGAGATTCTTAACCATCGGATACCCGATGAATTCTTCACAGCTTGCCGGGCTAACCAGTTTCCAGTCAAAACTGAATTCAGCTGCCAATTGTTCGCACATTTCAAATCGCGAAAGAGTTTCTTCCCCGCAGAGATTTATTATTTCATTATGCCTGTATTTTCCCGGCAGTGAAGCCAGAATTTCTGCTGCGTCCTCCGTATAAAGCGGATTCCTGAACTGGTCATAAAATGCACGAACTTCTTTACCGGAACTTAATGCCTTATAGCATTCATCAAAGAAGGAAATATAAGTTGATCTTGAAAACCCATATACAAGAGCCAGCCTTAATATAATGTGTTTCGCAGCTTTTTCCCTAACCGAATTTTCACCTAAGAGTTTTGTTCTGGCATAAACACTTAATGGGTTCAGCGGAGATGTCTCTTCATTAATATCGAAACCATTTTCATAAACAAGGTCCGTAGATGTATAGATCATAAGTGAATTGTGTGCGCTGCAAAGCTCAGCGATCTTCCAGGTAACCCTGCTGTTGAAGTATTCAATATAATCTTCATCTTGATCTTTTATTCTTGTCGGGGTAACTGATGCAAGGTGGTAAACTATATCCGGCTTCACTGATGAGAATATCTTCCGGAGTTTTTCAAAATCTGTTAAGTCACATTGGTTAAGCTCAACGCCGGGTGCAGCTATGGGGTGATTATTGAAAAGTCCCCAAATGCTTAGATCCTTATTTCTTGTCAAAGCGTCTAATAAATAGGGACCTAAATAGCCTGAAACACCTGTAATGAGAATTTTCTTCATCTATAACAAAAAGGGAACAGCGAATGCCGTTCCCGGTTAAATTTCACACTATCAATATTCAATCCTTAACGGTTAAGATACTTCAGAATACTCTGGCCGACACCGTCAACAGAAGATGCCTGGTTGGAAAGCACTACTACGCCAACCTGGTCCTCGGGCATGAAAGCTATGAAGCTGGTGAATCCGCCTGTCAGGCCATTGTGCCAAATGACCTGCTTTCCGCCGGAAGTTTCGGAAATATGCCAGCCCATTCCGATCCAAACGTTATCAATATCGGTATCAAATCTTCTTTTCTGCATGATGGCAAGTGATTCTTTGAAGTTCATTCTATCGGTTTTGCCCATATGGAAAGCAAGATATTTGAGCATATCTTTAATTGTCGAGCGTATTGCACCGGCTCCTGACAAAACGTCAAAGTTCCATGGCTTTCGCGGCTCTCCTTTTTCAGAGTACCCCTTAGCCAAATGTTTTTTCATTTCCGGCGAGAGAGTTATCCCTGTTGATGTCATTCCAAGTGAATCAAGGATGTAATAATGCAGAAGCTCCTCATAAGATTTACCTGCTTTTCTTGATACCAGGTTTCCCAGAAGTCCGAAGCCCAGATTCGAATACAGATACCTTGTCCCCGGTTCTCTTTCCAGAATATAATTATTTATGAAAGTATTCAGATCTTCCTGATTGTAATTCGCATAAGGATCGTCGATATCAGTCTTCTTATCAGTCAAAAGATTTGTCGGATGGCGGGGCAAACCTGATGTATGGGTTACAAGATGCATTATCTTGATTTCTTCGCTGCTGGTAAAGTTATGAATAGTTACTCCTTCCGGCAGGTAATTCTGCACGGGATCGGTTATCTGCATCTTGCCTTCAAGCGCGAGCATTTGAAGCATTGTTGCAGTAAACGTTTTTGTGATGCTTCCTATTTCATAAACTGTATTTTCGTCAACCTTAGCGGAATCTTCCTTAGCAAGCTTTCCAAAAAAGAACGTTCTGGGATATTCTGCCCCTAAATCATAAACTCCGATCGAGACACTTGTATTCTTCCCGCTTGAAATGAGCGGTTCAACCAGGCTTTTTATTTCAGCTTCAAGGTCTTGTGCAGCTAATCTAAAAGTACTAAAGAAAAAGAGAAGAAGTATTGATTTTTTCATTCCTGATGTTATTTTTGGGATTTTAGTCACAAATACCTATAAATTATGTAAATAAAGATAAAGCCATATTTATTGTGTATAAATCCCGTATTAACGGGGGATTTGAAATTGCCATCAGAAGTGTAATTTCTCCTGATTTATCAATAGACTTTTACAACGGAGAAAAGGATTACTGAAAGTACATAAATCATAGATTATTGGTAAAACTCGTAGATGAACTTATATTTTGACAGTAAGTTTCCGTAACGGTCATATAAATATTCCTCAATTCTATTTCCTTTTGAATCAAAAACAATTTCATATTCCCAACTATCAGTAAAAATGTTGTTTTCCGTTTTACTAACGAAAATTTTGTTTATTTTGCCATCATGATCGTACGAAAATGATGTTCGGGTTATTTCTTTACCCCTGTCATAGTTTTCATTAATTTTATACTTTACTAACTGTTTCCATTTATCATTAAAGTATATTCTATTTATTAATTTATCTTTCATACCTTTAGTATTATATACCTCACATGTAAAAGACTTATTGTCGTAAATGTATTCATAAAATACATTTCGGTAATTATTCTCATTGTATTCTGCTATCTCAATTATTCTATCATTGTCAAATAAAAATTCAACATTGCCCTTATTAATTAATCTTCCTTTCTGGTCATAAACGTAATCTATTGTCCGGATTAACGAATCAACTGAATAATGTTTTGATTTAATACATAATCCTGCAATATCATACAAAAATACATCTGAAGAAATATAACCAGAATGATAGTATAAAACCATGCTGTCAAGATGTCCATTTCTATTAATGTTGTAGAAAGTCGAATCTACATCAAATATTGGATCAAAATGATGTCCACCGGTACTGTATCTTTCATAGTTCATTCCTATCTTACTTAAAGGGATACCGTTTGTATCGTAAAAATTCCTTTCTTCAAGGTACCCAGAACCTAAGCCTTCATCGGAATATATCTTCCGGACTTCATAATATTTTATTTTTTTGAGCTTATAGAAAGGGGCTTCTCTGAACTCCGATGGAAGATCAGTGTAATAAGAGGGAATATCAAAATAAGGGATTATTTCATTTTGTGAGTAAAGAAAATCGAATATAAATAAAAATATCAAACTAATAAAAATAAATTTAATAAAGGTATTCATAAAATGTTATTAACTTGAGATTTTCTGTATTCCGGAGGAAAGTTCATATCTAAAATTTATCCTTTAATGAAAACAAAATCAATTCGGAAAATTACTTCTTGAAACTCCCCCTTGTAAAGGGGGAGTATCGCTTCAGGATTCTCAATATCCATAATTTATGAAATATGTTAACTAATCGAAAATCAAAGAAGGGGATTTGAAAAACCAAGAATACTCTTAAAACTTATATAAATTTGTTAGCATTTAAATCCCCATTTAAAATTCAGGAAGGATTTAGATCTCGTACAATTGTACTGAATCCAATTTTCAAGAATGTAGTCCCCCTTTACAAGGGGGACTGATGTCTCTTACTGCCAATCAACAAATTCACTTAACGTATCGTTTTCAAATTTGTCAATAAAGTCATTCAATTTATTCAGGACGGTTTCCATTGCTTGTTTAACTGCATGGTCATCAAATCTCACGACAAAAACTCCAAGTTTCTCAATTTTCCCGGAGCGAATATAATCCATCATCTCATTTCCAACATGAGAATCACCATCAATTTCAACCACAAGTGATAACTTCTTACAATAGAAATCAACAATAAAATTCCCAACTGGTTTTTGCCTGTTGAATTTGTACCCGCGAAGCTTACTTGCCTTTAATTCGTTCCATAAAAGCACTTCAGCCAAAGTCGATTCATTTCTTAGCTTTCCGGAATTCTCTTTCAGTTTCTTATTATACGGAATGTATGGCTTATTCATTAAATGCTAATAAATTCTGGTTTATAGTCCCCCTTATAAAGGGGGATGAAGATGTTCATCGTGATTATACTTCTATTGAAATATTTGTTACAACCTTCATGTATCTGAAATGGGGATTTGGAAACTATGTTTACACTTAAAACTCAAAATTACTTGCCAGTCTTCTAATCCCCATCTAAAACTTAAGAAGAATTTAAATCACGTACAATTGCACCGAATCCAATCTTCAAAATCTCGTCCCCCTTTATAAGGGGGATTAATAAAATAAAAACATCGAATACTCTTAAAACTAAAATCTATTTGTTAGCATTCAAATCCCCATTTAAAATTCAGGAAGGATCTAAATCACGAACAATTGCACCGAATCCAATCTTCAAAATCTTGTCCCCCTTTATAAGGGGGACTTATCCTATTTCAATTTCTCGACATACTTCCCGTGAAACTCTTTCATCTTCTTCACTAGCTCTTCGATCTCGTTCTTTGGCGGAAGGAAAGTTGTGCGGAAGTGAAGTGTGCCCGGTAGCTGTCCAAATCCGGAGCCCGGTACCACACAGATTCCTGTTTCTTCAAGCAAAGCCATACAATAATCACTATCACGTTTGCTGTTATACGCCTGTCGCTGTTCCGCCGACATTTTTGTTATATCCTCGGTATGAGGCAGCTCGAATTTCACAAACGCATACATTGCCCCTTGCGGAATATCAATTTCCATACCTTCAATTGCGTCCAGTCCTTTACCCAGTATTTCAGCTTTGGCTTTCAGGTCGCTTAATATTCCATCACGTTCTTTGATATATCGGTCATAACTTGCATCGCCTTTTTGCGGGGGAGTGACAACCAAATACGTTACCAACTGCCCGACTGTGTTTGAGCATAGGCTTATTGATTGCAGCTTAATGAACTCAGCCAGCACATCTGCAGGTACGTTGCGGATTTCCAGATAACCGCCCCGGTGGCCGCACTCACCCATGAATCCTTTCGATACCGAGTGAAAACTGAAAAGAGTTATGCTTGTTTCACCAAGCTGATGCATAACCTTAGCAAATGAATGGAATGCTGCTCCCTTTAAATATACATTATCCTGGTAAACCTCATCTGCCATGATGGAGAGGTTATGTTTTCTCGCAAAGTTTATAATCATCTTAATATTTTCAAGCGAAAGCACAGCTCCCGTTGGATTACCGGGATTTATCACAACAATTGCAACGGGGTTAATGCCTTTTGACTTAGCGTCGTTCAGGCTTTTTGTCAATATTTCTTCATTCAGCTGCCATGAGTTTTCTTCATCGAGGTAATACCCGACCTGGCTGCCGCCAATTAACTCAATTGTTGCACTATATAGCGGGTATTGAGGAATGGGAATCATGAATCCGTCAGTGGGTTTTTTTAGCAGGGCAGTTAAGACTGCGGATACACCTTTGCTTGCGCCGTCTGTCAGAATAATATTTCCCTCACTTGCCGGAATGCCATCACGCTTGTTTATAAATTCCGCGACTGCCTGCCTGATAAAGGGAGTTCCTGCGCTCTGAGTATATGCTCCGGTGCCGTGCGGCATCAATTGATGCAGTTTCCCGGCCTTTTCAATAATATCCTGAGGAAAAACCGTACTTAATTGCGGATGGTTAAGCAGTTCAGGGTTCTCCATTAAGCTTAATATCTGCCTTATATATGAAAGTGGTTTTTGCTGTAATGCCTGCGGATTACCGATATTGCAGTAGATTATTTTCTTTCCCTGTTTTTCGAGTTCCTGTGCACGGATAACTATTGGACCGCGGACTGCATATTCAGCTGTTAATAAGTGAGGATTAAGGTCATTAATTGATATCATTGTAGTATTTCAAAGAGTAATTTTAGTAATGTTTAACAAGATACTCAACACAAATACTATATTAAATGTAGAAAAAATAATATGGTTAGATGCGGGTCATTTTTCGAGATAGCACAATAATTCCCAAATACTGAAAGCCTTGCCGATATTCACAGTCTCCAAGTGCTTATCCCTTTCATTGATACTACAATAATATAAAGGTATATTTAGCGAATATTCTGGAAATCATGAATAATACTGACGAAAAAATTGAGAAATCAGGCGAAAATGTGAATGAATCGGTACCGGAAATAACGAAAGCACCTGAGGCGATTGAGCCCGAATCGATAGAACCTGTATTGAATGAAAGCGCGGAAAAACCCGCTAATTCACAAGAACCTGAAGCATTAGCCGAAGCCAAAACGGCAGAAGCAAAACCTGTTGATTACAAACAGGCTGAACAAAAACCGCCTGTAACCGGGCAGCAGAAGCCGCAGTTCAACAAGCGTGAACGCCCTAAAGGCGATACGATATATTGCGACGCAAGAAGCCTTGCTGTAAAGATATTAACCAGAGTCGAGCGCACAGATTCATATCTTGATAAGCTTATTGATTATGAAATCCGTACTGATGTACTGAATGATTATGACAAATCACTGCTTAATGAGATTTGCCACGGAGTTATCAGATGGATGCGCAGGCTTGACTGGTTCTTAAACGGCTTCTACCGCGGCAACTGGGAAAAATGTACTCCCGAAATCAAGAACACGCTCCGTGTTGCATTATATCAAATTCTTTTCCTGAACAAGATACCGGATTTTGCCGCAGTGAATGAAGCTGTTGAATTCGTTAAGAAGATCAGCACACAGAAACACGCCGATGTTGTGAATGGCCTGCTCCGAACAATAATCAGAACAAAAAACGATCTTGTATATCCAACCCGTGAAATTGACGAGGTGAAGTACCTTGGCATAATGCAGTCACATCCTAACTGGATGGTGAAACGCTGGATCCAGAGATTCGGTTTTGATGAAGCTCAATTACTCGCTGAATCAAACAACAAACGGCCGATACTTACGCTTAGAATAAATACTTTGAAGACTTCAAAGAACGACGTATTGAAAAAATTTGACGAGCGAAGTATTGTTTACAGAACATGCCGTTACATTGATTATTTTGTAACACTGAGACTAATGTCAAAAATATATCTTGATGAAGACTTCATAAACGGTATGTATACAGTTCAGGATGAGAGTGCGGGCCTGCCTGCGGTACTTTTGAATCCGACTGAGCATGATGCGGTTTTGGATATGTGCGCAGCACCCGGAGGGAAATCAACTCAGATCGCACAGATAATGCACAACAAGGGCAGGATCTACTCTGTTGATAAGTATGACGCGAAGATAAGTATGATGAAGAAAACAGCCGAAAGGCTTGGCGTCACAAACATAGAGTTCTTCCAGGATGATGCTGCAGCTTTTGAAAATGAAACACTGCGCTCAATGAAGTTTGATAAGATACTGCTTGATGCTCCGTGTTCAGGACTTGGAGTACTTTCCAAAAAACCGGAGATCAGGTGGAAACGGGAGCCGGAGAATATCACCGCGCTTACCGAGATACAGAAGAGATTGCTTCAAAGCGCTGCAACCTACCTGAAACCGGGCGGAGTTATGGTTTACAGTACTTGCTCAACTGAGCATGAAGAGAATATGGATATTGTGAAGGATTTCCTTGAAAAGAATCCTGACTTTACAATTGATAATGCAGGAAAGTATGTAAAACATGATCTTGTTAATGCAGAAGGTTGCATTGAGACATTTCCGCATAAGCATGGTATTGACGGTTCGTTTGCTGCGAGACTTATGAGAAAGAGTTCTTAGATATGTTCAAGCTATCAAAGAAAGTGGAGTACGGATTGATCGCAGTTAAGCATATGGCAATGGTTGGATTGGATTCGCCGTGCTCTGCAAAAGAGATCTCGGATAAGTACAAAATACCGTATGACCTGCTTTCCAAGATCCTTCAGAAGCTGAAGAAAGAGAATATCCTTACATCAATGCAGGGGACAAGGGGCGGTTATTTACTTTCCCAAAAGCCCGATAAGCTTTCGCTTGCAACCATATTTAATGCAATAGAAGGCAGCAGCTATATACTTGATTGCGGACAGCACGATGATCCTGAAAGCTGTTCAATTTATGAGACCTGCATATTGAGCAGCCCGCTTAAAAAGATACAGAAGCAGATAAACAGCTATTTTAATTCAACCAAGCTCTCTGAAATAGTCTGAATAAATGATCAAATTTCCAATATATCTCGATTATCACTCAACAACTCCGGTTGACCCTAAAGTTGTTGAAGCAATGCTTCCGTATTTCACAGAAAAATTCGGGAATGCATCAAGTAAATCTCACATATTTGGCTGGAATGCAGAAGCAGCTGTTGAAAATGCGAGGAAACAGGTCGCAAGGGTCATCAATGCAGAATACCGCGATGTGATCTTTACAAGCGGTGCAACAGAATCTGTTAATCTCGCGATCAAGGGAATTGCCGAGGCATACCTGCCAAAAGGAAATCACATAATCACTTCGGCTATTGAGCACGAAGCAGTTCTTGATACCTGCAAAAGCCTTGAAAGAAAGGGCTATGAAATAACTTATCTTAAGGTTAATGAGTACGGACTTGTGGATGTTAATGAACTGAAGAACTCGATCAAAGATAATACGATACTGGTATCTGTAATGTATGTGAATAACGAGATCGGCACAATTCAGCCAATCAATGAAATTGCCGCCGTGTGTAAGTCAAAGGGAGTCTTGTTTCATACCGATGCAACCCAGGCGGTTGGAAAAATTGAAGTTGATGTAGTTAAATCAGGGATAGACCTTTTGAGCTTTTCATCGCATAAGATTTACGGACCGAAGGGAGTTGGAGCTTTTTATATTAAATCCAGGTTTCCCAAAATACGCTTAACTCCAAGAATAGACGGCGGTGCACAGGAGAGAGGTTTAAGAGCAGGTACATTGAATGTTCCGGGTATTGCAGGATTTGGCAAGGCATGCGAAATAGCCAAGGCACAGATGGAAGAAGAAATGACAAGGCTGACTTTATTGAGGGACAGGCTTTACAATGGAATCATTTCAGGGTTAGATGGCGTTAAACTAAACGGGCACCCCTCAAAAAGGATTGGGAATAACCTGAATCTGACGCTGAAAAATGTCGATTCTGATGCTCTTTTGATCGCAATTAAGGAAATTGCACTATCTACCGGAAGTGCATGTTCATCTGAATCAGTTGAAACTTCTCATGTACTAAAAGCCATTAATTCAGATAACGGGCATAAACACTCGGCAATCAGGTTTGGACTTGGAAGATATACAACCGAAGAAGAAATCGAATATACTATCAGTAAGGTAGTAGAAAAAGCACAATTCTTGAGAAAAACTTCTCCCTTAAGCTCGCACTCGGAAGAGGGGGAATATGCAAAGAAGTAGTTTCTTGATTGCATTTATACTTACGTTATTAGTTACTGCATCCAGTTCTCAGGACAAAAAAGAGCAGCTGAAAAAGAAGAATGAAAGAAGCAGGATAGAGCTTAGTTTCAATATTGGATATTCAAGGCCGCTTTTAGAAGCGTACGGAAATAACATGACAATAAATGCGACTGTTGACCAGATATTCATAAACGGGAAGAGGATAATTGTCTCTGATAACCTTGGAGCGAATACGGGGTACGGAGTGCAGGGTTATATGAAATACAGTTTCATGAAAAGAGGCCATGTTAAAGGATTGCTTAACATCGGATATAATATGCTGACAAGCTCATATCCGGGTTCTGCAGGAATTGATATTGGCTCCAGGATCCAGTCATTTTCAATTGGCGTGGGTGCAGAGGTTAATCCGCTGGGTCATGAAAAGCAATTTTACCCGGGTGTTTTTGGCCTTTTAAGAATGAACCTTGTAGGCGGTGAAACTTATTATAATGCGGGACTGGATTTTTTTAAGGTTGTACCAAGATTTGGGTACGCAGGTGGATTTAAGCTCAATTATGACATAAACAAAACTGTTGGGCTATATTGGGGATATACATATACTTACGATAACTCTTGGGGTAAACAAAGTGAGGAAACCACTCCTGTAGATGCTCATGTGATTGTATTCAGGGATAAGGCGAGCCCTACGAACGGTTTGACTAGCGACAGAAGAATAGCATACTGGTCTGTATATATGGGTATGAATTTCTTCTTTCAATAATACATAAAATCATTTAATTTAGTAATTCATCAAAATAACTTCATCAAAATGGAAGATATAAAAACAATCGGAGCAGCGGAAGTAACTGATGGAATCGCCCTGACAGATAAAGCGGTTGGCGAAGTGAAGAAAATAATGAAAGAAAACTCTATCCCTGATGATTATGTTCTCAGGATAGGGGTTAAGGGCGGCGGATGTTCAGGGCTTTCTTATACTTTAGGATTTGACCAGGAAGTGAAGGATACCGATAGGATCCTTGAATTCGGGGGAATAAAAGTGGCGGTTGACTGGAAGAGCATACTTTACCTCACAGGAACATCAGTTGATTACACAGACGGGTTAACAGGCAAGGGTTTTGTTTTCAACAATCCGACAGCCAAAAAGACCTGCGGCTGCGGAAGTTCATTCGGAGTGTAAAGTATCTATGAAAAGCAGAAGAGAGTTCATAAAAACTTCTGCAATGGGAGCTCTCTCATTTAGCGTGCTTTCGAAAACAGGAATTTATAATTATAAAAAAAATATTGCAGAAGCAGCTCTGCAGGGTTCCAAAGGAGGAACTAAAAGAATGGCTTACGAATGGAAATTCAATCCGCGTCCATATACCGACGAGGAAGCAAAATCACTGCTAAAAGATGTTGTTGATGCCGAAACTACTGACTGGCATTACAATACCCATCATAAAGGATATGTTACTTTTCTGAATAACATCGAAAAAGAGCTCGAGAGTGCTGACCTTTCAAAGGCGAACGGTAACTGGAGCGATATTGGAGAACTGAAAAGAAGATTCACCTGGAATCATTCCGGGGCATACCTGCATGATGTTTATTGGGATAATATGGGTGGTGACGGAGACGTTTCAAAAGGACCGGATGTAAAGAAGGCAATTGAGCAGAACTTCGGCTCTTTTGATAACTGGAAAGCTGAATTCAAAGCATGCAGCGTTGCTGCAAAACTGAGCGGCTGGGGATTGCTAGTCTTTGACAGGCTGTATTCCGGAAGGCTGATAAATGTTTTGGTAGATGAGCATCAGTATGGTGCAATTTGGGGCGGTGTTCCTTTGGTTGCTTGCGACGTGTTTGAACACGCGTATTATCATAAAGACGGTCCGGCAAGAGCCAAGTATATTGATAATTTCCTGAACAACCTTAACTGGGCAAGGATAAACGACAGGTATAATAAGTACTGTAAATAATTGGCAGGAAATTTGAGAAAGGTAATACTGGTGGTTATTCTGCTTGTTTCTGTACTGTTTAGTGCATGCGGAAACAAGTCCGGTGAAAACGATAAGACATCTACTGAAAAGAGAGAATTTGGCTGGAAAGACAATGTGACTGCTGGTGATATACCTGATTTTCCCGTTAAAGGTATGATTGGTGGCAAGGAAGTGCAGTTCGGGTATATTAATTTCGAAAAGTGGCGCGGTTCAAATGATAACGTCATTAATTTCTCGGTAAATAAACCTGAACAAAGCTGCGGTTTCATTGAGAATTTCGAAGGATTTGTGCTGATGAATAAAGGCGGCGAGATAAAACTGGGTGAGTGGATAAAATCTAAATTTGATTCCGATCCTGCGACCTACAATGCCAGTTTTAAAACCGGCGGAATTACATCTTCTGCAGCATGGAATTGTGCATTGAATATCGAAAGCATTGACAGCAAAAAAGCGGCCGGAAAGATCCTCATTTATTTTAATGACCCGGCAAAAAGCTGGATAGCAGGAAAGTTTGAAGCAAATATTTGTAATAACTAGCATATTATTAATTTAATCATAAAGGATGAAAACTAAACTCAACGTTTTATTTGCGTTTTTGATAACTCTTGCCGTTTTGGCAGGCGGATGCGGCAATAAGGACCAGAAAACCGACGGTGATAAAAAGACAGACTCTACTTCGCAGACAAACCAGAATAAGACTGAAGTTGCCGGAGAGAACAAGCCAAACACAGACCCGAAATCCAATGAGCTTGGTATAAAAGAAGGCATGCCGGCAGATTATCCGGCTGACATTCCTCAACCGGTCAATTCAAAATGTCTTGGCTCGCTTAATACTTCAGAAGGCACAGTCGTTACTTTTGAATCTACAGATAAGCCGAAAGTCATACTAGCACCTTTTACTGAAGGTGTTGAAAAAGCCGGCTTCAAAAAAGCTGAAGGCGAAATGATGAGCGATGACGGCGGAATGGCTGTTTGGAATAAAGAAAAAAGAGAAGTAAGCATTATGCTTGCATGGGATAAAGACAAGAGTATTTCTTCTGTCGTTGTAACATACAGGTAGTATTTAACTTAAAATGAAGTTTTTATTTCAAATATTACGCCCGGTATCATTTATGGTACTGGGCTTTTTGATTCTGTCAGAATCAATTTCTATCCATGCACAGAATTACCCTATCGTCTTTGTTTCAAGGAACCTTGTTCAGGGAGGAAATTTCTTCTATCCGCAGGCCGGACTCTTGCCCGGAATGGGACCGCACTCAAGATTCAAAGTTGTCGGAGGCAGGCTTCTTGTTAGGGAAGCAAACGGAACTCTTAGAGTACTTGTGGACAGCACAATGAACTTTTCTGGAATTTCACTTGTCGACGTATCTGACCCTGGTGTTTTTTGGGACGCTTCAAAAATCGTTTTTGCAGGAGTTGAACACAGGGATAGCTCCTGGAGAATATACGAAATTGGAGCAAACGGCACGGGATTCAGGAAGCTGACATTTACAAACAGGAATATTAATCTTTCTCAATTCGGACCGACAGCCGGAAAGTTTGTGAGGTATGATGACATAGATCCGTGTTACCTTCCCGATGGCAGAATATGTTTTGCAAGTACAAGGTATCCATCTTTGGCTCAGTATACAGGCGCAAGGACAACGAATCTGTATATACTTGATGCAAATACCCTTGCTTACCATAGGATTACAACTGAAAAGAACGGGGCAGAAGAGCCTGCAATAGATCCCGTTACAGGGAAAATAGTTTTCAGCAGGTGGTGGCTTAACATAGATCACCCCTCTATACTAACGACTAACGGTTTAACCCGTGACTCTGCACTTGCCGTAACAAATGATATAGCAAATGTATGGGCGTCATCCAAGATCAGACCGGACGGTGAAGGTGTGGCGATTTACTCCGGAACAGGCGATTTCCGTAATGGGCTGCATAATTACAAAGTGCGGATACTGAACGACGGGAGAATGCTTGGTGTCTTTGTTCCGAATACACCGATGGTCTATACAGGAGGAAGTACGGGAATAAGATGGTACGATGAAGGCGTAGGATATCCTAATCATATTGCAGGGGTCAATCAAAACAACATGCAGCTTTATGTTTCAAATCCGCCTTCAACAGGCACAATGCAGCCGCCTTATGCAACTGACCCGGTTGAATTGCCTAACGGCCTGATATTGTTCTCTTATTCAACGCAGGTCGAAAACCAGGACTATGGTCTTTATACCATAAATATGAACGGTTCCGGCCTTGCTCCATATTACGATATCCCGGGCAAGCTTGAACTTAATGCAGAAGTACTGCTTCCGAAGCCGGTTCCGCCTGTATTAATAGATGGAGTGGTTGAAGTAGCCGACGAGCTTCCTCCGACTATTGATCCGGCGACATGGTACAAAGATGGCGGCTTCAGGTTTGATTGTGTGAACATGTTTGTAAACGGAGATGTGGATGTGCCCATGCAGGATGCACCGCCAATTACGAGATACGCACAGATAAGGTTTTTTATGAATTTTCAAAGAATGGATTCTCTGGGACTTGATACTGCAATTTACCTTACTACGCAGCCGGTTTTCCACACCGGGCAAATAGCTTTTGATAACGCCCCAGCTAACGTTCCGATGTTTGAGCAGGTTGTCGATAGCACCGGCAAAGTGCTGCGCGGTGCCAAAGGTCAGGTTGCACACGTAATTGGTCTTAATTACGGCAGGGTCGGAACCGGAACGAAGTGTGTTGGCTGCCACTCGGGCCATACAAAAATATTTGTCCCTCCAACTATCTCAGAAGCATCTTATTTCAATACTTCAACATCGGCAACAGTTACTCAGAGTTCATTCAGATTCATAAATGATACGCTGCAGTATCCCGGTAAAAGGGTAATCGACAGGAAAGCAAGAAATGACTCACTTAAAGTGAACTGGATAGCAGCAGGTTCAAATAACGAATTCGTTAATCTGAAATGGAGCGTACCTCTGGATGCAAGAAGAGTTACACTTTATAATATAAAACCAGATGTTTCTAACAATACAAATATACAGGTTACTGATTGCGAAATAATCCTTTACTATCTGGGAAGTGAGGTGTACAGAATAAACAGTACCGGACCCATAACACAAAACGGAACTACATTCAGCATTAACAGTAACCCGAAATTTGATGAGATGAAAGTGACCATCAAAAGTTTTACGGGACAGATCGAAGGGCAAAGTGTTGCGGGACTTGCCGAGGTTGAAACCAATGCGAGAATTTCCTATTACGATATATTCGGGATCACTCAAATATCAGGCATTGCCGAAAGATTCAGCCTGTTACAAAATTATCCGAATCCCTTCAATCCAACAACTAAGATCAGGTATTCAATACCGCATAGTTCCAATACTTTCCGAAACGTTAGACTATATGTTTACGATATAACCGGACGGCTTGTTTCGGTACTTGTCAATGAACTTCAAAGAACAGGAGTATATGAAGCTGATTTCATCGGCACTAATTACGCCAGCGGTGTTTACTTTTATAAGTTGATAGTTGATAGTGATTATTCAGAAGTGAAGAAGATGGTTTTGGTGAAGTGAAGCCCGGTACATTTCAGGGTCGCAATTTTTTTTAAAAGGGAGCATTGCTCCCTTTTCTGTTTTATTTTAATGATTTATAATTATCTTTGAACTCTTATGCTTGTTGATAATAAGGCGGATAAACAGCTTGTAAGGGGAGTGACACTTAAAGGAGCCACTGCCCTTAATATGATCGATATGATAGGTGTTGGGCCGTTCATAACGATACCACTTATTATTGCTGCTATGGGCGGCCCCCAGGCAATGATAGGGTGGATAGTGGGCGCTCTCATTTGTCTATGTGACGGGCTTGTTTGGGCTGAGTTTGGAGCCGCAATGCCGCATGCAGGAGGCTCTTACAACTACCTGAAGGAAATTTACGGGAAGGATAGATTCGGGAAGCTTATGAGCTTTCTTTTCATCTTCCAGCTCACTTTCAGCGCGCCGTTATCAATGGCAAGCGGCTGTGTTGGGCTGGCAATGTATTCCAGCTATATTTTCCCCGGGTTGAACAATACATATTTCAGTTATGATCTAAGTGTACCGCTGCCTTTATTGGGCTCACTGGATGCGAATTTCATTGCACAGAATGGCACATTTGTCGCAATCGGAACAGTGCTGGTAGCAGTATTTTTGCTCTACAGGCGGGTGAACAAGATCAGCAAGTTTTCGCAGTTGTTATGGGTTGGGGTAATACTGACTGTTATCTGGATAATCATCTCAGGCGTATTTAGTTTTGACCCGAAACTTGCATTTGATTTTCCGCCAAACGCTTTCAGTTTTGATTCAGGTTTCTTCCTTGGACTTGGTTCTGCTATGCTTATTGCTTTGTATGACTATTGGGGATATTATAATGTGAACTTCTTCGGTGGTGAGGTCGAAAATCCGACCCGGAACATACCGCGAGCGATAATCTATTCTATCCTTGCAGTTGCGGGATTATATATTGTGATGAACATCAGCATTCTTGGTGTTCTGCCCTGGCAGGAGGTGAGTGAAACAGCAGGAAGCGATGCGAGAAAGTACATTGTGTCAGTATTTATGCAGAAAATCTATGGTACCTGGGCTGGGAACCTTGTAACCCTGCTGATTGTGTGGACTGCTTTTGCATCTGTATTTTCGCTTTTAATGGGATATTCAAGAGTTCCTTACGCTGCTGCGGTTGAGGGTGACTATTTCAAGGTATTTTCGAAAGTTCACCCGAAACATAAATTCCCGTATGCATCATTGTTAATTCTTGGTGGTGTTGCGATATGCTTCTGCTTCCTGAAGCTGAAGGATATTATTGCTGCACTTGTGGTAATCAGACTCATTGTTCAGTTCCTTGCTCAGACTATCGGTGTAGTGTATTTCAGGATCAAAAATCCTCAGGTGTCCAGACCGTTTAAGATGTGGCTTTATCCTCTCCCAGCTCTGGTTGCGTTTATAGGATTTGTTTACGTGTTATTCTCACGGCAAAATTTCCAGAAAGAAGTTAAATATGCGGTTGTGCTATTGGTTGCGGGAACTATCGTTTACATGTTCAGGGCGTGGAGGAAAAGAGAATGGCCGTTCAAACAATTATCAATTGGAAATTAGGAATTACGAATTAAAGTTCAGAGCGCAGTGAAGTATCTTTACCACAACCACTTTTTCTTCTTTATTTTAACTTCCACCCAAACCTCATCATTTTCAATTTTTACCCGGTAAGTTTCAAGTTTGGCGGAAAGTCCTTTACATTCAGGGGGTACGGTACCTTTTTCGAGGTGGAACTGCCAGCCGTGAATAGGACAAGCGAGGTACAAATCTTCATCCACATAACCATCATACATAACTTCGCTGTGGTTGTGGGGACAGACGTTTGATACGGCATAAACAATACCGTTCACTCTAAAGACTGCAATATCTGTATCTTCAGCAATTGTAAATTTTCGTCCGCGGCGGTTGGGGAGGTCAGATACTTTGCAGATTTTTAAGTAATCACTCACTCTGTTTTCTTTCGCTGAGATTCATTTTATTAATTACAGAAAACCCTTTATCATTAGCTGCAAGATTGCAGGTTTCTGTAAACGCATCATGTTCAAAAAAAAGCAGCCAGTTCTCTTTCACAATTTGGGGCAGGAATTTCTTCTTTTCATCAAGTGTTGTCAGCGGATACAGGTCATAGCCCATAATATAAGCCAGCGGAATGTGAGAAATAGTCGGAAACAGATCCGCTGTAAAAAGCAGGGTATTGTTATCATCTTTAATCTTTACTAGCTGCATAGCGGGAGTATGACCGTTTACAGTAAGCAGAGTGATATGATCATCAAATATTGAATCGCCATCAAAGAAGTTTAATTGTCCTTTTGCTTTTATCGGGTCGTAGTTCTGAGGCATGAAGCTGGCTTTATCCCGCTCGCTTGGATTCTGCCCCCAGTCCCAATGCTTTTTCTGCACATGATAAACAGCATTCGGGAAACTCAATACCGGCTCATGATCTTCATTGTACTTTGTTGAACCTCCGGCATGGTCAAAATGCAAATGCGTAAGTATTACATCTGTAATATCCTCTGCAGCCAGTTTGTGTTCCCTAAGGCCATTTTCAAATGTATATGTAGAATGGTCCACTCCATAAATCTCGTTCAGCTTTTTGCTCATTTTGTATCCCGCACCGTTATCTATGAGGATCTTTTTCTTATCTGATACCAGCAAGAGCGATCTCATACACATATCTATACGGTTAAGCTCATCGGGAGGATTGGTTCTTGACCATAACGGTTTGGGTACAACCCCAAACATAGCTCCGCCATCCAGTCTGAATAAACCGGTTTGAACAGAATACAGTTTGTAATTTCCTATTTGCATAGTGTAACGTTCAATATTATATAAAAAATTTTCATAATTTCACGCAAAGACGCATAAGTCGCAAAACATCACAGGTTATTCACGATCCTCTTGATGCCATCTTTTATAAGGTTAACATTAAAGTTTACAAGTAATCCCAATTTTTTGTCTGTAAGCTTTAAGTATGTAATCAGTTGTTTGTGATGAACAGCTTTTACAGTTTCTATCGACTTAATTTCAATAATCACCTTTTCTTCTGCAATAATATCTGCAATGAAGCCGATGTCCATTTTGACACTATCATAGAAGACACCAATCGGTTTTTGTCTTTCGAATTTAAGACCATTTTTCCTCAATTCATAACATAACACTTCTTCGTAAACAGATTCAAGAAGTCCCGGACCCAGACTGGTATGAATTTTAAGACAACTGTCAACTATTATTGCAGATATATCATTTTCTGTCATTATAGACTTGCTTTCTATTTGCCTTAAGCGTCTCTGCGACTTTGCGTGAAATCAACTGTTGTATATTCTTATTTTATTGATTCTTCTATTTTGCTGAGCTTTTTTGTTTCTTCCATCCATTCATGGTAATATCCATTGAGCTTTTCTTTTGTCTCTTTATATTCATTCGTCACTTTCGCTGAGTTTGCTCCGTCTTTATAAAACTCCGAAGATGCCATCAGGCTTTCAATTTCCTTTATTCTGTCTTCTGCGGATTTAATACTTTTTTCTATTTTATGTATTTTGTCTTTCAACGGTTTTGCAGCCTTATATAACTTGTTGCGGGATTCTGCCTCTAATCTTTTCTGTTCTTTGGTTTTTTTTGCAGTTGTTCCGTTTGTGCTGCTTTCATTCTGCATGACTCTTTGCCTGTTAGCTTCTCCGCTAACAGCTTTCTTTTCCTCTTCTTTTTTCTGAAGAAAGTATGAGCAGTTGCCAAGATAGGTCTTGATGTTGCGGTCTTTGACTTCAATTATCTTTGTTACTATGCCGTCTAGGAATTCCCTGTCATGTGATATAATTACAATTGTTCCTGTATAATTCTTTAATGCTTCCATCAAAACCTTCTTCGAGTTCATGTCCAGATGGTTTGTTGGCTCATCAAGTATCAAGAAATTGGATGATTTCAGAAGCATTCTTGCCAGTGCGAGCCTTGATTTCTCACCGCCTGAGAGTACTGAAACGGTCTTGAATACATCATCTCCTCTGAATAGAAAACTCCCGAGTATTGTTCTCAATTGCTTTCGTATATCACCTGCAGCTACCGCGTCAAGCGTTCCGAGTACATTTGTTTTAGGGTCAAGAGTATCTGCCTGGTGCTGGGAGTAATATTCCAGTTCGACCTGGAAACCGAGCTTGCGGGTTCCTTTCTGGATTTCCTCATCACCTCGCATTATTCTTGCCAAAGTTGATTTTCCTGCGCCGTTCACTCCAACAAGGCCGATCTTTTCACCGCGCCCGATTTCAAGATTAACGCCGCTCAAAACAAGGTTATCACCATAGCTTTTTGAGACATTCTTGAGCTCAAATACTTTTCTGCCGGAGTGAGTTGCAGGCGGGAAGTGGAAATGGATAGCTGATTCTTCTTCTTCGATCTCAACCCGGTCAAGCTTTTCAAGCATTTTTATCCTGCTCTGCACATTGCTTGCCTTGGAAGCCTTGGAGCGGAAACGGGTTATGAATCTTTCCTGCTGTTTAAGATACCGCTGCTGATTTTCATAGCTTTTCATCAGCAGCTCTTTGCGTATCTCTCTTTCCTTTACATAATATGAATAATTCCCGTTGTATATTGTTACTTTGCCGGTATATATTTCTACCGTCTTATTTGTAATGTTATCCAGAAATGTCCTGTCATGAGAAACCAGGATTATTGCACCTTCATAGCTCTTAAGGAAGTCTTCGACCCAGATCAACGATTCAATATCCAGATGATTTGTCGGTTCATCAAGCAAAAGGACTGATGGCTGCATCAGCAAAAGCTTGGCAAGCGCAATTCTCATTTGCCAGCCGCCTGAAAATTCATCAGTTAAGCGGTCGAAATCTCTAGTATGGAATCCCAGCCCTTCAAGTATTTTTTCAATATTCGATTTTACTCTGAATCCGTCGAGCGCTTCAAATTTGTGAAGCAGCTCTCCGTGTTTTTCAACAAGCTCCATATATTCATCGCTTGTGTGGTCGGGGTGAGTCTCAAGTTCTTTCTGCACGTCATCAATTTCATCTTTCAGTTTTGAAATATCCCCAACTCCGGAATAAACTTCATCATAAAGTGTCTTACCGAGATATGTAATACCATCCTGAGGGAGATAGCCGACAGTTGTGTGCTGAGATACTGCAATTTCACCCTTATCTGACTCCAGTTGTCCGCATATGATCTTAAGCAGAGTAGATTTCCCCGCTCCGTTAGAGCCAACTAAACCAATCCTGTCTCTTGGATTCACAATGAACGAAACGCCCTCAAAGAGCGTACGTGCACCGTATCTTACCGTAATATCTGAAACTGAAAGCATTTATTACCTTGAGTTAAGTAAATAGCTGATAATTACTGAATCAAAAATTAACAAATTCTATAAATTTACTTTATATTAGTTTAAAATTCAGTAAACTAATTTATCACATCAATTTGGGAACAAATTCGCTAATTTTGTATATAACAAGAAAGGAAAAGAATACTCACTAAAGGAGAGAAAGCTATGTTTAACTTCGTAAAACTAATGATTTTTGGTCTGGTAGCCGGTTTGATGATTTACTCGTCCGCGGTCTATTCACAATGGGATGAATACAATACATCATTCACGGTATATACCAATAGTATGTACTCGTCAGGCGATGAAGTTTCTATCAATCTATACGCCTATTACATGAGGAAAGGGACAGAATTCAATTTCAAAATATATAAAATAAATGATATTGAAGGATTTTTCTCAAGGCAGACTTCTAACTATTCAATAGACGTATTAAGCAAAGACAGCCTAAACCTGCTTTCAATGTGCGAAGAGGTCGATAGCTTCAACAGGAAGCTGAAGCTTGAGGGTTCGGAAGATTATTATTACGGCTATGAAACCGTTTCATACAAGCCAAAGCATAAAGGTGCATTTCTTATAAGAGTCTCGTATCAGAACAAAGTTGCATATACGGGATTTTTTGTTACCGATATCGGCACAATTACAGAAGCATCAAATAATGCTTTGCTTGCATATACTGTTGATAAGAAAACAGGTGAACCTATCAATGATGTAGAGCTGGGTTTCTATTTGGGGCAAAAGAAAATAGGAGTTGGCAGAACTCTTGGCGGCCTGTTCTACAAAACGCTTGAGAATACAGATAGAGAGTACGCAGCTGCCAACAGTGTATCTTACCCTTTGATTATCGGCAGAAAAGGTGATGATATAGCGGTATCGGATCCTTACCTGTATTTTGGTTACGGAGCTAATATGTATTCGGTGTATATCTACCCAAGCCAGCCGGTTTACAGGCCTAAAACTGTGGTGGATTTTAAAGGTACGATTAGAAAATCCAACCCCGGCGGTTTTGAAAATTACCCTGAGAAAGATATTACAGTAAAGATAAAGGATTCAAAGAACGCGGAAGTTTATAAACAGGTACTGAAAACAAATTCAAACGGGAGTTTCACCGGTTCATATTCAATAGATGAAAGCGCACCTCTTGGACAGTATTACATTTATGCTGAGCTTGACAGGGGACAGCAATATACTGGTACATTCTTTGTCGAAGAATATAAGAAACCTGAGTATAAGGTCGGAATCACGGTTGATAAGGACCAGTACACAAACGGCGATAATATTAAAGGGGTTGTGCAGGCTGATTATTACTTCGGCTCACCCGTCCAGGAAGCAGAAGTCGAATACAATGTGTACAAGAAGACCTTCTATAAACCGTGGTGGTATTTCAGCGAGTATAAGTGGTGGTATGAAGATTATTATGCAAACCAGGATGATAACCAAAAGTATAACGATGCTGAGTTTATCTACAGCGGGACAGGTAAGCTTGATAAAGAAGGCAGGTTCGATTTTGATTATAATATTAAAGAAGACTTTAAATCAAAATATAATTACTGGTGGTATTGGGATAGGGAAAGTTCCTATGAGACGGATTTCCAGTACATCATTCAGGCTAAAGTAACTGATAAATCAAGAAGAGAGATTTCTTCAACTCACACTGTATACGTAACAAGGGCTGACTTCTTTTTGACATCAAATGCAGATAAATACCTTTATAAGCCTGATGAAAAAATAACTGTTGAAGTGCGCGCTATGGATTTTTCGGAAAAAGCTCGCGAAGTAAGATTTGAAGCAGCAGTCAACAGGCTAACCTGGGGTTCCTACCCTGATTATAAACAGAAGAAAGATTATGTAACCACGGTATCGGGAAGCACTAACGCGCAGGGAACCGGCTCTGTATCATTTGATGCAGACGGCGAAGGGTATTACTCAATTGAAATAACCTCATACGATGACCGCGGCAGGAAAGTCACTGACCAGACCTATTGTTATGTATCCAAGGGAGATATGTGGTGGTGGTACAACGAAGCAGGCACGGTGCAGATATTTCCTGATAAGGATTCATATAAAGCAGGTGAAATTTGCAAAGCACTTGTAGTCACAACAACTCCGGGTGCAAATGTGCTCATATCTACTCAGAACAATAATATCCTCTCTTACAGAGTGGAAAAAATAGAAGGTACTTCCAAGATCATTGAAATACCTGTTGAAGCCAATGCGACACCTAATTTCTATATTTCGGTATCTTACGTCAGCAACGGGACCTTTTATTCGGCCAGCAAAAACGTGTTGGTAATGCCAGAGCAGCAGTTCCTTACTGTAAGCATCGGAACTGACAAGACATCATATAAGCCTAAAGAAGAAGGAATTATGATGGTCAAGGTTACCGATAACCTTGGCAACCCGGTCAGGAATGCAGAAGTATCAATTGGGATAGTTGATGAAAGTATCTATGCCATTAAACCGGATGCAGTGAAGGACATAAAATCGTTCTTTTACTCGCCTATGTGGAATGCCGTCAGTGTTCATTACAGTAATTCATATTCGTATTACAGCTATTCAAGGCTCATAACAATATACGAACGGTTTGACGTGAAATCTCTCAGTGAGAATGAACTGGGAACGATCAAGGGCGGACTCACAGATAAGAACGGTAATGCTATGCCTTTTGTGACAATAATAATTGACGGGGACTTTGTGGCAGGCATAACCGGAGAAGACGGCAGCTATGAGTTCAAATTACCCGAAGGCAGCTATACGATCGGAGTAATGAAGAACAAGAAATCCAATGAAAGCGAAAGAGAGCTTAAGGTAAAGAAAGGGCAGACTATTGAGGTAAATCTAAGAAGCAGCAGTGAAGGCCTGATAATGGACGGCGTAACGTTTGGTTACCAGCAGAACCAGTCTGAAATATCAACAGGGCAGATAAATCTAAACGGCAGGAAACTTGATGAATCCAAAAAGGAAGTAAATGCGCCGACCTCAGAAGACAAAATTATGAGCAAGAGCAAAAACGGAAAAGATGATGATTTTAAAGGCGGGCGTGATCTTGATGAATCCGGACAGTTTGTTGAAGCCGAAACAAGGAGTGATTTCAGGGATGCGATATTGTGGAGCCCGGCCGTAACCACAGATGAGAATGGTTATGCAACTGTTTCTGTTAAGTTCCCCGATAATCTGACTGCGTGGAGAATTACCTCCAGAGTAATAACCGATGATACAAAAGTCGGGCAGCAGGTTAATACTGTAATTACACGTAAGGACCTGCTAGTCAGGATGGAAACACCGAGGTTCTTCCAGCAGAATGATGAAGTTACAATTTCGACGATCATTCACAACTATCTTGAAACGGATAAGGAAACCAAGCTTAGCCTTAAAACAGAGAACCTCACAATTCTTGGCGACCCGAAAGATCAGATCTTTACATTGGGTAAGAATGAGGAGAAGCGTATTGACTGGCGTGTTAAGGTCAGCGATCCCAACGGGTTCGCAAAGCTTACAGCTTCTGCCCTGACGAACGAAGAGTCTGATGCTGTCGAGCTAAAGGTTCCGCTGCAGCCGCACGGTTTGCAGCTTGCAAAGTACCAGGCAATGGATATTTCTGATCCGGAAAAGACAGATTATAAATTTGTTGAAGTGCCGCAGTATACTGATCTTAGGAGCACAAAGCTGACGCTGAATGTTGCCCCTTCGCTTGCATCAACAATGCTTAGTGCTTTGGATGAGCTTGTCGGATATCCGTACGGCTGTGTGGAGCAGACAATGAGCCGCTTCCTGCCGACAGTAATTGTTGCTAATGCATTCAAGGATCTCAATGCACCAATCAGCGAAGCTACGCAGAAGGACCTGCCAAAGATGGTTGAAGCAGGCTATAACAGGCTGTATTCGATGCAGCATTATGACGGCGGATGGGGCTGGTGGACTAATGACCAGTCACAGCCGTTCATGACAGCCTATGTTGTGTATGGATTGACACTTGGAAACAGTGCAGGCTATCCCGTAAGACAGGATCTGTATAAAAAAGGCATAGCAGCAATTAAGACTCTGCTGAAAAATTCTGATTTAGATCCGGCAACCCGCGCTTATATGCTGTATTCACTTTCATATGCGGATAATAAAGATACTAAGCTTTTTGAAGAACAGCTGCGGGAGCTGAGCGGAAAAGAGATGAACGATTACGCGATTGCTCTTATTTCAATGGCCGCGCGTAATTTTGGAGATATTGAGACATCTCAGAAATATTCTGCAATGCTGGTCTCACATGCTCAGGATATGGGCGAATCAGGCGCATACTGGGGCGGTCAGATATTTAAGTACACTTGGCAGGATGACAAGGTGCAGACAACTGCAATGGCAGTGAAGGCATTGCTTGCTGACCCGTTAAGCCTGAAGGATAATCCGGAATTAATGAATAAAGCTATACGCTGGCTGATGCAGCAGCGCCAGGGCGGCGGCTGGTGGAACACTCAGTCAACTGCTTTTATAGTCTATGCTATGGTTGATTATCTTAAGAATTCAAAGGAACTTGAGCCTGATTATTCCGTTAAAATATCTGTCAATGGTGAAATGATCCTTGATAAGAAAATCACCAGGGAAGATGTATTCATGAAAGATATGAAGTTTGTAATAGATGGCACTAAGCTGAAGGTCGGACAGAATGATATCAAGATCGAAAAAAGCGGCGCAGGAAAGGTATATGTTTCAAGTGACCTGAGGTATTATACAAGCGAAGAACTCATTCAACCCCGTGAGAATGGCTTCAGGGTACAGAAAGAATACTACAAGCTTGAGAAATACACGAAGTACAACGATGATGAGATAATCTACCGCAAGCGCTTGTTTGACGGTACTGTAAAATCAGGTGATGAGATACTTGTAAAAGTAAGAGTTGAAGGCAAGGATAACAATAACCAGTACTTCATGCTTGAGGACCCGATCCCTGCAGGATGCGAAGTCATAAAGGATGACTGGGCATATAAGATAGAAGATGAAAAAGATTACCAGGGGTGGACATATTACTGGTGGAGATGGTGGTATGCCGATAAGGATATCCGCGATAACCGGGTGACTTTCTTTGCAACTTATCTCTATGGTGATACATATGAGTTCACTTACATCATGCGTGCGCAAATACCGGGCAATTACAGTGCAATACCTGCAACCGGTATGCTGATGTACTATCCTGATGTACGCGGCTCCAGCGAGGAAATCAGGATTGAAATAATTGATTAATCAATTCTGAACATATTAATTTTATCTTAAGCCCGGCAAGTGCTAAACCTGCCGGGTTTTTTTATTGTTTATTCGTTTAGGAATTGCATGGTGGAAACTGAATTTCTTCGTACTTTCAAGTTATGGATAATTAACAGATTAAGAACTTTTCTGTGATAAAAAACATCTGACCTATTGACATGTAACCATTCGGTTACTTATATTTGTAACCAATCAGTTACGTAAATAAATCTAAATTGCTATGAATAACGAACCGTATATTCAGGAAATAGTTTTAAATGCTCCGGCATCAAGAGTCTGGAAAGCGATCACGGATAAAGACGATATGAAACAGTGGTATTTTGAATTGCCGGAGTTCAATCCTAAAGTCGGATTTGAATTCAGTTTCGAAGGAGGAGACAAAGGCAAAACTTATCTGCATTTATGCAGGGTAACAGAAGTTGAAGAAGGAAAGAAGATTGCATATACATGGAAATATGACGGCTATGAAGGGGAATCACTTGTAACATGGGAACTGTTTGAAGAAGGAAATAGGACTAGGCTCAAACTGACACATGCCGGACTTGAGACATTCCCTGCAGATAATCCGGATCTTGCAAGGCATAACTTTGTTCGCGGCTGGACGGGAATTATCGGAACATCTCTTAAGAATTTTGTTGAAACAAAGCAGTAAAATCAGATATTGGGTATAACTGAAACAATAATCTGGAATTTAACAATCAAAACAAAATGGGAACAGAAGTTAGAGAGAATGTGCTGGTAATAACAAGGATCTTCAACGCTCCGAGTGCAACAGTATGGAAAGCATGGACAGATCCTGAAATTACAAAAAAGTGGTGGGGACCAAAAGACTTCACTGCGCCGTATTGTGAATTGGACCTTCGTCCGGGAGGGAAATATCTTAACTGCATGAAAGCTCCCGACGGGAAAGAATACTGGTCAACCGGTGTTTACAAAGAAGTTGTTGAAAACGAGAAGCTAGTTATGACTGATTCATTTGCAGATAAGAAAGGCAATGTTGTACCTGCAAGCGATTATGGCATGGGAGATGATTTTCCCCTGGAGATGATGATCACAATCACGCTTGAAGATGTTGACGGAAAAACAAAAATGACCCTTAGACACGAAGGATTGCCTGCAGGCAGAATGAAGGATATGACTGGTACAGGCTGGAACGAAACACTTGATAAGCTTGAAAAAGTTTTGTTAAATCAATAATCTAAAAATAAGGAGTAACCATCATGGCAAAAAGCAATAGAAGCAAAGGGCGTTATGCTGACGGATTCCTGTTGGCAATACCTAAGAGAAAACTTGCTGCTTATGTCAAAATGTCAAAAAAAGCGGGAAAAGTTTGGATGGAGCATGGTGCGCTTGAATACAGGGAGTGCGCGGGTGATGACATGAACATTAAAATGGGAGTACCATTTGCAAAAGCGGCTAAGGCGAAATCCAATGAAGTTGTTTTCTTTTCCTGGATAGTCTACAGATCAAAGAAGCACCGGGATAGTGTAAATGAAAAAATAATGAAGGATCCGCGACTCGAAAAAATGATGGATCCAAATGACATGCCATTTGATATGAAACGCATGTCGTATGGCGGATTCAATATAAAAGTAAATTTCTAAATCATTCTCTAATATTTAAAGGTTAAACTATGTCAAATAAAACAACAAGTACAAGAATGGAATCGCTGGTAAAGCTGTACGATCTCCATACAGATTACTTTCTCAAGGCAATTGAAGGAATTTCAGAAAGTGATTCATTGAACAGGCTTAACACAAAAGCAAACCATCCTGCATGGATCGCGGGCAGCCTTCTTCAGCAGCGGTTTGAAATGTACAATGAACTGACCGGCAATAAGCTGAAACAAACAGCCGATGAGCTTTTCAAAGACTACAAAGGAATTCAGGATGATGGCGATTATCCTTCACTTTCTGTTTATGCAGAGGACTGGAAGAAGATATCTCCGCTTTTCAGAAAAACATGCGCAGAGCTTACCGACGAAAAGCTTAACACTGATTTCGAAATGCCGGATATGAAATTTCCCTGGTATGACATGATGACTTTCATGATTTACCGCGAAGCTAACATGATTGGTCAGCTTGCATTGTGGAGAAGGCTTCTCGGGTATCCTGCTATTAAGTATGATTAACGGGTGTTCAGACATTAACTAAACCTAAGAGAGATGAAAACTGGAGAACATATTATAAATGAAAATGAGCTTCGTCTGAAACGTGTTGTTAATGCGCCAATAGACCGTGTCTTCAGGGCATGGACAGATCCTAAGCAGCTTATCCAGTGGTTTGGGCCGGACGGGTTCACAAATACTTTTCACGAATTCGAGCTTAAGCCGGGCGGTGTATGGCGTTTCATTATGCACGGTCCGGACGGAACGGATTACGACAACAGAATTATATTCGAGGAGATCACTTTCCCCAGCAGGCTTGTATATATGCAGGATTCAGACAAGGATGATGATCCCGGGCAGTTCCACGTTACAACTGAATTCAGGGATCTGGATGGGAAAACTGAAATTGCAGTTGTTATGCGCTTCAGAACGGCAGAAAGGCTGGAATATACTATTAAGGAATACGGAGCTATTGAGGGCTGGGAACAGCATATCGGCAGGCTGGAAGAGTTCCTCAAAAAGAATAAGTAACTGTGCCGTTTTTCTTGCGGAACAGGAGCACTCTTAACGGGAAGAAAGTACGATTGAACACGCTGAGTGCGGGACAATCGGAAGAGAATGCGATCCTTGCTTTTTACAGGATGTTTTGGGAAGCAAAGCTTAATTCACTTGAAGATTTCTTAAGACAAACTTTAATTCAATCAACTTACATGAATAAAACTTCTTCGGCTGCTGAAAAGGTCCTGAAAGAAGGACTTGAACTTTCCCGAATCTTCAATGCGCCCGTTGATAAGGTCTTTCAAGCCTGGGCAGACCCGGAGTTGTTCGCTTTGTGGTGGGGGCCGCAGGGATTCATAAACCCGGTTTGTGAGCTTGATATCGTGCCAAACGGAAATATCAATGTTATTATGCAGGGTCCGGATGGCTCACAATTTCCAATGAGAGGAAACTTCATTGAAATAATCCCCGGAAAAAAGATCGTGTTTATTGCCACCTGTTACGGTGATGAGAAAGGCGAATACCTTATTGAAAGCATGAATACAGTTACTTTCAGAGAGCTCGGTGGAAAAACTGAACTTAAACTGAATGTAGAGGTTACGAAGTGTCCACCCGAAGCAGTTGAGGCCTTGGGCGATATGGAGACAGGCTGGGATCATAGTTTGGTTAAGTTGCAGGATCTGGTTTCTGATTAAAACAAATAATCTATTATCACAAAAATTCGATCTATGAAAATGACAAAGAATGAAAGTACCTCCGGACTAACACCTTCTCAAATAGCCTGGGTGGTTAAAGATGTAGAGAAAGCAAAGACATTCTTTCAGGAATCGTTTGGTGTTACCAATTTCAGTCCGGTGACCAAGACACGCCTTAAGGAATACAACGGAACCTACTATGGTGAACCGTCTGAAGCAGAAAATCTCATGGCAATGGCTTATTCAGGCGGTACATTTATTGAACTTATTCAGCCAATTACAGGGAAGAGTATTTTTAAGGATTACATAGAAATTAATCCGGCAGGCGGAGTTCAGCATATTGCATACAGCACTCCCGTTTCAAACCTTGAGAAAGTTATCTCGGAGTTCGAAGGCAAGGGCTTTACAATTGTAAGCAGCTTCGATACGCCAATTGCCAGGATAGTTATGTTTGATACACGAAAAGAGATCGGCGTATTTACGGAAATTATGGGCATTACTAAAGATGGCGAAAAGGCTGTTGAGGAAATGAAAATTGCTTTGGCACAGAAGTGAATGAAAAATCTTCAATTAATGAATAGAATTGACAATTATGAAATTATTAAGCAGGTTTTTCGATAGAAATAAAGATGCGGGTATCCTAATTATGCGGATAGGCGTAGGCCTGGCGTTTGCTTCCACTTACGGATTATTCAAGATTCAGGGTGGACCCGTACTTTGGGAGCAAATAGGTACAGCAATGAACTATCTGGGTATAGGCTTCGGGCATTTGATGTGGGGATTCATAGCAATGGCAAGCGAGTTCTTTGGCGGTATTTTTCTGATTCTTGGGCTGTTCACACGCACAACGGCATTTTTCATGGCGTTCACAATGTTCATGGCGTCGTTTCATCATCTTAAAGCATTAGACCCATGGCATGTTGCATTTCATCCAATGGAATTGTTCTCGGTATTTGTAGCATTAATTTTTTTAGGTGCGGGCAAGTATAGTGTTGACAGAGTTATTACGAATCTAAGGAATAAGAACAGTATTGCAGTTACAAATAATGCTTCGTATTCAAATAATTGAAAAACATTTTCCTTTTATTCTTTTGGGAGATTGTAGATGGTAGAAAAATTCAGAACAAATGTTGAAACTACAGCCGAGGCAGGTTATGTGCTTAGTGTACTCAATATAAAATTCCCTGGGTACAGAATGAATATTGACCTGGAAGACTGCGACAGGATTTTGAGGGTAAAAGCCGAGGCAGTAAAAGCAACAGATATTGAGGAACAGCTTAACCGGATGGGCTATAAGTGTGATGTTCTTGAAGATACGATTTACGAGTCTGATGTAAAGGTTATGAACTCAATGACATTTTCATATTAGAAATCAGAAGGGGAAAAACAAATAAATGAGAAGAGATGTATTTCACGCAATTGCTGACCCGACACGAAGGCAGATACTTGGTATCATTACCGCAGAACAGCTGACCCTTAACGGAGTTGCTGAGAAGTTCAGGATCTCGAGGCCTGCGGTATCAAAACATGTAAGAGTTTTGAAAGAATGCGGCCTTGTGAAAATAAGGAAGGAAGGCAGAGAGCGGTATTGTGAGCCGAGGCTTGAAAAATTGAAGGAAGTCTCAAACTGGGTAGAGAAGTACAGAATATTCTGGACCCAAAAACTGGATGCCCTCGAGAAATTTCTTGAAGAGACAAAAGATGTTTAAACCTGCTGAAACAGCCCTTCTCAGCAGGTCTTAAAGTGCAATTACTTAGCCGGCGGTTCAAGACCCGGATTGCCTGTATCAAGAACGAATTTCCATTTGCCCTTTGAGTCCTTTTTCCAGATAGTTACATATGTTCCTTTTCGGGTAACCTGGGCACCCTTATCATCTTTAAATGTCAGCTCATACGTGCCGTAAGTATATCCAAGTTCACCTGAATTACTTATATCTGCAAACAGGGGAGCCCATGTCAATTGAAAATCCGTATTCCCTTCATCCAGCAGCTTTTTGACTGCTTCATATCCTTCAACCGGCATCATGTTTGGCCTTAACAATACGCCTGTTTCTGCAATAAATGCAAGGAATGATTCCCTCATTCCTTTATCTTTGCTCAGATTTGAAAAATCAATATCAGTTTGCTTGAGAGCATCCTTCTGTTTTTCCATATCAGTCTGCGAGTAAGCAACACTCCCAATTACGAGGGCTAAGAGAATTGTTAATGTTTTCATATTATTAGTTTGTTCAAAGGGTTAGACAGCATAAAATTCAGCAGTGTGACAATGAGGTCAGATAATGCTGCAAAAAATAAGAAAAAATCCTGTTATCTTGTTATGGAGATTCCGGCAGGATACGAAGCCATTTCAATATCCTTTATTTTTGTATGCCCATTTAGTACGCTTATGACTGCAGTTGTACCTGGAACAGAAGATCCGACAGAAGGATGATGGACGTAAGTACCGCTGCGCGATTCGCATGTTACAAAAACATATTTACCGTCTGATGTAACTGCAACTCCATGCGGCTGAGCACCTACATTCGGAATAGTCATTGCAACTGTAAATGTATTGATATCAATTACGGTAACGGAGTTGCTGTTCCTGTTGGCAACATAAAGCCATTTCCCGTCGGGTGTGCATTCTGATTGAATCGGGAACAATCCTACACTGATGGTCGCCGTAATTGTCCTTGTGTTCATATCAAGTACCCTCACATCGTTTGACTTATCACATGTAATAAAAGCATAATTGTCATCAGGAGAGATCGATACTGCAATCGGCCTGAAAAGTCCTGTTCCGTTGCCTGTCGGCGGTACAATAGGGTCAATCGGAATTGACTGCTCAACCTGGTCGTCTGAAGTCCGTATTACCTGAATATACTCACCAAGCTCGCTTACTGTTATCAGATAATTACCGTCAGAAGTGATCCTCCCTCCATGAGTTGCATTCATCGTAATGTCAGATATAGTGTTGAGCACTGTCATGTCCGAAGTCCTGAAGCTTCTGACAAATCTTTCCGTTCCGTTAACGTTATAATTTGTCACGTATCCTATTGCTCCATCGGGAGAAATAATAACGTGTCCGGGAGCAGTAACAATCTGTAGCCTTCCCAGTTTCTCATAAGTCATTGCATCAAACTTCTCTATGAATCCTTCAGCGATCAATGTAACGTAAAAAAACCTTCCGTCATTATCAACTGCCACGTTATGCGGAGAGGCAAGTGAAGAGGCCGATTCACCAGTTCTTACAAACCTTGTGAGAAAGAAGTTATCCAGGTCAACAACTGCAACAAAATCCGATGCCTGGTTTGTAATAAATGCTTTGTTCCGGATATTTTCATATGCAACTTTGCCATAATCATTTTTTGCACCTTCATCTATCCATTTCATTATCAGTTTAACCTTATCCACACTCAAAGGGATCCCGTTGCTGTACGGGGGGAGTGCTTTTGGCATAAGAGGACTTGCGACTGGAGCAAGGTTGGTATCTACATTTATATGCTGCAGTAAATGGCTCCATTTAGAGTTGTATGGAATAATCTCTGCGCCAAAGTTTGATCCGTTTACCATTATCGAATTCCAGCTAGTTAGGTCTATACCGGATTGTTTATCAACAGAGTTATGGCATCCGCTGTAATTGCAGCTTTGTTCAAATACCGGCAAAACATCACCGGAAAATGAAGTACCCGTATTGCTTTCAACAGGTGTTTCAGAGCAGCCTGTTAGAAAATAAGCGCTTAATACAAAACCGCCAAGCAACGAAATGATCAAAAATGTGCGCATACGATTCATATTAACATTAATATCAAACAAATAATTTCAAGTTCAACTCCATATTGCATTTGGTAATGAAAGGATAAAAGGGAACAACAACGGCCGGAGCGGCTTCAATTACTCGCTTACAACTTCATCTTTAATGCCGAACTGCTGTTTGGATAGCTGCTGATTCCTGACTCTTGAGATCACGAAAAGCATTATCGGAAAATCCAGCATGAATGCAAAACCAACTACTACAAGTATGAATGAAGTTATGTGATTTATAAAAAAATCCTTGATCTCTGATCTGCTAACTTCTTTCTGATAGTAATATACTTCATATGTCTCATTTATATGATAGTCAAGGTCACTTTCGCTAGCATCATACGTTACATTGTATGTAAAGGGGGGGTAATTCCCGTTAATTTCCCTGAATGTAAGGTTTGCATCTCCCCTTTTTTCTTCATCTATTTTTGTAATTCGGCAGGTTATAAGCTTGCACTCCTTAAGGAAAGCACTCTCTTTTGTGTAGAAATACACTCCGAGTATTACAAGCAGTACGCTTACAGCCAGCATACCGAATGCTACGAATCTAAGTATATTGAACCGGTTATTCATTTAGTATTCAACAGGTGATTGATTTTCAGACTCACGTTTTTTGGCGACTGTAAACAATACCGGCGCGGCAATAAGTGCGCAACCGCCGATAATTCCAAAGATCAGAGGGATCATTATATCACCACCAAGCTTATCAAGAGATAAGTAAGTAATAACAGCCAGCGCAATAAACACAACGGCTGAGAGCATCTCAATCATTGCGAACATTTTCAGGAATTTCGGACTGTTCATCTTATTTTTTTACTGCGGTTATTTCAACATAATCAACTGCAGTTCTTGTGTTTCCGTCAGTTGCTGTGTTCTCTTTTTCCCACACTGCAGTCAGTGCTTTTTCAAACTCTGCCTTTTTACCATCATCGAGCATGTCATAAACAGTTTTTGTGGGCCCGAAGAACTTAAAGTAATGCCTTGTTACTTCTAAAGGAGGCATAGGGAAATTCATTTCAAGCTTCCTGATGTTCATCTTCAGGTCATTAGTGTATTTTCCCAGTCTCTGCTTAATGATTTCACGGTTCCCCCATTCAATTGGCTTGGGTACCCCGGGAGGCATTGGGGGAGCGAATGATGAGACCACATCAAAGAAATCACTAATTTCTCCCTCATCAGTCCAGTTGCCCATAGCTACGATCCCGCCGGGTTTACATACTCTGAAAAGCTCTGAAGCAGCTACTTCAGGCCTTGGGGCAAACATTGCGCCGAACATTGATATCACATAATCAAACTCATTATCACCGTAAGGCAAGCCCTCAGCGTCGCCGACAGTGAATTCAGCATTCAGCCCTTCAGATAAAGCGCGCTCTTTAGCCTGTCGTATCAGGTCTTCAACAAGATCCAGTCCCTTAACATTTGCGCCATGCCTTGCAGCTTCAAGAGCTATTGTACCGGACCCGCACGCAACATCAAGCACTTTTGCTCCTTTTGGGATACTAAGCCGTGAATAAAACTGGATCTCTTCGGGAGCTAAAACTTCTGCTACAACTCCAAAATCACCGTTTGACCAAACTGATTTAATCCTTTGTTTTACAGCCTGTAATTCAGGCGTCAACTGCTGAGACATTCTGCTGCTCCTTAGTAAAAATATTTATGGATGATTACAAATATAGGAAATTTCTGAAAAACCTCAAAGATGCATCGACTATTCCAAGAATTGATTCAAATTCCTTTTCCACCCTGCATATTTTGTTCGCTTAATAGGGGAGTCGGCAAAAACAGTCATGAATTGTTCTTCAGTGATCGATTTAAGTTCTTTCTGTGTTGCATTATTAATGGATCCTTCGCTAACGCTCAGGATGACACCGGGGTAAAAACCCTTTTCCTCTGTTACATGGTTATACTTGGGTGAGTTGAACGGGCATACATCCTGACATACATCGCAGCCGAATATCCAGCCATCAAGGTCAATTTCAGGGGGAATTTCTCCGCGGTTCTCGATTGTCTGATAGGAAATGCACTTGTTGGCATCGAGTTGATATTCGTCAGTAATCGCTCCGGTTGGGCAGGCTGAAATGCAGAGTGAACAGCTTCCGCACAAGTCTTCAATCGGAGTATCATAGTTTTCAAAGTCAATATTTGTGATAATCTCGCACAAAAAGAACCATGAACCATATTCCGGATTTATGATATTGGTATGCTTTCCCATCCAGCCGATTCCCGCTTTCTGCGCCCAGACTTTGTCCATTACGGGACCGTCATCAACGTAGGCAATAAATTGCGAGGAACGCAGTGACGAGGCAATCTCATTGGCGGTAGGGATTGCTTCGGCATTCCAAAGCAATGCCTCGCAAAAGCGGATTATTTCTTTTAACTTCTTCTTAAGTATTTTATGATAATCCTTACCCCACGCATAACGTGAAATTTTGGGCTTGGTATCATCATGTTCAAACGGTGTGTAGTAGTTGAATGCAAGGGATATTACGCTCTTTGCATCGGCTAATATATTTCGAATATCTTTACGCTTTTCAAATCCTCGAGGGATCCATTCCATATCGGCGTGCTTGCCCTCATCAATCCACTTCTTCAGATAATCAAATTCTTTTCCGAGCACCTCATATTTCGCAAATCCAATTTTGAAGAACCCAAGCTCTTTGGCTTTTGAGGTAATTGCGGCTTTTAGAATTTCTGAATTGATATCCAATCTCGATTTACTTTCTCGATTCGTCACCCTGAACTCGTTTCAGGGTCTAAGTTCTTGAAATAAGGAATTCTTTTATATCAATTTCGTCAAACCATTCCAATGAAAGATCATTCCAATCTTCGTTAATAGATTCGATAAGGTTGATCTTCCAATCTCTATGCCAATTCTTAAGTTGTTTCTCTCGGGCTATTGCGTCTAAGGCTGATGTGTATTGTTCAAAATAGACCAGTTTTGTTATGTTATATTTGGCAGTAAAACCGGGGTTGAGTTTGTATCTGTGTTCAAGAACTCTTCTCATCAGATTATTGGTCATGCCAATGTAAAGTGTTTTTGAGAAATTACTCATAATATATACGTAAAAGTCTTTTTCGTACATAATGCGAATATAATATTTTAAAGATGCTGAAACAAGTTCAGCATGACGGAAGAACAAATGCTGAAACAAGTTCAGCATGATGCGGTGTAGGTTTATGTTTCTATGGATTCTTTGGTGGAGGTTCGGCGATCTTGATGGAACGTACGACTGCATCAACGAGCTTTTGGTACTTTTCCATCATTGCCTGAGAGGCAAAATCGACGTTAACCTGAATGTTCTTCTTGCCTGTCGGATCGGTGAAAAGGAAATACTTGGCTGAATATTTCTTTCCGCTTGATTTTATGGGGTCTGTTACATACGCAACTGCCATTGAATCGTCCATCTGGAACGGATTCTTATATGTTGCCTTGTTGTAAGAACTGTGCTGAGGATCATCGATGAGAATGAACAGATTCACTGCCCCCGGGTCTTCACTGAGTGAATCGGTGGCAATTATTACACCATTGAATTCCTTCTGGTTCAGATTGACCTGGCGGTTATCCAGGAGCCTCCAGCCGAGCGGATACCAAAGTTTCAGCCCGACATCATTCTGGTCAAAGGTAGATTTCATTGAGTCCGGCACCAGGATACGGGAAGTATCCCTGGTCAGATTCACTAGACTTGAATCTGTTTTGATCTTATTACTGTCATTCTGCGCAGTCTGATTAGTGTCCTTTGTATTATCCTTAGGCCGGTTTATTTTCGGAGTCACATTCTTCTTTGTGATCTTCGGCCTTATCTCTTTTGAATTTTCCTTTAATGCATCCTCTTCAAGCTTCTCTTCCTCTTTCATTTTATCAATATCCGGCGGGTCAAACTTAGGCATTTCAAGATCTTCAACCACAACTATTCTCTGGTTATGTTCACCATTTTGTGTTTCTTCCTTTGGTACAAGAAATTGATACATTAGCAAAAGCATAAACAAATGAATCACGATCGAAGCTGCAAGTCCCCGTTTTGTATATGGCTGATAGAGAGATTTGAGAATCAGGAAACCTGTACCGGGTTTATCGGTCAGATTATACAACTCTGCGGGGCTAAGCTCTGAAGGCATTTCAGGAACAGTCTCGACAACAACAGGTTTTAGCTTTACCTCCGGCTGAATCTCTTCAGGTTTACTCTTTTTAGCGGATACTTTCTTTACGGACTTGGTTTTTGAAACACCCTCTTCAAGCTCTTCGGTTGTTACTTTTTCAATGGTAGTTATGCCAAGGTCGGGTCTGCCCACTATCTCGGTTTTTTCTCTTGATTTAAGATCGATAAGAGTTGCAGGTTTTTCAAACGAGTAATCTTTCTTCGAGCGGAATTCAGAACAAATAGCAATAGTTATATCAGCAAATCGGCTTTCTACAACCACATTTGGATGCCGGCAAGTGTTGCGGATCGCTCCGTGCTCATTTGAGCTGTTGAAAACACAGTCAATATTTATACACCTCAAAACTTTGCCATTTTGAAGCGATTTCCCACTGTCTTCTATTTTTTCGCTATTTTTAGTGTCTTTTTTGTCCAAAAACTACTCTACTTATTTAATCCTGAAACCGTGTTTTATGTTTCACAAATTTATCTCAAAGATTTTTAATAATTTAGTCATTTTTGTGTAATAACCCTGCATTTGAGTTCATTATTATCTTGGTTGTAACAAGTAGTAATGTACCCCCCAGAAAGTTCGAGATCACAACAAGAAAAAGGCCTGTTTGCAGATTTGACATATCCGATACCTTACCTATCAAAGCCGGGGCAGGCGTTGAGCCGATTAGATGAACAGTGAACAGGTAGAACGCGAATGCAGTCGCCTTCAGTGAGCCGGGGACGATATCCTGGATCAGCGCAACCATTGGTCCATAATACCAAGTCATCAAATAAGTTGCAATAACCAATGTCACCAGCAAAAGCACCTCATTTTTTGTAGTCAGCGTTATATACATTAAAGGAGTCGCTGCGAGAAATGCAAAAGCCATTGCAAGTGAGCGCGGCTTTTTAAATTTATTAAAAAGCAGGTCCGAAACATATCCTCCCGAATAGATCCCCAGCGGCCCGCCGATCACCACAGCAAGCCCGATAGTAAGCGAAGCCTGATCAACAGAATAATTATGGAAGCGGATAAAGAACTGAGTCATCCAGGCAATGATAGCCGATGAAGTGAAAGTAAGCATAACACCGGCAGAAAGAGTCAGCAAGTAGGCCGGAGTTCTGAAAAGCTTTAAAATGGCTTTTGTATTAACTTCAGCAACGTTCTTATGCTCGTGTTTTGTTTCCTTTATCTTAAGAGCAAAAAATGCGAGTATCAGTCCCGGAAGTGCTACAAGAAAAAAACAGGCGCGCCATCCGAGATGAGTTCCGATAACCCCTGCCAGTATCATTCCAAGCGTACCGCCAAGAAACATTCCAAGATGAAAAATTGAACTTGCGCGTGCGCGCTTTTCTACAGGGAAATTATCGGCTATTAATGAAGTAGCAGCAGGCGCATAGGATGCTTCTCCAATACCAACAAATGCACGTGTAGCCAGAAGCTGCCCAAAGTTCTGTACCAGACCCGTTACAAAAGTTGCCACTGACCAGACTGCAACTCCCATAGCAATAATATTTTTCCTGACCCATTTATCTGCAAGGATTCCGAGGGGTACTGAACAAGTTGCGTGAACGATCATGAAGACAGTGCCGATGAGGCCAAGCTCAAAATCACTAAGCCCAAAATCTGCTTTAAGGAAACTGAACAGGGGAAACACAACCTGTCTATCGAAATAGTTGATGAATTCAACTAACGTTAAGACAAGAAGTATCTTTGAGGGAGACCCGATTTCTTTCAAGCTGCTGGTCTCTCTTTAATAATTATTTAGTGCGAATACTGTTTAAGAAGCTCGGTAAAAAGCCTTACTCCATAGCCCGTAGCTCCGGGTGTATGATACTCTTCTGCTGATTCCGCCAGATTAAATGCAACACTTGCAATATCCAGATGTGCCCACGGGTATTTATCCTGAACGAATTTCTTCAGGAATATTCCTCCCATAATAGTGCCTGCCTGCCTTGCGGGACCGGCATTTTTAATATCGGCTATTTCGCTCTTCATCAGCTTATCATACTCATTGTACAGCGGGAGTTCCCACACACGCTCGTATGTTTTTTCTCCTGCTGCAAATATCTTCTTCTTCAGCTCTGCATCATTTCCCATAAGTCCTGCAAGCAGGTGGCCGAAGCAAATAACTGCAGCACCGGTCAAAGTGCAGACATCAATTACTGCTTTGGGTTTATAATTGGCTGCATAATCAAGCGCATCAGCAAGTATTAGTCTTCCTTCTGCATCTGTATTATCAATCTCAACTGTGGTTCCCGAGTAACTCTTCAGAACATCGCCGGGTTTGTAAGAATTGGCATCAGGCATATTTTCCACAGCAGGGATCAGCCCGATAAGGTTCATCTTATACTTCAACCTTGCAACAGCCTCGAAGGCTCCGACTACAGCAGCTGCACCGCCCATATCCATCTTCATTTGGTCCATTCCCTGGGCCGGCTTGATCGAAATTCCGCCGGAATCAAATGTAACACCCTTTCCGACCAGAACAACGGGCTTTTCGGATTTGTTGGCGCCGAAATACTGTAGTATCAAAAATCTGGGAGGATTGGAGCTTCCTTTTCCTACCGCGAGAACACAGCCCATATTAAGCTGGCTAATTTTTTTCTCATCAAAAACTGTCACTGAATACCCGCCTTTGATAGAGGATTTTTTTACGTACTCCGCAAATTTTTCGGGAGTGAGGAAATTCGAAGGTTCGTTTTCAAGGTCCCTTGCTACAATTACTGCATCGCAAACGATCTTTGAATCCTTGAGCGCTTCTGTTGCCTCGCGTGTGTATTTCGGAGAATCAGTGAAGAAAATTACTTCGTTTATCGGTGTGTAATCGTTTTTCGTGTAGTATTTCTTAGGATTATACTGCGTAAGGAAAACGCCTTCGCAGATCGCCTGCATAACTTCATAATGTGATGCTCCTGTAATGCTTTTTATGAGTGCAAGATCAGGCACTTCAAATGCGGCCGAATTAAGCTTGAAACTGTTTACCTTTTTTGCCGCTGAAGCATATGCTTTCCTGAGGATTTCAAGTGTTACTTCCTTTGAGTTCCCAAGTCCTAAAATCATAAGTCTTTTGCTGCGGTTATCAGGTCCAAGGTAAGAAAGGACTGTAGAATTGACTTTTCCCTTAAAATCATTTGTTTCGATCAGCGTATCAAGAGTTCCTTTAAAAAGCGTATTAAGCCAATGCAGTTTCTGTTCTGCCTGGTCCTCGAATGCAGCCGAGCATACCACATCAGCCTTGATATCTTTTATTTTCTTTACCTCATATTTGATCTTCATTTAAATCTCCGGATAGTATAATGTTATATAATTTATTTGTTTTTTTCTTTTCTGGTTTAAGATTGCTTCAGATAAAATTTCGATCTTTCTACTACTTTCACTGTCAGCTCATTAACATCTGCGCCGGGTACAAATGCCCCAGAGGCATTCTGATGCCCCCCGCCTTCAAATTCTTTTGCAAGGTTGTTACACATAACTTCGCCGTTTGACCTGAAGCTCAGTTTTACGCCCCTTAGTGTTTGTGTGATGACTATTCCCAGTTTTACGGAATCAAGGCTCATAAGATGAGAACTGAATCCTTCGATGGCGTATTCATCGGTTGATGTTTCCTGAAAATCTTTCTGCAAAACTATTGAATATGCAAGCTTGTTATCATGTTCAAGTGTTATCCGGTTCAGGAACTTGCCTAGCAGGTGCAGCTTGCCGATTGTTGCCTTGTTGTAGATCTCTGAATATATTTTGTCAGGCTCTGCTCCGGCACTGATAAGTTCTGCGGCTATATTGTGAGTTTCGGCGCCCGTACGTTCAAACCTGAAAGACCCTGTATCAGTCATAATAGCCGCATATAGAGCCTCTGCCATCGGCTTGGAAATGATATTGCCGATCGGTTGTGTATCACTGTTTGAACCGTCAAAATTTTTAAAGAACCTGAAAAGCATTTCACCAGTTGCAGGCGAGTTAGTATCTGAGAAAGAGTAATCGAAACCATTCGCATCAAATCCCAGGTGATGATCTATCAAAACTTTTTTAGCATTGCTTGACTGGATGTAAGGAGCCAGTGTTCTTAGCCTGGAATACTCATTTGTATCGAGGATAAATATCACATCTGCATTAGCTATAGAATCCTTGTGTTTCTCTTCAACAAATTGCTCTATGACATTATCCTTATCAAGGAATGTGTAATTAGAGGGAGTAGGGGAGTAGTTTATAATCTTTGTGCGTTTGCCAAGATTACTCAGAAACAGATAAAGAGCAATTTCGCTGCCTATTGAGTCCCCATCGGGGTTAACGTGGCTTGTTAATATAAACTCTTGATAATTATTAATTAAACTAACGATATCCTTATTCATCAGGTCAAAAAAGTAATATAACTATAAAATAGAGATTTAGCAATGATTTTTTGAAATTTAAGGGGGTGTTGACACTCAGAAGATATAAAGATTGAAGCGCCGGGCTAAGAAGCGCTTAACTGGACTCCTTTGCAGTCAAAATATGTCGTGTCGTCTCCATAATTCGCTTTCCATCTGTGCTCCGCGATCATTTTTAAGTTCTCTGTTACATAATCAACTTCTTCCAGTGAATTAAAAATGCCGAAAGAAATTCTGACTGCGCCGCCTATATCGAACTTCTCTCCACGGCGCAGATTTGCAATGATCTCATCAGAATCGTTTCTGCCAAGCAGGTAACTCAAATACGGGTGAGCGCAGAATCTCCCGTTCCTGGTTGCAATCGCCGCTTCATGATTCAATATATCAGAAACCAATCCATTACTAAGCTTGCCTATGTTGAAAGTTATTACTCCAAGCCTGTTGGATGCAGGAATATTGCCAAGTATATTGATTTCAGGCACTTCTTTTAGCCGGTCCAAAGCGTATTCTGTCAATTCAATTTCGTGACTTCGAACATTATCCATACCGATCTCACTTAAACAGTTCAGTGATTCTGCAAGTGCAATGGCTCCGGCAATATTAGGTGTGCCCCCCTGATGCCTGTCGGGAGAACTTGCATAAATGTAGTCATCTTCACTCACAAAAAGTACTGTGCCGCCTCCGGGAACGTATGGCTGCACTCTATCAAGTACATCCCGCGGACCGAAAAGAAACGCCGAACCGAACGGTGCATAGGCTTTATGACCTGCTGCCGCCAGAAAGTCAATATGTTCAGGGTGATCATTTGGTTTAACATCAATTTGCTTGTGCGCAAGAAGCTGTGCTGCATCTATAAGTATTCGCGCTCCGTTTTCATGTGCAAGCTTCGCAATCCGGTAAATATCGGTCAAAAACCCTGTTACGTTGGATGCGCCTGTTACAGCAACAAGTTTCACCTTATTATTCTTAAGCTTATTTTCAAGATCATCCATATCAAGTGTGCCATCCGGTTTCACTCCAAAATGAAGTACTTTGCTCCTGTGCCGGTGCGGAAGATCATTGGAGTGATGTTCCATCATAGAAACAAGAGTAATCCCCTCGACCTCGCGCATGAACCACGCAGTCATATCAAGTGCACTTGTTGTATTCGCAGTCAGTACAATTGCATTCTCGTCCTTATCGGCGCTAATGAAGCTGAAGATGGTCTTATAGACCCTTTCAAACAGCTCAGTAGAGATCATTGAAAGGAAATGCTTTCCGCGATGGACATTAGAGTAATAATTCTTGACGAAATCAATATACTTGTTAAGCACGGTTCTGCTCGGATGAGTTGATGCGCCATGATCCAGATATACAAGTTTTCTGGGCTCGCTGCTGCCGTAAACCTGAAATGACTTTTGGGTAATAGGGAATTCTTCGCGGATATTATCTATATCTAGCATGCTCTTTCTTTTTGGATGAAGTAATTGGCAAAATTAGCAATAAGCTGAATCTATTGCAATGTAGTGATGCAAAATTTCCGAAAAACTGCTGTTTTTTACCTGCTATAATAGGTACTTATTAATTATATTTGATTATGATTATGAGGTTTTTTCCGGTTCTTATCTTCCTGCTGATGATTGAGAATTCGAGTTCACAGCAGTATTGGCTAAGTGTACCATCCCCGACAACAAAGGATTTCTACAGATGTCATTTGCTGGATACCATATACGGTTGGGCAGCAGGGGATTTGGGAATAATAGTCAATACTTCAAACGGAGGCCAGAACTGGAATATCCAGAATACAGGGATCGATTACATGATAGACGATATCTTTTTTATAAACAAAAGGCTTGGCTGGGCAATTGCAAACGATTTTCTGTTCTCAGGCACAACTATACTCAGAACTTTTAACGGCGGAATAAACTGGACTAATTCACGCTTTCCCGATACTACAAAAGTATTTAACACCGTATATTTCCTGGACTCTGCAACCGGTTTTCTAACAGGTTACACAGGACAGATACTTAAGACTACCAATGGAGGCTCAAATTGGATTGAGTGCCATGTTGATACTGCCTATTGTTCAATTCTTTATTTGTTCCCTAAATGGGATATGACATTTATGAACGCCACTACGGGTTTTGCCTGCGGCGGACAGATTGATATTCAGGGTATAGTATGGAGGACAACTGATGCCGGGCTGAACTGGTTCACATATTGTATTGCGCCTGAACCCTTACTGGAAATTAAATCAATAAATCAAAACAAAGTTGTGGCAACGGGTGGCGACCCCGATTACGGTGTCAGCTTTGTTAAATCATATGACGCGGGTTTAACGTGGAGCTATCAGGAAACAGGTTTGTTCGGAATGGGCAGGTCCCTTGCTTTCAGAACTCCATCTGAATTATGGATCCCCGGGTTCTTTCTTCAGAAATTCGCTTTGAACCTTGATTCAGGAAATGCCGGCTCCAGTTGGCTTGAGATAAGCCCGCCCGTGATGGTGAATCTGAACGCAGCGCAGTTTGTAACGCCGACATACGGATGGGCTTTCGGCGGAGGCGGTACTATACTTAAATATAATACAGCTGTAATTGGGGTCAGTGCTGCTGAGAGTGAAATTCCGGAAGGATTTGTTCTGAAGCAGAACTATCCGAATCCGTTCAACCCTCTTTCGGTCATTCAATTTAGTATCCCGGAATTGGATGGGGATAAGTATGTTAATTTGTCTTTCTATGATGCTCTGGGCAGGCTGATCTCTGAACCGGTAAACGGCCGGCTCGGGGCAGGAGAGCATTCAATTCAATTCAACGGAAGCAACGAACCAAGCGGAGTCTACTTCTATGTGTTAACTATGAAAACCGCTGAAAATGCTGTATATAAATTATCAAAGAAAATGGTACTTCTGAAATGAAAAATCTTACAAAAATATTACTCTCTTCTATTTTTGCAATCAATCTGGTGCTCAATTCTCTAAGTGTCTTATCACAGGACTATTGGCTTAGAGTTCCTTCACCAACAGATAAATGGCTGACAAGAAGTTTTTTGCTTGATACGGTCTATGGCTGGGCGGCAGGCGAGTACGGCACGATTATTAAGACCTCTAACGGCGGCAGTAATTGGGTCGTTCTGAATTCAGGAATTACCGAATACCCGATAGATGACATATTCTTTATTAACAGCCGCCTGGGCTGGGCCCTGGCAAATGATTATCTTTTTCAGGGTACATTTGTCTTAAAGACAACGAACGGCGGCAATACATGGAGCACATCCCGATTTTTTGATACGAGTGTTGTTGTAACGTCGATCTATTTTCAGGATTCACTCAATGGCTTCTTTACAGGCTTCAGCGGATTTATGTTCAAGACAACCGATGCCGGAGCAAGCTGGAATGAATGCCATATTGATACTCAATACTGTCCCGTTCTTTTCAGGTTTCCGAAAAACAGGATCGACTTTCTGAATCAATCAACCGGTTTTGCCTGCGGAGGGCATTATGATATTCAGGGTATCATTTGGAAAACTACTGATTCAGGACTGAACTGGTTTACTTATTGTGTTGCCCCGGAGCCTCTTTGGGATATTAAGGTGATAAATGAAAATAAAATAATATCTTCCGGCGGCGATTATGAGTTTGGAGCTACAACTTCAACAAGCTATAATGGCGGTACTGTTTGGCTGTATGACACTACGAATTTTTTCGGAATCGGAGCGGATCTTGCATTCAGGACGGCTAAAGAGCTTTGGATGCCGCTTACTTTTGCACAGGCATTTGCACTCAATCTGGATTCAGGAAGTATAAATTCCCCGTGGTATAGTATACCTGCTCCTGATTCATCTTCCATCTATACGGCAAAATTTGTCACTCCTACATATGGTTTCGGTTTTGGTTCGTACGGAACTATTGTGAAGTATAACACCGCAGTGATCGGTATTAATAACGGGCAGTCCCAGGTTCCGGTAAGGAGCAGATTATTTCAGAACTATCCCAATCCGTTCAATCCGGCGACTGTTATTTCGTACTATTTAGCAAAACAGGAATTCGTAAAAATAACCCTGTATGATCTTCTTGGAAGACAACTGAAGGTTTTTGCGGAAGGATACAGGCCTGCCGGGAGTAATAACTTCAGATTCCAGAATTTCGGACTTGCCTCAGGCGTTTACATATACAAAATAGAAGCCGGTGATTTCGTTGAATCAAAGAAGATGGTGCTTCTAAAGTAGTTGAAAATACGAAGCTGCAATCTCCCAATGGCATCAATATCCCATGATTTTCTTATGTAAGGATAAGAATCAAAATAATACTTGATAAGTATCATATTTCGCTTAAGAAATTGTATATAATTTTGTAATTAGGAAACAGAGTTTGGTTTTTCCTAACTCGTTCTTTAGAAATAATTTCAGAAGGTGAAATATGAAATATGTACGGCTTTTTGTTATTTTGCTTGTTTTGTTATTTATCAATTCGTGCAAAGATGATCCTGTTTCTACAAAAACAACTACACAGCCTTGTGTAACAAATAATACTGCTACAGTAAAATTCGAGAACAGGTCAAATACCAATACAACGTATGACATAATCTGGGACGGATTAAAGATCGCAACGGTAGTACCGGGAAGCACAAGCAGCTCTTTCACGGTATCTGCAGTACAGCACACCCTGACTTTTAAAGTTACAAATACAAATACAGTGGCTTGCAATGAAAGTACTCCGACACCCGCCCAATGCAGCGATCATATTTACTGGTGCACATACTGAAATTCACAATATTTTGATGATTTGTAAACAAAGAAGCCTCGCCAATTGCATGGTGAGGCTTCTTTATCAGATGCCAGATATTCAAATAATTATCAATGCATTATTTCACCAATATCATCTTTTTGCTTTCGTAAAAGTTCCCGCTCTGAATTCTGTACAGGTATATACCTGAGGGCAATTCAGAAGCATCCCAATTTGTTGAATATGTACCTGCGTGAAGTTCCTGCTCAACTAAATTCCTGATGAGTTTTCCCGTAATATCGTACACTGATAGTCTTGTGTTTCCTGGGTATGGAATACTGAATTCAATTTTAGTTATCGGATTGAAAGGATTGGGATAATTCTGTTTCAAGCCGTAATCGCCCGGAACTTCGCTTCCGATTTGTTGTATACCGATTGTCAGATAATTGATAATTGCAGTCCAGGTCTGAAATACGCCTGTCTGATTACTCATCCACACCGGGTAAAGATTACCGTTGCCGGAAGTCAGGCCGATGTTATCACCCATATTGCCTGCTCCTCCTGCACCTGAGACGGCCTGCGGACGAAATCTTTGTGCTGTAACCCTGAAATCACTCCAGCTTATGCCGCCGTCAATTGATCTTGAAAGATATACATCAACTGAGTCAACGGAATTCCTGCTATCGAAATATGCAATATTTATTCCGCCGTTCTCATCAACTCTGATAGAAGGAAAGAATTGGTTGCGGCCGTTGTTGATCGCATCCTGGTTCACTCTAACACCTGCTGACCACGTTGAACCCTGGTCTGTTGACCTGTGAAAAACTATGTCAGGATCATTGCCAGCCGGGGCTATACTTTTATCGGTTACCACTACATATATCCAGCCGTTTCTGGAACCGCCGGTCTTATCAATATCAATAACCGGAAAACTGTTTGCTCTTATTGTCCAGGGTGGAAGCTGTGTTGTTCTTATGCCGTTACAATCAATAGCGCCCTCTGATACACTCCAATTCAAACCGCCGTTAGAAGATTTGGCAAAACCAACCCGGTCCTCGGTAAAAGGAGAGTTTGGACTTGATGAAGCCCAAACAGTATAAATTGTGCCATTAGGGCCAATTCCTATTGCAGGGCCGTATGACCTGTTGGTGTTATAAGCATTATTTATCTGAATGACTGACGACCAGTTTGTGCCGCCGTTGCTTGTATAAGAAAATACTATAGGGAAGGGCGGTGAAAATCTTGTCCATGCCAGATATGTGTTGCCGTAATACGGACTTGCCGGTGCATCATCAGTCTGAGGAGAGCCTTTATCATTATCTCCTGTAAGTATTGGATAGTTATTCGACCATGAGAGCCCCTGATCCGTTGAGTAATTCGAAAACATGCCGGTTGGTAAACCGCCCTGGTGAGTTATGATGAATCTGCCATTCTTATCTATGATCGGGCCCGGGTCACCGCCGTGAGAGCCAATATTGGAACCGGTGCAGGTATCGTTACCCCTCCACGAATTTCCTCCGTTTGTTGAAACATATATACCTTCGCTCCTGAATCCTACCGAAGTAATTGTATATGCACTTGCAAAAAGTATCTTCTGGTTAAGCGGATGTCTAACGATGAAGGGTTCAATCTGATTTACTGCAGAAGGATAAATTCTTGTGTTTGTATATTGAGCATAAACGCTAAGGCAGATCAAGAATAATCCCGATGCTATTAAGATGTATTTTTTCATGAGCTTCAATATTCCTCAATTTAAACTGACTTCAGTTGGAATTCAGCATAATTATGTAAATTTAAATTTTATTGACCCAAATTGAAAGTCTAAACATAAACTCATGAATTTCTCATTCTTTTGGGGCCAATCCATAGCCAAAATCCCGTTACGGTAAACAATAAGAGTGCTAAACCCATTATAGTTGTGTAAAGGAGTTTTATATATTCACCTCCGGTATTAAAAACGAGGTCAAGTATTGATCCGTCATGAATATTCTCCACAAAATCGGATCTTCTTCTTTCTATATGCAGCAATTCACCGGTTGCACCATCAAGCTGTTTACCTCTATATCCGTCTATGAAAACAATTCTGAGCATTCCTTTTCAGGCCTCACATCAATTTAAATATAATAGGAGGCAGTTTGTTCAGTATCCATCACGCTCTTAACGTAATTCAGTCAAGATGCCTGCCTCCTTTTTATCACAAATGAAAAACGAATCAAATTCAATTTTTGATTTACTGTGTATTACCTGAACATGTAAGCAAGCGTTAATCCTCCAAAGAAGTTTCTCCTTGGTCCTGACTCATAGAAATCCATATTAGCTGAATTAATGTTTATAAATGCTACATACTTCTCGTCAGTAATATTGTTCAACCCGCCGTAAGCAACAAGCCTGAAGTTCTTGAAATTGCAGTCAATGCCAATTTGTCCGTTAATAAGTGTATACGGTTCAGTCTTAAGGCTGTCTGTATTTGCATCATCAACAAACATGCCACCAACATACTGCAGGCTGGATTTAGCGTACAAAGTATATTTTTTTGCTATGGTGTATTGGTACATGATCTCACCTGCTGCAAAATTATCCGGGTTAGAAGCTTCAATATTACCGCTGTAATCAACATCTGTGCGATTTCCTAATTCATCGATACTACCGGCCAGGTATTTATCATACTTGAAATCCTGAAATGCATATGAACCCTTCAATGTGAGCCCTTTGACCAGTTCAGAACTGAAGCCGACCTCAAGTCCGTTTCTTTTTGATACTGCTGCGTTGCGGTAGAATACATCGCCATCAACAACAAAAGGAACTATCACATCCTCGATCTTGGTATTATAGAAAGATATTTCGAAGAGCGTATTCTTAAAATATTTCTCTTTCAGACCTGAAACCTCACCTTTTATTCCAACTTCGAAGCTGCTGGATTTTTGTGCTTTCAGGTCAGGGTTGAGCGTGCGCAAACCGCCATCCGAAGTGAAAAGATAATTATCCATTTCATTTCCGGCAGGTGAATCGAAACCGAATCCAAAAGAAGTGTAAAGTGCAATATGCGGAGTCAGTTTGAAATTAAGCGCAGCCTTTGGTGTGAACTCGGCAAAGACCCTGCTGGTATCTCTGAAGCTTGCAAGTTCATCCTGGAAATTATACACGACCCTGTCATATCTTCCGCTAACAAGAAATGAAAGCTTTTGAGGAAGTATATCTATCTGGTTAAGGGCGTAAGCACCTACATTTGAGATAACTTCATTGCTTAAGCCAAGAAGGTCATCACCTTTTTGACCGTTCAGGTTGTTGAATTCCCTGATGGGACCGTCCTGGTAAAAAAGATCAGTTCCAATAGTAAATTCGTTTACCCTTTGCTTTGATTTTGCTTTGCCGCCGAATGTAAATTTGTTAACATACCTGAAAGTTCCGCCGATACCGTACCTTGTGAACAGCCTATAAGTTCTGGCAGTTCTGTCAAATATCTTGAAAGTGCCGTAGCCGGTTGCCTCAAGGGTATGTTTCATTTTTCCTTTTTCAAAGCTTGTTAACAGCGTTGCACCGAATCTTCCCTTCTTTGAAATTCTTTTCTCATCACGGCTAACTGATCTTGGATTTGCCAAAGTATCATTATCATTGTACTGGGTAAGTGTAAGAGCTCCAGGTAATTTAATAATACCGCCTACATAATAACCGTAAACAGAAAGCTTCGATTGCGGTGTGAATTCAGTTTCAAGAAGCGTGTTCAGCCTGTGCTGGTATTCCTGACTGTGCTGGCGGTAACCCTTGTAGTTCTGGTAGCTGTAGTTTGTCATAAATGTCGAAGTCTTGCCGCGTATTCCAAGCTTGATTCCATTTTTCCTCAGATCGTACGAACCGAATTCATTGTTGGTTTGTACATATGATATAGGGAAATACTTATCCGTAAGGAAATTAATCACTCCTCCCGGTGCATTTGTATAAAGTGAGGATGAATATCCGCGAACAACTTCGATTCTGCCGATAGCGTCAAAATCTATTGCTTCAATTCTCGTCTGACCATCGGGTTCTGATTCAGGGATCCCGTCAAGCATTATCCTTACACCTCTTATCCCGGTATTTGAACGGCTGCCGTAACCGCGAATGGTGATCCTCGTATCATGGTTTCCGTAGCGCGGCTGGAGGAAAAGTCCCGGGACCGTCAGAAGCACGTCCTGCACTCCCATCTTTCTGCTCATGATCCAGTTTGTCTGGTTTATTCTTGTTACAGGATATGGTATATCAATGATCTTCTGTTCAAGTCTTGTACCGGTAATAATGATCTCGTCTGTCTGATAATACGTAGTATCAACAGGATCATCCTGCGCAAGCAAATTTACATTTGCGCCGAATACCGCCAAGATCAGAACAAGCAATCTTGTAGATGCTTTCATTCTATATCTCCTGATCCCGCGAGAAACGGGATCGTATTTTTGTCATTTATAAAATTGATTTGAAAATGATCTGCCCTCAGGCGAGAGCAGTCCCCACGGGAGGAGCGCGGGATTTTCGGGTTATTATTACATCAAAAGTAACAAGTTCATTATCACAGGAGGACGTGATAAAAAACTCATTTGAGTTTACTACTTCGATATTCTCGCTCAGATCAGCATCAGAATTCACTTTCTTAAGGATAGTGCAGATCGAGGAAGGTGAAACTGTTGTTTTGGTATCAGCAAGAGTAAAATGCTCTACTATAATATCTTCACCGAGAAAGATCGCAGCATTTAGACCCCAGACAATATAGATGAAAACTTTAGGAAAGCTTCCTCCATCTATCGGGGAAATATCCAAATAGCTGATGAATTTCGATATTTGTCTGTAAATCTTCTTCAAGAATCTATATTATATTCAAATATAGCACATAAAAACACTATACAGTATTCAGAATGTTTTCTCTTTCATCAAACATCTTCACAAGGCTATCCAATAAAGTGCTGACTTTATCTGAGCTTGGGTTTATATCTACGCCGCCCTTGGAATTACTTTCCATCTCTGCACAGGCGGCTGAAATTGCCTCAACATCATCAAATAAGTTTGCATCAAATTCATAAAGCTGGTTAAGCTTATCTTCTTTTACCTTTACCACATCAAAAGCTCCGGAATAACCGCGGGCTGCAGATTTGAATTTAGCAACGCAAAGCTGAAGCTTCTTATCAAGCTTATCGATACTGTCAGATTCAAAAAGTTTTCCTCTTTGTGAAAGATTCAGGATTGTATTTTTCAGTTTTATGTGATTTGCATCAAGCCTTGTTGCCAAAGTGTTCCTCAGAATAGTATCAAGTTCCCTGGAATTATCCCTGTTAACATAGCCGTTATATCCCGGAATGAATCGTGTGATCTTTTCGAGGAAGTTTTCCTTTGATTTTACTGAATCTAATTGTTGACCTAAATTTGACATTTTCTGTATTGTTTAATTTTTATTAATGAACAAAAATAACCTATTATGGGAATTTATGCAAATGAAATAACCTTTTATTCGAAATTGAAATTTAATTTTGCAGAAACAATGAATTATAGAATTCTGCGTTTTTTCCTCAAATTAGTGCCCGAAGATTTCGTTTCTGACTTAAGTAAGCGGATTTTGATTGATTAAGAAGAAACAACTCAGTTTATTTCTCCTCTTTGTATTACCAAACTTGGCACAAAGAACTCCAGAAATGAGCTATTTTGTTTGGCTTTTTTGTGTTATTTTTTATCATAAAAAGGGAGGTGTTCCATTGAAAAAAATTGTGTTATTAGCCATCCTTTTCCTCTCTGCTGAAACAGGCTCTCAGTGGGTTCAAACCCTGAATGGGATCTCTATTTGGTCTCTTACCAAGGATCTCAGCGGAAATGTCTATGCGGGCTCACTGGGTTCATCATCTTCACTGTACAAAACTACCAATTTCGGTTTGAACTGGAGCACACTGACCGGCGGAAACGGTCAGACTGTATTCAGTATTGCTGTGGATTCTTCAGGCAGGATATTTGCGGCGAATTTTTCAGCAGGGCTGCTAATATCAACTAATGCAGGGGCTAATTTTGTTTCCGTCCCAATAAGCAGCTTCGGCGGCTCAAACGTTCAGGCCGTTGCTTGCGGAAAGGAGGGATATGTTTACGTTGGTACAAATGGCGGCGGTTTGCACAGAAGCACGAACGGCGGAAATACGTTTAATCCGGCAGGATTACCTTCTACTCAGGTGATAACCATAGCTGCCGATAAATTCAACTCATCGATCATATACGTAGGGACAACTTCAACATCCATAGGCCCAAATGGTTTTTATAAGTCAACCGATCACGGCGTTTCATTTTCGGCCAATCTTAATTCAGGAATAAACGTATATGGCATAGTTCAGCTTAACCCTCAAACACTTGTCACGGTGTCAACTTCTGCCGGCGGGCCGGTTCATAGATCAACCAATGGCGGCGTGAACTGGGTTATGGCAACATCGGGTTATGTTTCAAGGGGTGCCACACTTTACAATTCCACGGGTGGACCTGCAATTTATATTGCAGGTAACGGAGGCGTATTCTATTCACTTAACGGTGGCACGTCATTTACAAATGCAGGCATTACAAACAGTGCTACTCCTATACTTGGAGGAAATACCAACAAGGTCTTTGCGGGATTGAGCGGTTCATCAAACGGAGGTGTTTGGGTGTTCACAGAACCGCTTGGAGTAACCAATCTTAATGAAACAGCATTGAAATTCGAGCTGTATCAAAATTACCCGAACCCGTTCAACCCTGCCACAAAAATAAGATTTGATATTCTCGTGCAGGGATATGTTTCGCTGAGAGTATTTGATATTTTGGGTAGAGTTGTTTCTTTTCCGGTAGATGAAGAATTGAAGCCGGGTTCTTATGAAATTAAGTGGAATGCAGAGAATCTTTCAAGCGGTATATATTTTTACAGTATCCAAACCGGTGATTTCACAGCAATGAAGAAAATGGTTTTGATTAAATGATAACTTGTTTTCACGTTTTGTTCAATTCTAAACCAAATATGTATTTCAATTTGCAGTAATTTATGTATATATTTACCCTTTTCGCATTGCTGTAACTAAGTGGATTTTGCAGTGTCCCTTGCCGGTTTCAGATTCGCTTTTATCAATAAATGGATTCAATTCATCCGGGAGAACAGGAATATGAAAGAGAGTAATTACAGAAGTTCATTCTCAAAAGCTGTAATTGCAGTATTACTGCTTGCTGGCTTTTTATCCACAGAAGATATTCGTTCACAATGGGTACTTAAATCAAACGGTGTAACAAATCCTCTTGTGCTTTCGATTGAAGTGAAGGGCGATAAGATATTTGCCGGTACTCAGGGAAGCGGTGTATTTGTTTCTTCTGATCTTGGCGAAAGCTGGACTCAAACAACCTTGAACTTCTCTACAGTGAGAACACTTCTTTCACTTGGCGGGAATATTTACGCAGGTACACTTGGTAACAGCCTGTATTTTTCAACTGATGACGGACTTAGCTGGGAGCAGAAAATGCAAACAGTTCAGGGCGTAACCTGCTTTTCTTCTGATGGGAGTAAGATATATGCAGGTACTAACTTCTATGGTTTGCACCTTTCCGAAGATAACGGGCTGACATGGTACAGAGTGTCTTTTAACCTGAACTTCGTGAATTCTGTTCTGTGGAGACCCGGAAAGATGTTTGTTGGGGGACACTTTATTTATGACGAAGGACTGTATGAATCAACAGATGGCGGAATAATGTGGAATCCAACAGTTATTGACTATACTCATGTAAATGCATTAGAGCAAAACGGGAACCGCATTTTTGCAGGGACGGATTCAAATGGGGTAATGTTTTCGGATAATGACGGGCTAAGCTGGGTACAAACTCAGCTAACAACTCAGAATATTACCGATATTTTTGTTTCTGATGGCTACGTTTTTGCGGGCACTTATCAAAGCGGGCTTTATCTCTCTTTGAATAACGGTCAGAACTGGGAACCGAAAAACGGTGGTCTTGCGGTAAATTCAATTGATAATATCACAAGACAAACAAAGTACGTTTTTCTTGCAACCCGCGGGGGAGTGTACAGGGCCAGTATATATGATCTACTCGGCATACAGCCTGTATCTACAGTAATTCCGCGTTCATACGGACTTTCACAAAACTACCCTAACCCGTTTAACCCTGCTGCAAAAATAAGATTTGATATTCCTGCTGACAAGAACAGGACAGGCATTGTAAGTCTGGTGTTGTTTGATGTGATGGGAAGGGAAGTTGAAACACTTGTAAACGAAGAGCTTAGGCCGGGAACTTATGAGATTAACTGGAATGCTACCGGATATCCGAGCGGAGTTTATTTCTACAGACTGATTGCAGGTGATTACAGTTCAGTGAAGAAAATGATACTTCTCAAATAATAACCTGATTTTTGGGGAACTTGTATGTTCAAATTTGGTTATATTTGTATGTAAATGAATCGTTTAAAGCTCCATAATGGCTTAAGAATTTTGTCAGGTCTTCTGGTATTTTCTGTACTTACCCTGAACATTTCAGCAATCACTCATTGCTCCCTTATGCTGCAGGATGAAGGATGCTGTCATACAGAGAAAACTGTTAAATCATGCTGCGTTAAGAAACTTAAAATAAACGTTGACCGTATTTCGGGTCACTGCGGATGCAATATGAAGGAAACACAGCAGCCTTCTGATCTTTACACCGATTTAGCAAACAGCAGTAATTCTAAATTCCATAAGGTAATTGAATTTTTTGAATTTCCTTTCTCAGATATTGACTCGCAAGGTCAATTTCATGTTGTAAAATACTCACCTCCAGAAAGTGGAGGTCCAAATATTTACCTTACTAATCTGAATCTTCGGATTTAACAAGCTGCATCTCAAAGATTAATCACGTTACCAATTCGGTCTGATAAAGCGCCGTTTATGGAATTTAACATTACTATGAAATGATTATTAACTTATTGAATAAAATAAAATGAAAACCAAAATATTTTTAAGCTCAGTATTCCTTATGTTTTTTGCGTTGATAACTAACTCTATTAACAGCCAGGAAAGTAGCTGCTGTGCAGATAAATCCGCAAGCTGCTGCGTGGAAAAAAGTGATTGCTGCAATGATGCAGTCGGAATCGCCGGAGGCGATACTTCTATTGCAGGATTAACTTGTCCTGTTTCTGGCGAAACAATTGCCGAAGGCCAGGGAGTCAAGTTCGATTATTACGGAAAGACGTATACTTTTTGCTGTGATGGCTGTGTAGCAAAGTTCAAAAAAGAGCCTTTCGACTATCTTAAAGAAGAAGTGAATTGCCCGGTAATGGGTGAACCGATCGTGAAGGATGTATTTGTGATCCATAATGATACCAAATACTATCTTTGCTGCAAATCATGCCTTAAGAAATTCGAGAACGACCCTGAAAAATATATAAAAGGCGCCGGTAAATAAGAACACAAACGATAGAATTTAATAACTGTTTTTCAGCAGTTTAATTTAACCCCGTAAATTGATTTACGGGGTTTTTTTGTATATCATAGATTGAAATATCCATTTCAGATTCTGTAAAGATATGAGTTTATGAAGCTCCTGGAAGGGAGATTGATGAACTTATTAACGAACATCTCAACCCCGGGACTTATGAAATTGACTGGAATGCTTCAAATTTCCCGAGCGGAGTTTACTTCTCCAGGTTATCAGCGGGAGACTTTTCTAAAGTGAGAAAAATGATTATTATGAAGTAAATAAGTCTTAGAAAAGTTATGGTGAACTCTTTTAGATTTTTACTGCTTTGTGTATTCATTTTGGTGTCAGATACAAGTTCACAATGGATAATACAAAATTCCGGCACAAGCGTAAATCTCAGAAGTATCTACTTCCTGAATTCCTCAACAGGTTTCGCATGCGGTTCTTCGGGCACATTGATCAAGACAACTAACGGCGGTACTAACTGGAATCCCCTTGTTTCAGGAATAACTTCAGAAATCAATTCGATACATTTTATAGACCCGAACACGGGATTTGCATGTGCAAATGGCGGAAATCTCATAATGACAACAAATGCAGGAGCAAACTGGAGCCCGTTAACCAGTGGTGTGACTGATAATCTTTATTCAATTTCTTTTTCGGGTACAGCAAACGGAGTCTGTTCGGGTTCAGGGGGTACACTGCTGTTCACTTCAAATGGCGGCTTGAACTGGATAGTTGCCGCGAACGGTTTTCTTTCTTCATATTACGGTGTCTTTATGGTAAGTACTGCTTCAGCATTTGCGGGGGGAGTTAATACAATATTTCAGCCTCTTTTTGCAAGAACTTCAAACGGAGGAGCAAACTGGAGTTACGGGGCATTTTACCTCAACAGCAATGAAGGGAATTTGAGGGATCTCTATTTTTTCACAGCAAATACCGGCATAGCAGTTTCAAATGTATGGGATGGCAGAGGCGGGGTCTCATTAACAACTAACGGAGGAATGAACTGGACTACCCAGTTTCAGACTTATGCACTTAATTGTGTTGATTTTTCGGGTACAAATACGGGATTTGCCGCCGGAATAAACGGCAGCATAATAAAAACTACTGATGGCGGTACTACATGGCTCCCACAATCAAGCGGAGTAACTTCGATACTAAGAAGTATCGAATTTATCGATTCACTCACAGGCTTTGCTTGCGGTGATGGAGGTGTAATACTCAAAACAACAAATGGTGGAGTAACTTCTATTCAGCAGGTTTCAAATTCTGTACCAGGTGAATTTATACTGGAGCAGAATTATCCGAATCCGTTCAATCCCACTACCAGGATACGGTTTTCTGTACCTGATCGAACCAGGTCAGATAATTATGAAGTCTCGATATTTGATGAAATGGGAAGGGAAGTGTGTAAGATGTTTGAGGGCAATCTTAAAGCAGGAACATATGAGTTGACATGGAATGCAGATGAATATCCATCAGGGATTTATTTCTGCAGGATATATTCACCGGGAATTGCGGGAACTATCAGAATGGCTCTTTTGAAATGAAGCATTTAATACAGAAAATCTGATATCTTTTTATATTATATTTAGTTATTCAGCTCATCAGGAATTATAGATTCCTTTTTCTTAAGCCTATTTTCATAAATGATTCGTCAAATCCCGGAGGATTGAATGAAACTCTTTAAGAATATTGTTTTTGCTTTACTATTTTTCTCTGTTTGTTCTGTTTACTCTCAGGACGCTTCACAATTGCTGCCGCATACACCTGATCTTACATCGGGTGAATATATCCCTCTTCCGAAAGATATTTACATTCATCAAAACACAAGTTCAAAGGTATTCTATTTTCAGGATGCTGCATTTATTGTTGAACCCAATGTGAGGGTCTATCCCAACACACACAGGCAGACTGAGACAATAATAGTGAGACATCCTTTGAACCATAATATAATGTGGGGTTCTGCAAATGTTCAGGCTCCGGGAATTTCAGAAGGGCTGTACTTAACCACTAACAACGGAGTGAACTGGTTTGGCAGTGATACGATATTCGGGCTCCCAATGGCATCACACGGCGGAGATCCGGGAATTATTATAGATAAAGACGGAAGGCTGCTCTTTACCCACATTGGCGGCGGCACTGTACCCGGAATGGCCGCGAATTTTTCGACGAATATGGGTGCAACCTGGAGCGATAGCTACCAGATCGAAAGCGGAAATGTTCTTCAGCATGAACCCTCAATGGGAACTGATGATGCGCCGTGGAGCACTTTTTACGGCAGAAGTTATGTAACTTATACAAACGTTGCAGGGGTAAGAAAAGTACAGTTCTCTCATACTACTAACGGAGGAGTTAACTGGAGTCTGCCGCTGACAATAAGCCCGGTTTCTTCATCGGGGCACTATGCTGCATGGTCAGATATTCCTTCAAGGACCGGACCGGGAGGGGAGATTTATGTGATATGGAATAATTATATCGGATCCAGCCAGCCGGATTCCATTGGATTTGCAAAATCCACCAATGGCGGAATTAACTGGGACCTTTCAACTAACACAGCTTTTAATATTAACGGATTGCCTACTGGCAGTACAATTAACGGAATGAGATATTTCCATTTCCCCAGAGTTGACGTGGATAGAAGCGGAAGCCAAAGGAACGGATGGATATACATAGTCACAAATGAAATGAACGTTGCACCTGCAACAGATCTTGCCGATGTTATTCTATACCGTTCAACAGATGGGGGTGTGAGCTGGTCTTCAGGCATCAGGGTTAATCAGGATACACCGGGTAACGGGAAGTACCAGTTATTCCCCGCTATAAGAGTTGATGAAGCTTCCAACATAAATGTGGTGTATTATGATTCAAGAAATACTCCGACAAATGACTCTTTGGAAGTCTTTGTTTCCCGTTCTGCCGATGGAGGAAATACCTGGGTTGATATACTCGCAAGCGACCACAAATCCAGGCCCAAATCTGCTTACCAGGGAGACTACATCGGAATAACATCAGGCAACGGTGCAGTTTGGCCGTTGTGGATGGATGATTTTACAGGTGTCCAGCAGGCATGGACAGTAAAAATCGGCATATTGACCGGTATTGTTGAGGGGAATAATGTTCCGAAGGAATACTCTCTTGAACAGAATTATCCCAATCCTTTTAATCCTGAAACAAAGATAAGATTCGATATTAAAAAAGAAGGATTCGTAAAACTGGTTGTTTATGATATTTTGGGAAAAGAAGTCACTCGTCTTATTGATGCGGAATTACTTCCGAAGAGTTATGAAATTACATGGAACGCTTCTTCAAATCCAAGCGGAGTATATTTCTATAAGCTTTCGGCAGGGGACTATTCAGAAACAAAGAGGATGGTTCTAATCAAATAATAATTCATTTATACACATATAAAGCGGGGCAATATTGCTCCGCTTTTTTTATGTACAAAACATAAACAGGCGTATAATATCTATGGTACTGGCAATAGTTGTTATTCCAAAAAAACAGAATATGCCTGCAAAGTATAGCATCAGAGCACAAATTCAGATTAGCGGCAGAAGAAACTGTTGAAAGAGCAATTAATCTGCAATTTGACTTGTTACATTATATAATAGTTATTACAATTGTGCCTGATTGACGAATTCAAGGAAATATATAGCTTCAATTGTTCTGTTTTTTGCGCTGTCTGCAATTAACGGGTCTGAATTGTTGCATCACCATGATGAGGATGCATTTCATTCATCAGATAAATGTCAGGCGTGCTTTTTCAATAAGACATTAAACGCTTCTTCATTGCCGGTAAACAGTCCGGGCATTACCCTTGAAGTTACATACCAGGATTTCCGGAGATCTTTGTTTCTCCTTTCTCAAGCCGAGATATTGCAGTCCTTTTATGGAAGGGCGCCTCCTTTTTCTTCTCATACCGGTTCTATATAATACATAAATTTTATTTAGTTTCTTAGGACTCTGTCTTTGCAGACATTCTGCATTGGCATTTTTAACTATTCTGATATGAGAAAACAGATCAAAGCCATATTTCTTTTCGCATTCCTATGCAGCATTGTCCAATCCCAGACACTTCCTTCAAACAATTTGTTAAAGGGTTTTGTTAAAGATGAGAATGACAGACCACTTGAGTTTGTTTCCGTAGTGATAGAAGACCTCGGGTTAATTTCTTCAACTAACAGCAAAGGCATGTTCTATTTTGGTAATGTTTCCAGTGGTGATTACCTACTCACATTCAAACGTAATGGTTACCAGTCCAGATCGCTTGAAGTGGATTTCAGCGGAATTGATACTATGTTGAGTATTACAATGACCGAAAGCCTGATAGAAACACCGGTAATTGATGTAACTGGTTCGTTTAATGCTGTTGATATTTCCAAAAGTACATTTTCCATTACCGAGCTTAACAGCCGCAATATCACAAAATTGAGAAGCCAGACGCTTGCTGAAACTATACAGAATATCCCGGGTATTAGTAACATTTCAACAGGGCCGGGAATTGGCAAACCGGTGATAAGAGGACTCGGCTCACAAAGTGTATTGATAGTTCACGATGGCGTGAAGCACGAAAGTCAGTCATGGGGCGATGAGCATGGACCTGAGTTAAGCTTGTTCGATCTGGAAAGAATTGAGGTGCTGCGAGGTCCGGCAAGCTTGATTTACGGAGCAGATGGCATAGGAGGAGTTATCAATGTTATTTCAAAACCTCTTATGTTCTCAGGTAAAAAACATGCAATATTCTACGGTGATGCCGTTTTAGGAGGATTCTCGGGTGATGAACAGCTTTTGGGGAGTTTAGGACTCGGAGTGGGCTCTAAAAAATTTGGATTGAAAGGGCATTTGGGTTATAGAAATACAGGTAACGTAAAAACACCGGAAGGTACTTTTCTTGTAAACACTCCCGAAGGGACAAAAGAAATAACAGGAGGAGTTCTTTCCAACAGCTCTTCAAAGGAATTCCAGGCCGGCGCAAATCTAGGAGTTAATGGCAGTTTCGGAAATGTAAATCTCGGTTTCGAGACTTTCAGAAGGGAACTTGGAATACATGAAGACCCTGCAGAAGACCCCGAGGCTACCCTGACTCAGAAAATGAATACGAGCCAGGTTTCCATAGAAAGCAGTTTTGATCTAAGTCCGGGATTTCAGATTAAACCCGTTTTTTCTTTTCAGCTTCAGGATAGAAAGGAATTTGAAACCAAAGCAGATGTCGAATCGGATAACTATGCGTTATATTTGAGGCTCGGAACATTCGATGCTTCCCTTAAGCTTGACCACCAGCTTTCTAAATGTCTTGGCGGTACTATTGGTACTTCATTCACTTACCAGAAGAATGAAACTCTTGCCGATGAAAAGCTTATTCCAAACTATTATGCTAATACGGTTGGTATTTATCTTCTGGAAAAATTCATTATCGGGGATCTTACTCTTTCGGCTGGAACCAGATTAGACTCAAAGAATCTTAACATAAAGGAAACAGTTTTCGAGACCGACTCTGCCGGTATACCGGTAAAAGTTCTGAATCCCGATATGATAAATTTCAGTTCAGTAACCGGCTCTTTCGGAATTGTGTATTCACCTGTGAAGTTACTTAACATTTATGCAAACGCCGGAAGAGGTTGGAGGCCTCCCTCTGAATTTGAACTGTATGTTGATGGGGTTCATGAAGGCGCCGGAAGATTTGAACGTGGACTGAAATCACTTGATCCTTATTCAGTACCTGAACCCGAAGAATCAATCAACATTGATCTTGGTATAAGGCTTAACTATAAAGCGCTGAGGATCGAGCTATCAGCTTACAGGAATCTTGTTGACAACTTCATCTATCCTTCTCCTACCGGTGATACATTAGAGGGAAACCCGGTGTTTGATATTAAGCAATCCAGGAGCACTTTTATCGGGTACGAGTATTCCGTGCAGTATCAGCCTCTTAAATGGCTTGTACTGAATGTTTCAGGTGATTTTGTCCGTACTGAAAACAATGCAACAGGTAATCCGCTGCCATTTACACCGCCAATGAAGAACATTTTTGAGTTCAAGCTTCAAAAACACAGCTGGGGTATGCTTCTTAATCCTTATTTCAGGATTTCGGCTAAAGTAATTTCCCCGCAGAGCAAAACAGATCCGCTTGAAGCAAAAACTGATGGTTACATTCTACTAAACGGAGGGATTGGTTTTGATTTCGAATTCGCAAAATCTGCGGCATCCGTGGACCTTATTGTAACCAATTTTGCAGACATAAAATATGTTGATCATTTAAGCAGGTATAAGGGTTACGCATTAAATCCTGGAAGAAGTTTTAGTTTACAGTTAAGTGTACCATTCAGATTCTGATAATATTCAGGTTAAACCAAGCTCGGCACGCTGAGCTTTGTATGCTTTTCTCATGTTTGAATCATTTTCTGCAATTACCTGCAATATTTCTGCATTTTTTTATCAATTGTATTTTTGTTCACTATACGCTAAATTATTGGTTTACTAATAGAAAATCAGGGTTTTTGATGCAGAAAACCCTTTGTTAATAATATAGGATGGCTTTTAACGAACCTTCTGGAGCTGACAAAAGGGTTCAGGATTCTTTAAAAAAATCGGGTGAGATTCCGCGGCATGTAGCTGTTATTATGGATGGTAACGGCCGCTGGGCTCAGGAAAAAAGAAAACCCCGCACTTTCGGTCATAGGCAGGGTGTTCACTCGGTAAGGGATATTGTTGAAGCTTCGGGACAAATCGGGATCAAATACCTCACTTTATATACTTTTTCTACCGAAAACTGGCGCAGACCCAAAACCGAGGTCGCTATTTTGATGCGGCTTTTGATAAGATCCCTCAAAAGTGAAACTGATAAGCTTCACGAGAATAACGTAAGACTTTTGGCAGTGGGCGATCTGTCGATCATGCCGCCCCAGGTTCTCAGAGAACTTAAAGAAGCCATTGAAAAAACAAGGAACAATAAGGGCTTAACTTTGGTTTTAGCATTAAGTTACAGTGGCCGCTGGGACATATTGAATGCAGTCAAAAATATTTCTTCAGATTATAAAACAGGAAAGATAAACCTCGGAGATATAAACGAAAACCTGTTTGCTGATTATCTTGTAACTGCAGGTATTCCCGAGCCTGATCTTTTGATCAGGACCGGCGGAGATTTCAGGATCAGCAATTTTCTCTTATGGGAATCTGCCTATACAGAGTTCTATTTTGATAAGACGTTCTGGCCCGAATTCAGACGAACACAGCTATACGATGCTATCAGGGCTTACCAGCACAGGGAGCGAAGATACGGCATGACTACAAAACAAATTCAATCAAAGAAAAAAGCTTAATGATATATTTAAATAGAAAAGTCTTTTCTTTACTTGCCCTAATGATGTTTTTCTGTTCAGTTTCATTTTCGCAGGATGGGCCAAGGACATATAAGATCCTTTCCATTTCGACAGAAGGAAATAAATTCTATGACTCCAGGATCATAGTTTCAAGCAGCGGCTTAAAGGTCGGGGAAGAGATCATGGTGCCATCGGAAGCAACTCAGTCTGCGATAATGAATCTGTGGAATATGAAGCTTTTTTCTGATATAGAGGTTAATGTTGATAAGAAGATCGGCGACGGTGCATATCTTGTGATCAAGGTGAAAGAGCTTCCCAAGCTTGATAATATGAAATTTTCCGGCAATGATGAGTTCAGTGATAAAGACCTCGAAGAGAAAATACCCCTTGAAAAAGGACAGGTCATAACTCCCCAAACCCTGAAAGATATTGAGTATAACCTGGTAAAGCTTTATGAGGAAGAAGGTTACCCGCTTGCCGAAGTGAAGGTTGACCAGTTCGTGAATTCTTATAACGAAGCGCAGCTAAGGGTAAAGATTGATGAAGGCACTAAGATAAGCGTTCGGAAGATCCGCTTCGAAGGAAACTCCAGAATCTCATCAGGTGACCTTAGAGGTGCTATGGATGGAACCTCTGAAAAAGTATGGTGGCAATTCTGGGATAAAGCAAGGTTCAACCGCAAAGATTACGAAAAAGATAAAGGACTGATACTGGATTATTACAGAGAAAATGGTTTTAAAGACGCAACAATAGTAGAAGACAAGCTTACATATAAGAACAACAAAGAAGATGTTGATATCGTAATCAAAGTGAACGAAGGACCTAAGTTCAGAGTTGGTAAAATTAACTTCGAAGGCAACGAAGTTTATAAGGATTCACTTCTTGTTGAGATGCTGGATATGAAGCGCGGTAATGTATATAATATCCAGAAATTCCAACAAAACTTAAGAGGGAACGAAAGCCAGACAGATATTGCTTCAATGTATCTTGATAACGGGTATCTGGGATTCCAGGCAGATGTTGACGAAGACGTGAAAGATAATAATTATGTTGACCTGACAGTTAAGATTTCAGAGAACCATCAGTACAGGGTGGGGCTCGTATCGTTTTCGGGGAACACCAAAACTCAGGATAAAGTCATAAGGCGTGAGCTCTTCACCTTGCCGGGACAGTATTTCAACAAGACAGCAATGGTGCGCAGCATGCAGCAAATGTCTCAGCTGAACTACTTTAATCCTGAATCAATGAATTACGATTTTGTGCAGAGAAATGACAGTACGGTTGACCTTGTTTATATAGTGGAAGAGAGATCTTCAGACCAGCTTAACGCTTCAGTAGGGTACAGTCAGACATTTGGTTTTTCCGGCAGTCTTGGATTAACCTTCAATAACTTTGATATTCTTGACCCGCTTTCCGGCGGTGCGGGCCAAATACTTAGTTTGCAATGGGATTTCGGGACTGATGGCTCTTACCGCACATTCAGAATAGGCTTTACGGAGCCATGGCTTTTCAACACTCCCACTTCGGGCGGAATAGATGTTTATGATACAAGACAGAATTATACTTACCAGATCCAGGAGACCGGTTCCACGCTTAATATCGGCAGACGTTTCAAATTCCCCGATGATTATTTCCGGGGTGACTGGTTCCTGAAGTTCCAGCGTACCAATGTTATTCAGGGTGCCGGCATTTATGAAACCGGTGTCAGAAGCCAGTTCAGTATTGGACAGGTGATTTCCAGGAATTCAACTAACAGTCCTATCTTTCCTTCGGTTGGATCAAAGATATCACTTTCTGCGGAGATAGCAGGTGCAAACCTGGTAGGTACTACCAATTTTTACAAGCTCGGATTCAAGTCTGAAGCATTCAAGAGCCTTGACAATTCCGGTAAGCTTGTTCTGGCAACAATATTTGATGTGGAAAGCATCAGCAATCTTTCCAGTGATAATTACGTTCCGCCCAACGAACTGTTCTTTATGGGCGGCAGCGGACTTTCTTATAACACCGTTGCATTAAGAGGTTATGATGACAGGACTATAGGTCCGCAAAATGTAATAGGCAGCCCGATCGGCGGCAGGTTTTATATGAAGTATGGTGTTGAGCTCAGGTACTCGCTCTCACAGGACCCGATCCCGATATTCCTGACAGCATTTGCCGAAGCAGGTAACCTGTGGAAATCTTTCAAGCAGGCCGACTTTTTCGACCTCAAAAGATCGGTAGGGGTTGGAGCAAGACTAATGCTGCCCGCAGTCGGAATTATCGGATTTGACCTGGGATACGGATTTGACAGGAAGATTGTTGATAACCAGGATCCTGCATGGCTCTTCCATTTCCAGTTCGGCAGAGGATTCTGATGTGAATGCTGAAAAAGAATTTTTAATTTATAATATAATTCTAAAGGAGAATTAATTGAAAAAAACATTATTTGCGCTGATGGTTCTTATCTTCGGCGCGGCAATTACCGGCGCACAGGTTAAGATTGCTTTTGTAGACAGTGAAGTTATCATAAACCAGCTTCCCGAGGCGCAGGCTGTTAAAACCCAGCTTGAGGGGCTCCAGAAGCAATATGTTGATACCATCACTGTAAAAGAGAATGATATCAAGACAAAGGCAGATGCTTTCAAGGCGAAATACGAAGATGCACAAAAGCAGATCGAAGCAGGCAAACTCACGGCAGACCAGATAAAGGCACTTGAAAGTGAACTGGGAATAATGCAGGAAGAAGTCCAGAGCCTGGACCAGGAGCTTTCTGTTTACAAGCAGAATGTGCAGAAGCTGCTTTATGATACTCAGGTTGAACTTTTTAAACCCGTGAAAGAGAAGATCACAAAGGCAATTGAAGGATTGGCAAAAGAGCTTAAGTACAATATGGTTCTTGATAAGGCATCTGATGCATTGATCTACGGCGATAAGGACATCGATATTACTTTCAAAGTTCTCGATAAGCTTAAATAGCATAAGTTTAAAGGATTGAACAGTGCATTCTGAAAGGTTTTATTCCAACAATTCTATTTTAAACAGATGAATCTAAAAATTGCGGTAATATTATCTCTTATGCTGGTCTCGGCTGCCTTAAGCCAGCAGAAGATCGGTTACGTGGATTCTAAAGTTATACTTGAGACTTTGCAGGATGCAAAGGATGCGCAGACAAATCTTGATAACATGATGCAAAAGTGGCAGGTAGAGCTTGCCGGACTTAATGACAGCCTCGTATTCCTAAAGGATGATTATGAGAAGAAGAAACTGATATTGACCGATAATGTTAGGAACCAGAAAGAAGATGAAATAAAGACCCAGGAAAAGAGGATAAATGAGTTTAAACAGCAGAAATTCGGCGAGAACGGCGAGTATTTCCAAAAGCAAAACGAGCTGATGAAGCCTGTCCAGGACAGGGTTTTTAAAGCAATACAGGATGTTGCAAGGGAAGGCGGCTATGATTTTGTAATTGACCGTTCAACCCAGCTTATGCTTTTGTATATGAACGATAAGTATGACCTGACGCAGAAAGTCATAAGAAAACTTGAAGCACAATAGTTTTTTAATATGAAGCTATCAGATGTTGCAGAGCTTATCGGAGGCGAGCTTGTTGGTGACGGAAGTATCGAAATTGCCAATATTGGCAAAATAGAAACTGCGGGCCCGGATGAAGTAACATTTATAGCTAACCCGGTTTACGAAAAATTTTTCAGCGGCACCTCTGCAGGTGCCGTTGTTGTTTCCAGGAAATTCAATACGGGTAAATACAAACGGCTTGATGAACGCATTATTCCTTTAATAAAAGTCGATGACCCCTATCTCGCATTCCTTGAGCTTCTCGAAAAATTTTCACCCAAGACCGAGCTTCAGAAGATCGGCATTCATGAAACTGCTGTGATAGATGAGACCGCCGAAATATCAATTAAAGATGTAAGGATAGGTCCCCATTGTTTTATTGGCGCCAAAGCAAAGATCGGGAAAAGAGTGACTGTTTTACCGAACGCTGTTATACTTGCCGGTGCAGAAATTGGTGATGATGCGCTTATCTATCCGAATGTGACCATTTACAACGGGTGCAAAATAGGGAAGCGTGTTATTATTCATTCCGGCACGGTAATAGGGAGTGACGGATTCGGGCAGGCGAAGAATCCCGACGGTACTTTTCAGAAGATACCGCAGAAAGGTATCGTTGTCATAGCTGATGATGTGGAGATTGGCAGCAACTGCTCCATAGATAGAGCTACAATCGGCGAAACAGTTATAAACAAAGGCGTTAAGCTGGATAACATGATTCAGATAGCACATAATGTTGAAATTGGCGAGAACACGGTTATTGCTGCGCAAACAGGGATTGCCGGCAGCACAAAGATAGGGAAAAACTGCATGATCGGCGGCAAGGTCGGAATAGTCGGCCACATCGAGATCTGTGATGGAGTTATCTTAACAGCCGCGACGAATGTATCGAAATCAATTTCAAAACCGGGAGTGTATTCCGGTTACCGCGCTCAGCCGCAAATGCAGGAACTGAAACAGGAAGCAGTTATTCGGAATCTTTCGAAGAAGAAATGAAGTAGAGTTTTCTTAGGTTTTTTTGACCAGATAGAAATGTAATTATAGAGGCGTTCCGATGGGACGCCTTTTTTACGTTTCAGAAATTGAAATTGCTGCAATATTATTTTCTAATTTGTTTAAGTTCATTATTAAAAGTAAATTTGTAAAATATTAATAGCAAATTGTTATGGCAAAACTTCAGGGTACCGGTACAGCATTAGTTACTCCTTTCAAGAAAAACGGCACAATAGACGAGCAGTCACTGCGTAAGCTGGTTGACTGGCAGATAAAGAACAAGATCGAATTTCTAGTTCCGTGCGGTTCAACCGGTGAATCAGCCACAATGACTCGCGATGAAAGACGCCGTGTCATACAGATAGTCTTCGAGCAGGCGGCCGAGCGGGTTCCCGTAATTGCAGGTACCGGCACAAATTCAACTAATGATTCCATAGAGCTTACTCACGACGCAAAAGAGATCGGAATTGATACGGTTCTGCTTGTGGGCCCGTATTATAACAAGCCTACGCAGGAAGGATTCTTCCAGCATTTCCGGAAGATTGCCGAAGAGTGTGACGTTAAAGTCGTGCTTTATAATGTGCCCGGCCGGACATCCTCTAACATGCTCGCAGAAACTGCGCTGAGGCTGGCTGAGGAAGTAGAACAGGTAATTGCTATAAAAGAGGCTTCCGGCAATCTTGAACAAGTTATGCAGATAATCAAACATGCACCGAAAGATTTTTCAGTACTTTCAGGCGAGGATTCCCAGACTCTCCCAATAGTTACCTCGGGCGGCGACGGGGTGATAAGCGTTATTTCAAATGAAGTGCCAAAGGAATTCAGCGATATGGTAAGATATGCCCTGAAAGGTGACCTTACTAAGGCACGGGATTTGCATTACAAACTGTTTGACCTGATGAGGGCTAACTTTTTTGAATCAAATCCAATACCCGTCAAAGCGGCAATGCATATGATGGGTATGATGGAAGATACTTTGAGGCTTCCGCTAACCAAGATGTCGAAAGTTAACAGTGATAAACTGAAGAATGTTCTAAAGGAACTGAAACTGGTTTGATTGCATTGAATTGATATCAGGTTTTGGCACACTCCGGCCTTCGGCCACCCCTGTAAAGAGGGGAATTATATCTTCGGAATTCTATTTTACCAGGACCATTTTCCTTGCTTCGGAATAATCACCGGCTGTAAACCTGTAAAAATAGATGCCGCTTGCCAAATAAGATGCGTCAAAATCCACACTATATTCTCCGGCATTCAACTCTTCATTAACCAATACAGCAGCTACTTTTCCTGTTATGTCATAAACTATGAGGTTCACAAAACCATTATTTGGCATTTGGATTTTGACATTTGTCATTGGATTGAACGGATTTGGATAATTCTGAAACAGTTTGTAACTATCAGGAATTTCGCTGCCCGTCTGTTGTATGCCGAAAACGTCCCAGTTCTCATAGAAATAGAGTCCGCCTTTTGTGTTACCAATAAACAGATCCGGGTCAGTATCATTATTGATATCAATTATGCAGGGTACAGCGTTTTGATACGTATTTATCCCTGCATAATTGTTTGTTACAAACGCAAAAGCGGGTGATGAAGGTGTACCTGTATTTCTGTAGAAATGTATTGATCCGGTACGGTTTCCTATCAGGAGGTCAAGGTCACCATCTCCATCCAGATCACCAAGCGAAGGTGCGGCATCATTGCCAACCGATGCCCCTAAATAGTTATTTGTTATGAATTGAAAATTGAATGAAGAAGCATTACCATTATTCCTGTAATATGTCAATCTTCCGCTTGAGTTTCCCGCAAGAATATCAAGGTCGCCGTCATTATCAAGATCAGCCAGAACCGGTGCGCTTGACTGCTGCAGGTTCATGGTATCCATTTGCGAACTTTGATAAGTGAAAGCCGGATTTGTCACTGAACCGGTGTTTTTGAAGAATTTCAGCCTCGCACTCGCGTAATATCCAACAACCAGATCTTTCTTGCCGTCACCATCCAGATCGGCAACAGCAGGAGCATAATTGAAATTCGAAATGTTAAGCGGCAGGCTGTCGTTTTCAAGTGTATATGCAGGTGCACTTGCAGTTCCCGTATTCCTGAAAAAGGCAACGGAATGATCACATCCGATAAACAGGTCCTTATCATTGTCATTATCAATATCGGCAGCAGCGGGGTAGCTGTAGGAACCAATATCAGCTGAGAGAATGAAATTATCGGTTACTTTTGTAAACACCGGAGTGTTTATTGGTCCATCATTGCGGTAATAAACGAAATTATCAATCGATTTGGAGCCGATAAGTACTCCGATGAAAAAATCATTTCTTCCGTCGTTATTTATGTCGTAAATGCCCGGCATGTTAAAGCCGCCTGAATAATACGGATTCGGTTCAGGAGAAGTTGTATCAATGAAATTCCAGTCGAAGTTCTGCGCAGTACCGGTATTCTTAATGAAATATATACTGTATCCGAAAAGGTCGCCCCAATAAAGGTCTTTATCATTATCGCCGTCTATATCAGCAAAAGTAATAGAGCTTGCTCCGTGGCGAAGTTCATCTGCTCCGTGTCGCAGCTCATCTGCTCCGCCGATAATCTCTATATTCTTGTAGAAATCCGTTACAAATGTGAATACAAAGTTTGTACTGCTTCCTGTATTCTGATAAAAAGTTATTTTGCCCGAAGAACTACCTGTAAAAAAATCCAGGTCACCATCTGCATCGATATCGACCAGTACCGGGACACTCGCTGCTTCGCTATCCATAAACTGGTTCAGGTTGGTTCTCACACCATATGTCTGGAGCTGGAAGACCGGGCTTGAGACACTGCCCACATTCTTATAATACCTTACGTGCTGTGAATCTCCGCCGCAGAAGAGATCTTTGTCGTTATCGCCGTCAAGATCTGCAAATGAGAACCAATTCCTGATATTTAAATTCTGGTAGCGAACACTGTTTAGCCTGAACAGGGGGACAGAAGCACTGCCCTCGTTCCTGTAAAAGTTCAGAGTTGTATCTTTATCGAAAACAAATAGGTCAAGATCACCATCCCCGTCAATATTGGTGAACTGGTAGCGGGGAATTTCAATCCCTCCGTTAAAAGGACTTTGCGGAGTTGCTGAATTGATAGAAAAGGGTATTCCCTCAAACCGCTGATGCAGATTCTGTGAGAACACACAAACTCCGAAAGTGAAAAACAATATCAGAAATATTTTCATAGGTGCAAACTTATCTGAAAAATTCATTTGTAACAATCTCATTAAATGCCACATACATATCAATTTAAAACAAGTACTTGTAATAAAAAAATCCCGCATTAAACGGGATTTTGTGCCCAAACTGATAAATTCAGGTGTTATTCTCTACCGGATCTTTTTTTGTGCCCCAAACGCTTTTTGAGCATTTTCCTTACTCTTTCGCTCTTCTTGTATTTTTTTGGCTTGTCGATAATGTTCTTTTCATCCTGTACTTCACTTCGTTTGTTGAATTTCTCTTTTACGATTATAATTTCGTTGCTCCCTATCAAAGCATTGTCTCTGCCTTTCTGAAAACGGAGTCTTTTTCTTTGGAATTTTTTCCCTGTCTTTTCTTCGATCTTAACAACATCCGGACCATTATTCGTAATAATGTCATCTTCAGCTCTCAGGTCAGTTATTCTGGATGAATTCTGTACAAGTGCAGTGTTCTCGCTTGAGGAAACTATCCTTGACGTACTTAATTCATCACCAAAATTACCGGTATTTACAAATACCCAGTCTGCATCGCTGTTTTTGTATCTGTAATTCTCATTCGTTATCCCGGTTTCACTGCTCCATTTTGCTTTTGGGTTAAGTGCTACCCAACCCAAATGATTGCCGTTATTATCAAGCCGCCAGCTTACCCACGCCGGAGCCCAGGTGTAACCGGGCATCCAAACCCATCCGTATTTGGGGGAATTCCACCACCTGCCGTAATTATAAGTGGTGTTGCCCCACTTGTCACTTGATATCCACAGCCACCCATGGTCTGTATATTCCCATTTGCCATTAACGTATGGTTTCCAGCCGGATTCTGTACTGGGTTTCCATATGAAAACTGTTGGATCATCTGTATTCAAAGAAGAAAATGACTGTCCTTCACCGTCACCCAACTCTTCATCTATTTCCTCTTTCGTTATCTGAATCCATTCGCCCATCGGGGAAAGTACGTCATAAAACGACTGAAATGAAACCGTGTTGAGATAGAGATTTTCCTCAGCTTCAACAGGTTCATTAAACGAAATATCAATATCTTTGATCTTTTCAAGCAGGCTGTCCTGATCCTGGGAATATATAGTGATATAAGGAAGGATGAAGAGAATAAACCCTATTTTAGAGAATTTTTTCAAAATATTACTCCGCAAAATATGCGTTTATGTGTAAAATTATGCAATTCTAAAGGTTAGACACTTTTTAACAGGAAAGGTTTAATTAAGCCGTTTTCGCTTGTTCAGATATTCAAGCAGCGCAATATCAAAGGGTGTTTCTGTGGATATCAGCGTATAATCGATGTTATTGGAAAGACACTCTGACTTGTACTTCTGAACAAACTCCTTGACGGCATCATGGTATGAGTTGATGACCGAAATAGGCTGCGATATCATTTCCTTGCCTGTTTCCATATCCTTGAAAAGTGTTGGTGAATCAATTGCGAAGCTCATTTCAAGAGGGTCCAGCACCTGGAAAACGATGACTTCGTTTCGTTTATACCTGAAATGCTTAAGTGCATTTATGACTGCGTTCTGGTCGTCAAACAGATCACTGAAAATTATTACAAGTCCGCGCCTTTTGATCCTTTCTGCTACGGAATTAAGTGCGCCGGCAGTATTTGTTTTTCCCGATGGTTCAATTGAAGATAGTTTACTGAGGATCTGTTTGAGGTTCTGGCTCGTTGCTTTAGGCGGTATAAATGTCTTAATACTTTCCTCGTAGATTGCCAGCCCGGTTGCATCTTTCTGAAAATGCATTAGCACTGCAAGAGATGCCGCAAGATATGTTGAATACTCCAGTTTAGAAATAGTACTTTTGGAAGAAACCGGAATGTCTTCTTTCTTTCTGAATATCTTTCTTAAAGGCGAAAGAGCGGACAGCTTTGAATCAGCTGATTTAAATGACATCGATTTGCTGGAATCAACAATTAGGTATGATTTAAGGTTTGTCTCTTCTTCGAATTGTTTAATGTAATACCGGTCAGTTCTCCCCAGGACCTTCCAGTCAAGGTACTTCAGGTCATCACCCGGCATATATTGGCGGTGCTCAGCAAACTCAACGCTGAATCCGTGGTAAGGGCTTTTATGCAGCCCTGCTATAAAACCCTCAACAACAAACTTGGCTTTCAGTTCAATATTTGCCAGGCGTGATATGACCGAGGGTTGAAGGTATTTTTTAAAATCTGCCTGCAATAGATCTCACTTTGGTTACTTAATTTAACTCTTCAGCAGGCTATTATGTTTCTGAATAAAAGAACGCCGCTATTGCTTTTTTGTGTCGTTATCTTCTGCCGGAGTCTTTACGTCAGTATCTTTTGGTTTGTCCTCTGATTTCTTTACGTCTTTCTTTGGCTCTTCCTTCTTCGGTTTTCCGTCATCCTTCTTTTCGGTCTTTACGGAATCTTTCTGAGTATTCTTGATAATATCTTCAATGGAACGGTTCTCATCGAGCATTTGCAGCATCATTCTTGCTGATTCGCTCATTTTCTCATTCGGGTCTTCATCCTTTGGGTACTTATCAAGGAATTTCCTGTAGTTTTCTTTCGCTTTCTCTTTATCCTTAAGCATCTCATCGTAGATGAATGCTATCATGAACATTCCGTATTTCGATTCTTTGGTTGTGGGATGTTTTGCGGAAAGTTCACCGTAATACTTAATGGCATTGGAATAATCCTTCAGGTTATCAACATATACTTTTGCTATACTGCTGTAAACTTCCGGTGCTTTAGCAGAATTAGGGTATTCAGTAAGGAATCTTTTGTAAATCTCGATCGCTTCGCCAAATGTTCTTTTTGCATCATCAAGCTTGTTCTCGGATTCAAACTTCTTGGCTTCTTCCATTTTGGTTTTCCCGCTCAGCAGAATAGAATCTTCAGATTCTTTTGAACAGCCTACGAAAAGCAGGGCAGGAACAATAAATAATAACAGGAACTTAAGATTTTGCATAGTGATAGAAGGAATGATTAAAAATTTAACAATTACTGCAAAAATATCAATAATCGGAGTAACTATCAATGTAAAGCGTAATTATGAGTTTAGCTGTTGCCGAGTCCAAGCCTTATAATATTTTCGCCGTACCTGTCTTTTATCTGGTCAATCTGCCTGAAGGGGATCAAGTGATCGCGGTTAAAAAAGTCAAGATTGTAGGCTGAGACTTTATGCAGCTGAAATACCGAAATGCCGAAAGTCCTTATCTTGTGATTCCAGTCAGGCTGGGGAAGCTGTTTGTAAATCCCGATAGCATTGTGAAACAATTCTTTTTCACTGTTGGTTGGATGCCCAAGCCTTACTTTGCCGCCGCGGTAACCAAGGTCTTCAAACCTCACCGTAAGAGCAACGTGGTCGGTGATGAGGTCTTTGGCCCGCATTCTTCGGCACACATATTCAGTCATACGCTTTATTTCATCCACTGCACGGTTTTCTTCATAGATCGCATCCGATAGAGTATGGTTGTGGTTAAATGACTTTTCGACATGCTCAACATACTGCGCTATTTTGCTTGTATCTTCGCCGCGGGCTATCTTGCGGAGCATTACTCCGTTAATGCCGAACTCCTTATGTACGGTATGAATGCTTGAGGCGGCAAGCTGGCCAATTGTGTTTATGCCGAGTGATTGCATTCTGATCTCCATTCTTCTGCCGATCCCCCACATCTTTCTTACGGGCAGGTCATCTATGATGTTTTTGTTCTCTTCTCTCACAATTGTCAGCCCATCGGGTTTGTTGAGCTTAGTTGCCATTTTTGCAAATGATTTGTTGTATGATAGTCCCACGGTTGCGGTAAGATTTTCAACATCACGGATGAGCTTTTTGATCTTCCATGCAAACTTTGCCGCCTGGAAATAATCCGGCGCAACGGGAGTGATATCAAGGAAACATTCATCAACACTATACTGTTCTATGCAGTCTTCCGGCAAAAGCTTGCCTATATGAAACAGGATGTTCTGCAGAACTGCTTCGTACTTTGTGCCGTATGACGGAAGTGAGATCAGATCGGGGCAAAGCCTTCTTGCATCTACTACAGACATTCCGATATCAACTCCGTAAGTCCGTGCCTCGTAACTGGCAGTCATTACAATTCCCTTATTGCCTGAGCCGCCGCCGACTGAAACAGGTTTTCCCCGAAGTTTCGGATTATCGCGCTGCTCGACCTGAGCAAAAAAGGCATCCAGATCGAGATGTATGAAATATTTATTGCGGATTTCTGTGCGCTTGTAGTCAAAATCCCTGTGATGGGGAAAAGAATACATCGGCATCATCCTGATTCGCTTGAATATCTGTGAAGAGCGCGATGCCTCTCTTGGGATAAAGTATGAAGAGCTTAATTTTCCGTTGTTCTTATTTGTGTTCATGAAGCTTAACCTTACCCTCCGTCTCCCTCTCCTTGAAGGAGAGGGAGGGAAGAATTTGAAGATTTCCCGGTAAGTGCGGCCTAAAATTTTGACACTTCTAAAGAAATATCTTTGAAGCGAATCCTAATGCAGTGTATAATCCCTCACCAGCCCAACTACGACACCCAGTATCCTGAATGGTCTGCGGATCGGGTCATATTTATTGTTTGCGGGCTGAAGGTACGGGTCACCCCCGTTCTTCTTAAAAACTTTCACGGTGACTTCATCATCCAGCAGCGCTACAACTATCTCTCCGTCATTGGCCGTTTCCTGTTTCCTTATTATCAGCTTATCAAGCTCAACAATTTTCTTATCTATCATACTATCACCGCGGACAGTTACTGAAAACAGGTCACCCTTTACGCGTTTGGGCTTTTCTACGGCTATGTATCCTTCGATATTATTATCTGCAAAAACGGGTTCACCGGCTGCGACATTTCCATATAATGGAATAACTATAAGGTTTGACTTCACCCGGCTCAGTTCTTCGGGCATTGCGTCTTTCA
>JAUQWS010000022.1 GCA_030835025.1 Ignavibacteria bacterium | reverse complement strand
TTGCCTTCAACTCTTATCCATTCATGCTCTTTTGTGTACTTTAAATCATTTGGAATGTTCATTTCAATATTGTTTAAATTGCGAATTATTAATTGTTTACAAATTACTATTTGATCCTTTTTATTACCACTACTGTTTTGTCATCTGAATACTTTGCTCTCGCAGAGAATTTCTGAACGGATTCAATTATGTTTTCTGCAACTTCTTTTGCGCTGAAATTCTTACTGGCAAGAATGACTTCTTTAAGCTTGTCATCTCCGTAAAACTCAAACTTATTATTAGTTGCTTCAACAATACCATCTGTATAAAGCACCAGCAAGTCATTCTTTTCGAAATTGAATGAATCAGTATTATATTCCTGTTCTGGTGCCGGCCCCACTACCGGTCCTGTCGCCTCCAGAATTTCCATACTGTTTGTTTCATAGCTAAGATGAATAGGCGGATTATGACCTGCGTTAACATACAGGCAAAGTCCTTTAGTATCCCTGTATAGTTCCATATAAAAAAGCGTTATGAACCTCTCATTAGGGAAGACCCTGTGAACAAGGTTATTTATCTTTTTCATTACTGCCGTCATCTTGAGCTCATTTTCTGCACCCATTTTAAGTGCGCCTGATACATACAGCGCCTGTGCTGCTGCTGAAAATCCTTTGGATGCAGCATCGCCGATAGCAATACCAAGCTTATCTTTTTCTGTGCCAAAAGACAAGTAATCAAAAAAATCGCCTCCCACTATTCTATCCGGAAGTGATATTCCGAAGATTTCATAATTGCCGAAACTATGCTCGTGCTCAGGCAGAATGCTCCTTTGAATTTCACGAGCCTTAACGAGATCTTTTTCAATAGCACGTGCCTTTTTTTCAATTCCGCGTGTGCGCAGCATAGAGCTTACGGAAGTGCTGATAATGTTCAGCGTGTTAAGAAGGCGTGTGTTTAATTCGTCAGAATTGAAAGCAAGAATATATTGGTAGACATTCTGGTCATTACCGTTGTGATCTTTAATTTTAGACCTTTCACCTATCCCTGTTGCCGAATAAATATGAATGCCAAGTGTTGTAAGATATTTATCGGTTTCTTTGGCAATAATTGAACGGTTTCTTCCAACTTCATAAAAGATATGATAACTTTCCAGCTTTAAAGTGTATCCTTTTCTGATCTTTTCGATCTTGCCGTGCTGCTCGGCCATAATATAAGCCGTTTTGCTTTCATTCAGCTCCCATATCCTGCCGCCGATTATGTTTATCTCCTCATGGCTTATGATCTCTTTCAGAACATAGCTGAGCAATTGCCTGTCATTTTCAAAATCAGGGAAATGTTTGAATGCGTTTTCAAGAGTCCGGTATAGTTTTCGTTGTTCCAACTGCTATGTTTCCTTAATAAGTTTCTTTTCCTTATAAAGCTGCCCGGTTTCTGCGCCGATCACAAAGGTTAAAGAAGAGTAATAAAGCCAGAATATGACTGCAACAATAGCGGCATAAGCTCCGTAAACTTTCTGATAATTAGCGAACGAGATCAAATATACAATAAACAAGTATTTAAGTGCCTCATAAAGAATTGCAGCAGTTAAGCTGGAAATGACAGCAACTTTCTGGCTCACATATCCCTGCGGTACAAGTTTAAAAATTAAATAGAACATTATAAATGTAAATATGAGTCCAATCAGCTGGGTAAGCAGGGTGCTGGTGAA
>JAUQWS010000133.1 GCA_030835025.1 Ignavibacteria bacterium | reverse complement strand
ATCACGCCGAACACAAGTATAGCAATTACATCAAGCAGTCTTTCAAGCAGAATGACGGAAATATTGCGGAACGAATACGGGTAATTTTCTTTTCTGAGCAGGTAATTTTTTGTGAGCGTTTCGCCGATAAGCAGGGGAAAGAAAAGATTCACAAATAGGCTGAGGAAAAATATATGGAAGCTTTTGCGGATCTTAATTCTTATCTCGTATAGCCGGAGAAAAAAATGCCATTTAAAAAATCTTATCAGAAGTCCCGCCATAACCAAAAGACACATTACCACCAGGTTTAGGTTAAGGCTCAAAACATTCAGCGCATTAAGTGTATTGCTGCTTAAGTGGATAAAGGTCGATACAGCGCCCAGCAGAATAAAAACTGATACCGGTAACAGGATGTATCTAAGGAGTTTCTTAGACGGCCTCGCCAAAATGCCTCCGGTTTCGCCCTGCTGAAATATGAGAATTCTGCCAAAATATTTTAAGTATCACGCTTAATTATAAATATTTTTGTTAACATATTAAATCTATTAAGCTTTGAAGTTTATTGTGCAAAGGATAGAAGTTAAATCCGGCTGATATGGTAAGCGGCAATAAAAAAGCTGCCGCATATTTGATCTCACGGCAGCCCAAGATAAACAATTCACGAACATTCATCCTGTCATTTACTTAACTTACAAAACATTTAATCATCAACAGCAAAATCAACAAATCCTTGAATAACCCGCTTGCTACTTTACCATTACCATTTTTTTTGTATCAATTCTTTCCCCGTCAACAAGCAGCGAGTAATAATACACTCCGCTCGAGAGCCCGCTGCCTGAAAAATCTGATTCGTGTGTCCCGGATGTACGGAATTGTCCCACAAGGTCTTTGATCTGCCTGCCGGTAATATCATATATCATCAAATTGACAAATCCGCCTTTGGGCATTTGGAATTTGATCTTTGTCACGGGATTGAACGGGTTAGGGTAGTTCTGTAAAAGACTGAACTCCGACGCTATAACGTTGTTATTAATATTTCCTGTTAAATTGGGCTGTGGAGTGTATTTCACTACCGTATTTGCATCTATGCCCGATGCGCTGTAAAAATGACCGTTTATTATCAGGTCATTATTATATATTTCCAGGCTTCTTGGGCGCATGTCAACTCCGTACTCCACCTGACACCACCTTTGGCCGCTGAATTTCGCGATCTTATTTGCTTCAACTCCTCCTATTTCAGTGAACATCCCCGCAACATACAGTTCTCCTGCACAGACTTTCATATCATTTATAAATCCATCAGTTGCAAAACAGTATAATCCTCCTGCGCCGCTTCCCGGGGCTCTCCAGTCAACACCGTCAAAGCATGCAATATTGCTGCAGATAACATTGTCCATCCCGGTAAAAGCTCCCCCTGCATAAAGCTCACCATTAAAGACCGTAAGGTCAAAGATACAATTATCCGGGCCGCTGATACCGGTGCCAACGGGATTCCATTTAACTCCATCCCATCGGGCAATGCTGTTACACTCTTCGGTACCTGCAAACTGGAAACTGCCTGCTGCGTATAGATCGCCTTTGAATTCCTCAAGTGCGTAGACGGGACCGGTCATTCCAAACCCCATACTGCGCCACTCAACACCGTTCCACCTTGCAATCGATGGAGCATAGGTTTCGCCGGCTGCCGTAAAAAATCCGCCTGCAATTAGCTCGTCATTAAAGACTTTCAACACTGTTCCAACGTTGCTGAATCCGCCTCCAACTTCCTGCCACGCAGAACCGTTCCATTTTGATATGAAACGCATGGACCCAAAACCACTTGCAGAATCAAAAATTCCGGTAGCATAAAGTTCGTCTTCATAAACTGCAAAGCCAAGGGGTTCGTGGTTCAAACCCCCTCCCAGAGATGACCAGTTACTGCCGTCCCATTTTGCTATGTTCTTAGCGGGGTTCTCTCCCGCCATATTAAATACTCCCCCGTTAATCAAATAACCGTTCCATACTGTCATGCAAATAGACGCATGTTCCTGGCTGTACCCGCCTGCGGGGCCGGTGATAAAATATTCCATCCCCGTCCCGAGTGTTGAAAATCTTGTCTGTTCAGGAATTTCTTCTTTTGACCACTCAGGATCACAGGTATCAGCTGCAGGCATAAAACCAAGCATCATGTGTGTTATCCCGCAGGTAGAACTGCCGGGATATGTTTTATCCGAGTAATAATATCCTGCTGAATCCTTTGCGATCTGGCTGACTCCTTCATTAAATCCGTAATTGACTGCAATACTATTGTTGACCGTTATCCTGATAAGATCTATAGAACCCTTGAACCAATATCCCGGAGGCGGCCAAAAAGAACCGATACCGTAAAGGGGTATCATATTGACGTTACCCACGGTAAATGCTGCGTTATCCTGAAGCGGCGGATAAGTAAAGTCCGAATATGAATATCTCAGTGTGTCATTTACGTATGTTTTGAGGGTCAGTGTCTGCTTGTTATACTTTACTTCGTAATTGTGCCACGAAGTATCCGCCCCAAGGTAATAGATATTCTTCCAAATCCCTCCCATGTAGAGACTTACATACCCCGGCTGATATGCGCCGTAACTGAATATCCATCCTGTTGTATATTTTTTGCCGAAGATGTACTGGGGTGCAAATGATCTGGTTATTTTGAGCCTTGCGCTGATAGAAAAACTGTCCGTTGTTCCTTCTTCAAACTCAAGTGCGCCAATATCTCCCGTCCGCAGAAAATCACCCTTCCCGTCAAACGTCAGGTAACCCTCGCGGTAAGGAGTTGGGGGCACGGAGGAATTACTGTTTACCGGGCAGCCTGTTTGCGAAAACAGGTCAACCGTAATCAATAATGTTATGAACGCGGCTAATAGAATTATAAAGGTTTTCATTTCTCTTCTTAATTTTTCCGGTCCGAATATTTGACTTTTTTGAAACAAATATTATAGTGTATATAGGTTAATTCATTTCCCTATACAAAGATAGCTGAATAGAGTATATGGCTCTATACCGTAATTACGGGGTTTTGGGAGAAAATGAAGTATAACTTTGTGTTTTACATTGATTTGATAAGGTAATTGGGGGTAAAGATTTTTTGTACTGATTTAACTAAAGATTGACGCCAACTCTTAAGACAGTGGGCGGTTCTGGGTTGAATACAAGTGAACTTGTCAAATCTGATGATGCACGCTAACTAAAATCTTCTTTGTTGTCAGGAGTGTGGTTTTGCTCATTTCGCTCATGCTAATATATCAAGCTCTATCGGACAGTGATCGCTTCCCATAACATTCATATGTATCTTCGCATTCTTGACCATCTTTCTCATTTCTTTGGAGATGAAAAAATAATCAATCCGCCACCCCACATTGCGCTCGCGTGCGCG
>JAUQWS010000132.1 GCA_030835025.1 Ignavibacteria bacterium | reverse complement strand
AGACTTCTTTGATAAATGACTTCAGGAAATCCATTCCCGAGACTCGTATGAACTCTCATGACACATCCGATGATCTTCTCTGTTAAATCTGAGTATTTATATTTCGGTTCACTCATATCTACCCAAATCTAATCTGTAACGGAAACGAAATCGGCGAAATCAGTGTAATCAATTTAATCAGTGATTTCATTTATCCGAGAGTTTTTTCAGTTCCTGAAGCTTGTTAAGCGCCTCAAGGGGAGTCATCTTATTCAGGTCGATCTTGTCAAGCACATCCTTAAGTTCATTATCTTTATATTCGAACAAGTTGATCTGGAATTCATCCTTGCGTCTTGAGCGCTCTTCGCGTTTTTCAAGATTGCCAAGAATTTCCTTTGCACGCTTTGTTACAATATCAGGCAATCCCGCCATTTGAGCAACGTGAATACCGAAGCTATGGTCGGCTGTCCCTTCGTTTATTCTGTGCAGGAAAATAACTTTATCACCAACTTCTTTGACCTCAACCCTGGAGTTCTTAATTCTAGGGTAAAGACTTGCGAGCGCATTAAGCTCATGGTAGTGCGTCGCAAAAAGGGTTTTGGCTTTTGATTCGGGATTTTCGTGTATATACTCTGTTATTGCCCATGCTATAGAAATTCCGTCATACGTACTTGTTCCGCGTCCGACTTCATCAAGCAGCACAAGGCTTTTTTGTGTCAGGTTATTAAGTATGTTGGCGGATTCCTGCATTTCTATCAAAAACGTACTTTCACCCCTGGCTATGTTATCCATTGCTCCAACACGTGTAAAAATCCTGTCGCATATACCAATGGTAGCTTTTTTAGCCGGCACAAAAGAACCAATTTGCGAGAGCAGTACAATTAGTCCAACCTGTCTTAAGTAAGATGATTTCCCGCTCATATTGGGTCCGGTGATAATAATAACCTGCCTGTCATCCGGATCGAGGAGAGTATCATTTGGCACAAACTTTTCTCCTGCAGGCAAAAGCTGTTCAATTACCGGGTGCCTGCCTTCATGGATATCAATGGTATCAGATTCGTTAACAATCGGCTTTGTATACCTGTACTGTTCTGCTATTTCCGCAAAACCCAGGAGTACATCCAGAATTCCTATCATAGCTGCGTTTAACTGGATATCGCCTGCATACTCAACGACTTTCTGGCGAACATCGGCAAAAAGCTTTGCTTCAAGTATGGCGATCTTTTCACCTGCGCTCAGAATCTTATCTTCATACTCTTTTAATTCCTGCGTAATAAAACGCTCAGCATTTACAAGTGTCTGCTTGCGGATATAGCCTTCAACTGAATCCGCTTTTACAAGGTTAGCTTTGGAAATTTCTATGTAATACCCGAATACCCTGTTATAGCTTACCTTAAGTGAATTTATCTTCGTCCGCTCACGCTCTTTCCTCTGGTAATTCTCCAGCCACGCTTCGCCTGAATTCATAATACCCGTAAGCTCATCAAGCTCTTTGTTATAGCCCTGTTTGATTATCCTTCTTGAACCGGTCGGCATATCGCTTGGAATGGCAGAATCCTCACTTATGGAGTCATCAATGAGCTTAACAAGAACGTCAAGTTCTTTAATGTTGTCATTAATATCCCTTAGGGTTTTTACTTCTGTGGTGCCAAGATAATTCTTAAGCTCTGTTATTATCTTTAGTGAGTATTTCAGGTTTATAAGATCTCTTGCTACAGCGCGTGCAGTCGCAATTTTAGAGATCAGCCTTTCCAGGTCACCGATATTCTTAAAAAGCGTCATCAGGTTTTTGCGGAGGGGCTTATTCTCGTAGAATTCCTGAGCGCATTCCTGACGCTTGTGTATCTGCGCAAGCTTTTTCAACGGGCGTGAAATCCAGTTCTTAAGCAGCCTTGCGCCCATTGCGGTTGTTGTCCTGTCGAGTATTGATATCAGCGTACCGTCTCTTGAACCTTCGGACATCGAGGAAATTATTTCAAGATTGCGTTTTGTGGAATTATCAAGAATTATATAATCGCTGGTATCGTAATATGCTATCTTGTTAACATGCTGCAGGTTGCCTTTTTGTGTTTCATTCACATAATTCAGTATGCCGCCTGCTGCGATGATTCCAAGCTTGTATTCGTCAATACCGAAGCCTTTAAGTGATTTTGTTCTGAACTGTGATAGCAGCAGTTCGGTGCAGTAATCCAGATTAAATATCCATTCGTCGAGTTTGGTAATTGTAATCCTATGCTGTATTACCGGGCTTGGTTCAAGGTCTAAAATCCCTGCAAAAAGAGCTTTTTGAGTTTTGGATATGATGACCTCTGCCGGGTTGATAAGCTCAAGTTGTTCTTTGATATTCTTAAAAGGAATTTCGCAGGTTGAAAACTCTCCGGTTGAAATATCACAGAATGAAAATCCGCAGCGTTCATCCTTAACAAAGAAGCATGCAATGTAATTATTGCTCTTGTGGTCCAACAGCTTATCCGAAAACGTTAGTCCCGGAGTTACAACTTCAACAACATCGCGTTTTACAATTCCCTTGGCAAGCTTTGGGTCTTCCATCTGCTCACAGACCGCCACTTTGTAGCCTGCTTTAACCAGCTTCGGAAGGTAATTATCAATGGCGTGGTGCGGAAAACCCGCCAGCGCAACATCAGAAGCGGCACCGTTAGCGCGCTTTGTAAGCGTTATACCCAAAACTTTGGCGGCAATATGCGCGTCAGTATCGAAGGTCTCGAAGAAATCTCCCATACGGAAAAGCAGTACGGTATCAGGGTATTTAGCCTTGATCTGTGAATACTGGCGCATTAAAGGAGTCTGGGTTTCAGCCACTTCAGAGTTAAAAATTATGGGAATTTACAAAAATACCTTAAAATTGGTGGAGTTTCAATTGAGAAAGCGAAAACAGGAGTCCTGAATT
>JAUQWS010000131.1 GCA_030835025.1 Ignavibacteria bacterium | reverse complement strand
TTACTGGTAGTATTGTGCTTCATCTTCAAAAACCTTAATAATGAGGCAAGTAAGTTATTTTTTTTGTATTATATTTATAGTATGTTACGTTCCAGATAGCTGTATTTACATAATTTTTGTAGTTTTACTTAATGAAATACTGAATTCTCTACATCTTTTAAAATGGAAGACTTAATATCAGCCCTTGAGGCCGAAATAGGTAAAACCTCTGATACTGAAAACAAGATCGATTTGATGAACCGCCTTGCAGAGGCTGTCAGGCCGGGTAACATCGAAAAATCACTCTCAATAAGCATCGAAACAATTGAACTTGCAAAGTCTATTTCTTACAAAGAGGGTTTGGCACAGGCCTACAGAAAATGCGGAATTTCCTGCAGACTGCTTTCAAGGTATGATGACGCATTCCAGTTTTTCGAAAAAGCGCTCGAAGTTTTCAGTGAAATAAATGACCCGGTGGGCAAAGCCAGGGTTATCAATTCAATGGGTAATCTTTACCTGAATCTTGGAGATTATAAATACTCTCTGGATTACCTTCACAGATGCCTGCTTATACTCAAAGACCTTAACGAAAAGAAGTTTGAAGCATCTGTATTGACCAACATAGGACTTGCATACCAGGAATCAGGAGATTACACGTCCTCGCTGGAGAGTTACCTGAAAAGCATGCAGATATATAATGAGAATGCATTTGATGTACCCGAAAGTCTCCTTAACAATATCGGTATTGTATACATGAACCTTGAGGATTATAAGACTTCTTTGGAGTATTTTAACCGCAGTATGAAGCTTGCCACCGAAAAGAATAACATACTTGATCGAGGATTCGCACTTGGAAATATCGGTATAGTCCACTCTCACATAAAAGAGTATGAAAAAGCCATCGAGTATTATAATGAAAGCTTCGTCATTCTTCATTCACTGGGGAATAAACAGGCAGAATCAAATGCCCTGGTCAACATTGGGAAAGCATATAAGGATATGGGTGAGTTTGATAAGGCCATCGACTACCAGAACAGCCACTTGAATCTGCAGGAAGAGATCTCAGATCTGAGCGGCAAGGCTGCTGCAATGCTCTCGCTTGGTGAAATATATTTCGAAATGGATAATCCCGAACAGGCAAAAAAATACTACCTGGACGCTTTGAGGATTTCTCAGGATATAGGCGATACGATCAACGAAACTGCTGCACATATAAATCTTGGAAAGCTTTTTGCAAAGCAAGAAAATACTGTAATTGCCCTGGATAACCTGTATATGGCTATCGATCTTGCGGAAAAGAGAAATGCAAAGAAGGATATCAGCGGAATCCACAAAATACTTTATGAAATTTTCAGGGGAATAGGAAATTATGAAAAGGCTTTTCATCATTTTGAACAGTACTTTACCACGGAAAAGGAAATAATTAATCTGGAATCAGACAGAAAAATGAAGAGTCTTTCTATTCAGTACCAATTCCTGAATGCTGAAAGTGAAAAGAAGATAGCGCTGCAGGAAAAGGAAATATATATGCTGAAGAACATTGAACTGGCAGAGGCAAATGAAAACCTGATCAAGGTAAACGAAGAAAAAAATGAGTTTATGGCCGTCGCTGCCCACGATTTGAGGAATCCGCTTTCCGGAATACTCAGCTTTTCAAGGAAGATAAGAACAAAATTTGACAGCTATGATAAAAAAAAGATATGTGAAATTGCGCATAACATCGAAACCACTTCGGAGAAGATGTTTGAGCTTATAGCGAAGCTGCTTGATATTAATGCAATTGAGTCAGGAAAAAGAAACATTACTTTTCAGAACTTTGATGCTTCGGATTTGATAGAAAGAGTGGTAAATGATTATCAAGAGCGTTCTGAAAAGAAGGATATTACTATAATTTGTAACATAGAAAAGGATCTTTTTATCAGATCAGACAGCAGCGCATTTGAACAGATCCTGGATAATCTGGTTTCGAATGCAGTCAAATTCACTCTGCGCGGAAATAAAATTCACGTGAAGGCAGGTGAAATAAATAATTACATTCACATAGAAATAAAGGATGGCGGCCCGGGAATGACAGAAAGCGATATGCAGAAGCTTTTCGGCAGGTTCACAAGATTAAGTGCCCAGCCAACCGGAGATGAAAACTCCACCGGACTTGGCCTATCCATTGCGAAGAAGCTTACAGAACTCTTATCCGGCAGGATATGGTGTGAGAATAACTCCCCCCAGGGATCTGTTTTTAAGCTAGAAATACCGGTAAACAAAGAATAGTTTCTTACGATAGTAGTTTCAGATTATTTCAATTAACACTCCCTCCAATCTAAAACTCGATATTTTTGAGCTTGTCTTTAAACCCACTCATAGGAAAAACAACGCTATATTCAGTTCCGTTATTTGTTCTCAAGTCAATTTCAAAAGCAATTCATCAAGAATTGTATTTATGCAGGATTAAAATATTGATACTGTTCAATTGGACCTCCGGATCACAAAACCGTAAGTTAACCCATATGGGAAATGCAAATCTGAAATATCCAACACTTATATTCTCATGATCCTTTTGGTTCAAATCAGACCTCTGATCACATAAATTACCCGAAGATATGATTCTAAGCAATTCAAGTTTAAAGCAGACAAAAAGTCAGACAATTTATGTTTCAATTTAACTCAAAGATTATGATATTTAAGTGTTTTAGAAGGAATATATCAAAATGAACCTGCCCGAAGGATATAACGAAAAACTGCATCAGCTTCTGGAAGAAGCTCAAAGTATAAGATATAATGAGCCGCAGAAAGCAATTGAGCTGGCAAATTTTGCGTATGTTCATGCCTTGAAATCAAGCGACGAGCTGCTGGAAGCAAAAAGCCTTTACACTCTCGGCATTTGCAATGAACTTGTTTCAAATTACCCGCAATCAATGAAGTTCCTCACTGAAGCTATCAAACTTTCGCAGCGTCTTGGCGAAAAAAGGATCATGGGTGATGCACTTAATTGCGTCGGAATTATAAATGACAACCTGAATAATTACTCAAATGCACTTAAGGCTTACCTTAGATCCTTGAAAATGTATGAAGAGCTTGGTGAGAACAGGAAAATTGCAATAGTACACTCGAACATTGGACTGATTTATACCAATATTAAAGATTATAAGAATGCGCTTAAATTCTATTCAAGGGCGCTTGATATAGCTGAAGAAGAGAATGATGAAGAATCTCTGCTTGTGACTAACATAAATATAGGACTGACCCACTCGCTCCTGGGAAATTACGGAGAGTCACTTAGATTTCTTAACGATGCATTAGGCCTTGCCGGCAAGAGAAATGACAAGAACAGAACATCGATGGCACTTGATCATCTGGCGGAAACTTACATGAACCTTGGGAATTATTCAGAGGCGTTCAGGCTGTTTGAAGAGAGCAGAATGATCAAACTTGAGCTGGAAGACAGAAGAGGACTGGTTAAGGTCTACGGAGCACAGGGCAGGCTTCAGATTCTTGAAAATAAGACTGATGATGGTATTCTTAACCTTCGAAAGGCGCTTGATCTTGCAGCGGAGCTGGGGATGAAAAAGTCGATATTTGAACTGCACAAATCACTTTCAGAAGCTTATTCGAAAATTGATGAAGCTCCAATTGCCCTTCATCATCTTCAGGTGGCATACAGCAAGGAACTTGAGTACATGCAGGAGGAAGCAGAGATCAAAGCCCGGAACATTTCTACCCAGCTGGAAATAGAACAGGCGCAGAAAGAAGCAGAGATCCAAAGGCTCAGGAATATTGAGCTTGCCAAAGCATTGGAAGATGTAAAGAAACTTAATATTGAACTGAAAAATCTGAACAACGAAAAGAATGAGTTTATGGCTATAGCGGTCCATGACCTAAAGAATCCGCTTGTGAATATTCTTTCGACTGCAAGGATACTTAAACGAAGAAAAGAACTTTCCGAAACCGATAAAGATGAGCTGACTGCAAACCTGATAAACCAGACGGATAGAATGTTTAATCTCATCAAAAAGCTGCTTGATCATAATGCAATTGAACAGGGTGAGCTTCGAATACAGATCTCAGAATTTGACGTCAACGCTTTCAGCAAAGAACTTGCGGCAAACTTCAAGGATAGCGCTGAGAAGAAAAAACTAAGCTTCACATTCATTGCAGATGAGGTTCCGCAGACCCTCTCAGCAGATAAAGAAATTCTTTACGAAATACTTCAGAATCTGGTCTCCAATTCGATCAAATTCTCTCCTCCCGAAAGAAATGTAATTTTCAGAACTTATCATGAAGGAAATATTATTAAGTTTGAAATTAAGGATGATGGCCCCGGCTTCAGCGAATCTGACAAAGAAAAAATGTTCAGCAAGTTTGCCAGGCTAAGTGCTAAACCTACCGGGGATGAGCATTCAACAGGGCTTGGTCTTTCAATAGTTAAGAAACTGAGTGATATTATAGGTGCAAAGATAGATCTGGAAACAGAAGAGTCCAAAGGTTCTAAATTTACGGTTTCACTGCCTAAAAAGAACTAATTATCAGCATTAGAAGTATCGATATTCATAACGCTCCACTCTGCCAGCATTGTCATATATTTTCACTGTCACTTCACCGTCCTGCGGAATTTTATGATCCATCTTTGTCAGTCTCCTATACCTACAGATAATTTCTTATCAATAACAAGAATGTTACCGCCAGAACAGGGCTAAGAAAAGGAATTCTCTGTTTTCTTAAATGAATTAATGAAGTTAGAAAGAATTGATTCCGCGAAGCTTATTGAAGTATTAAAAGAGGACAAATAAATACCACAGACATTTCAAACAGGAAATGGCTTTATGAAAAGTCAATTGAACTTCAAAAACGCAAGCTCAGTTGAGCCGCTTGTTAAGATCTGTCCACGAATAAAAGAACCTGCCGTTTCCGTCAAAGTTCGGAAATACGATCACCTTGTGATCAGTGCAGTTCCTCGCAGTATCGCAACCGTATGTGCCAAGCACAATCGGTATTTCATTCGGGATCCTCGGATAAGAAGTCCACGTTGCTGCAAGATAATATCTGCCGGTCGGAATGCCTTCCATTAAGAACGGTGTATCGTAACTATGGGTCAGATGTACAAGGTTCAACGAGTCCGTTCTGAAAGGTACCCGGTAAAATGGATTTGTGCTATCTGCATTGAAAAGAGAAACAGTATAATATCCTCCGTTCAGATTGATATTTGTATCTATCATCCAAACTTCTCCTGTTAACCTGTCCCCCGGCCGGTTAAGATCTTGCGGTGCTTCACATCCGATCATGTAGATCAGGCAAAGCAAAAATATTGCTGTAATGTATTTCATACACTACAAAGTTAATATAGGATTGGGGTATTTGTGTAACGAATCCCGCTATGCGCTAATACCCCTAATTAGCTACTACACTTTTGCATTCTTGCATATTCTTCATATTTTCAGCAATTCAATAAGTTCATCTACCGTATTAACAGGTAGTCTGCAGGCAAAGTTCTCGCATACATAAGCCGTGGTCTTTAGCTCATTTATGACGATTTTTGAAGCGAATGTTACGCTCTTTTGGGACTCCTCTGAATCAACATTGATAAGGATTCTATTTGGAATAAATCTGGAATTCACTTCCTTCAGCATGCGGTATGAAGTTTCATCGAATTTCTTACCGGCAATAATTATCTGTTTTGGCTTGAACAGGACGTTTTCCAGAGCTACCAGCATTTGAGGCATTGCATACGGCATCTGATCTATCTTGCCTGAAAATGCAAGAACCGACGAATATGCCTTGTCACTCCACTCCTGAAAATCCAGCAGCATTGAAAGCCTTACCAGGTTCAGAATTGCGATCGAGTTTCCGGTAGGCTCAGCTGAATCATAATCCTCTTTTGTCCTCACAAGTATGCTTTTGTCTTTTCCGGAAGTGTCAAAGAATCCGCCGGCGTCTTCGTCATAAAAGTCCTTTATCATGGTTTGCGTTAAGTCACGCGCTGCTTCAAGGTACTTTTCTTCAAAACATGTTTCATACAGATCTATTAGGCCCTGTACAAAGAATGCATAGTCCTCTAGAGTTCCTTCGATCGCAGCATTGCCATCGCGCCACCGGTGAAGCAGAGTATGAAGCTCCGGTTTGTACAGTTCTGCAATAATGAAGTCTGCACTTGCCTTGGCTCTTTCCCGATACCTCTTATCGCCAAATGCCTGCGAAGCTTTTGCAAAGGCTGTGATCATCAGACCGTTCCACGATGTCAGGATTTTATCGTCAAGGTGGCTCTTAGGACGTTTATCCCTGATTTCAAAAAGTTTTTCCTTTCCTTCTTCAATTATCCTGTTTACCAGGTCTGTTGGCATTTCAAATTCGTTCGAGGCCTCACTTATTGAATTAGCAATATAAAGTATGTTCTTTTCAACAAAGACGCTGTGTGGATCGCTGCCTAGGGGAGCGTTGCCGTATTCATTTACTCCAAAATAGAAATTGAAAACTTCTGCTTTTTCGCCAAGCAGTTCATCTATCTCCTTTTTTGTCCAAATATAGAATGCACCTTCTTCTTTTTCATTAGGTTCATCAAAGCTTAATGCAGATTCGGCATCTTCAGCAGAATAAAATCCCCCTTCCGGCGAAGTTAAGACCCTTTCAACATAACCAAGTACATCCTTTGCGATTCCGCCAAAATAGTTATCACCGGTTATTAAGAAAGCCTCGATATAATTAACCGAAAGCTGCGCCTGGTCATAAAGCATTTTTTCAAAATGCGGCACGCGCCAGTAGCGGTCTACGGAATAGCGGTGGAATCCTCCCCCGATGTGGTCATACATTCCGCCTCTTGCCATTTGAAGCAAAGTGCGAATCACCATTTGCAGCGATTCTGTATCGCTGAATCTATTATAAGCTCTCATCAGGAAGTTTAAACCAGGAGGCCTTGGGAACTTCGGTGCTTCACCGAAACCGCCGTACTCTTCATCAAAACCGTTCTTGAACTGCTGAGCACCTTTTAGAAGCATTTCTTTGCTTAATTCTTCCTTTGATCTCTTATTCTCAGATGCTTCTCTAATGTGGTCAAGTATTTCGTTACCGGACTTATGGATTTCATCACGGCGGGTTTTCCATGCTTCTTCAAGCTGCAGGATAAGCTCTTCAAATCCCGCCAATCCGTATTTTGACTTCGGGGGGATATATGTCGCTCCATAGAAAGGCTTAAGGTCACTTGTTAAGAACATCGACATGGGCCAGCCGCCGGAGCCTGTCATGCTTTGCAGTGCAGACATATAAACCCTGTCAACATCCGGGCGCTCTTCCCTATCGACTTTAATATTCACAAATATCCGGTTCATTTCTTTGGCTATTGCCTCAACCTCAAAGACTTCGCGCTCCATTACGTGGCACCAGTAACAGGTTGAGTATCCAATCGAAAGAAATATCGGTTTATCTTCGCCCCTGGCCTTTTCAAATGCTTCCTCTCCCCATGGGAACCAGTCCACCGGGTTATGCGCATGCTGCAGCAGGTAAGGTGATTTTTCGTTTATGAGTCTGTTGGGTTTTGACATTAAGTATTTTGATTTAGCTGCAAATATAGTTTTAATCAGCGGATTTATATAGATAAAAATTTAAGGGATTGGTATATTGAACCATGCGTAGTCTCAGACTTAAAATATCGATTGTCTTTATTTCTATTTTTGTGTGTACACTTAATTCACAGCAAAAAACTAACTTTCTTTATATTCACGGTTCAGACACTAATTATGTACCCTATATGTATACTGGTAGCGATACACTCGATTATTCTGACGGAGGAACCATGACAACAAATGTTGCATTGTTCTCCCTTGAAGATGACCGCATTATGCAAGATTATATATTGTCAGGTAAATTAGTATCTAATCATGGAGAGAGCTTTGAAGACTTTGGAATAGTGACAACAGGTGCAATTGAAGAAATTCAGGCAAAAACCTGGATTGGGGAAACCCAAACTGGGTTGCTAGTAAATGATTCACCATTTCATTTCACCCACAAGGGTAATTTCAGCGTGAGGATTCCGTACTATTACAATTCAAATGTTATCTTTACGACACTCGGCGGTGCATCAATTGTTGTATATCCTTTTGAACAAATTATGAAATTGTATGGAAAGAATAAACCACAATAGAGTTAGACCATTCAAAAACTCTTTATGTAAATAAGAACCGATATTTCTGTGCCCAAATTCGATATCACACTCATCACCGCTTCCAAGTACTTAAAAGCAAAAGATAGTGATGATTGGTACGTCAATAACCTGCTCGAAGATGACAGGCTTCTGGCTGAAGCTCTTGAAAAACACGGACTCAAAGTAACCCGCACTAACTGGGATAATCCTGAATTTGACTGGTCGAAGACAAAGTATGCAATTTTAAGGACTCCCTGGGATTACTTTAACCGTTATGCAGAATTTTCCCAATGGCTGGAAAAAACAAGTAAGCAGACACAATTCATTAATTCCATAGATATCATAAAATGGAATATTGATAAGCATTACATGCTTGAGCTTGAAAAAGCAGGAATCAGAATCCCGCAAACTATATTTGTTGAGCCGGGTGATACAAGGTCACTGGCAGAAATTACCGAGCATCTCAATTGGAATGAATTCATCCTGAAGCCTGCAATATCCGGCGGTGCCTGGCACACATACAGGCTGAATTCCGGCAGCATTACTGAGCATGAATCAATATATGGAGAGCTGATAAAGGATAAGTCAATGCTCATCCAGGAATATCAAAATAGCATTACCGGAAAAGGCGAGGTTTCATACATGCTGTTTGGAGGAAAGTTCACTCATGCAGTCCTGAAGAAGGCAAAAGCAGATGATTACAGGGTCCAGGATGATTACGGCGGAACAGTCCACGACTATTCCCCAACCCAGGATGAAATTGAATTCGCTGAAATGGTTGTTAAATACTCAAAACCCGGAATTCCCTATGCAAGAGTTGATGTTATGTGGGATAACAGTAATATGCTCGTTGTTGGAGAGCTTGAACTTTTTGAGCCTGAGCTTTGGTTCCGCAGGAATCCGCCGGCAGCAGATTTGTTTGCTGAAATAATATTGGATAATTGTAATCGTTGATAACTATTGGCGGGGCACGTAGAAATTCATATAATAGATGCGCGGATTTAATTATATTTGCTTAAAACAGCAGCAAAATTGCCTGTACGGACTCCCCGATAGTACAAATGCTTAAACACGAGCACGAACACTCCGAAAGCCATTCGCATTCTCATGACAATCAGCATGAAAGTCATTCCCACACTCATAGCCATGACCACAGCCTTGTTCATGAAAACAAAACGAAAATTGTTGTCATATTAACAGCAGTAACCATGGTGCTTGAAATATCTTTCGGTTACTGGACAAACTCAATGGCCCTGCTTGCGGACGGTTATCATATGTCAAGTCATGTTCTGGCGCTCGGGCTTTCTTGGATAGCTTACGTACTTGCTAGAAAATATTCGGATTCAGACATTTGCACATTTCACAGGGAAAAACTCCTGGCACTTTCCGGATTCACAAGCGCCATTATGCTTCAGATAATTGCAGTCGTAATGGCTATTGAGTCATTTCAGCGGCTGATCGATCCCCTTCCCATAAAATTTGAAGAAGCAATTTTTGTGGCGGTTATCGGTCTGGTTGTTAACGCTCTCAGCGCGGTATTCCTTCATCATGACCATTCCCACAGTGATCATAACATACGCTCAGCATACCTCCACGTAATAGCAGACGGGTTTACAAGTGTTACGGCAATAATTGCATTGACTGCCGGAATGTTTTACAATCTGTACTCTCTTGATGCAATAAGCGGGCTGATAAGCTCGGTTGTAATTACGAGATGGGCGCTTCAGCTAATAAAGAATTCCGGAAAGACGCTGGTTGATTTCAAAACAAAAAATAATTAATGGAAGATCAGTTCAGCGATAATACAGAAAAGAAACAATTTGAGCTTTATTCAGATGGCCATGTTTCATGGATCGAGTATATTCTGACGGGAAATAAGATAATTTTTGCACACACTGAGGTACCGCAGAAGCTTGAAGGAAAAGGAATCGCATCAAAACTTGTTAAGCTAGCGCTTGAAAATATCGAGTCCAGGGGACTTAAACTAATTCCTTTATGCCCTTTCACGGCATCATATATAAAAAAGCACCCCGAGTGGATGGGGGTTCTTGATGAAAATGTAAATATAAAGTAAATTGCAGAGAAATGAAGAGACCTATTCCCGGTGAATTCAATCCGTGGTACAGCAGGTATATTGACCTGGTACCCGACGGTGATTATAACAGCATGCTTCGTGAAAATTCAAAAAACACTATAGAGTTTTTCGAAGGCATCCCTGATGTAAAACAAGATTTCCGTTACGCAGAAGGAAAATGGAGCATCAAGGAAATCCTTCAGCACCTGATAGATACAGAACGGGTGATGGTGTACCGTGCGCTGGTTGCAGCTAGAGCTGATAAGAGCACAATATTGCACAATTATGACGAAAACCACTACGCTGCGAGTGTAGATGTTAACGAAAGGTCCATGGATAACTTACTGGATGAATTCCGCAGTCTCAGAGCTTCAACAGAAAAATTCTTTGAAAATATTACTGCACAGCAAAGTGAGCTGCGGGCTAACATGCTCACCGATGCCGTACATCATCCTATTACAGCCCGTGCAATTGGATATATTATTATCGGTCACATAAATCACCATATAAATACTATTAAGGAAAGATACCTTGGCGGCTGAA
>JAUQWS010000021.1 GCA_030835025.1 Ignavibacteria bacterium | reverse complement strand
AAAGAAATGAATCACCGGCGCGGGTGAGCCGGTCAAAACCAAAACCCCCATTGTAAATATCAAGATCCCCGTAATTAATATTTCAGATAGAATGATGGGGTATGGAAGCTTTTAATCCCCCCTTTGTACAAAGGGGGGATGGGGGCTGAATCAATGAAATACCTTTTGATTTAACCATTATATGAACCTGCGTTAATTTGAATCGGGGGTTGAGTGAAGACAGGATTACCCATTTAATCCAGCAAATCCGTTTCACCAGTGTCATCTGCGTTCAGCTTTTTGTATAATGGCAACCTCCCCCTCTCCAAGTTGGAGAGGTGGAAGCGCACCTATGGTGCGCGGGGGTGAGGAGATAAGCTGTTAAAACCGAACCCCCATTATATTTCATCCGTTGATGCTGTTTGAGGTTTTATTATCATTTTTACCAAGAGCAGAGTCTTCATCCCCCCTTTGGACAAAGGGGGGATGGGATACTGATCATGAAAAGTTTTTTAATTTAACCATTGTACACTCCCTGATTAGTTTTAGTCGGGGGTTTAGCTTTGGGCTTCGTGGTAACCCGTTTCATCAGTGTCATCTGCGTTCTGCTTTTTATATGACTGCACGGAGTGCCGCCGCTACTACTATGGTTTTTGTTTCTGCATTTATACCGTCCCGCGTTAAATCCGTTTCATCAGTGTCATCAGTGTTCTGTTTTTAATATGACTGCAAGGAGTGCCGCCGCTGCATTATGGTGTCTATCATACAAAAATCAAACGCTTACGCATTAATATCACACCATGATACGCATAGATGCAAAATACATATTATATTTGGATTGTGTATGTGTATCACATATAACAAGTAAAAAGTAAAAAGGCAAAAGTAAAAAATATACTTCAAAGGATTTCTTTCGGTACAGCCGCTTTCAGGCTTTAGATATAATACAGGAAGAAAAAAAACCGGGATTTTGCATTATTTGCGCCTTTTTACTTTTGCTTTTTTCTTTAATTCAAACCAATTAACCAAATTACCTCTGAGATTTTCCCCCTCTCCAAGTTGGAGAGGGGGAAGCGCACCTATTGTGCGCGGGGGTGAGGAGAAACACCAAATGCCAAATTTCCATTTTGCCATTTTGCACTCTGCAAAAATAAGCCGGAATTACAAAAACATGTTCCGGAACCCCGAAAAAAAATGTATACAGGTGCTGAGAGAAATGGTGATTCCATGTTAGTATTCTCATTTTTCTTGAAGTGCTTTCCTGCAATAATAAACCGGATTTACGAAAACGCATCAGGCTCATATGCAATCAGAAAAGTCCGGGTCCTTCACTCCCTTCAGGACGCATTAGAATTGCAAAATTCAACAGTTTAAGCTAATTTTATAGATGAAAACAACAGACAACCAAAACATTAAGCTTGTAGCAGATGTAGCCCTCCTGCATCAAAATAAGGTCCTGCTGGTAACCTATAAAGATGCCAATAAATACGACCACCAGAAGGGCTGGTTCCTGCCCGATGACCTTGTGAACTTCAACGAACACCCCGAAGACGCAGCCCGCAGAATAGCCAGTGAACAGCTTGGATATATTACGGCTAACCTAACGCTGGGGTTTGTGGAGTCATTTATCGGCAACGACGGCACGTGGCACCTGATTTTCCATTATTACCAAACGATTGACGCTCTGCCGAAGATATATCCAAACGATAACCTTGCTCAGAATGAATGGTTCGAGTATTACAAGCTGCCCGATGAAAAGGATATAGCGCATCACGGCTGGGCAAAGTATATTATTGAAAAAATTATATCAATTGTAAAATAAAACTCCCCGAAAAATTATGAATAACCAAGAAACTCTTTGGGTATACCAGTTTAGCAGCTATGTAATATCCGTTAACACCGAGGGCATCACACATGAAGAAAGCCTGATATCTCCCCAAAGCGGGGGTAACAGCCTTAACTGGGTGGTAGGACATATCCTTGTCAGCAGGGATGATGCGAGAGAAATAGTTGGCTTGCAGAGATTGAGTGATGAAAAAATGGCTGCGCTTTATAAACGCGGTTCAAAGCAGCTTGATATAAATTCTGCCTATCCTCTGGAAGATCTGAGGGGCAGGATGAAATCTGGGCAGAAGGAGCTTGAAGACGCAATCAGGTCAACTGATCTGTCGGCAAAACCGGATGATCTTAAAGAATTGACAACTTTGGCATTCCACGAAGCGTATCATTCAGGTCAAACCGGCCTTTTGCGCAGAATAGCAGGGAAGGATGGAGCAATAAAGTAAATGCCGTACAATGAATCAGCGGATTTTGACAAGCTTTGGGATTACAGCGATCCCGCAGGTACTGAAAAGAAGTTCAAAGAGCTTCTGCCCGCAGCAGAAAGATCCAAAGACAGAGGATATTACATTGAGCTATTGACTCAGCTTGCGAGAACTCAAGGACTGCAGATGAAGTTTGACGAAGCACATAAGATACTTGATAAGGCAATGAAGCTCATCAAGACTGAGCACGTACGGCCAAGAATAAGATATATGCTTGAGCGGGGCAGGACTTATAACTCATCAAAGGTCTACGATAAAGCCCGCGAGCTTTTTATGGCGGCATACCAGCAGGCGGAAAAGTACGGCGAAGATAATTATGCAATTGATGCAGTCCACATGCTTGGAATAGTGGATGAGGGCGAAGAGTCGTTAAAGTGGAATGAACTTGCAATAGAAATGGCTGAAAAGACTTCTGATGAGAAAGCAAAAGGATGGCTCGGGGCATTATACAATAATACGGGCTGGACCTATCACGATATGGCTGAATATCACAAGGCGCTTGAGCTCTTCGAGAAGAATGTAATTTGGCATACCGAGAGGAAATCAAAAATGAAGCTTGGAATTGCGAAGTGGTGTGTTGCCCGCGTGTACAGGTCACTTGGCAGGTTAGAAGAAGCCCTGAATAAGCAAATTGAGCTGGAGAAGTGGTTTAAAGATACAGGGCTTGATGAAGACGGGTATATTCACGAGGAAACAGGTGAATGCCTGCTTGCGCTGAAAAGAAGTGATGAATCGAAGCCGCATTTCAGGAAAGCTTATGAAATACTTTCAAAAGATATCTGGATGGCTGAGAATGAAAAGCCAAGGCTGGAGAGGCTCAGGGAGCTGGGAGAGCAGTAGGAAGTGAATTTTTTGTATAATTGATACCCTCTTGATATGATCATGAAAATGAAAATATTTTTACTGTTCATTTATTTTTGCCCATCGATATTATCTGCACAACCTAAAAATGGATCTATGACAAACTGGAAGATAGAACCGTCATTCAAGTATGACGCATGCTGCTTTTTGAATATTCTGACCGGAGACAGTTTTTACAAAGAATTCTATAAGACCGAACCAAACCCATATGAAGGAAAACTGACTCCCGAAGCCGTATCTGCACTCAAAGGACTGCAGAAAAAACTGAAGGAAGATAAGGGAATAATTTTTTCAGCATGGCTGTGCCTTTACTTTTCTGCTATCAAAGGCGGTGAGCTTGAAGATATGATAGCAGCTGTGAATGACCCTTCAGAGCTTAAGGAAAATTTCTCAAAGACTCCCTACCACGATGAAGAGAGCTGGGATCTGTTCCTTTCCATAAAAAACGAACTGTTAACAATATTCACTTTTCTAAAGGATAACGGATTTAAGGAGTATTGGACCACCAGCATCAGGCCTAAGATACAAAAAAGGATAGATGATGTAAGGCCGGGTTTGGATAAATATGATGTAATAAAAGAAAACGAGTATTTCCTTGGTTTCAAACTGCCTTCAGATACCATTACAGTCTATATGCTTTATTACAATAAACCGCACGGAATAAAGATAACGGGAATGCGTTTCCTCACATCAATTGAATGGCCTTTTGAGATCACGATACGTACATCAGCCCATGAGATGATGCATCCGCCGTATGACTACAGGAATGACACTGAATTGAGGAAGCTGATCGATTCTTTCGGAGCGGATGAATTCCTGATGGATAAAGTTAAGAACCACGATCCGGCCCTTGGTTATAACTCGCTTGAAGGGCTATTCGAAGAGGATTGCGTCCAGGTACTTGACCAGCTGATAAATGAAAAGCTGGGACTGGCAAAAGATGCCGCCGGGAGGTGGAACCAGAGTGATGAAGGCATTCACGTGTTGTCAGTTGCATTATATCAGATAATGAAATCGGAAAAATATAATGAAAAGAATGAAGTGTTCAGGGATTTCCTGATGAGAATAGTTGACTCCGGCACATTAAAACCCGGAATGATAAAGGAATATCACGATAAGTTTTATAAGTAACCGCTATATTTGTACACAATAAACGGCAAGACCTATGGGAAAAAATACTGATAACAACTTCCGCAAGGATGAGAACCTGCTTGTAAAACCCGGTACAAAAGTTAATCTAAAAGAATACGATACAAAGTATACAGGCGGATTCAGAAGTAAAGAAGACGCTCAGGAAATGCTTCAAAAGGATATACAGAGGCTTAGTGAGCTTCAGGACATGCTTTATGCGATGAATAAGTATTCACTGCTTATTGTTTTTCAGGCAATGGATGCCGCAGGCAAAGACGGCACTATTAAGCATGTAATGTCTGGTGTTAATCCTCAGGGTTGCGAAGTTGCAAGCTTCAAACAACCATCTCATTTGGAATTGGCACACGATTTTCTGTGGAGGGTCAACATGGAACTCCCCAAAAAGGGAATGATCAAGATATTCAACCGCTCGCACTACGAAGAAGTGCTTGTAACAAGAGTGCACCCTGAATTCATATTGGGGCAGAATATTCCCGGAATCAGAACAATTGACGATATTTCAAAGGACTTCTGGAAACAAAGGTTTGATGCAATCAACAGTTTTGAGGAGAATATCTACGAAAGCGGTACAATTATTCTAAAGTTCTTCCTGAATGTGTCAAAGGACGAGCAAAAAGAGCGTTTCCTTGCAAGAATAGATGAACCTTCCAAGAATTGGAAGTTCTCTGCCGGTGACGTTAAAGAACGTGAGTTCTGGGATAAGTACATGAAGGCATTTGAAGATGCAATAAGCAGCACCAGCACCGATCACGCCCCGTGGTACATAATACCCGCAGACAGGAAGTGGTTTATGCGCGCGGCTGTTGGGGATATCATCGTGGGTACACTGGAAAAATTAAACCTTGCTTATCCAAAGCTAACAGAGAAAGAATTAAGTGAATTGCAGGAAGCTAAGACCAATATATTAAATGGAGTTAGTGCTACAGCGTTAAAGTAAAATCTATATTCTTTCCGTGACCTGAATAGTGCTTTTTATCTTCTCGTTTATTTCAAGCTCAAGCAGTCTTTCAAGCGAAAGGGGGAGAACTAATGACCAGTTATTCCTGCTAATGACTCCGGGGGTGTTCAGCCTGTAATTCCACTTAGAAATTTTACTCAGAAAGCCTTCATCCAGACAAAGATACTCATGAATGAGCTGAATACTGAAAATAGAGTTTGACTGATTAATTCTTTCCAGATTTCGCATTACAAGGCCGGAAGTAACAGCAGAGTCAGCATTTGAAAGTCCCAAATAGCTCAAAAACCTCTCTTTTTCTCTGAATGATTCCATGTAAATGTAAACAATGTCATTGGCTCTATCACCAGTTAGCTGAAGTACTTGTTTAAGTTCTTCGGTGCTGTCGATTTCATCTTTCCATCTCAGCCTGCCGTACCTGGAGCCGTGCCTCTCAAACAATTCATCTTTTACGTATTTCAGATGTCCTTCCGTCATTCCGGCATTCATACACATAATCTCAAATAGTCTTTCATCAATTGTACCTGCTTCAAACTGCCACCAGTTCACCCAAAAGCTTGAATCGTGTGTAGATATTACTGCTGAGGAGTTTATCCTGTAATCCCCCGGATGCCTGAAATCAAAATTTCTTTTGTGATACCGCTGAAAATCAATACCTGGAATTCCATACTCATACAAAACGTGGTATGAGCAGCCAGGAACGGTACCAAGATCTTCGGCGCAGGGAAGCATAGGGCTTGAGTTGACCATTACTTCGATCAGCCTTCTACCATGAGCTTCCCAAATATATTCTTCTTTGGGCATAAAGCTTCCGGGGTGATCGTAGTTATCCACGGGACTCACCCAAACTCTGAATAGTCCGACAAAATGGTCGATCCTGTACATTTCATAGAAATTCGATGCGTACTTCAGATTCTCAGTCAAATACACAAATCCGCTGCCTGCAATGCAATCCCAGTTGTAAGGCGGCATTCCCCATTTTTGCCCTTCTGCAAAATACATATCAGGCGGCGCACCGGATGAAAGATGCAGAAGAAAATATTCTTTGTGAGCCCACACATCTGCACTTTCTCTTGATACCAAAAACGGAAGATCGCCCTTTAATATGACTCCTTTTACTTTGGAATATGCGCTAACATCCAGCATTTGCAGGTAAAGCTGCCACTGGAGCCACATATAGAATTGAACTCTTTCGTAATTATTGATAACTACTTCTTCAATTGCTTTATCATTTCGGTTTTTCAGGTCTTCAGGCCATTTTTCCCAGCTCTTATTATTCTGCTGTTCGCTGATCACTCTGTAAACAGAATAGTTCTTAAGCCAGTATGAGTTCTCTTCAGTATAACGGGTAAAATCTGGGTCGTTTTCTGTTCTTGTCCCTTTGAATATCTCCCACAGCAGATCGATCTTCGCTTTTTTGATTTTGTAGTTAACCCTTTTAAAGACCGGCCTGTATTTCTTCTTTAAGCGTGCTAACTTATCACCGTATTCAGAAACATCTGACCCTTTGATCCTGCTTATAGCAAGGTACATCGGGTCCAGAGCAAATGAGCTAATTGAATTGTAAGGTGCAAAGTCATTACCTACGTCATTAAGCGGGAGAAGCTGAATGATGCTCATGCCGGTCTTTGCACACCAGTCAATAAGCAGTTTCAGGTCGGGTATTTCACCAATTCCAACACTGTTTGCAGAATAGAGCGAAAATAACGGCACTGCTACACCTGCTCTTCTGCGCGTGCCCACGTGTTTCCACTTATCCGATATCTTTGTATTTAGCAGATATTCGTCTAACAATTTTTTCCTTATATGTTACTCATTTATCTTCTTAACTAACATCTCATAGACACGTTTGCCGTCTTTGTACTTTGGAATATTGCTTGGTGCAGCAGAAAGCCCTTCCATAAACTCTTCTTCAAGTTCAATTCCCGTGAGTTCCATAGCCAGCTCCATAGCCCTTGCGGCGTACTCAAGGATCTTTGCGGTTTCCAAACCTGATATTTCGGAGAAGAACCATCCGCAGCTTGTGAACATGAACATTGAGTACTTTTGCATCTCCAGAAGCTTCAATGCTGTTTGTTTTTCAGATGAACTGAGCTCCCGATGAGAATTTGAATGGAAGAACTTATCGGTTCTTTCTTCAGATGGATCCAATACAAGCTCAATATACCCGTTTCTGGCTTTCCACACATCCCTGAAAAATGCACTTCCCAGGTTTTCGTAAATTACAATGAGCCTGTCCCTTAGCAGATCAAGAGTTTCTCTCAGGGGTTTACGCCATTTCTGGTGCCATCCGCCGCCGCCACCGCAGCCGCAATCTTCCTTCCATCTTTTGACTCCGTGAATACAGCTCCACGATGTACCTTCGCCAGGCTTGATCTTTACTTCATTCAAAGCGGGGTGGAGCTCAAGATACTCGCCAAAATTGACTATCTTCAGGTTATTCCTTGGTGCAAGAGAGCGCAGGAAGAAAGCAAGTGTGCGCTCTGCATGCCGCTTGTGATGCCCGAAAGTTTCCCCATCAGTTGCCACGCTTATTAATTGATCGCCTGCCGATTTTTTATCTTCTGACGCAAATATTTTGTTTAGAAGGTTTTGCGAACTTGCAAGGACATCATCAAATGCAACGGATTTTGATACCGGCCCGTCATAGAAGAAAATATTAATGTACTTTTCACTTTGATATGCTGAATAACACTTGTAAGGAACTTTCGGGTCAATTGAGCCGTCCTGCACGTCTATCCACTCTGCCGTGCCAATCGGTCTGCAATATGCAGCCTGGCTGGAATCAAGAATAACATATTCTATACCTTCGCTGATAAGTACTTCGAGCGTTTCTTCGTTCACGGCGGTTTCCGGCAGCCAAATTGCCTCTGCATCTCTTCCGAAGTGAAACTTGAAATCTTCCAGTCCCCAGCGTACCTGAGTGATCTTATCGTTCAAATTAGCAAGCGGCATTATCATGTGGCTGTAACACATTGCAATTGCGTTGCCGTGCCCGTTATGCTGGATTATGCTCTTTCGGTCAGCCTCAATTATTTTTTCATAGGTGTCAGGATGTTTGTGTTTTATCCATGCAAGAAGGGTAGGTCCAAAATTGAAATTCAGAAATTCATAGTTGTTAACTTCGTGAACCGTTATGCCGTTATCATCCACGATATCAGCTTCTGTATTTGGCTTGTAACATTCTTCGTATATCCGTTCGTTCCAGTCATGGTAAGGCTTCGCGCTTGGCTGCTCTTCGATCTCGCCGGTTAGGGGGTTTTCCCTTGGCGGCTGGTAGAAATGTCCGTGAATACAGATATTTATCAATAGTGAAATTGTGAAACAGCGCAATTTGGCAGTTTCAGAATACGAAACTATGAATTGATGGAATTATTTAATAGGGAAAAATATCTCTGTTATATATTCAATATCTTGTTTACTGTGTTCCAGTTCCTAACCGTTGCTTTCACTTTTAGTTTTTTCTCAATGATATTTTTGCCTGCTAGCGATTCAGCAAATCCTGTTCTGCACAAATGATACAAATTATCACCCTTGACAAGAAACATTTCTTTATCGGTGTTCAGCATTTCCAGTTCATTAATTGCCGGTTTATCCGGCGCAGTTTCAAGGAAACCGACATTGATCCTGCATTCCGTATGCCCCTTAACTTTTCCGAAAGGATATTGTTCAATGATCTTTTCCAATTCTTCTTTAGTGCGAATTACTACAATTACTTCATATCCGACTGATTTCTTTAAACCGGATTCTATCTTCTTTTTGAGTGCATCAGCTTTGGCAGGGGATTCAAACACAACATTCCCGCTCTGAATGAAAGTACGGACATTCTTCAATTCCATTCTTTCAAACATAGCTTTAAGCTCTGCCATTTTGATAATATGGTTGCCGCCTACATTAATACCTTTTAAGAATGCAAAATAGGTCATTTACAATTAGTGATGAGTAATGAATAATGATCTACTACAATACGGAATGAAGTTAGGATCCCCGGTTTATACTCTATTAGACTTTGCACATCTTATTTACCAGTGATTTCAGTATTCTGTTTTTGGCTATCCCATTCATACACATTCACGGCAAGCGGCGGGAGGGTGACTCTGACGGAATTCTCCCAGTTCCTGCATGCAATATGCTCAGATGTTTTTCCGCCCATATTGCCAACTCCGCTGCCCCCATATTCTTCAGCGTCGCTGTTGAGAATTTCCTTCCAGTAACCCGGCTCAGGGACTCCAACTTGATAATTTTCACGCACCGTTGGCGTCATGTTTAAAGTAAACAGAATTATCTGCTTCTTATCAGAACTTATCCTGTAGAAAGAAAGCACACTATTGACTGCGTCAGAAAAATCTATCCAATGGAAACCATCACTGTGGAAATCAACTTCATATAGTGCAGGGTGTGATTTGTAAAGTCCGTTCAGGTCTATGACAAACTTATTCAGCTTCTTATTCATATCTACAAGCTCAAGCAGGTTCCATTCTAGCGAGGATTCCGAGTTCCATTCATTATGCTGACCGATATCGGTAGTCATGAAATTAAGTTTTTTGCCCGGATGACCCGTCATGAATCCGAGGAATAATCTAAGGTTGGCAAACTTCTGCCATGTATCGCCCGGCATTTTTTCAAGCAGTGATCTCTTTCCGTGAACGACTTCATCGTGAGATACCGGCAGCACAAAATTCTCGCTGAAAGCATACCACAGAGAAAACGTAATTTTCCCCTGGTGATATTTGCGGTGGATTGGATCCTTGGAGAAATAGAGCAATATATCATTCATCCAGCCCATGTTCCATTTCATATCGAAGCCTAGACCTCCTTCGTATACCGGGTGAGAAACTCCGGGCCATGATGTGGATTCTTCGGCTATCATCAGTACATCAGGGTGATACTTGTGCACAACTTCATTCATATGTTTCAGGAACTCAACAGCCTCAAGATTTTCCCTGCCGCCGTGTATATTTGGCTCCCACTCGCCATGCTCTCTTGAGTAATCAAGATAAAGCATCGAAGCAACAGCATCAACTCTAAGCCCGTCAACGTGGTATTTCTCCAGCCAGAACAAAGCGCTTGAGATGAGGAAATTCTGAACCTGTGGACGTGCATAATCGAAGATGTAAGTGTTCCAGTCCTTATGAAAGCCTTTTTTCCAGCTTTCATAAGCATAGATCTGTTTTCCGTCAAAAAGAGCCAGACCATGTTCATCGGCAGGGAAGTGGGCAGGGACCCAGTCCAGGATCACTCCAATGCCGTTTTGGTGGCAGTAGTCCACAAAGTACATAAAATCATCGGGTGTGCCGAACCTGCTTGTGGGAGCAAAGTAATGAGTTACCTGGTATCCCCATGAAATATCAAGCGGATGCTCCATAACAGGCATAAGCTCGATATGTGTGTTACCCATCTTCTTAACGTAATCAACTATTTCATGTGCAAGCCGGCCGTAACTTAAGTAACCCCATTCATTCGGAAAATCCTTGTTCTCATGATCTTTCTTCCACGAGCCAAAGTGAAGTTCATATATATTTACAGGAGAATTTACAAAAGACCGAGGCGAAGAAAGTCTTTTCTCCATCCAATCACTGTCATTCCACGAATATTTGTTAATATCATGAACAACGCATGCGTTTTTCGGCCTGTGCTCTGAACGGAAAGCATAGGGATCGATTTTGCGCCTGTAATGACCGTCAACTGCAGAGTTGATGGAATACTTGTAGGTGTCACCCTCCTTCAATCCAGGAATGAATACTGACCACAATCCTGATACATGAACTTTTTCCATGTCATTATGGCCTTCAGTCCATCCGTTGAATTCACCGATAACACTTATTCTTTCAGCATTAGGTGCCCAGGTTGAAAATCTTACGCCTGTTTTTCCTCCTTCAACAGTAATTTGTGCGCCAAACTTCTCATAGGCTTTATAATAAGTTCCGCTGTTGAAAAGATGCGCATCAAAATCAGTGATAAGCGTATCGTAAACTTCTCCGTCATCTTCGATCGTTTCGATGGTAATATCGGGCTCTTCGACAAGTACGGGCTCAATTGGAATTTCAGGCTTGGCAGGCTGAGGCGTTTCCTCAGCATCTAAAACGGGTCCAGGCTCAGCAGTGATCTTTATCTCTTCCTGTTCCGGTTTTGGATGAAGAGACTCGGAAATCTTTTTCTTTCTCTTTTCAGCCTCTTCTTCTATATGCTTAATATCTTTATTTATTTCTCTGTGTTTCATTTGGGTATTGTATAATTAATTTGAAGGCCTGAAGATCGCCAATCCGCCTTCGGCAGCGGCAAGGTACAAATATCCTCCGAAGTAGAATACATTATTTGCAGAACTGTTTGTTTTGTTATAGCCTGATTGAGTCGGATTTGATGGTGTTGAGATATTAATGGATTCCACTCCGTAACCGTTATCAGCAGTATATGCAGTGTTGTTGTTTACAGCAACTCCAAGGATCTGTTCAAACGGGGGATAGCGGGATAAAAGTGATGGTGCAGAAGGATTTGAGACATTGAAGATCAGTAATCCGTTAAATGAATCTGCAATATATGCGTATCCCGTGTTTACGACCACGTCGCTTGCACTTCCTGAAGTATTTGTAACGGATAGCAGGTTTATGCTGTTAACATTTGAAACATCATAGATCAACATACCTGTGTTTGAGCAGGCTGCAAATAACAGATTTCCTGATACATACAGTCCTTTTATACTTTCATACGACGGATTGATCATAGTAAATGCTGAGGGCGGATTTGGGAGTGATGAAAGATCGACCGTATACAGATTACCATTATCAACCCCTATGTAACCACGTTCATTTAAACCGTCAATAAAGGAAGTATTGGTCAAGCCGGGTATATTGATAACGCCGGTAAGCATAGGATTTCCGGGATCTGAAACATCTATTATAACTAAACCTCCGCTATAATCAGATACAAAGGCATATACATCATTGTTGATACCGGCAACCGTCACGTCATTAGCACTTCCGCCTGTATTGAAAGATGAAACTGAATCAGGCGAGTTTACCTGAGTTACATCAATGATCTGAAGTCCGTTGGAACCGTCCGCAATGAAAGCATAGTTCCTGAAGCTTACAGGATATACACATACTCCGTTAGTTGAGGCATTAGTCTGGTAAATACTGACCAGGGATATATTTGATTCATCTACAATAGGGTCGTTGGTGGTGCTATCTTTACACCCGAGAAATATGATCGAAAAAAAAACTACTAAAACCGCTGATGAAAATGATCGTGTCATAACAGAAATATCAGATAATTTGATTGTTAACCCTAATTTATCATAATAAGATCAAATTATTTATCCAAATAAAAGGACACGGAAGCTATTTCCAAGCTGCTTATTCATGCAGTCAATTGCAGGATCACAAACGAATAAGAACAAGCAGCATTTGGAAAATAGTTCTCAGAATTTCAAAATGTTACTTGGGTGCTTGCCGGATTCTCAGTTATTTTTCTGATATATTCCGCTTTGAAGTACGATCTTTTTTTCTATCAGGCTTCTGTGTACATTGCGTAGCTTTTCAACTGTAGATGCGCCGATCAGGACATTCAATCCCAGCTTCGGCAGTCCGTTCTCACTGATTTTCACAAACAAATTGTTAAGGAATTGAACAGCTTTTTCTGTTTGATCAGTCGTTTTTACTCTTTTGAATCCCAACTCATTCAGGATTCTATCTTTGTTAGAGATTGTTTGAAGAAAGCTGATGGCAGCATCATTTGCCCAGGGTACAGGATAATAGGCATCATTTTCACCGTTTCTGAATATGTCGTGGTAAATAAGCTTTCCACCTGATTTCATGACTCTTGCGGCTTCAGAATAGAATCGCTCTTTATCTTCGATATTCATTTGAACATGTTGTGTCCAAACAGCGTCAAATGATTTGTCCTCAAACGGCAATTCAAGTGCATCACCGTAAATGAACTCAGTTTTGGTTTCGAGCCCGACCATCGCTGAGAGCTTCTCTGCAGTCCTTATGAACTCACTGCTCATGTCAATTCCTGTTACAGTGCAGTTGTGCTCGTCGGCAAGCATTCTGGCAGGTCCGCCGATGCCGCAGCCAATATCCAGAACTTTGGCTCCATTTACCTGAGCTTCTTCTGCAATTTCTTTTGATACTTCTGCACCCCTCAGGTGAAATTCATCAACGCCTGCAATATTTGAACGTGTGACGCTTTCAGGGCTAATACCCTGCCATTTTAGCCGTTCAGTAATATCTTCAAAAAGTCCCGGCCTGTTGTAATGATCTTCAATAGCTGTGTTAATCTGAATGGTTTCCATTTTGTATTATGTTTAGTTTAAATAATAATACAAAAATAGAGGATTCAAAAAACGCATTCTTTGCTTAGAAGCTTGAAAAATTGACTGTAGAGTCCAGGCAGGCTGCGCCGGTTGTCAGGATATGGATTTACGGTATTCGATTGGAGATTTCCCGAATTCCTGCTTAAAAGCACGGCTGAAATGAGAGGCATTTTCAAAACCGCTTTCAAATGCAATTTGGGTAATATTCAACTGATCCTGCATGAGCAGGTTAGCTGAATAATGCAGTCGTTTAGTCAGGAGCCACTTTCCAGGATTGCTTCCATAATGTATCCTGAACTCACGCTTGAACGCTGAAAGACTTCTATGGCTTAGTTTTGCAAACTCTTCAAGGCTCAGGTTATAGAAAAAGTTTTGTTCCATAATGCTGTGAATTGAGGGCTTAGTGGATTTAGTCAGTGATTTGAAATATGAGATCAATTCAGCGTTACTGCTGTCACTCACAATATTCAAAAGGAGCTCGTTGATCTTAAAGCTTATTATGGAGTCAGGCGGCTGTTCTTTTCCTCTGAAGTAAGTTAACATTGACTGAAAGAAGCCATCAAGATATTTGCTTTGTTTTAGCTCTGCAGCAGTGAATTTATCTATCTGTATGTTTCTGATTACCGGAGTCATTTTCAAAGGATCTGCAAGTGATTCTCTGATCAAAGTATCAGGCAGGAAAAAACCGAGCATGCAGAAGCTTTCTTCAAAATACTGTGTGATCCTGGCAGCACCTTTTTTGACGTACAGAGTATCTCCGGCTTTGAGTGGCCATAAGCCGTGAATGGTTTTCCACGTTTTTTTTCCGCTGAGCACATGAATAATGTAATCGGACTGGGCAAATATACTTGCGTTTTCTTCTGTCAAAGGACAGGTATATTCAACGCAAACCAGGTCGTTCAGAGTAAATTTATTGAAATGCAGACTCTCCTTAATTAACTCGTACAGATTTTGCATGTATACTTCTTATTTCTGATTGCTTTGAATTACAAATTATAGAATATTTTTCAAAACTACGCACAAAGAGAATAGTTTTCAATGAAAATTTTCGTTTCTGAATTCACACAAACAAACTCCCCTATAAGTCAACCGAATAATTCTCCTTGACCGGAAGCTTTTCGGGGCGGCTTGAACAGATCTGTACGTATTTCGATCTTTTCTTTATTCAGACCGTACCTGTTGCAGCAAGTTTTGAACAATTGGTGAATATGCTCGGCATACTTTCCTTCACCGCGCATGCGTTTGCCAAACTCCGCACTCGATAATTCTCCGCCCCTAACTTCTTTTATTCTGTTAAGTATTCTTGAAGCTTTTTCCGGGTAATTCCGCTCAAGCCATTCAATGAATAAGTCCTTAATGGAATAAGGGAGCCGCAAAATTGTTCTGCCTGCAAAAACAGCCCCGCACTCCGCAGCTGCTTTCAGTATTGCCGGAATCTCTTCGTCATTTAATCCCGGAATTATCGGAGCAACATTCACTCCAATCGGTATACCTTCTGAAGAGAGCTTACTGATAGTTTCAAGCCGTTTAACAGGTACAGAAGTTCTCGGTTCAAGCTTTCGAGAAAGTTCCCTGTGCAGGGTTGTAATCGATATCACAGTTGTCACAAGGCTTAACTCAGCAAGTTCTTTCAGAATGTCAATATCTCTTTGAATGAGAGCGTTCTTGGTAATTACCCCAACCGGATTCCGGAACTTCAGAAATACCTTAAGGCACTCCCGGGTTATGCCGAGCTTTCTTTCAACAGGCTGGTAACAGTCAGTATTTCCGGAAAACATTATTGACTGGGGAATCCATGACTTTTTGCTGAACGCTTCTTCAAGCAATTGGGGAGCATCTTTTTTTACCATTATTTTTGTTTCAAAATCCAGTCCCGCGGAAAATCCTAAATACTCATGCGAAGGCCTTGCATAACAGTAGATGCATCCGTGTTCACAGCCGCGGTATGGATTGATACTGTAATCAAATCCAAGGTCGGGTGAATCATTCTTTGCGAGAATGGATTTTGTATTATCATTGAAGAATTGTGTCTTTACTTTCTTCAGGTTTTCACCGCTATCGAAATACTCGTTCAGGTATTCCTCGTCAAATTCAATATGGAAAGGCTCGAACCTGTTTTTGGTGTTAAGTGCTGCTCCGCGGGATTTCAGATCAAGGTGTTTCATTCAGTCTGAATTTAACACTTCAATTCATTTCAAGCAAATCATTGTATGATATAAATTCATAAATTTTCAGATAATATTTTTAGAAATTAATCTAAAAATCATGTGTTTGATTCAAGTTTAATTTAGATTGTTTGTTTTAATTATTAATTTATAACTATTTACTGTTAATGCACAGTTAATCAAACATTATTGCTTGATTTTTATTAAAAAACATATTAATATTGTATCACCATCAAAGGGAGACATTCACCTCAAAGGTGAGACAACATAAATCTAAAATTACTAAACAAAGATCATGGATGAAATAATTGATAAATTAAAAAATTATGGGATCCCGAAAAGAGAAGCGGAAGTGTATGTTGCCTTACTTCAGAAGAGGGAATTAACTGCGCCCGAAGTTGCAAAAATAACTTCGGTCACACGAACAAAATGTTATGAAATTCTTCAAAACCTTGTCAAAAAAAAGATGTGTAATGAAAATTTCAAAAACGGAAACAAAATATTCAGCAGTGTAGAGCCTAAAATTGCGTTGCAAAATATTTTATCTGTTCAGGAAATCGAATTGAACAGGAAAAAAGAAGAAGCTCGGAATTTTGGAGAGATGTTAACTAAAATTTTTAATGAAAAGGAAAAGTTTGATTCTCCACTGGATTATATAGAAATAATCAGTGACCCAGGTACTCTAAAAGCAAAATGGATCGAGTTTGAAAAAACCCTGAAGGAAGAATTTCTTGTTTTTGTAAAAGCCCCATACGCGGTTAATATGAATGACAATATTGAAGAAGAAAGCGAAACTCTCAAAAAAAATGTAACCATTAAAGGTTTATATGAATACGGAAACCTGAAAACAAAAGATGAGATAGACAATTTAATCCATTTTCTGAATGCTTACCGGAATATAGGTGAAGAAGTCAGGGTTTATAAAGAACTGCCAATGAAGTTAGCCATTATAGACGGTACTATAACTATGATCTCGCTTGCAGACAGAATTTCTATGAAGCCGGAACTTACCTCAATGATTGTTAATCATCCGAGTCTTGCAGACGCAATGAAAACTGTCTTTTTTACTTATTGGAACATGAGCATGTCTGTTGAAGAATTTGAAAATCTGGTAAAAAATAAAGAAGAGTACAGTACCGTTGTATAAAATGTCATATGTGACTGATTTTATTACAACGATTTGGAATAATGTGATACTTTAGTTATAAATACAAATTAAATTTTAGTTCTATGAAGTGTTTTAAAAATAAATAAAAAGTGAAATAACTGATTATGTTCCGGTTGCATTGTTCTACCGAGCATGATTGAAGTTGTTAACAAAAAGGGGTAATGTAATGAAAAGAATATTTACATTGTTTTTTGTTCTGATTTCTGTGGTATTTGCAGTGAATCTCGATGCACAGGTTAACCAGGACTGGAAGTGGGCACACCCAGGACCGCAAGGAAATCAATTGCGCTGGGTGAAAATGATTGATCCTTTAAACTGGTATGCCTGCGGTAATACTGGAACATTTATGAAATCATCAAATGCCGGGGCTAACTGGACCGTTTACACTAATGCCGGCGGCTGGCTGCCGTCGTTCTACGGAGAGGGGAGAAACCTGATGAACGGTTGGTTCTTTGATCTGAATACCGGGGTGATTTGCGGTTATACCGGATGGATTGCAAGAACTACAAATGCAGGTGTTTCATGGGATTCAATTGGCATTCCGACAACAAACTCTATGTATGGACTTCATTTTGTTAAAAACACAATTGGTTTTGTTTCGGGTGCAGGAGGTAAAGTTTTTAAAACAACCAATGCCGGATTAACCTGGGATTCATTATCAACAGGTGTAACCTCTGTGAATTATAATATTTTTGCAGTTGATGCAAATATAATTTATGTCGCTACAACAGTTCCCAGTCCTTTAGCAGGTAATGTGTTGAAAACAACAAACGGTGGACTAAACTGGATCGTTTATAATACAGGAACTGCATTTACTATTTATGATATAAATTTTATTGATGCAAATACAGGTATGATTTGCGGTTCATCCGGAAATATTAAATTGACAACTAATGGCGGTGTGAACTGGACAAGTGTTAATTCACCATCTGCTTCGGCTATGTATGGGCTGCATTTTACCTTAACACCAACACCTGCTTTTTATGCGGTTGGTGATTCATACGGAATATATAAAACAGAAAATTTTGGGCAAAACTGGACTCTACTGAGTTTTAATGACCCGAATATGTCATGGACGTCAACACATTATTCCGTGGATGTCAGCGGAAACAATATAGCAGCGGTTGGCGCTTATGGTTCAATACAAAAATCAACTAATGCCGGCGCTAACTTTACTGCACTTACACATTGGTTAAGTCCGGCAACTAAGTACGATGTTTGGGCTCAAAATAGTAATGGTTTGGTATTGGTAACAGGCGGCAGGGGTTCAACAGCAACATTTGACCAGGTTTTAAGGTCAACAAACGGCGGAATGAACTGGGCAATTGTACCATTCAATTCTTCTGCCACTTATTATAGTCTCTCAATGGTAAATAATACCACAGGATTTATGTCCGGTTCAGCAGGTAATCTGCGCAGAACAACAAATGCAGGTTTAAACTGGGATTCAATTCCCGGGCCGGTTGGTACATTCACTTTTAAAAGAATCGAGTTTGTAAATGCATCAACAGGTTATTTGTTTCAGAATTCTTCAAACACAGGCGGCGGATGGAAGACAACAAACGGTGGACTAAACTGGGAACTGCTTACTAATTTGGGCAGTGAAACAAGGATATCTTCTTCATCCTTCGTAAATGCTAATACAGGATATGCAGGAAATAATGCTGCAAAACTGCTAAAGACTACTGATGGAGGAGCTAACTGGACAACTTTAACAAATACACCAATGTCGACATTCGGTTTAAACGGAGTAAAATTCTTCAATGCAGAAACGGGATACGTTTGCGGTTCGGCTGGTGCAAAACTCTGCAGAACGACAGATGGAGGAACCGGTTTTGATACAATTCCGCATCCTTTCAATAATGCTCTTTACTCAATGAAATGGTTTGACTTAAACACCGGATGGATATTCGCTTCCCTCGGTTACTCAGCAAAAACAACTGACGGGGGAGCAAACTGGTTTTTTCAAAATACATCAGGTCAGTATGGTTACGGTTGTTATTTTACACATCCGGATTCAGGTTTTGTTGTTGGTGATAACGGTTATATCCTTAAAATCGTTAGTCAGACTATTACCGGTGCAGAATGGTCAGGAACTGTTATTCCTTCTAAATATTATCTAAAACAAAATTATCCTAATCCGTTCAACCCAACAACAACTATCGAATTTGCGCTTCCGAAAGCAGGTTTGGTATCACTTAAGATTTACGATATAACAGGAAGAGAAATCAGTAATGCCGTCAATATGACTCTTAATCCGGGAATTGTAAAATATTCTTTCAACGGAGCGAATTTTGCATCAGGAGTATATTTCTACAAGTTGGTGGTTGACCGCAAAATTATAGATACAAAAAAAATGATATTATTAAAGTAGTTCTTTTTGTGAAAGGGAAGATATCATAAACAGAGAAGTAAATAGAGATCACATTCATTCAGTTATCTTCGAATTTTGTATATTGACTTACTTCACAAGCATTTCTTCCTGGACAATTGAGCTTAACATTTTAGGAGTAGGGGAGTCAAAGACAGATTTTTAGCTTGGCTTCCCTTCTTCCTTAATTGAGGGAAAATAGTGAGATCATTTCTATTAATTTTTACTTTCCTCGAACTTCTATTTTATTTCAATAGATGTCTCTATCTTGAAAAGATTAAAAATCAAAAGTAATCTGCTTTCTATATAAAAAAAGGGATTGATAGAAATCACCCAAAAATGCATATTTGTGGGCATCCTTAGCTCAGTTGGTAGAGCAAATGACTCTTAATCATTAGGCCTGGGGTTCGAGCCCCCAAGGATGCACTCAGTTTCACTTGTTTTTTTAAGTATTTAGGCGGGAAGCAAGTTCCCGCTTTTTCTATTTTTGAAGGTAGATCGGAAGTTTGTTACTGTTTCTAGGCATCTCTCAAGAAAATACCATACCTTAGTCCTTTTGTGCTTATCTTTACTTCACTGAATCCGAACTTTCTCATGAAACATTTCAGAATCAGTATTCCCGGGATCACGATGTCGGCCCTGCCGGTCATATAATCACCCATTACATAGATCTCCTCAAGCGGCATAGGTATCAGTTTATCCAGTATCTTTTCAATTTCTTCCAGGCTTATTACCAGATTGTCGACTTTATCTGCTGCAAATTTATCAAGGCCCAGCTTGATCGCACCAAGCGTTGTGATAGTGCCGGCAACTCCGACAAGTGCAGTGTCATCAATGCTGAAATCTATTTCCCTTAAGTGTTCATTGATAAATTGTTCTGCAAGCACAAGGTTCTCAAAGGCAGGAGGGTGTGAGCTGAGGAATTTCTCGTTAATCCTGACAGAACCGATATTCATACTTTTGCAGCTGATATCCTCATCTTTAAGCGAACGTATATCAGTGAAATTCCTTGCAACAGTAATTTCTGTGCTTCCGCCTCCAATATCAATGGTAGTGATGCTGTTATCCTTTTCACTCAGCTTATCATAAACTCCGCCAATAAATGTCCATTTAGCTTCATCGCTGCCTGAAAGTATTTCAATATTGATACCGCTTGCCGCTCTAACTGCACTTAAAAAATCAGCACTGTTGTGTGCGTCACGTATGAAGCTTGTCGCAGTTGCAGTTATCACTTCTGAGCCGTTTTCTTCGCTTAATTTTCTGAACTCATTCAGTATTTCGATAGCCTTGTTCACAGATTCAGGAACGATATTGCGCTCAGCATCAACGCCTTTGCCCAGCCTCGGTACCTGCTGTATATCAAGAATTCTACTAACTTTATGGTTTGCCGAGTCATAATCAGCAATCAGCATAAGCATTGTGTTAGTACCGATATCTATAGTTGTTCTTCTTTTCATTTCTTTATAGCATAGAAAGCAGACCATTCAGCCTGCTGCCTTAGATCTATCAACCTGAAATCATGCGCAGTGAGTTCGGATATCATTTCTTCGGTCTCTTCTTTAAGAATTCCCGTAACAAAAAGTTTTCCATTCGGCTTAAGTTTTGTACTCATCAATTTGAGGTTTGGCACAATTACACTTTTAATGATATTTGCTGCAATTACGTCAAAACCGGTTTCGGTCAAATACTTTAAGTCGGATTGATAAAGTTTTATCCTGCCTTCAACATCATTGATTCTGAAGTACTCACGGGAGTTTTCGATGGAATCATCATCTATCTCTATGGCAACTGCTTTTTTGACACCAAGTTTTATCGCAGCTATCGAAAGAATGCCAGTACCGCTCCCGAAATCCAAAAGGTATTCATCAGTCAGCGGGTTAATGAATTCAACCATTTGCTCAAGAATTAACTGTGTTGTTTCATTATGTCCCGTGCCAAAGGACATTTTCGGATCAATTTCTATGGGAATCCTTCCTTCTGTGAGAACTAATTCATCTCTTTTCCACGAAGGATAAATGACCAGCTTATCTTTTATGTATATCGGTCCGATCGTCTTTTCCCATTCTTTGTTCCAGTCCTGCTCAGGGAATTCCGAGAGGCTGATATCGTCTGCTCTCAGAAGATCTGTCTCTACAAGATCATGCATGATCTTTTCGGCAAGGGATTTTTCTTCGGGTTTTAAATATACTTTAAGGGTTCCGCTTTCTTCGAGAATTGAATTTATGCCATTAATATAAAGCCTGTTATAAATAAGCTCATAAGTCTTTTCATTAAAAGCAATTTCAAGTTCCAGATAAAAATTCTGCATACAGGGAAACTATGAGCCGTAAATTCTGCCTAAAGCTGAATCAAGAGTATTCTTCATCAGCATTGCGATGGTCATTGGTCCAACACCACCCGGAACAGGGGTGATGAGGGATACTTTTGGATAACAGTCATTAAAATCAACGTCACCAACGGTCTTATAACCATTTTTGGATTCAGGGCTCTCCACTCTGTTTATTCCGACATCAATTATTACAGCACCTTCTTTGATCATATTGCCCTTCAGGAAGTTTGCCTTGCCAATGGCAGCAATTATGACATCTGCCTTTTTGGTGTATTCAGTTAAGTTTTCTGTACCACTATGGCAAACTGTGACCGTAGCGTTGGCATTTTTGTTTTTCTGCAGCAGAATATTGGCGATCGGCTTTCCGACTATATTGCTTCTGCCAAGAACTACTACGTTTTTTCCGGAAGTTTTTACATCGAAGCGTCTTAACATTTCAACTATACCTGCGGGTGTAGCTGGGACAAAACACTTTTCCCCGATCATCAGCCTTCCTGCATTAACAGGGTGGAATCCGTCCACATCTTTTCTGTAATCAACAGCTTCAAGCACATTCATTTCATTTATGCTCTTTGGGAGGGGAAGCTGGATCAGAATTCCGTGAATTGAAGGGTCATTATTATAACCGCGAATCAGCTCCAAAAGATCTGCTTCTGCAATTGTCTCAGGCTGCCTGTTAACGACTGAATGATATCCAAGCTCAGCACATTTTCTGGATTTCATCTTCACATACAATTCAGATGAGGGGTTGTTGCCGACTAGAATAAGCGCAAGCCCGGGCTTGACGGATTTTCCGAGTAGTTCCTGCTTGATCTCTGATATTACCTTTTCAGCGATCAGTTTGCCGTCAATTATTTTCTCGAGTACTTCTATCATTTCGGATTTTTATTTGAGATGTTTATTCAGGTATTTGCAAATCTTCTCCCATACAAGTATCTGGTTTGAAACCTTCGAAAATCCGTGTCCTTCATCTTCGAGCACCAAATACTCAACATCCTTGTTTTGTGAGCGGAGCCTTTCAACTATCTGATCTGATTCCGATTGTGATACTCTGGGATCATTCTTACCCTGAATAATGAAAATAGGGCACTTGATATTATCCACAAAATTAATTGGTGACCTTTCCTTCAGCATTTCAAGATCTTTTTCAGGGTCACCAACAAGCTCTGCGACTCCCGGCTTCCAGTGTTCCGGAATTGACTTCTGGAATGTAAGCAGATTTGAAGGACCGAATATATCGACTGCACATTTCCAAAGCTCAGGTGCTTTAGTAACACAGGTGAGTGTCATAAAGCCGCCAAAGCTGCCGCCGACGACTGCAATCTTGGATCTATCGGCATATCCCGACCCGGCAAGGTATTCATATGCCCCCAGTACGTCTTTAAACTCTCCGCCGCCCCAATCCTTGTATATTTTTCTCTGAAAGGACTTGCCGTATCCTGTGCTTCCCCGGAAGTTAGGGGCAATTACAATGTAGCCGTTATTTGTGAGTATCTGGAAGAACTTATGGAAAAGTACTTTCTCCTGCCATTCCGGTCCTCCGTGGGGCCAAACTATTGCCGGATTGGTACCGTCTTTTTTCATCCCTTTTGGGATGTACATATAACCGGAAATTTCAAGACCGTCAAAGCTCTTGTACTTTATTTCGTTTGGTACAACAAAATCATTTCTTGGTATACCCCCGATCATAGAAAAAGTGATCTGGCTGAATTTTTCTTTCTTAATGTCATAGACGTAAATGTCGTTCGGGTTCTGAGCCGAATCAAATATCAGGACAATTTTCTTCTCATCAGGCGTAAACTCAAAAAATATGCAGTTGCCTTTCGGCAGCTTGATCGTTTTTGTTTTACCCGATCTCCGGTTCTCCAATTTTAGCTTTGTTGCACCATTTTCATTAATTGAATACAGCAGATATTTTTCGGACTTTGAAAAAGTATAATTTGTAATATCCCATTTTTCCTGTTTGGTCCATCCAATTTCGCCTGACTTAATGTTATAGAACGCCAATGCTTCAAATTCGCGCTCATAATCAGAAATGAAGTAGACATTGTTGTCCTTTTTACTGAAATAACCTCCCAGGTTTTTCATTGCACCTTTATGCTCAGTGATATTCAGCATTTTCTTCTCAGCAAGTTCATACAACAGAACATCCTGATCGGAATTATTATAGAACTTCTGGTAAAGTACGTGTTTTTCGTCTTTGCTCCACGCTACTGCTACCTGTGGATAAATATCGTTGGATTCATAAATGCAATCTTCAGTCTTTGTCTCAAGATCGTAAACATAAGTATCAAAAAATCTCTTATCTCTTTTGTTAGAAGAGAAAAGTATCTTGTCTCCTTTTTTGTTCCACGAGCAGAACTGCACCTGGGAGCCGATGTGAGACGGCGTTATGTATTCAGTTTCTCCGCCTTTATCAGAAACAAGATAAAGCTGAAAGTTTTCATCACCCTGGAGGTCAGATTGGAACGCTATCTGGTTCTTTTTAGGGGAATAGAAAAGTGAAGTAACTGCATTTTCTTGTAGTGTAATCTGTGAAGTCCAGCCCCCCTGTATTGGAATCGTCCAAATGTTCGGCAGCCCATTGGTATTGGTTATGTAGGCAATTGTTTTTCCGTCAGGAGAAATACTGAGTGTAGTTATAGCCCTGATGGCAAAAAATTGAGAGATTCTGTAGTTCTTGACCGGTTGTACTTCGTGTTTTCCACGGCCGGTTCTTCCGGATTTGTCAGAAGACATCGCAGTAAATTTTAGTTGGAATTATCAACAAAGATAGTATTTAAAATTCATAATGTTAATACATAAAATCGTGGTTTTCATTAACAAAAAAGCGTTTCTATTATGAAAATATATAGTTAAATTTGGCCTCTAATATGATACTTAGCACAGAATTAAAGCACCTTGAAAGCTATCATTTTGCCGTAGATGAAATCGGGGCTAAGGAGAGAGCTGCTTCCATAGCATCACGAAGCATTAAGGGTAAAAGTAAGATTGCTGCCATTAAGATGGCAGTTTCAATGATAGACCTTACAACTCTTGAAGGCAAAGATTCCGATGGAAAAGTGAAGGCATTATGCAGAAAAGCTATCAGACCGCTTGATGGCACCGATGAAATTCCGCATGTCGCAGCTGTTTGCGTTTACCCGAATCTGATAGCACCGGCTAAGGATGCACTCAGCGGAAGCGGTGTTAAAGTTGCATCTGTTGCTGCCTCATTCCCTTCGGGGCAATCTCCGTTAAAACTAAAAGTTGAGGAAGTTAAAAAAGTTGTTGCATTGGGTGCAGATGAAGTTGATATGGTGATAAGCAGAGGCGCGTTTTTGGAGGGCAACCATGATTATCTTTTCAGGGAAGTTCGTGCGGTAAAAGAAACTTGCGGAGAAGCACATCTGAAAGTCATTTTAGAAACTGGGGAATTGGAAACATTTGATAACGTCAGGAAAGCAAGTATAATAGCAATGCTTGCCGGCGCTGATTTCATAAAAACTTCTACAGGGAAAGTTCAGCCTGCAGCAACTTTGCCTGTAACCCTTGTTATGCTTGAGGCAATAAGGGATTATTACAATGAAACCGGAAGAATTGTCGGAATGAAACCAGCTGGCGGGATCAGAACGACAAAAGATGCAATTTCATATTTGTGTCTTGTTAATGAAACGCTTGGTGCTGCCTGGCTTACTCCCCAGTTCTTCAGGCTTGGCGCATCAACGCTGCTGAATGACCTGTTGATGCAGTATATGAAACAAAAAACCGGTGTTTATCAATCCGCGGAATATTTCACAAATGATTAAAAAACATAATATCCTGCTATTGCTGATAATGTTTTTATGTTCTTTCAAAATATTCGGACAGGGTGATTCAATAAAGAACGTAAGAATCAGTTACTACGATACTGAACTGAAGCTGGAATACAATGACAATCATTACTTTACGGGTACGATAAGAGTGCTTAAAGGCGGCAATATGGTTTTTTCGGCAGATAGTATATACTCAGGATACATTACACATTATATTTCGGATCTTAACGGTGATGGCAAAAACGAGCTTCTCCTTAGCTTAACAGAAGGAGCATCACCATATATCAACAATACAATGCTTGTATGGGATATCTCCAGGAGCGAAAAGCCGCTTTATCAGATGCAGAATGCAGAACTTGACAGCAATTCTTTTGGGAGGCCTGTGATAAGCATGTATACCAGAATGTCTCCTTCACTTATGGGATTGGGTTACAACTGGTTTGTGGAATACAGGAAAAATAAGCTCGGTCTTTTCCCGGTACCTTCAGGCAAGAAAAGTTACATACAGCCCGATGAGGAATCTGTATTGCATACAATGAAGGAATTTGTACAGGCCAATGATCCGTGCGCTGACAGCTGGTACCTGAATTTTTTTGAATATGTAATGATACAGTATAAAATTGCCGGAGATGAAAAACAGGGTGAGAAGTTTTTTGAAAAACATTACAAGTGCAGAGACAGCAACAAGTTCCTGAAGCAGATACAAACCAGCGCGGATGACACATATTCGTGGATCACAGATGAGAAAAATTATCAATACGTTGAATAAAAACTTTATCCATAAACTAAATACAAAGTAATGCCAGAAATTTCAGAATACAAAGGCAACAAACTTATTTGCCTTAACCCCGGCTCCAAGTTTACATTTTCTTTTGGGTTAAGTAAAGCAAAGATGATACTTGAGAATCTGGACGCAATAAAGAAATTTGTAGAAACAAACGGCGAAAGCTGCGGCGAGGAAAACTCCGCCGGCTCTGAAGGCTCAGCCTCCGAACCGTTTTGAACCAATAAATGACTTTCAAAGAAAAATCGGCATCCGGCAAGAAGCTCAGCCTGAACGGCGATGAGAGGTCTCACTCCACGCAGAAGAAACAGGGCTGGGAATACTCAGCCTCTCCGGAATCTACCGATCATATTCAGCTCAGAAAGAAGTATGACCTATTTATTGGAGGTCAGTGGGTTAAGGCAGCGAAATATTTTCCAACTATCAATCCTGCGACTGAAGAAAAGATCGCTTTAGCAGCATTTGCAAGTAACTCGGACGTGAATAAGGCCGTGTTATCGGCTAAGAGGGCGTATGAAAAAGTCTGGAGCAAGGTAAGTCCAAAAGAGCGTGCCAAATATATATTCAGGATAGCAAGGATAATGCAGGAAAAGGCGCGTGAATTCGCTGTGATAGAATCCATGGATGGCGGAAAGCCGATCAAGGAGTCAAAAGGAATTGATGTACCGCTTTCCATAGCGCACTTCTTTTATTATGCCGGTTGGGCCGATAAGCTACAGTTTGCTTTTCCGGGGAAGAAATTCCTTCCCGTAGGGGTTGTAGGGCAGATAATTCCGTGGAATTTTCCTCTCCTTATGGCTGCGTGGAAGATCGCTCCGGCGCTTGCCTGCGGCAATACCGTTGTGATCAAATCTGCAGAGACTACTCCTTTAACGCTTTACAAGCTGGCAGAAGTGATCGAAGAAGCGGAATTACCTGCAGGAGTTGTGAACATAATCAGCGGTGCAGGGGAAACAGGTGCTGCAATTGTAAATCACCCGGAAGTTAAGAAAATAGCTTTTACAGGTTCAACAGAAGTTGGAAAGATCATTCTGAGATCAATTGCAGGGACAGATAAGAAAGTTACATTGGAACTTGGCGGAAAAGCTGCAAATATCATCTTTGAAGATGCACCTATTGACCAGGCAATTGAAGGCATTATAAACGGGATTTACTTCAACCAGGGGCATGTTTGCTGTGCCGGCTCCAGATTGCTTGTTCAGGAAAGCATCAAAGACACAGTTGTTAAGAAACTAAAATACAGGTTAAGATCGTTAAAAGTAGGTGACCCGCTTGATAAGAATACCGATGTTGGAGCTATCAATTCAAAGGAACAATTGAAGAAAATAAAGGAACTTGTAAGCTCCGGAGTTGATGAAGGCTGCACTTTATATCAGTCCGATTGCACTTTGCCTGAAAGAGGGTTTTGGTTCCGCCCGTCGTTTTTCACAAACGTTGCACAATCAAACAGGATAGCCAGGGAAGAGATATTTGGCCCGGTGCTTTCTATTATGACTTTCAGAACACCGAAGGAAGCGATTGAAAAGGCCAACAATACTCAATACGGACTTTCTGCAGGAATATGGACAGATAAGGGATCAAAGATCTTCAAGATGGCCGGCGATATCAAAGCCGGTGTTGTTTGGTCAAACACCTTCAACAAATTCAATCCCGCTTCACCTTTTGGAGGTTACAAAGAAAGCGGATTCGGAAGAGAAGGCGGGCTACACGGATTAAAGGAGTATTTGAGTTTTAATGAATAATTTTTAAATTGAAATTTTTTCCTGAATGAAGATAATAATCACATTGTTATTCGTTTTCATTGCTGCACAGAATGTACTCTCTAATGATTCGTTAAAGACCATTTATCAGAAAGCTATAGATGCATATGAAAGTGATAATTACAAAGAGGCAATAGATATGTTCAGCATCTATCTAAGCGTAGCTTCTGCACACGACGAGGCGTTCCAGTTCAGGGGAAATGCTTACTATAAGCTGAAGAGATATGAAGAAGCTAATAATGACTACATCAGAGCTTATGAGCTGGGGCATATTGATGCAGAAATGTTCTACAGGATAGGAGTGTATTATAAGAGTACTTCTAACAACGAATATGCTCTTCAATTTTTCAAGCTGACAGTTGACAATGACAGCGAGAATAAAGACGCATTTATTGAACTCGGCAGGCTCAGCATGCTTAAGGAAGACTTTGTGAATGCGAAAATGTATTTCCAGAGAGCTCTTGCCCTGGATCCTAAAGTGCCCGGTATTATATACTCGCTCGGAAATGAGGAGTTTGAGAAGAAAAATTTCGATGCAGCACTGGAAAATTATCTTACTGCAATTGAATTTGATTCGCTTGATCAAAAGTTCTATTACGGTGCGGGAATGACATATTTTGCAATCGATGACAGCTCCCAGGCATTGAGTTTCTTAAACAGGTCTATTTCTATAGACCCTAACTTTGCTATGGGATACTACGGACTGGGTGCGGTTTATGATAAATATAACAACCGTGAAAGATCCATAGAAAATTATACCCGGGCTCTTGCTTTTTCTAATTCAAAGCTTGCTGATTCATATATACACAAGCAAAGGGGTATTGAGTATTCCGAAAAAGGGGTTGTTGACAGCGCGTATAAAGATTTTGAATCAGCTTTAAGGCTGAATCCAAATGATACAGTAGCTTATCTTGAGCGCGGAAAGATATACTACAACCAGATGAAAGATACTGCAGCGCTGAACGACTTCAACAGGGTAATTTTCACTGATAGCAAAATAGCACAAGCGCATTCATACCGGGGGTTGATTTATTACAGGCTTCAGCAGGATTCACTTGCAGAGATCGATGTCAGAAGAGCTATCCAGATGAACCCAAGCGATACAATGGCACTGTTTACACTCGGAAATATTCTGATGGAGAATGACGACTACCAGAATGCAGTTTCTAATTTTGATAAAGCCTTGAAAGTGAATCCAAATTTCGGAGTGGTCTATGAGAACCGAGGAATATCATATTACAATCTGGGTTTTTACAGGCAGGCTGCCGCTGATTTTGAAGCTGCCATGAAATATAACCCTGAGCTCAAGACAAAACTTATACCGCTTTATCAGGACGCAAGATCGAGATTTAAATAACCAGAACAAAGAAAGAAAATGATGAAACGCTTTTTGTTGATATTTTTTGCCGTTGCAGCTTTACAGCTTGCTTTTTCACAGGGTTCGTATTTGCAGCTTTCACTGTTTGATGATGGCGATTTTTCAGTGACATTTGACAATACTGCTTTGGGCACGGGCAATTATGCTGAGTTTGACCAGGTCAGCCCGGGTGAGCATAGTCTTAAAGTTATGAGAGAAGGCGTAAATGTTCCTCCCCAGGGTAATGTAATATTCGACGGAAAGATAAAAGTACCTGCCGGGCAGGATATTTATGCGGTAATTGATGAGTATAATTCATTTCAGGTTTATAAGAAGAAATCATACGGAGAGAAGAGAAACGTGCCATACGGGGAGTTTTTCACAAAATGTTCCGGCGATGGCTCGACCCGGAAACCTGAGAAGAACGACGAGACCACAACCGACGAGTGCCGTTACAGGATAATGAAGAAAGAAGATTTCATTGAACTTAAGAGCTCAATAAATAACAGGGCATTTGAATCAACTAACATCGATATTCTGAAATCCGCAATTGATGCAAACCAGTTCTCGGCTGAACAGGTAAGACAACTGCTTGGTTATTTCACCTTCGAAAGCAATAAACTGGAAATTGCAAAGTATTCATACAAGAAAGTGTGTGATACAAAGAATTTTTTCAAGGTGTATGATGCCTTTGATTTTGATTCCAGCATACAGGAATTAAAGAATTACATTTCAGGAAAATAGTAGTTAAATTACGTTATTATGGATGAGAAAAAAGAACTGGAATATCCACCCGCAGGCAGCAGCGCCGGATTTGCTTTGGGTTTTTTGATATTTTATGTTGTTGTTGTTTTTGCTGTTCTTGGCATTTTCTTCAAGATACCATTCTAAACTGATCTGCTGCAGCTGCGAACCGGGTTTAGTTATTGCTTAACTAGACCTTTTTGTTTTTTAACCCGAAACCGATAAATATATGAACTGGATCAAAATCGACTCAAAAGAGAGTTTGGCTGACCTTAAGAGTACTTCTATGAACGAAAGGGTGCTTCTTTTCAAATTCAGTCCGGATTGTACTGTTAATTATGTTGTCAAGATGTTTCTTGAAAGGGAATGGGCAGAAGGTGAAATGAAGATGAAGACATATCTTGTTGATGTTATTTCAAATAAAGAAATTTCTGCAGAAATTGTTAAACAGTTCGGAATTGAGCATGAGTCGCCACAGGCACTCGTCATAAGCGGGGGTAAGGCAGATTATTTTGCGTCTCACGGTAAGATAGTTTACTCTGAACTTAAAAAATTTGCCAATTGCCGGAATTGAGATCATAAACAAAACTGACGGAGCGCTAAGAGCATTCCGGAATTAAAAAGAATTTCCAATATGCCCACCAGATTACAGGTCCCTAGAATGTATAAGCTTTTCATCGGCGGCAAGTTCACACGGACCGAATCAGAAAGGTACCTGCCTGCTGTAAACCCGAAATCGAAAGCAAAGATCTGCAATATCTCCCGTGCATCAAGGAAAGATGCAAGGAATGCAGTTGTTGCTGCACGATCCGGCCACATTGTATGGTCAGGTAAATCTCCCTATGAAAGGGGACAGATACTCTACCGCTTGGCTGAAATGCTTGAAGGAAGAAAAGACCAGTTTGCAGACGAGATATCACTTTCCACAACCAATACTCGTGCAAAAGCATCTAAAGAAGTGATGAAGGCAATTGACAGGATAATTTACTATGCGGGATTTGCAGATAAATGGTCACAGCTTATTGGAACAGTTAATCCGGTACAGAACGGTTATTTCAATTTTTCGATCCCCGAACCAACCGGTGTTGTTGCAGTATTGCTTCCCGAAGAACCTTCACTTCTAGGCTTAGTATCCAGAGTGTGCCCGATAATCCTAAGCGGTAATTCATGTGTTATTATTGCTTCAGAAAAGTCGCCTCTTCCTTCTCTATCTTTTGCAGAAGTTGCTGCAACAAGCGATTTTCCGGGGGGCGTAATAAACATTTTGACGGGACTTAAGAAAGAACTGGTGCCTCATCTTGCAGGTCATATGGATGTGAATGCATTTGATTACGCGGATTCAGACACTAAGTACAAGAAAGATGTCCAGGCAGCCTGTGCCAATAATGTAAAGAGATTTGTCTATTCGGCTTTCAAAAAGCCGGCAGATTATTATTCGGATGATTTGAACGAAAACATATACCGGATTCAGGATTTTATTGAGATAAAGACCGTTTGGCATACAATGGGGACTTGAGTCATACGAAACAGGAATTTTGGATCAGTGATTGAATGCTAAGTAGATATAATGAATCTAATTTAGAAGACTAAGAGTTTTATTCTATACAAATGAGAAAACTGATTTTTATGGTGAATTTTTTAGGACTTTCCCGGTTAATTCTGCAAAGAACTTAACACCTTCTCAGAAAGAGAATTCCTGAAAATATCAGTGAGTAAGAACTAAAAAGCTTTATCTATGAAAAATGTTCTGAAGTTTGCAGCATGTATTCTTATTTGTCAGCTTGCTGGTTTCATTGGCTCGATTTTCACCGTGAATTCGATCCCAAATTGGTACGCCGGTCTGAATAAGCCGGTATTGAATCCTCCGAATTGGATCTTTGCGCCGGTCTGGCTAACTCTTTACGTTCTGATGGGAATTTCACTCTTCCTGATCGTGAAAAACGGGCTGGGATCAAATATTAACAGAAATGCATTCTATTTGTTCATAGTCCAGCTTTTTTTCAATGCTATCTGGTCAATAATCTTCTTTGGATTACAACAGCTTTTTGTTTCGGTTATGGTGATCTTTGTTTTATGGCTGCTGATTCTTAGTTGCATACTAAGCTTCAGAAAGATCTCTGCTGCATCATCTTACTTGATGATTCCGTATTTACTATGGGTAAGTTTTGCAGCATATCTGAATGTTTCATTTCTGCTTCTTAATTGACCTGAATCCGGTTTAGTTAAGGAGTTTAAGGTATAAAAATGAAACTTATTTCCCCATATTAGTGTATATAAGTATAGAAAAATCAATTAAAAACATATTATAATGCAAAAACGTAAGTATCTGATTCCGATTTTCTTAATGCTTGTTTCCATTGGAGTTCTGGTGGGAATGAAGGTGAACACTGCTGCCTCCGGCGATGATGTTTACGATAATGTTAAGAAATTCAACGAAGCCCTGACCCTTGTACAGAAGAACTATGTTGATGATGTCAGCGCCGATAAGCTCACAGAAGCTGCCATTAAGGGAATGCTTCTGCAGCTTGACCCGCACTCCACTTATATAACACAGGAACAGCTCAAGAGAATAAACGAGGATTTTTCAGGCAGCTTTGAAGGTATTGGAGTTGAGTTTGATATTGTAAACGATACCATTACAATTGTTACTCCGATTTCAGGCGGACCCTCTGAAGCATTGGGTATTTTAGCAGGTGATAAGATAGTGAAGATAGACGGAATCAGCTCAATAGGCATGACACGCGAAGACGTACCGAAAAAACTGCGTGGACCCAAAGGAACAAAAGTAACTGTTTCTATTTCAAGGGGCGGAGGCAGGGACCTGATAGATTTTGAAATTACCAGGGATAAGATACCTCTTTACAGCGTTGATGCATCGTTTATGATAAACAGCGAAGTTGGCTATGCAAGGGTAACAAGATTTTCCGCAACTACGTATGATGAATTTGCCAAAGCACTTGGCGATATGAAGAAACAGGGTATGAGGAAGCTTGTTCTTGATCTAAGGAATAACCCGGGCGGATATCTTGACCAGGCATTTAAAATGGCAAGCATGTTCATTGAAAGAGGAAAGAAGATAGTTTATACAAAGAGCAGGATACCGGCTTATAATGACGAGTATATTTCCGAAGGCGGTGAGTATACCAATATTCCGCTTGTGGTTTTGGTGAATGACGGTTCAGCTTCGGCAAGTGAAATCGTATCAGGCGCCATTCAGGATTGGGATAGAGGTATCATAGTCGGAGAGAATACATTCGGCAAAGGACTGGTACAGAGGCAGTATGACCTGTCAGACGGCTCAGCAATGAGAGTTACGACATCAAGATATTACACTCCCTCCGGCAGGCTTATCCAGAAACCCTATGAGGGCGGTGAATACAAGAAGATGCTCATTAACGAGGAAGAGGGTGATAACCTTTATCACAATAAAGATACTAAGGATACAAGCAGGCCTGAATTCAAAACAATGGGCGGAAGGACGGTACTTGGCGGCGGCGGTGTTACCCCCGATTTTATTGTGAAGCTTGATACATTGACGGATTATTCCGTCCAGCTTAGAAGGCTGAATCTCTTCCTTGAATATGCAAATTCATATTTTGATGTGAACAGGGAGAACATAAGATCAAGTTATTCCGATTATATCAAGTTCAGAGATAATTTCAACATAAGCGAGGGAATGCTGAATGATTTCAGGAACCTGGCAACTTCAAAAGGTGTAGCTCAGAACGAAGAACAGTGGAGCCGCGATCTTGATTTCATAAAGACGAGTATAAAATCTATCCTCGCAAGAGACCTGTGGGGAAATAACGGAAGTATGGCAGTATGGCTGGCAACGGACAGGCAGTTTGAAAAGGCAATGCAGCTTTTCCCCGAAGCCGAGAAGCTTGCCCAGCTTAGATAGATCCACCGGTTAGTTTGAGTTTATGATTCCGGGTTGACAAGAAAAGCGTTTTTAAGTGTTGTAAAATGCAGAATGTAATTAGACACGTATTTTTGATAATAGTCTTGCTGCTTTTAATAAGCAGCAGGACTTTTTCACAAAAGGAAGTATTTGAAGACGGTGAGGAATTGTATTATGAGGTTAATTATTCGTTCATTAACATAGGCTGGACTAAATTTACCACCGAAAAGATCAGCGGTAGAGAGAATTATTACGTAACACGTGCAAAGCTGAAATCTAATTCTTCACTTCCGTTGATAGACGTTGATTATGATTTCATCAGCGAAATTGAGTTAAAAGGCGGAAAGATTGTTCCTCATAAATTCACTGCTTACCAGTATAAGGATAGCAAGAAGCTCACGGTAATTTGCGAATTTCACTATGATTCAAACTACATTTACATCAAGAAAGTCAACTTTGATAATGTAACTGAAGTTGACAAGCGCATTTATACATCAACGCTGTTTCAGGACGGGCTTTCGATATTTTATTACGCGAGGTACAATTCCAATAAGAACGAATCGCAGAATGTTCCGGTAATAATGCATGTGGATACGGCACTGATGAAGATAAATTTTTCAGGCAATAAAAGGAGTGTAGAAATTTCCGAAACGGACTACGAAATTTCATCGGTTTTTCTTGACGGGTTTTCGTATTTTGAAGCTGTGTTCGGTCTGACCGGGGCATTTTCAGGCTGGTTTTCCAATGATGCTGCAAGGATCCCTTTGAAAGCTAAGCTTGAAGTTGAGATCGGAAGCATAACGCTTGAGCTTAAGTCGTGGAAACGCAGGGCATGGCAGCCGCCGAAATATAATTAGAAATTACGAATTAGGAATTACGAATTAAGTAATGAGATTTAGGAATGAATTATGATCTTACCTTATCAGAATAAATATCCCAAGATACACGAATCGGTGCTGGTAGCTGAAGGCGCGCATGTAATAGGCGATGTTGAAATCGGCAGGGATTCAAGCATTTGGTTCAATACCGTTGTAAGGGGAGATGTGAATTATATAAGGATTGGCGAGAGGACAAATATACAGGACCTGACAATGGTTCACGTTACTTATAAGAAATTCCCCACTTTTATTGGGAATGATATTTCAATAGGGCATAGCGCCGTAATCCACGGGTGTAAGATAGAGGACTTTGTGCTCATCGGCATTGGTGCAAAACTTCTTGATAATTGCCATGTAAGTTCATTTTCACTTGTTGCAGCAGGTTCAGTAGTAAAAGAGGGATTTGAAGTACCGGAAGGCACTTTGGTTGCGGGAGTGCCCGCAAAGGTCATTAGGGATTTGAAGCCTGAGGAAATAGAGAAAATCAAACAAAACGCAAAGAATTACTTGTTTTATTGCGGGCAGTATAAGGAATTCAATAGAGGGCACGGATTTCAAAATATTTTGCCACTTGACAAATAATAAATTTCTGCATATTTTTAAGTGTTTTAAAATAAGGAGTTTTGACTTTGTGTTAATGTTACACTTTAATTTTCTTGAATTTAGGCACAGTTTTTGATAAAAAGGGTATCGCTGAAAACACATTTAGTCACTAAAAGAGCCATATTGGTAAATAATTTACACCCAACTTTAAAGCTTCCCATAACAATAAATTCTGTTAAGTCCTTAGTATCTAAAGTAATCCATGGGGAGGATTGCAGATTCAATGAAATTGCGGTAAATTTCGTCAGTAACAGTGATTTAAGGAGGATTAACAAGAAGTACTTAGATCACAATTATGATACAGATATCATTACTTTTCCTTACAATAGTAACAAGAAAAATATAGAAGGTGAAATGTTCATTTCTCTTGATACCGTTAAGAAAAACGGCAAATTTTACGGTTCGGGATACAATCAGGAACTCAAAAGGGTTATAATACATGGGAGCCTTCATTTGGCGGGATATCTTGACCGGACAAAAAGGCAAAAGGAACTTATAACAGGAAAAGAAAATTACTATCTGGGCAATTAAGAATATATGTTATACGAAAAAATTATTGAAATAATAGTCTTCCTTCTATCGGAGCTGAAAAACAATAAGCAGCTTACTGAAGTTGATATGCATAAGCTCGAAAATCTGGGGTACACGCAGAATGAGATAAATACTGCGTTCAGCTGGGTATACTCCAAGATCTACGCCGGAGAAAAGATCTTTGTCGAAAAACAGAAAGAAAATAATTCGCAAAGATTTCTCCACGACCTTGAGCAGAACATTATTTCTCCCGAAGCTTACGGATATCTGATCCAGCTTAAGGAGCTTGGTTTAATAAACAATATGGATATTGATCTTATCATAGATAAGATCATGGTTTCAAGCTACAGCAGAGTTGAAGAACCTGACATGAAGCTCATTATTGCAAATTACCTGCTTGATATAGATGAGATGCATGACTCGAACAACAGGGTAATGATAAATACCAACGATACTATACATTAAAATTACTGTTAATTACTGAAAAATCTATTAAATGGCTAAATCACTCGTAATAGTTGAGTCGCCTTCAAAGGCAAAAACGATAAACAAATATCTTGGAAAGAATTACAAAGTAATTGCTTCTGTTGGTCACATAAAGAATCTTCCCAAAAGCAAGATCAGTGTTGATTTTGAAAACGGGTATGAACTGACTTATGAGACTATTCCTGGCAAGGAAAAAGTTATTGAAGAGCTGAAAGAGCTTGCTGCCGGGTCCGATAAGATATTCATAGCAACTGACCCTGACCGTGAAGGAGAGGCGATTGCTTTTGATATTGCCGAAGAGGTAAAAGGCAAGAATAAGAACATACTTCGTGTTCTATTTAATGAGATAACCAAAAAGGGCGTAGAAGAAGGTATCAATAATCCGCTTCATATAGATGAAAAGCTTGTCAGTTCACAGCAGGCAAGGCGCGCACTGGATAGGATAGTAGGTTACAAGGTGAGCCCGTTCCTGTGGAAAGTAATATATTACGGGCTTTCCGCGGGCCGGGTGCAGTCAGTTGCTTTAAGGCTTATCTGCGACAGGGAAGAAGAAATACGGAGATTCATACCCACAGAATACTGGAGCGTACTTGCGAATTTCAGGGATAGGGATAAGAACAAGATATTTGAATCAAAGCTCATTTCGAAGAATGATACTTCTTTCAAGTTCAACGGCGAGGATCCGAGAATTCAGAATGAAAAAGAAGCAGATGACATCCTGAAGGATCTGGGCGAAAAGCTCTTCAAGGTCAGTGATATTATCCGCAAGGAAGTTAAGAGAAATCCATACCCGCCGTTCACAACTTCTTCGCTTCAGCAGGATGCATCGGTTAGGCTTCGCTTTGCACCGAAAAAAACCATGATGCTTGCACAGAAGCTGTACGAAGGTATTGATATCGGTGAAGAAGGACTTACAGGTCTTATCACCTACATGAGAACAGACTCCACCAGGCTTAGTGATGATGCAGTAAGCGAAGCCAGAGGTTTCATAAAAGAGAAATACGGGAAAGAATATCTTCCTTCTGAAACCAGGGTTTTTTCTAAGAAAAAGGAAAATACCCAGGATGCGCATGAAGCGATCAGGCCTACTTCTGTATGGAGGACACCTGAGAGCCTGAAAAAAGACCTGACACCGGACCTCTACAGGCTGTATGAGCTGATATGGAGACGGTTCTTAGCCTGCCAGATGCAGAATTCGGTAAGCGACCAGATAACTTTGCTTATTGATTCGTTTTCAGAATCAACAAACGGGAAACGGCTTAATACATACCAATTCAGAACCACTGATTCAACCATAAAGTTTAAAGGATTCCTTGTTATATACGATGACGTATTTGAAGAGGAGGATGAGGATACTGAAGATAAATTTGCCATACCCGAAGAGATCGAAGTTGGTGACCTTTTGGATCTGGAAGAAATGTTCAAGAAACAGCATTTTACAAATCCTCCGCCACGGTATACTGAAAGCAGCCTGATAAAGCAGCTTGATAATCTTGGTATAGGACGACCTTCCACGTACGCTTTGATAGTTTCTACTATCATCAACAGGACGTATTGTGATCTGAGAGAAAGAAAACTGTACGCTACTGAGCTTGGAGAAACAGTGAACAGGCTTCTTGCCAGCCATTTTTCTGATGTGATAAACGTTAAATTTACCGCTCAGATGGAAGAAGAACTGGATAAGATAGCTGAAGGTGAACTTTCTTATGAAAAAGTACTAAGCGATTTTTACCTTCCTTTCAATCTGGATCTGGAATTCCTCAACAAGTCCACAAAGGAGATCAAAGAATCACTTATCGAAAAAACAGATATTGACTGCGATAAGTGCGGCAAGAAAATGATAATAAAGTGGGGAAGGAACGGAAGATTCCTTTCATGCAGCAACTATCCAAAATGCAAGAACGCAAAACCCCTGCCCGGCGAACAGGAAGAACACCAGGAACTGGCTGAAGGAAAGTTCTGCTCTTTATGCGAAGCTCCGATGGTGGTTAAATCAAGCAAATACGGGAAATTCCTCGGCTGCTCAAGATACCCTGAATGCAAAAATATTCAGCCGATTACATTAGGCATCAAGTGCCCGAAATGCAAAGAAGGAGAGATCCTCGCAAGAAAGGCTCTCAAATCCAAAAAAGTTTTTTACGGCTGCACAAGATATCCCGATTGCGATTTCATTTCTAACAGCAAACCAAGGGAGACCAAATGTGATATGTGCGGCAGCAGTTACATGCTGGAAAAATATTCAAAGAAAAAAGGCGAGTACCTTGAGTGCCCGGAATGCAAGCACAAAGTAGAACTTGAATCCAAAGATGCAGTAGATCTGCATAGTTAAACCGCATGAAAAGAAGAGATTTCGTCAAATGCTGCTCCATGGCTGTGCCTGGAGCTTTGTTTGTTAATTCAGTTGGGAGTGATATTTTGAGCAGAACTATTGATAAACCCCGCCACAGAATGTTTGAAGATGATTTCATAAAGAAGATGGCTGATACAGCTATTTTTACTGCAGGTAAAAATGGCGCCTCTTATTCAGATTTTCGCCTCAGCAATTTCCGGTCGCAGAACATTTCTACAAGAGAGCAAGTCATCCAATCGATACGCGACAATGAGAATTTCGGTTTTTCGGTCAGAGTGATCGTTAACGGTTCCTGGGGATTTGCCGCAAGCAGTACATTTACGGAAGATGAGGTCTCAAGAGTATCAAAAATTGCATGCGAGATCGCAAGAGCAAACAGCAGGATACAAAACAGTAAAGTTGAACTTGCCGCAACTCCGGTTTATAATGATTCGTGGAAAACGCCGATAAAAAAAAGCGCTTTCGATGTATCTATAGATGACAAAGTGAACCGGCTTTTCACTGTAAATGCAAAGGCAAAAGAAGCAGGGGCTGACTACTGTTCTTCATTTATCTGGGCTGTTAATGAGTGGAAGTATTTTGCATCTTCAGAAGGCTCTTACATAAAGCAGGACCTGCACAGGCTGTTCACCTCTTTTGATGTTACGGTTATTGATAAGCAAAGCGGTCAGTTCGATTCCAGGGACGCGTTTACGGCACCTATCGGAATGGGATATGAATACTTTGAGGATTACGATTTTATGAAAGATGTTGAGGAAGCGGTTGAGCACACAAAGATGAAACAAAAAGCTCCTTCTGTGGAGCCGGGGAAGAGAGACATTATTCTTGACCCAACTCATTTATGGCTTACAATTCATGAATCATGCGGCCACCCTACAGAGCTTGACAGAGCCCTTGGATACGAAGCCAATTATGCAGGCACAAGTTTTATGACCGTTGATAAGCTCGGGAAACTTCAGTACGGAAGTGAACACATAAATATAAAGGGCGATAGGACACAGAAAAACGGGCTTGCTACGCGCGGTTATGATGACGACGGTGTAAAGACTACTGAATGGGATATAATCAATAGCGGAAGATTTGTTGGTTACCAGACAACCCGAGAAATGGCAAAATTCATCGGCGAAAAAGCATCCAACGGCTGCGCTTATGCAGATAGCTGGGAACATTTTCCGATACAAAGAATGCCGAATGTTTCCTTAATGCCGGGAAACAAGAAACTTTCTCTGGCCGATCTGATAGCGGATACTGAAGACGGCATCTATATTAAAGGTGATGGCAGCTGGAGTATTGATATGCAGCGATATAACTTCCAGTTTACAGGCCAGGAATTCTGGGAGATAAAAAACGGGAAGATTATAGGTATGCTTAGGGATGTTGCTTACCAGGGGAATACTGTAGATTTGTGGAATTCGTGCGATGCAGTCTGCGACGCAAGTGAATATAAACTCGGCGGTTCTTTCTTCTGCGGAAAAGGAGAGCCCGGCCAGGTTTCACCTGTCAGCCACGGCAGTTCACCAGCAAGATTCCGAAAAGTGAACATACTTAATACGACGAAGGAGGCAGGCAAATGATCCTTAATGAAAATGAAGCCAGGAACCTGCTTGCCAAAGTCATTTCTAATTCCAAAGCAGATTCAGCAATTGCAACTCTGAGCGGTAACAATTCATACAACATACGCTTTGCACGGAACTCACTTTCAACTAACGGTTTTGCTGACGGGCTCAGCCTTACAATAACCAGCAGCATCGGAAAAAAATCAGGTTCAGTAACAACAAACAGGTTTGATGAGGGATCACTAAAAGAAGCTGTAAGCAGATCAGAGGAAATCGCAAGGTTATCCCCCGAAAACAGGGAATTCATGCCACCGCTTGCACCGCAGGTTTACAGTGAATCATTCAATTTTTCGGAAAACACCGCTAAGATGAGTGCCGCTGGCAGGACAACTCAGGTTTCTTATGTCATTGAGAGTTCAATAAAGAATGATGTAACGTGCGCAGGTTATGAAGAGGACGAGGTTTCTTTCTCTGCCATCCTTTCAACAACGGGATTATTTGCATATAACAGGGGTACTAAAGCGAATTTGTCATCGACGATACGCACAGTTGACGGCTCCGGCTCAGGCAGATTCGAGAAGTTATATACAGATTCAGGAAATATTGATTTCAAAGGATTGTGCGATCATGTTATAGAGCGTTCAAAAATGTCGGTCAATCCGGCTGTAATTGAGCCGGGCAGGTATACGGTGATACTTGAACCTTCAGCGGCCGCAGATATGGTTTCACTCTGCCTTAATTATATGGGTTCCCGAGGTGCTGATGAAGGCAGAAGCTTTTTTTCCTCACCCGGCGGCGGCAATCTGATAGGAGAGAAGCTCGCAAATGACTCGGTACATATATATTCTGATCCAGTTGACTTGAATGCCCCCTCTGTTCCATTTACCTGGGATGGTGAACCCAGGGGTCCAATTCAGTGGTTCGAAGGGGGTGTGTTAAGGAATCTTCACAGGAACAGGTTCTGGGCAGAGAAGACTTCGGCTCCTTCAGTTCCATATCCTTCAAATATACTGATGAAAGGAAATCCCGGCAGAACACTAGAAGATATGATAAGTACATCAGAAAGTGCTGTACTTGTAACGCGTTTTTGGTACATCAGAAGTGTTGACCCAAAAACAATGCTTCTGACAGGATTAACAAGAGACGGAGTTTTTGAAATAAAGAACGGAAAGATTGTGCGGCCTCTTAGGAATTTCAGGTTTAATGAAAGCCCTATGAACGTTCTGAACAATATACTGGAGCTGGGAAAACCGGAAAAGGCTGTCGGAGCTGAAACCGGCGACTACCCAATATTTGTTCCCCCGATGAAAGTTGCTAATTTTAATTTCTCCAGCCTTTCAGATGCGATCTGATGAACCTGATACAGGCAATAGATAAGTTTTCGGCTTACTTAATAAACGAAAAGAACTATTCGCGTAATACCCTTTTGAATTATATCAAGGACCTCAACGATCTTTACGGATTTGCTGCAAAGAACATGGAAGATTCCGGTGCTAAGATCGAGCTGGATTATATCGACGAAGGAACTTTGAAGGAGTTCATAGCTTCTTTCGTGCTATCAAAAGAGACCAGGTATTCAAAGAAGACCATTTCAAGGAAGATATCGACTCTTAAATCCTTTTACAAATTCCTCAACCGCAAAAAACTGCATAACGATAACCCTTCAAGAAATCTTATCTTCCCGAAATTAGGCAGGAATCTGCCTACTGTTATTGATGAATCGTCACTTACTGCACTGCTTGACTCAAAAACTTTTGCGGGCGATATATGGGGAGCGAGGGATAGGGCAATTATTGAACTCTTTTATAGTTCGGGTTTAAGGTTGAGCGAGCTTATGAATCTAACCATTGACAGAATAGACTATGACAATTGTACAATTCGTGTGAGAGGCAAGGGCAGAAAAGAGCGTATAATACCAATCGGACTTATTGCAACAGGCGCAATTTCGGCATATCTTGAAAAACGTGATGTATATTTTACAGAAAGAGCAATTGAATATGATAACGGTGTCGTGTTCAATGCAAAAAACGGTAAGAAACTCTACCCGGCCCTTTTGAACCGCATCACTAATCAGTACATTTCGCAGATATCAGAGCTAAAGAAGAAGAGTCCGCACGTTCTTCGCCATTCATTTGCAACTCATTTGCTTGACCACGGGGCTGATATAAGGGCTGTAAAGGACCTTCTGGGGCACTCAAGCCTCTCAACAACACAAATCTACACTCATGTATCAATAGACAGGCTGAAGAAGGTCTACGAAAAAGCACATCCCAAGGGGTAGCTTCTGTACGAAAGTCATTTCACTTCTCACCTTTTTTATTTAATTTCGCTAAATTCAATGATTATTCTATGCCAAAGATAAAGCTATTTGAAATATGCCATGGCCGTTCAGGCGATAAAGGCGATGCTGCAAATGCAGGCATCATTGCCTACAAGAAGGAAGATTACGAGCTAATAAAGGAAAAAGTGACAGCCGACGCTGTCAAGAAGTATTTTGAGGGAATAGTACTTGGTGAAGTTGAAAGGTACGAAATACCCAATATTAATGCGCTCAATTTTGTCCTTCATAATACGCTTGGAGGCGGGGGAACGGTGTCACTCAAGAACGACGCGCAAGGGAAGACCATCGCATCCGCATTGTTGATGATGGAGATAGAAAAGCCATAAATGCTTGCTATAATATCATTATATTAAAGATAGTTAAATTAGTCTATTAAAGTAAATAATATCAGAGAGATTAAAGAGGTGAATCCTTCACTTCATTTAGGAATATGTTCGATTACAGTAAGACACAGTTAAAGCAGTTAAGAAAACGGATCAATGATCTAAGGAGGTTCCTTTGAAATACCCGAAAAGGAATCTGTTGTAGAATCACTTCGCCATAAGACAAATGACCCCAAATTCTGGGATGATAATGTTGAAGCCCAGAAGACCCACCAGGAAATAACTCGGCTCACAGAATGGATTGACCTTTGGAAGAATCTGGATACCAGGTTCAATGACCAGGAATCACTTATTCAGCTTGCAGAGGAGGAAAAGGACGAATCACTTGAGGAATCCTTTGAAAAAGACATAGAAAACCTTGAAAAAGAGGTAGCTGATCTGGAATTCCGAAACATGCTGAGCGAAGCAGATGATGAGCGCGAGGCTATTCTTACCATTAATTCCGGGGCCGGAGGAACTGAAGCACAGGACTGGGCACAGATGCTCATGAGAATGTATCTGAGATACTGCGAGAAAAAAGGATTTAAAGCCGAAGTAGTAGACCTGCTAGAAGGAGACGGAGCGGGGATAAAGAGTGCTACCATTGAAGTAGAAGGTAAATACGCTTACGGATATTTGAAAGCAGAAAACGGCGTCCACCGCCTGGTGAGAATTTCACCTTTTGATGCAAATAAAAAAAGGCATACATCATTTGCAGCAGTATATGTCTATCCCGTAGTGGATGATAATATTGAAATTGAGATAAACCCTGCTGATATCAAAACCGATACATTCCGAAGCGGAGGTGCAGGCGGGCAGAATGTTAACAAGGTAGAGACTGCCATCAGGATAACCCACATTCCGACAGGAATTGTGGTTCAGTGTCAGAATGAGCGATCTCAGCATCAGAACAGGGCAAATGCAATGAAAATGCTGAAGTCAAAGCTCTACCAGCTTGAAAAGGAAAAAGAACAGGCAAAGCATGATAAGATAGAAAGCGCCAAGAAAAAGATCGAGTGGGGCAGCCAGATAAGGTCCTACGTATTCCACCCCTATAATATGGTGAAAGATCACCGTACTGAATATGAGACAAGCAACACTCAGGCTGTTATGGATGGCAGCATTGATGACTTCATAAAAAGCTACTTAATGGCTAATTAATTAATGACAAATTTCTTTCTCGCAAAACGGTTTCTGCGTTCAAAAAAGGATTCAAGTTTTGTCTCCTTTATTACGCTTATTTCAGTTGCGGGAATTGCCATTGGAGTTGCTGCACTCATAATCGCTGTATCTGTACTCAACGGTTTTGAAAAAGAGATCACAGAAAAGACCATTTCGCTTTCATCACATATACAGGTTTCATCGTTCAAAAAGGAAGGAATTCCTGATTACAGCAAAGTGATAGGTGAACTATTGAGTGAGCAAAACGGATTCGGAGTCAAAAGCGCACATCCGTTCGTACAGAAAGAAGCAGTTATCAAGTTCAAAGATAAGACTGAAGGAATCATAGTCAAAGGCATAAGGAATGAAGATAACGTTTTCGGCTCTCAAAGGAAGATAATATCCGGGACAGGGGTACTTAACGCAATTGATTCAAGCACTTCGGGAGTAGTCATAGGAAACAAGCTTGCAAACAAGCTGGGTATTTCACTGGATAGCAAAGTATTCATAATTGCCACAGTTGGTTTGCCTTCTGCTGTGAATACTCCCACTGTTAAAGGGTTTAGGGTTACCGGGATCTATGAATCGGGACTTAAGGAATATGATGATGTGCTACTTTACGTTGATCTGAAGGATTCGCAAAAACTGTTTGCAATGGGTCCGTATGTTACCGGAATTGAAGTATTCCTCAATGATATCGATAAGATAAAGTCAACAACTCAGCTCATCAGGACCGGAATCGATTATCCGAACAATAATGCAAAGAATGTTTTCCAGATCTACAAAGGCTTATTTACATGGGTAGAACTGCAGAAAGAACCGATACCGGTAATACTTGGATTAATTATTATAGTTGCAGCCATTAATATTATCGGCTTTTTGCTGATGCTTGTACTGGAGAAGACTGAAACGATCGGGATCCTGAAATCACTTGGTGCAAAGAATTTTGATATCATAATGATTTTCTTCTTTCAGGGTATGTTCATTTCAATAGCAGGGATCGTACTGGGTAATATACTGGGTTACGGACTATGTTTGCTGCAGGTCGAGTACAACCTTATCAAAATTCCCGAAATTTATTATATGAGCACTGTTCCGTTGCTTATAGACTGGCAAAACGGTATTACTATCACTCTGATTGCAGTTGCTTTAAGCATGATAGTAACAATAGTTCCTTCATATATGGCCTCCAGGCTGAATCCCATCACTTCTCTCAGATTCAAATAACAATGAAGTATACCAAGGATAAAAAGTTCATCGGCAAAATGTTCGATGAAATATCCCCAACATATGATAAGCTCAATCACCTGTTGAGCGGATATCAGGATAACCGATGGAGAAAAATGGCGGTGAAACATCTTGCAGGGTTAAGCAGTGATAACCGTAAGATACTTGATCTTGCTTCTGGCTCGGGTGATCTTGGGCTTGAGTTCCTAAAACTTCTTCAGGATGAACTGTATTCTGTTGATCTTTCTGAAGAAATGCTGAAGATAAACCGCTCAAAAATTCAGTTTGAAAACAATTTTGTCATAAAAGCAGATGCTGAGGGTTTACCGTTTAAAAACAATTACTTTGATGTTTGCGGCATAGGGTTCGGTGTAAGGAACTTTCAGAATCTTGAAACTTGTATCAAAGAAATAAACAGGGTACTTAAACCCGGAGGCAGGTTTGCGACTATTGAGATGTTCAAGCCTCACAAAAAGACATTTGCCAATAATTCATTCAGAATGTATTTTGAAAAAATCCTTCCCAAAATAGGGAATTCCATTGCCGGGAGCACTTATGCTTATGACTACCTTTTCCAGTCGGTGAACAGCTTCTTAACCGTAAAACAGTATACGGAGCTTCTTGAAAATTGCGGTTTCCGTGTCTTAAAATCCCATAACAACTTCTTAGGAATAGTCCACACAGTCTTTGCACAAAAAGTGTAATATTTTGTAAAGCAAGTTGTGAATTAATAGACTATTAATTATATTTAAGCCAAATTAATTTAACAATTTATGTCAGATAAATACAAAACATTCTCACTTCGCTTAATTACGGGATTAATGCTGGTATCGCTCCCGTTTTTGGGCTCAGATTGCGAAGATGTGATTAACCAGATCACTACCAATCCGTGCAGCAATAACAGCAGCATTGTGGGTGAGTGGACTCTCATCTACAATGCAGGAACACTCCTGGATATCTGTCCCGGAGAAGTGGTCAATTTCCCAAGCCAATCAAGCGGGACTGCTACTTTAACCTGTCCAAGTCAGAACCCGATTTCAAGGTTATATACTTTGAGCGGGACAACACTTGAATATACCGAAACGGGCATGCAGTATAATGTAAACTTCACTGAAAACTGTGAATTGGTGCTTTCGGGGATCAACAACGAAAGGATCCTTTATTACAGCAATCAGATATCGGATTCGAAGTTAAATATGCAGAATTCGGTATCAGCAGCAGGCAACTCATCAGAAATTAAATAAATTATTAATATGAAAAAGTTTTATAGAATAAATATTGTGCTTCTTCCTGTAATACTGATTGCCTTACTTGTCTCGTTTTCTGCATTCGACGTGAATGAAACAGGAAATAAGAATAACAGAGGCATAGATAGTAAGCACAAGAACACTGCTTTGGAGCTTGTTAAGAATAATAAAGGCGGCCGTGATTTTCCCAGGACTAACCTGTTTACAAAGTCAGTTCCACTTAACGCAAAGAACCTAAATGCATTTGTAAAGAATGCAGTGAGTTTGAAGATCGAAAGGTCTTCACTGGTTTCTCTTAACAGTTTAAAACCGGATGTAATGACGCTTGTTCTGCCTGCAGCAGATAATTCTTCAATGGAAATTGAACTTGTAAAAACTAATTTCCTTCCCGCAGATTTTAAGGTTTTCGCAGTTGGGAAGAATGGAACTGTTCAGCAGCCATATAATCCCGGAACCTACTATACCGGAATAATCAAAGGAGATGAAACATCCATAGCTACTTTCAGCGTATTTGAGGGAAATGTAATGGGGATATTTTCTACTTCAAATGGCAATTATGTACTTGGATCTGTGAAGGATAATGAAAAGAAGCTTACAGATAATTATGTACTTTACAATGATATTGATGTTGTTAATAAACCCGGATTTGAATGCGGCTCGGGTGATTCATATGACAAGTACTACCTGGATCCGCCCGTAAAACGCACCAACTCTCAAAATAATACTGATTTTACGACATCACCCGTTGATATTGACTTTACCTGCGATTACCAGATGTATCTGGATGGCAACAGCAATACAACAACAGTGATAAACTTTGTTACTGGCGCATTTGCGCATGTAAGGACACTCTATCTGAACGAAGGATTAACTGTAAATATGAGTTCTAGCACATTTGTATATACAAGTAGCGATCCATATGCTAATCTTTCAACTTCGACGGCAATTCTGGAAGAATTCGGATATCAGACACAAAACAGTATAGATGGTGACCTGGCACACTTGCTTTCTACCGGCCACGGGCAATCACTCGGCGGAATTGCCTGGATAAATGCACTTTGCCAGTCATATGAGCCAACAAGCGGTTACGGAAGGTACGCATTCAGCAACATAGAAGGCAGTTACCAGCCGTATCCCACTTTTTCGTGGACCGTGATGGTTATTACTCATGAAACAGGGCATAATTACGGCTCGATGCATACACACGCTTGTACCTGGCCAACGCTTGGCGGCGGTGGTTTAGGGTCAATCGATTCCTGTTACACAGCAGAAGGTACTTGTTTTCAGCAGACAGTGTTGAATAATAACGGCACAATAATGAGCTATTGCCATTTAAACGGTGCTATAAACCTGACCCTGGGATTCGGTCCGCTGCCGCATGATACAATTGTCGAAAGATATAATAATGCACTCTGTCTTGATAATCCGCTGAATTCCTCGGAGATACCGCTTGCTTACAAACTGCTTCAAAATTATCCAAATCCGTTCAACCCCGTTACCGTTATCAAGTTTGCATTGCCTCAGGACGGACTTGTAACGCTAAGAATTTATGATGCAACGGGGAGGGAAGTAGCAAAGCTTATTAATAGCCAATATTATTCAGTTGGCATATTTTCATATAACTTAGATGCCTCCAGATATAATCTGGCTAGCGGTGTATATTTTTATAAAATGGATGTAAGCAGCAGCAACAATAACGTATATTCTGAAATTAAAAAGATGGTATTGGTGAAATGATGAAAATAACAATTGTTTTCGCCTCAATGGCTGCTTTTTTGCTTATCTCGTGCTCGGGCTCGAATACCGATATCAGCATTTCGTTAAAAACGGGGCAGTATTCGTATATTATTTCAGATAGCTCAGGGAATCCCCTGGTAGAAGGCATAATGAAGCTGGATAGCGCCAAAAACGAACTCTACAGGAATAATTATAAAGTAAACGGCAGCTTCACTATTACCAAAAACTCTGCAGATACTTCTTATCACGGTTTAAGCTCATTAAATGCAGGGGAGCTTGCTGCTTATTATAATGATTCAACCAAATTCATTAACATAAACACTAATCCCCGCATAGCAGATGCGAATGTATTCATCAACGCGTATGTAAAAGGGAAGGAAATAAAAGGCGGCTGGAATTTCTCCACTTTCAGGGGAACAAGAAATGAAGGCGGATTATTCAAAGCGGTTATGAAGTGACAATTAATCAGAAAACCTGGCAAGTTAATATCCTGTCAGGTTTTTTTTAATATTCAAACTATCAAACTCTTATACCTTTACATTTGCATTTCTTTCGGCGCCTACAGATACAAACTTGTACTTAACCCCCAGGAATTTCTTTATGAAATTGAGGTAAACTTTGCATTCCTTAGGCAGGTCCGTGAACTTTCTTACACCTGATATATCGTCCATCCAACCTGGGAATGTTTTGTAAATCGGCTTAACCTTTTCGAGTTCCTTGTAACCGCACTCTGAATAATGCAGCTTCTTCCCGTTAAGCGTATAGCCGACACATAACTTTATCTCAAGCAGTCCGCTGAGTATATCAAGTTTTGTAATAACGAGCTCGCTTACGTTATTGATCTTGCATGAGAACCTTACAGCTTCTAGATCAAGCCATCCAATGCGTCTGGGTCTGCCTGTTGTAGTGCCGTACTCACCGCCTTTTTCTCTGATAGCATCGGCAAGCCGTCCGTGAATTTCTGTTGGTACAGGTCCGCCGCCGACTCTTGAAGTAAATGCTTTAACAACTCCAATAACATTACCTATTGATTTCACAGGGAGTCCGGAGCCTGTATTAATTCCGCCAATTACAGTATTAGATGCAGTTGAATAGGGGTAGGGCGACCAGTCAAGGTCAAGCATGATGCCATGTGCGCCTTCAAACAGGATCCTTTTATTCTTTTCAGATGCAGTATTTAATACCTCAAATGCGTCTCTAATGAACGGAAGGAGTCTTAATCTTTGCTTTTTCAGCAGGCTCAAGGATTTTGTTATGTTTACTGGCTTCACTCCGAATGTTCTGAGGATGCGGTTTTTCATTTTAGCCTGGAATGTGTACAGCTCTTTAAAATGGTTCCAGTCAAGTAAATCGTAAACCCTTATGCCGTTATAGCTGACTTTATCGGAATATGCAGGGCCTATCCCTCGTTTTGTAGTACCAAGTTTCTTCTTTCCGCGGGCATTTTCATATGCCGCATCAAGCTCCTTATGATAAGGGAGTATCAAATGGCATCTTGGTGAAATTATGAGCTTCTTCTTTAGGTTTATCCCTTCATTTTCCAGAATATCCATCTCATTGATCAGAACACCGGGATCAATTACAACTCCGTTTGAGATTATTGCCGAAATGTTCTTATGAAATATACCGGAAGGTATAAGGTGAAAGAAGAACTTTTTTTTTCCGAAGACTATCGTATGACCGGCGTTATTTCCGCCGTTATATCTTACAACGTAATCGGAACTTTGGGCCAGAAGGTCAACAATCTTGCCTTTGCCTTCATCACCCCATTGCAGACCAATTACAGAACTAACAGGCATTTCTTGCTATAATCATAGTTATCAAAAGGTCATAAGGGAGATCTAAACTCAGGCTTTCTTAACTGCCAGGTTTCCTGAACCCAATCTTTTCTTATCCAGCCAGTGTTTAATATCAACCACAAAAGCTCCGGCAACCCAGATAGATGAATAGGTACCGGTTATTATACCGATAAAAAACGTAAATGCAAAGCTTCTGTTTACCTCACCGCCGAATATCAAAAGTATAAGCACAGTTACAAATACTGTACCGTTGGTAATTATCGTTCTGTTCAGAGTATAGTTCAAACTCTTATTCATAACGGATACAATGCTTTCATTCTTATACAGTTTGATATTCTCCCTGATCCTGTCAAACACAACAACTGTATCGTTTACAGAAAAACCTATCAATGTCAAAAACGCAGCGACCATACCCTGGTTCAGCTCCAGGTTCATAGAAGGGAAGAGGGCGCCGGTTATTGCAACTATCCCAAGAGTTGTCAACACATCATGAATAAGCGCAAGCACAGATCCCAATGCGTAAATGAACTCAAACCTGAAGGCGAGATATATCAAGATTGCAAGCAGCGAAAATATTGTAGCATAAATTGCTGAAGTAGAAAGTTCTTTACCGATCTTGGGACCAACTTTATCTATTCTAAGAATTTCATAACTGTTGCCGGGAATACCTTTTGTTAACGCATCTTTTATCCTGTCGCTTACAGTCGTCCCTTCACCCGGTTCTGCCGTTCTGATCAGTATGTCTCTATCGCTTCCCATTGTTTTTATCTCGGCGCCGCTTACACCTTCCAGATCGATCGAGGACCTGACCTGGTTGATTTCAACATCGTTGTGGAATCTGACAAGTACTTCAGTTCCTCCTGCAAAATCGATACCGATAACCAGTCCTTTTATAAAGAAGAAAACCAGTCCGATTGCTATTACCGTAAGCGAAGCCAGGTAAAACCTGTTTCTTTTTGAGAGAAAATCTATGTTTGTGTGCTGAAAAAATTGCATTTATTATCTTCCTTAATTAAACACTTTCAAAAGTTATCCGAAATTGATAGTTGATCTGCCTTTATCCGTCATTATGTCAAAAACGATCCTTGTCATTACAATAGCTGTGAATAGATTAGCTATCAGACCGATTAGAAGTGTAAGCGCAAACCCCTGAATTGGACCAGTACCAAACTGGTAAAGTATTATAGCGGTAATTATGGAAGTAACGTGACCATCCATAATAGCTGAGAAAGCTTTTTTGTATCCTATTTCAATTGCAGTCCTGATCGGCTTTCCACCTGCCAATTCCTCACGGATCCTCTCATAGATAAGCACGTTTGAATCAACCGCCATACCGATAGAAAGTATCAAACCTGCAATACCGGGCAGTGTTAAAGTTGCGTGGAAACTTGCCATTATGCCAAGTATAACTATCATGTTGAATGCGAGCGCAAGATCTGCAACACCGCCTGCAAACCTGTAATAAAATATCATAAAAATTGCTACGAGTATGAGAGCTATAATTGAAGAATAAAGCCCTTTCTGGATCGAGTCTTCTCCGAGTGACGGTCCGACAGTTCTTTCTTCAATAATCGTCAATGGAGCGGGAAGCGCGCCTGCTTTTAAAACTATCTCAAGCAATTTCGCTTCCTGAATATTTGCCATTCCTTCTATCTGCGAACTTCCGCCTGTTATCTTGTTCCTTACAACCGGTGCAGAGTAAACAACATTATCCAGAACAATTGCGATCTGCTTATTGATGTTTGCTCCTGTAATTCTTGCCCAGTCTGCGGAACCATCACTGTTCATTTCCATGTATACAACCGGTGTGTTGTTTGTTGGGTCAATGTTGCTCCTTGCATTAACAACTACACCACCTGTCAGCTCCGGATCTTTCTTTAAAATATAAAACTGGTAAATCCTGTCTCCGCCATCTACAAATTGAGACTGGTTGCTGAATGCGAAGCTAACATCAGTAGGAATAAGATCCTGAATCTCTTTTTTGTCCATTAATCTCTGGACCTTCGGCTTATCAGTTTCTCTCACAAACCACGCTATACTTCCGTCCTGGAACTGCTGCGGCCGCACAAGATAGAACCATGGATTTTTGACTTTGAACTCTTCTTCGCTCATCTGCTGATTAGTATCAATCGGGTTGCCCATACTGTCCGTCAGTTCAGCCAGATTAGTATCGGTAGGTCTATTCGTATCCGAAGAAGTCTGGTTTTTCTTCGTAGTATCTTTCTTGGTTGTTACACTGGTAGAATCTTTCTTAAGCTTGGTTACATTTGTTGTATCTTTCTTAAGGGAATCAACCTTAGTAATCTTGCTGAGCGAATCTGCTTTTATCAGCGAATCTAAATTGCCGCCTGCCAGAAATGTGTTGATCTTCTCCATCACTTTCACTGCTATCTGGGGGTCAATTACCAGCTTAAACTCAAGCAGTGCTGTACCCTGAAGCAGCCTTCTCACTTCCTGTACATTGCTGACGCCTGGAAGCTCAACAACAAGACGGCTTGATCCTTTTTTCTGTATTACGGGTTCAGATACACCGTATTGGTCAATTCTGTTTCTAACTACCTGAATTGCTCTGTCAATCGCATTCTCAACTTCAGATTTAAGGTTTTGTTTAATTCCGGCGTCTTCATCTCTTATTTCTCCGTAATAAGCCTTTAAGGAAAGACCTCTTTCACGCAGTTTCGTTTCGACCAGGTCAACAAAATCATCATCGGAGCTTTTAACAGTTTCTGATGCGTCCGCAAGGACCTGCTTTAATACGTCATCCTGCTTATGCGCTATATCAAGAAGCAGCTTGGCAACATCAACCTCCATGATTACATACATGCCGCCCTGAAGGTCCAATCCCAGTTTTATTCTGTTTTCACGGGTTTTTAAGACATCTGTGCCATATTTATCGAAGAAAGCAATACTATCCTGCGAATTCGTAAGTTTTGATATTTCGTCGTTATATTGTCTATCCTTATAGGTAGGGTACAAAAAGTAGAAAGCCAAACCCAAAAATAGCAATGTTAATATTATTCTGAACCTGTTTTTTCTCAAGCTTATCCTCTGCGATTTTTTGAAAATTTATGAAAAAAACTCAAACACAAATATAGATTTAATGCCTTTAATAATCAATGAAAAATAGCGGTTAGGAGGGGAGTTTGGGGAATCTATATGCTCCTGCTACTATTGTTTTTGGGGTGAGCGAGGGGATTCGAACCCCCGACCCTCAGAGCCACAATCTGATGTTCTAACCAACTGAACTACGCTCACCATTTTGAACCAAAATCGCAAGTACGCCCAACAGGAATCGAACCTGTAACCTACAGCTTAGAAGGCTGTCGCTCTATCCGATTGAGCTATGGGCGCAATTTTTTGAAAATTTGAGCACAAATATAACAATGCTCTAAATCAAAAGAAATATAAATAAATATTCGCTATTTATACCTGATTTTGAGGTATAAAATTATCGTCATAAAAACTATTGATACGGTATTTGCAGCAATAATGGGTACGCTTTTGATCAATATGCCATATGCCAGCCAGGTCATAAGCCCGGCTTCGAGCATTATAACCATTGGCAGAGAAATATCCTTGGTATGTTTAGTTTTGATAGCTTTAATTGACTGGGGAAGAAACGCAAATGTAGTCAGAACAGCCGCAAAGAGTCCGAGGAAAAGTGTAAATGTTTCCATTTACTGGATCTGGAGCCTGATGTTCAATCCCGCTTCGTTTGATGTCCGTGTAGTGATAAGCAGGTTATTGCCGGTAGGTTCTATTTTTGTGTATTTGTAGAAAAGCTGCAGCGTCACACTTCTGGAGAGGTTGTACTGAATTGACGGATTCAAAGTTGTAGATGTTGAACCGTTTTGTGAATTTGAATTCCAGATACCACCGCCCAGTCGGTCATAAGAATATACTACAGGATCGTTTTTGGTTCTGGTATACGAAAATGATATTGTCATGTTGTTTTCAAGTGAGAGTCCGAAAAGCGGAATGTTGAATCCGGATTTGGTATAACTTGCATTAATGGCAATATCATTAGTTGCAGTATTTGTTAGCTTTGCGTTGAGCGGTTCAAGGTTGTAATTATCGGTTTTGCTTAGTTTAAATGATGCCGTGAAAGTACCTTCTGAGATAGGTTTGAAATTTATATTCACACCGATAAGCGGCGTGAATCCCGAAGTAATTGCCTGGGCGCTGATATACTCCGGAGCTCTGCCGTCATAGGTTATTATTTTTCTGTACTCCGATGAATATCCGCTTTCTAGTGTAATTGACTGGGCAATATTTGTGAACATTTCGAACTTCTCAATTCCGTTAAGTGTAAGCGCCCAGCTTGGGAAGGGGAATGATACAATATTATTTTCAAATGAATCGGCAATCTCTTTTGCCTGAGTAGAAGCCAGATCGGGCCGAGCCAGTTTATTTGTGATATCGCTGGAAATGAAGAAGCTTGGCCTGGTAACCGTTCTTCCCTCACTGCTTATCACCGGAGATCCGAGGTTACCCAATGAATCAACCAGATATGTGAGCGCATTCAATTTTCCAACACCGGCTTTGTAAGTGAAGTTGATCTTAAGATTATTCGGAAAGATCGGATTAATGAACGTGTTGAATGAATATGTATTGTTAAGATTCATATTATCCGTAAGCTGAGTTGCGGGCACTCGTCTGCCCGGGTCAGTTACCCAGCCGAGCTGGTAAAATCTGGACGGACCGAGATTCTCTTTTGAGCTTAACTGCATCCAGAAATTCCCGAATCCGGGTTTACCTTCAACCGCCGGATTCACCAGCTGTTTATTCTGCGAGAATGTCATGCTTATCTGATCTGGAACAAACGTACCCAGAATTTTCAGTATATCTGCAGGGTCCTGTTCGTTCTGCGAGCCGGATGGCTGAGAGCCGCCCATAAGTTTATTTCCCGGCTTAAACAGTTTGAATATCTGGTTCAGTTTCAAAAATGCAGTTGCCTGAAGATCGGAATTGTAGCCAACTGTGCTTCCTAAGCTATTGCTGTATTGTGATGCTTTCCAGCCGTAGTTTACTCTATAAGAAGATGTCAAATCAACGAAATCCCTTAGTCCGGGAATGTTGAATTTCGGGTTTATTGAAACTACCTGTGTATAATCAAGATCTTTTCCCCAGTTGATCAAACCGCCGTTAAAGAAAATATCATCAATAATTTCTCCTTCATTGCGCTGGCTCTGAAGCGAGTCGCCTCTTGTTTCAAGGTATGTAAGGTCGCTTCCGGCGTTGAAGGAATAGTCTCCGCCAACATCAATTATCCAGTTCTCAAGGAACTTCCAGTTCATGTTAAATCCGCGCGCAGCATCAAACTGCCTTGATGTCGGGTTAGGATCAAACTGGGTCCTGAGTTTTTCATCACCCCTGCGGCGGTTAAAGCTGCCCTGAAGGGCAATATTACTGGTATAAAGCGGGGCAAGAGGCATGAACGGGAAGAAGAAATACATTCTTGCTTCTCTGAACTCCTCTCCGAACGGAAGGAAACGTCCGATTTTTAGATTAAGTGTATTCATCAGGTCAAAATCAGAGCTCATCCCGATGCTTCCGTTCATATCCCATGCATACTTGCTTTCAAAAGTAGGAGTCCTTTCAGTGTATGAATTCCGCACAAAGTTGACCTCGATCTTGTTAAGTATCTGCTTAACAAAGAAGTTTTCTCCTGGAAATGTGAACTTCATCCCTGAAATGGAGAACTTGTTTGCGATCCTGAGAGTTTGAGAGGATATCCTAATCTGGTCAGAATAGTATCTGGCAATTTCTTCGCTGCCTGTCTGAGCCAGCATTTCCTGATACTTATTATTTGCTGCAGTTTCAAGATCAATATCTGTACTTGGCAGATACTTCGGTTTATCAAGAATTTCAGTATGCGAAAATGAAACCGGTATAGTGAAGAAATCCTTGAACTTCAGTGATACGTACTTTGAAAGCAGGGCGTTCAGGATCTTGTGAGCGTTCAATTGCCCTGAAAATTCCCAGCTGTTTGCAAGGTTCAAGTTGCCAAACGTGGTTTCAAGGCTATGAAAGTTCGGATCTGTTTTGTTATAGGAAAAATTAAGCGTGGCAAGGTCTGCTATTTTCAATCCGGTGCTTAATGTAAAAGCATAACCGTTGGCGTCATTTGTTTTCAGCACTCTTAGTTCATCAAACCATACAGACCCTGAAAGCCTTTTAATGACTATAGGGTCTGAGTTATTATTGTATACTCCAACTGTTATTTGCGTTACAGTTCTTATCGAAGGATTTCCCAATACTCCGTATTTTGAACCGGGCGGGCCGTTTGGTACGTTTTCATAAACTATTGAGCCCGTACTATCCCTTTTCTGTTTAACAGCAGTCAGCTCACCCATATTTATGACGACTTCATTCAGTTCGTTCCACGGAGTGCCGGGACGGGTATCGGGATGTATAGGTGCCCTGTATTCATAGAAATTCGCAGTATCGGAACCTATCCTCACAACCACTGCCGCATCGTATAAGCCCGGATTCGTATAAGTGAATGAACTATCACCATTAACAAATAACTTCAATATCTTATAATTGATCAGGTCAATAGGCCTTGTAGCAAATGATTTGAAGACATATTTGCCCTGACCGGGGAGCAGATCATTCACATTCAGTGATATAGACTGCTCATTGGAAAGAACATTCTGATCTACCTGTGTCTGGTCTCTTTGCCTTAAACCTTCAACCGGCGGAGAGTAATAATTCGGATTATCTTCTATGTTAACTACCGAAACACTGTAAGTTGTATCTTTTTTGTTTGTTTTTATCCACTGATTTCCAACGAGATTGAAATCTACGATCTTTATTTTGATATCGGTTTCAAATCCTTTAAACCAAACTCTTGCATACTGAACATTCGTCAGTGATGCGGGACCCATAATGCGCTTATATTCATCCAGCGGTATTATGAACTGATACCAGCCTGCATTTCCTCCGCCTGCTATAAACGGATGCCCTCCAACGTTTGTTGAATCAATATCGAGCGGTATTTCATATTCAAAATAGCTGTTGATAGTATTCAGATTATAACTGTTGTTAAGATCTTCTGTATCAATACGCTTTGCTTCAGTCAAATTAGTAGCGTTATTCTGCGTGCCGTTAAAGGAACCGAATTCTTCACTGCCCTGAACCCATCCGTAATTGTCTCTTGCGGGGTCCAGCGGATCCTCATAAGGTATACCTGCCAGATCCAGCGCAGCTTTTTCTTCCGGATCACTATAACCGTCTATACCAATATCTTCACCCACATCAAGAGCGCCGCTCTGGTTAATATCTTCTGTGTGATAATCAAGATTGGGTTTGGTTTTGATCACAGAACTGGTAATTATTCGTTCTGAAATAGTGCCCAGGTCTATCATCATTTTAGCGGAATCACTTGTAATAGGATTGCCGCCGTTTACCTGCATCCATATTTCTATGTAATTGATATTCTCATCCAGAAGATTAGTTTGTGAAGTATTCAGAAATTTGAATACACCACTCCAGTTGTTTTTGGGAGGACCGTTAGAAATGAATTGCTGCTGACTTATAAAGTTATAGGTCCCTATGGTTGAGGGCTGTACATTAAATACCAGCGGCGTTATTGTCTGATTCTGATTGCTTGCAACATCTCTGAAAGGATATACTTCTTTTATAGGCACATTGTTGAGCAGATTGTACCAGTTCAATTTTGATCTTTTCAGGCTCATTAAGCTATCCATAATGGTCTGAGTATTTCCCGTAACAAGGCCGGAATCTATCGGTATGGACGAAAGTGTCCATGAAAGGGGATTGAGTCCGAGCGGAATGATCTTCTTCACTCCTTCAAAATCATCAATGTATGCTACGGCTTCTCCATTATCGCTGGGAATCTTGCTTTTCAGTGTATTCGGGTCCGGCAGCATGAATGCAACTTCACCTTTAAAGTTAAGTATTGACTCCTCTTTGGTGTTATACCCGGGTATCTTATTGACCAGTTTTGTCAAAAAACCTGTCTTTATATCCGTTGATGCATCGAAACCGATGATAGTATTATTTGTGGGTTCTTCGCCTATTCTTATCTTATCATTCAGTGTCTGCTGCTTAAGGTTTATGAGCGTGAAGCCAAGGTAACTGGTCTTGTTGATCTGCAGTTCTGCTCTTGTTCCCAAAAGTGTTTTAGAGGCAAGCTGGAAAAGATCATTGGTCTCATATGTTATCTTCAGGTTTGCACCAGCAACAAGTGCGCTTGCATTTATTATTACAAGTTCGCCAAGTGAGTAGTCAATTGAGTAATCAATTCCCGCAGCAAGCTCAATAGAACCGTTGAAGACTTTAACACTTCCCTCTACAAGGTTGAATCCAAGGCTGTAACGAGATGAAGCATCTCCTTTTGCTTTTCCGACGAGAGTGAACTTAACATTACCTGACTGATTTATGGTATTTCTTGATGAAGTGTAAATTGAATCATTCCAACCGAGGTGAGCTTCATCAATACCGTTATTCCTGAATGTCTGTCCAAATGGCTGCATTGTCGGGAATATCACATTGCCGTTTTCAAGGTCAATTGTATTGCCGGGGAAGAAGTCAAATGCTCCGTCACCTTTGAATACAGTATCGGAAGGATTGCCGTTCCTGCGGTAATCAACCCTTGTAATATACATATATGATAGGCTGTTTGCCGGACCCTCGCCGTCATAGCTTGAGTTCGGATTTTGGCCGGATGCATTATAATAAATATTGAACTCCAGATTATTCGGATCATTCTTGATATTCCTGACCCCCAGGTTATAAATATTCTTCAGCATCCTGTTCCAAAGCGTGGTATGGTTCGTGTTCTGGCTTGGAGGCTGCTGGCTGCTGTACCTGAGCAATTTAAGTTTTAGTTTTGCATTTGATGGCACATCATTTACCAGATCTCCGAACTGGCGGTCGCCCAGTGAATCAGTTACCCTGTACGAAACCGCTATAACATCATTTGGTGAATTCTGAAGGGTCCCGTTAAGTGTAATAAATCCCGCATACTTGTTGAGCGTAAATTCTGAAGGTTCCAGTTTCTTGAATATACCGTTATAGATATGTCCGTCAACGTTTTCCAGCGAATCACCGAATTGATATCCGTTCGTAGGCCTGTTTCCCAAAGTATCACTTCCCAATGCGACCCTTTTTTGTGCAAAGTTCGGCTCGGCTATGACCCATACTTCAATTTGAGTTATATTTATCGGAGATATTCCGGTCTTAAAATACCGTTCAAATTCATCGGAATAACCTTCGTCGAGCAGGTAATTATTTTCTGAATAATTTGTAATGGAAAAGCTGAACGGAGTTTCAACAGAACCGCCGGTAATATTGACTTCTTTCTTTTCGCTCTTCTTTTGTGAAGCTATCGTGGTCAGTGTCAGCGGACCCAATTTGAACTGAGCTTTGACACCGAAGAGGGCTTGAGTACTTCCAATTAAATTTGATCTTGTCTCAAGCGAAACGTTTCCGGCTTCAATGCTCTGTATAACTTCATCAGGATATCCTTTGTATTTAAGCTTCAGCTGGTTTTCAAACTCAAACGTACGCTGCGAATTCCAGTCAGCATCAACAGTAAGCTTATCGCCGACTGTACCTTTGGTAGATACCTGTACTTCCTGCTTGAAGTTTATATTGTTCTGGTCCTGGGACTGAGAGACAATTGTCTGAAGGTCATTGCTGCTTCGCTGATAAGAAGCAGTGATATCTATGATCCCGTTGATTTTAAGATTTATAGTTGGCGGACCGAAGATGGTCTCGGTTGCAAACGGTAGGGGAATAGTTATCTCTGTTATATTCTTAAACAGCTTCGAAAGATCGTCTTCCGTTTCGATCTGGTAAGCCTCTGCGACTATTCTGTAAAACTCATCATGCTGCTGAATTCTGCTTCTGGCTTCAATGTATTTTTCAAGCGGGATAACCCTTGGCACTTTATATTGCACACCGTCAATCGTTTCGGTTATTACTGCATTGTTAAGAGAATCAAAAGTGACGTTGTACTGCACTCTGCTGGAGCCGTACATCAAGAGAGGGGATTTAACAATGCCGTAAGGAGTCAAAATTTCATCAGGCCTGCTATACCTGAAATTGTTGACCCTGGCTGTTGAATCAACCGGTCCCCTGATCTTTGTGGAATCGCTTATTAATGATGTATCAATAAAGGTAAACGAAGTATCAATATAGCCTGATTGAAACTTGCTTCTATCTCTTCCTTGTGCATGCAGGTCACTGCCGGAAGGGAGCAGCAGGAAAACAAGAACTGTGCCTAATAGGAAGTTTACGTAATTGGTTTTATTTCTGTACAATACTGATAATTTTGTTAAAACCGTACTTAAAGCTCCATAGGCATTTTTTAGTTATCGATTACGTAATTTTAAAGGGTTGCTTCTATTAATGCAATACCAAAATTTTGAAATATTACTTGATTTGGGCAATAGTTTGAAGTTTTCCGTGTTTCCTTGTATGTTTTTCATTAAAATGCTATTTTTATGAATAAGCATTTTTAAAATGTAATCTAAGGAAGGGGTCACGACTTCGAATCAGATTCAGCGGTCAAAACTTTTGAGGTTAACGGTAAACCAAAGCTAAACGGCAGAATAAGCGGCAAAGTGCTGGTGCTGAACCAGAACTATGAAGCTATGAGCATTTGCAACGTTCAAAGAGCAGTGGTTCTTCTATATCTTGGCAAAGCCGAGCTCATCTCTTCCAAAGATTCAAAGAAAGTAAGATCAGTCAAAACCGCGCTTCCTTTCCCTACAATTGTAAGGCTTAGAATATATATAAGAGTTCCTTATAAAAAGATCGTTCTTTCAAGAAAAAACATTCTGAGGCGCGATGGCCACAAATGCCAGTATTGCAACAGGTCAGACCTGCCGCTTACCATAGACCACATCGTACCGAAATCCAAAGGCGGCGATGATACCTGGGAAAACCTGGTGACTGCCTGCGTGAAATGCAACAACAAAAAAGGCGACCGCTTGCCTGAGGAAGCGAGAATGCCGCTTGTAAAGAAACCGAACAAGCCATCACACATAACTTTTATGAAACACTTTGTCGGCAGGGTTGATGAAGACTGGAAACCGTATTTGTATATGAATTAACCGCAGATTCCTATAATACGTTAAAGATTCAATTTTTAGTCGGGACGCAAATCCCGATTTTGTTTTAGATAAGAAATCAAAACTAACATAATTAATTAAATGCTCGAATACAAAATTTACATTAACGGTGAGTTCAGAAATTCCTCAGATGGCGGACGAGTGGATGCAGTAAATCCGTATGACCGAAGTGTTTTTGCAAAACTGGCTAAATCAACAATTGCCGATACTAAAAGTGCTATACAGGCTGCCAGGAACGCTTTCGATAGCGGAATTTGGTCAGATAAAAGCCGTGAGGAACGCAGTGCAATTATCAAACAGATCGCAGATAAGATAAAAGAGAATTCTGCATTACTTCAGGAATTGGAGATAAAGGAATCAGGCTCAACTTTCAAGAAATCAAAAGATGATATGTTTTTGACATACCGCGCCGCAAGCACTTTTGCAAAGCTTGCGCTAGTAGATTTGAGCGAAGTACTTCCGATTTCGAAAGAAGGCGTTAGCAAAAATATTGTAGTTCATGAGCCGGTCGGGGTTGTATCCGCAATTATTCCATGGAACTTCCCGCTGCAAATGGCAATGTGGAAGATCGCTCCCGCTTTAGCAGCTGGGTGTACTATAGTCCTGAAGCCGGCGCCGGAAACTTCAGTAAGCGCACTTGAGCTTGCAAAGATAATTGATTCGACTGATCTGCCTAAGGGAGTTGTGAACATTATCACCGGTGATGCTGAAGTTGGCGAAGAAATGGTTACAAATCCGCTGGTTGATAAGGTAGCTTTCACTGGTTCAACTGAAATTGGGAAAAAAGTTATGTCGCTTGCTTCTGGGAGCATGAAAAATGTTACTCTTGAGCTTGGTGGTAAGTCAGCGGGGATAATTCTGGATGATGCAGACCTCGATCTTGCCGTTGACGGCTCGGCTTATGCAGGTTATTTCCACAACGGTCAGTGCTGTGTGGCGGGCTCAAGGCTAATATTGACTAATAAGATTTATGACGAAGTTGTCGAGCGCCTGAAGAACAAACTTGCAAAGATGAAAATCGGCAACCCGATGGATAAGGATACAGATATCGGTCCGTTAGTAAGCGATAAACAGCAGAAGCGCGTGTTAGAGTATATTGAAATTGGAAAAAAAGAAGGCGCAAGGCTTGTTTACGGCGGAGGAGTGCCTAAAGGATTTGAAACAGGCTGTTATGTTGAACCTACACTGTTTGCAGATGTTGATAATGATATGCGGATTGCGCAGGAAGAAATATTTGGTCCCGTGCTTGCAGTAATAAAAGCCAAAGATGAAAATGATGCAATCAGAATTGCCAACGCTTCAAACTTCGGGCTTGCCGGGGGAGTGTGGTCTAAGGATAATGATAAAGCTATGAAAGTTGCGAGAAAGCTCAAAGCAGGTACGGTGTGGGTAAATGAATGGCATTTGCTTAGCGACAGCGCGCCTTTTGGAGGCTATAAGCAAAGCGGAGTTGGCAGAGAGCTGGGGCTCGAAGGGCTGAAAGCTTATACAGAAACCAAACACATTCACGTAGATGAGATTCTTGACAGGAAGAAAAAGTTCTGGTATAACGTTACAGTGCCACAGGATTGATCTAAAGGCAAAAGTAAAAAATCAAAAGGCAAAAAGACAGTTTTACTATAGAGACGTCGTGTTGTGACGTCTTTTTTTATGCTGTTTTTCATAATCTATGACCCCTTTATAAATTGAATAAAATCCAATTTTTGACTAAGTTTGTTGAAAGAAATTAACCCAAATAACTAAAATACGTGTCTTTAAAAACCTACTAACTTGAAAGACGTAATCGAAAATACGCTGTTAGAAACCACGTCAGATACACGGAACAACACTCCGATAGACTACAAGCTGGTTAAACAGAAAATAAAAGAAAGCAAATTGCCGTGTATCGGCAAAGCATCTATCCGCGAAACACGGGCCCTTATCAATGCGATCGAAAAAGAAAGCGGCACAAAATTCATCAGAATGGAAATGGGCGTTCCCGGACTGCCTGCCTCTCAGTTAGGAATTGAAGCTGAGATTGCGGCACTCAGAAAAGGTGTCGCAAACGCATATCCTGAGATCGACGGAATTCCCGAACTCAAAAGGGAAATGTCGCGCTTCCTGAAACTTTTTCTTGATGTTGATATCCACGAAAAATCATGCATTCCCTGCACGGGTTCAACAAGCGGCAGCTTCATAAGCTTTATGACTTTAGGCAGGATCGACAGGAATAAAGATACAGTGCTTTTCCTGGACCCCGGTTTTCCCGTGCATAAAATGCAGCTCAAGATACTTGGGATAAACCAGACCAATATTGATGTTTACAAGTTCAGGGGTGAAAAACTTCGTGAGGCACTTGGAGAAAAACTAAAAGCAGGGAATATTTCGTGCCTGTTGTACTCAAATCCAAACAATCCTTCATGGATATGCTTTACAGATAAAGAGCTAAAGATAATCGGTGAGCTTTGCATGAAGTATGATGTGATAGCTATAGAGGACCTTGCATATTTCAACATGGATTTCCGCAAGGATTATTCACACCCCGGCAAGGGGCCGCATCAGCCATCGGTTGCCAGGTATTGTGAGAACTATATCATACTGGTATCAGGCTCGAAAATATT
>JAUQWS010000020.1 GCA_030835025.1 Ignavibacteria bacterium | reverse complement strand
AGATGAATTCAACAAAAAGAGATATCTTCTCGAGGAACTTCACGCAAAAAATCTGGATAAAGCCTTTGAAAAAAACTTCAAAGAAGCCAGAAAACTGCTCGATACTGATTTTGTGCAGTCAGAAGATTATTACTACAAGAGTTATGAACTCGAGCTGCTGATGGGAACCCACCAGTTTGAAAGGAACGATTTCTCCTCTGAAAACAGGCTTGGTGTAATTACCGATAATTTCATAAATTATTTCCTGCTGAGGATACTTAAGCTTTATACATACATGGTCAACGAAGAAATTGTGTTTCGTTCAGGAAATGAAAAACTGGTACTGATCAATGAGATCATTAATCACATAAAGGAATATTCGTATAAAGATACACCGGCTGTCAGGATCTACTTTCTTATACTTATGCTCACAATGCACGGAGGCGAAGTTGAAGAGTACTATTTTGAATTGAAAGATATTAAGCTGAATAATGCAAAAAATCTTTTTCCCGAGGAGCTAAGTGATATTGAGGTTTGTCTGGTTAATTATTGCACAAGGATGGTTCTGGAAGGAAAAGACAAGTTCCTTCGGGAATATTTCGAACTCCTTAAGACATCGATCCATGAAAACGAAGCAGCTGGTGTACCACAGCCGGTTTCTCATTTCAGATTCATGAATGCGGCAATAACCGGTTTAAAACTGGGAGAACTGAAATGGGTCGAAGATTTTATCTCTAGTCACAAGGATTCACTCCAGCCGGAGTACAGATCAGAAACAGTAAGTTTGACAACTGCTATGCTGTTGTTTTCTCGGAAACATTTTGAAAGTGCTTTGGAGGAATTAAGAAAGATAAATTTTGATGATTGCCATCACAAAATGCATTTGAGAAATCTGACACTGCAAATCTACTACGAACTGGAATATTTTGAACCTGCAATATCTATTATCGATTCATATAAACATTTTCTGTCCAGAGAGAAAACTGTTTCAGAACTTTACAGAAGCTATAATGCAAATTACGTTAAGTATTTTGCCGAAGCATTGAAGATCAGGATGGGAGTAAGCGAACTTGATGCAGGTGAACTTATACATCTAATTAATAAGGAAAAGGAATTTGCTAATAAGAAATGGATATTGGAAAAAATGAATATTTTGGCATCCGCAACGAAAAAAGGAGCTAATTAGCTCCTTTTGTTGTTTAATCATTAAGAATCTGTGAAATCAGCGCAATCTGTTATCTACTTAAGCTTATTAACGGCTTTTGTAAGCTTTGATTTCCTGTTTGCAGCATTATTGCGGTGAATGATGCCCTTAACTGCAGCCCTATCTAAGATTGTAACAGCTTTCTTCAGCTCTTTTTCAGCAGTTTCTTTCTGCTTGGCAGACGTCACACTCTTCAAAGCAGATTTTATTTTAGCTTTAAAGTGTTTATTATATTCAGTTCTCTTAGGTGTCTGTCTTGCTCTTTTCTGTGCAGATTTGTGTCTTAACGGCATCTAATTTTTGTCCTTTTTATACTAAAATTATAGATTTATTTTTGCTTAATTCTAACTTAATCTCAAAAATAGCCATAACCTTATTGAAAATCAATTTACTATTTAAAGCCTTAGTCTGAATAAAGCAAAAAAGGCTAAATTGTAAACGAAAACGCAGAAAATGGAAAAAACCAAGAACAAGATCCTCTGGGTTGATGATGAAATTGAGCTTCTCCGCTCAAATATCCTCTTCCTTGAAGATAAGGGCTATTTTGTAGACAAAGCTACTAACGGCGAAGACGCTGTTGACCTGGCAAGAAAAAAGGATTTCGACTTGATTTTTCTTGATGAAATGATGGCTGGCATGGGCGGACTGAAAACGCTTGCTTCTATTAAAGAGGTGCAGCCGAATGTGCCTGTTGTTATGGTAACAAAGAATGAAACCGAGACTCTGATGGAAGATGCCATTGGTGCAAAGATCTCGGATTACCTGCTTAAACCGGTCAATCCCAACCAGATACTTCTTGTATGCAAGAAATTCCTTGAGGGAAAGCGCATAAAAAGCGAAACCGCTTCAAGGGATTATATTCAGGAGCTGAACAAGATCAATATGGCAATGATGGAACCGCTTGATCATAACGACTGGATAAAGATTAACAGTGACCTCACACAATGGGAAATGGAACTGGATGAACACCCGGAGCTGGGTTTGAAGGAAACCGTACTTGCAACAAGGCGTGAGTGCAACGCGGAGTTTTGCCGCTTTTTTGAGCGCAATTATGTTGAGTGGATACATGAGAAGAAAGAGGGCCCGACTTTTTCCAGCGGAATCGTTGAAAAGTATGTTTTCCCCGAACTGAAAAGTTACAAATCAGTATTCTTCTTTGTGATTGACTGTATGAGGCTTGACCAGTGGATGCTGATGGAAAAAATGCTTTATGATTACTTCAAGATATCAAAAGATTTTCATTACGGAATGATACCTTCTGCAACACCCTACGCAAGGAATGCAATTTTCAGCGGATTATTCCCCAGTGATATAGAAAGACATTACCCCGAGCTTTTTGCAAAAGGTGAAGATGACGAGAACAGCAAGAACAATTATGAGAAGGAATTCATGCAAAAGCTTATCGACAGGAAAAAGATCAAGCTCCGCAATGAACTTCGTTATGTAAAGATACTTGATGCCGATTTCGGAAAAGGCATCGAAAACAAGATATCAAGCTTCTCCAATACTCACCTGAATGCTATAGTTGTGAACTTTGTTGATATACTTGCACATAACCGTTCTGATAATGCAGTTCTTAAGGAAATTGCTCCGGACGAATCTGCTTACCGTTCGCTGACTGCATCATGGTTTGAACATTCATCACTTTTTTCAATGTTCAAAATTCTCTCTCAGCAAAAAGATATTAAGATCATTGTCACAACCGATCATGGGAGCATCCGCTGCATGCGCGGAGCCAAAGTGCTTGGAGACAGGGAAACCTCCACAAACCTGCGCTACAAGTACGGGCGCAACGTTAAGGTTGATGACCGCCAGGCAATTTTCATACGCAACCCACAGGATTACAGGCTCCCGAAACGGGGAGGAATCGTAAACTATGTGGTGACAAAAGAAGATTTCTATTTTGTATATCCAACCGATTATCATTATTATCTGAATCATTATAAGAACACGTTCCAGCATGGCGGTATTTCAATGGAAGAATTGATCTTGCCGGTCGTATCTCTGGAACCGAAAGTATAGTTTATTCTCAAGGGAATGAAGAATGATTTCGCCATAATTACCAAGAGTGCTGCTGAAACTCAAACATTTGGCGAAGCATTTGCGCGAAAACTGAAGCCCGGAGATATTGTATCGCTATATGGTGATCTTGGCAGCGGCAAAACCCAGTTGGTAAAAGGTATTTGCCGCTCACTTGGGGTAACACAAACTGTGAACAGCCCTACATTCATTATTGTTAATGAGTATTCTTCAGCAACATTTCCTTTAATATATCATTTCGATCTTTATAGAATGAAAACTCAGCAGGAAGTCCTTGATATTGGTTTCACTGAATATATCAGCAGCGAAAGCATAGTACTGATTGAGTGGCCTGAACATATTGAAAACATCCTCCCTGCAAATACATATAAGATTCACATTGCACATTCAGATGAAGATGAACACTCACGCTGGATCAAACTGGAGACACCGGAAAATTGAGCATCCTGCTGATAAACTCAGGTGACAGCAATGCATTTGCTGCATTGTTGGATGGAGACGAAAAGGTAGTTTCGTATGCTTCTGAATTCATGGATAGTTCTGAACCGCGCAGCAAAAAACCCGACAAACTGATCCACTCTGTGTACAGCCTCTCTGAAAGAAGTTCATTTAAGAAAATTGAAGCAATTGCGGTGACTATTGGACCCGGTTCATTTACGGGAATTAGGGTGGGATTATCAATAGCCAAAGGAATGTCATTTGCACTTGGTGTTAAGCTGATTCCCATCGATAATTTCACACTCGCTCTTAATCGGCTGAACCGGATCGATCAGAATACTGAGTATTGTGTTCTTCTTCATGCAAAACTTCCCGAATATTACTATTCACTTGTAAAAGATGGTGAAACATTATATTCCGGATGCGTATTCATAGAGAATATAGCAGAAATCATCAAAAAAGAGGCAATTGTTGTGGTGGATTTTGACGATGAATCTGAGCTAAAACATCATTATTTTAAGTTCATTAATCTGAAAAATTCAAAAAGTGAGCTTGAATCCATGTGTGAATTAGCCCGGCGGGAATACACATGCGGTAAGCTGACAGATCCAGAGAAAGCAGAACCCCTGTATTTGAAGGATTTCACGATAAAAAGACCCGCTCGAAATTGATAATTAGTAATTCATAATTGAAATAAGATGGCCTGGTTTAAGAGAACAAAGCAGAATATTGAAACCCAGGAAAAAAAAGATCTTGGTGAAGGACACTGGATAAAGTGCCCGCAGTGCGACGAAATCATGCACAAAAAGCAATGGGAAAACAACCTTTACCTTTGCACCAAATGCGATTATCATTTCAGAATAGGCAGTGAAGAATATTTTAAGATACTGTTTGATGATGGTGAATTTAAAGAGTTTGATAAGAAAGTAATTTCAAAAGATCCGCTTGATTTTGTTGACACAAAAAAGTACAAAGATAGGATCAACGATACCATAAAGCAGACCGGATTATATGATGCCATCCGCAATGCCATAGGCAATATAAACGGCAAGGAATGCGTTATTAGCGCTATGGATTTCAAGTTCATAGGCGGCAGCATGGGTTCTGTTGTCGGCGAAAAAATTGCCCGCGGGATCCAGAGAGCAATTAAGGAAAAGTGCCCCTACATAATAATCTCCAAATCAGGCGGAGCAAGAATGATGGAGGCAGCAATTTCACTGATGCAGCTTGCAAAGACCTCTGCTTGGCTTGCTAAACTATCAGAAGCTAACCTGCCTTATATTTCAGTATTAACAGACCCTACAACAGGAGGTGCCTCAGCAAGTTTTTCGATGCTGGGTGATGTTAATATATCCGAACCTGATGCATTGATCGGTTTTGCGGGGCCAAGGGTTGTAAGGCAGGCAACAGGAAAAGACCTGCCTAAGGGTTTTCAGCATGCGGAGTTTGTCCAGGAACACGGTTTTCTGGATTGCGTTGTTAACCGGAAGGATCTAAAAGAAAAGCTCTCCCAGTTTATGTTCTATATGCATGATTGAAACAGATGATCGCTATCAAACATGCAGATGTTTCAGATGCAAAAGTAATTGCTGATGTTGGCTCCCGCAGCTTCTATGATGCCTTTGCAGAAGGCAATACTCCTGAAAATATGCAGAATTACCTTACCGAGAAGTTCAACGTAGAGCATGTTACAGAGGAGATCTCAAACCCTGATGCAGAATTCTGCCTGGCATACTTCAATAACACTCCCTGCGGATATTTAAAGCTAACCAAAAGCTCTCTTCCAGAACAAATAAAAGGCCTGAACTCGCTTGAGCTTCAGAGGATATATGTACTTAAAGAATATTATGATAAGAAAATAGGGAAAGAGATGATGCAGTTTGCCGTCGATTTCGCAAAAAATGGCGGATATGATTCGATTTGGCTGGGAGTGTGGCAGCTTAACTACCGGGCAGTAAATTTTTACAAAAAATGGGGATTCGAGACTTTTGGAACTCGTAACTTCAAGCTTGGTTCTGATGTTAAAGATGACTTCCTTATGATAAAGAAATTAAGTTGACATGAATCTTTAGACTGTATATTGAAGCTCCTAAAAACCATATCACAAACTCAAAAACTCACTTCAAAGCTCCGCACTGAAGGTAAGATAATCGGCTTCGTGCCGACTATGGGATATTTGCACGAAGGTCATCTTTCACTTATCAGGCAGGCCCGGAAGAAAGCGGATTATGTAATTGTAAGCATCTACGTGAACCCCCTGCAATTTGCCCCGAATGAGGACCTTGCAAAATACCCAAGGGATTTCAAGCGAGATGAAAAGCTCTGCAAAGATGGAGGCGTTGACTGCGTTTTCTACCCGAATGATAATGAAATGTACCCTAAAGGTTACTCAACTTACGTGAACGTTGAAAAAGCAAGCTCGGGCCTCGAGGGCTCTGTT
>JAUQWS010000130.1 GCA_030835025.1 Ignavibacteria bacterium | reverse complement strand
GGCAGGAACAGTACTTGTTGAACGTATGCTCCATTCAGAAAAGGCAAGTGAATTAAATGTTATAGACCAGGGTAAATTATATTATTTCAATAATACGAGATTGAATTATTCAAACCTGACCAACTATAATGCTGCACTTGGGGAAATTGGTTTATCCAGCAGTGAATCTGCGTTTAATATGAATGTGACGGTTGCGTACCTGAACGGAACTATTATGAATCTGAGCGGACCAGCTCTTCCTGGAACAACTGATATCGGGCAAATTAAACATATAGTATTGATCATAAATTCCTCTACCGGTTATAATGAGACAGCTATCCTATCAGTAAGGGTGTGGTAATTTGTTAGATGAAAAAGGCCAGATGCATACCCTGGAAGGAGTAGCAGCTGCCACAATAATGCTTCTTGTTATCGTATATGCAATAGATGCAACTTCGATGACACCGCTTACCTCTTCAACAGCCAACGTGCATGTGGAAACCGAGCTCCAGGTCCTCGGCCAGGATATTTTAGGGGCGCTTGATTATACTGAACCCGGATTTAACTCAAAGCTAAAGAATGATGTACTGGGTTGGAATGGCAAAGAATATACCTGGACCGGAATAAAATACATGGAAAAGGGGAATGCTTCGAACCCTCTCACAAATAACTTGACGAACTACCTCAATTATGTTCTGGTCACGCAGGGCATTGCGCATAGTGTGGATGTGACTTTTCTTACAAACAACGGAACTTCTTTATTAAGCCAGAAAATGATTTACAATGGGAATCCTTCAGACAACGCTGTGATAGTTTCAAGGAAAATCGCATTGCATAACAGTGATAATCCAAATAAGAATAATTTTCTATTAACAGATATCGATCCCTCAACCGATCTATATAATATTGTGGATGTCAAACTTATTTTATGGAGGATGTGATGGGAATAATAGAAAACGAGCGCGCCCAGTTTATGCTTCTTGCGGGCTTTATCATTGCAATTGGTCTTGTAATAACCACGGTACTGCTCAATAATATCATATTTGAGAGTAACATGGCGGGGGAAGCAGGAGGCGATCGCATAAAATATGATTTAGTGAACCTTATGCGTATAAGCGGGGATGAAATAAAAAGCGCATACAGGAATGTAACTGCACCAGGACAAAATGATGCAGTAAAGTTGATCAATTTTACAAAACAAATGCAAAATTTCAATGGAAACTTATCACAGATTTATGCGCTGCATGGCGAAGGCGTGAACCTGAGCTTGGATATAAGCAACTGGAACAGCACACGCTATGCAAATTTCACAGATAACGGGACTGTAAATGGCGCAGCGGACTGGACTGTGATGGAAAATGTTATAAATTCGAATATAACAATTAATGTAACTACAATTTTATCCCCTTTTAACATAAGTATTAGCAATTCAACATCATCATGGCAAATAAACTTCACTTCCCCTCCTGGAAATCGCACAATAAATAATAGTCAAATCATAACAAACATAACCCCCCCATATAAAATATCTTTTATAAATGGTGCAA
>JAUQWS010000129.1 GCA_030835025.1 Ignavibacteria bacterium | reverse complement strand
AAGAATTTACTTATTTTACTATTGATGCCGGTTTTGGCACTTTATTTATCAGCATGTTCTGAGAGCTCCGTAGAAGAAAACCAGACTGATGATGAGTACATTAAGGAAGTGCTTGTTAACGGGTATTCAAACCCGAATGCCGAAGAAGATGACCTGATGAGAGGAGAAGCCGGGGATCTTGATGACGGCGGACCTGTCGGAGATTACGGAGATACACCGATTGATTCATTAATGAAATGGGGAAGAAGAGTTACAGGTACAAGCGTTACCGTTACAATAACATCTGAAGGCGATTCAATTAAAGTGGCTGATATTACAAGGACTATTACGGGTAATTTTATGATAGTTGGTATGGTGAACGGAATTGTTGATACAATTGCAAAACCGTATACTGAAGTTCTGCATAGAAAAGCAATTTTCAAAAGAGTTGACCGTTCACCGCGCCCCAGGCATAACTGGAGGCTGTACAAGGTTTCAATGGTTGATGGCGGAACAACTGCACCTCAGAACAGCAACGATTATGTTCAGATGCAGCAGCTTGAAGTCTACAAGAACGGGAACCTGCTTTATACTTTTACCGGACCGGATTTTACGCAGAACATCTTCACTACACGCAGATTCAACGGCCCGGGGATACCGGAAGTTAACGTTGGTGACCAGATCAGGATAGTAGTAAACACTTATTCCACTCAGTCAGAGCAGGATATAGTTGCATGGCACTGGGGAAAAAGGAACTTCGGATTTCACAGGGAACCGTTTGCAATGACAAGCCAGACTCCGAACGGATCAGGCTGGAACAGAGTTTTTGAAAAGACTTTCACAATTGCAAATATGCATCACAGGGGCCACTTCAACGGATTCATCAGTGCATCAACACGCAAATCATTGTACGATGACTCTCCGGTAGAATTTGCCAGCGACCTGGTAGGAACACCATACAGAGTTCTGCCTTAAGCATAATAGAAATTATTTTCATTCTCAGGCTCCCCCATAGAGCAGCATGTGAATGAGTAACATAAAACCTTCCCCAAGTATAGTTCCCCGGGGAAGGTTTCCTTTTTTCAGCATCCTTCTAACCGAAGCAGTTTCTTTCTTAACAATCTAATGAGTTCTTAACAGAAAATCTTCCTGATGCAAATCATATTTTCAGTTAACCTTTATCATTTATTTCGAACATGAAAATTGATTAGCTTTGTATTAAGAATGTATTCAGAATCCATTAGGAAAAGAGAATATGAAACAGAAGAATATCTTACTTGCACTTATTTTATCTGCGGGATTTTCAATTTCTGTATTCAGCGGAAACGTTTCAACAGATGATCCCCTTGTTAAGATGCGCTTGAATGAGAAGCTTTCATATGATCTTTATGCTGATTTTGCCGATATGTGGAAGCTGGATGTTTTCAGCAGTATCGGGGAAAGCAAAGTTGTTCACAAGATGAGGATGAAGAGCCTGCTTAAGAAGCTGGGGATCAAGGATCCAGTAGAAAATAATTTTGATAGAGGCTCATTTGAAAATCAAGAATTCAATAAAATTTACCGCGAATTAATTCTCAGAGGTAGTGTTTCCGAAACAGAAGCACTGAAAGCGTGCGCTTATAACGAAGAACAAATAATAAAGGAACTTAGTGATTGCATAAGCTTTGTTTCTGATGAAATCCTGGAAAAGACCTTGCTCCAAATGAACCTCACAACCGGCGCCCACTTAAGGGCACTTGTGAAAGCTATTAACCGGAAGGGAGATTTGTACTCGCCGCAGGTTCTCAGTAAAGGTGAATTTGACGCAATAATGGGTTCAGGCAAAGACAATTTTTCATTCGGCGAAGAGTAAACAGCGCTTTAGCACCAAAGAAGCTCCTCTAGTAGAGCACAAATTCGTTTTATCCATTTCCAATCCTAGACTTACCCTAAACGATTAATATTCAATACTTTGTTTCATTATATAACTATAATCAGTAGTTATAATAGGGTATTGTCATCCCATTTACAGTTAGGTATCTTAGCTACTAAATACTACTTAATTACGGTTTTTTAAATTCTAAATCATTAAAGGGGGAAAAATGAACAGAATTTACATTTCAAACCGCACGCACTTGCGCGTGATACTCTATTTTCTAACTGCATTCATTTTGCTGATGCTGGCAACTGCATCAACTTTTTCTCAGGGTTGGTATTCTTTGGGTACGGGCTCTAACAACGATGTAAGGTCAATGACAGTATACAACGCTGAGCTTTATGCCGGCGGTGACTTTACCAGTATGGGCGGTGTTGGTGCTAACCGTATAGCAAGGTGGAACGGATTAAACTGGCAGCCGCTTGGACTTGGCACTAACGACCGTGTCAGTGCAATGGTTGTATTTGGCGGCGAGCTTATTGTTGCCGGCTATTTTACGCAGGTAGGAGGCGTTAGCGCTAACCATATTGCTAAGTGGAACGGTAGTAACTGGCTTCTTTTCGGTAACAACTCAACTTTCGATAACGATATTCTTGCTCTGGCAGTCTATAACAACCAGCTTTATGCTGCCGGTCAGTTCACTACAATTGGCGGAAGTGCGAGAAATCGTATTGCAAGATGGGATGGAACAGCCTGGCAGTCAGTTGGGCTGGGAACGAACAACGAAATTCACTGTCTGGCTGTCTACAGCAACGAACTGGTAGCAGGCGGAGATTTCACTACTGCGGGCGGGATCAGTGCAAACCGCATTGCAAAGTGGAACGGCTCAGCATGGTCAACTTTAGGACTTGGTGTGAACAATAATGTTTATGCACTCTTGAATATGAACAATCAGCTTATTGTTGGCGGAGCATTTACAAGCGTCGGCGGAGTTGGTGTTAACAGAGTTGCAAAATGGACAGGAAGCTGGGACGGCTTTGGAACAGGTGCCAATGGACCGGTTTATGCTATTATAGCTTACTCAGGCGGATACATTATCGGCGGCTCATTTACTTCTGCAGGCGGTATTGGAGCCAACAGGATTGCAAGGTGGACCGGAAGTTCATGGACGAATATGGGAGCGGGAATGACAGGCGGTGATCCGATCGAAGTATACTCTCTGGCTATCTACGGAACTCTGCCTTTTGCAGGCGGTGATTTTGTAAATGCAGATGGTATTACCGTTAACAACATAACAAGATGGGGAAGCACTGTGAGTATAAACCAAACTAATGGTGAAACACCGTCAGAATATAAGCTTGGCCAGAACTACCCGAATCCGTTCAATCCGGCGACAAAAATAAAGTTCCAGGTCCCGCGCCAGGAATTTGTAAGTCTTTTTGTCTATGATATGACCGGAAGAGAAGTATCAAACCTGGTTAATGAACCGCTCAGCGCAGGTGAGTATGAAATAAACTTCGACGGCTCAAAACTTTCATCGGGGACTTATTACTACACTTTAACAGCTGGTGATTTCAGGGAGACAAAGAAGATGGTTTTGGTTAAATAGATTTTTTCCTTCTGTTCCCACTTTTCAATGCCCGGCCGAGCCTGTCAGACCGGGCTTTTTTATTCTCATTTGGCACTCCCTTCCCTGAATTTAAAGAAATTTTTGGTATTTAATGAGATTTCTCAAAAACGTATATTTATGGATATTTTTTCTAAATTTTACGGAGATAATTACGATATATGCCGCAGTTAGTACTTATTCGCCATGGCGAATCAGAATGGAACAAAGAGAACCGCTTTACCGGGTGGATTGATATTCCGCTTTCGCCAAAAGGAGAAGAAGAAGCAAAGTCAGCCGGCGAGAAACTCAAAGGGATGAAGTTTGACAAAGCCTTTTCATCTGTTCTGCAAAGGGCAACCAAAACCTATGAAATAACTGCCCAAACAGCAGGACTTAAAGATCTTGTTTGCGAAAGAGATGAAGCCTTGAACGAGAGGATGTACGGAGACCTCCAGGGGCTGAACAAAGATGAATGCCGTGCGAAGTTCGGTGCCGAGCAGGTCCACATTTGGCGCCGGAGTTTTGACGTGCCCCCTCCGGGAGGCGAGAGCCTGAAGAATACTGCAGAAAGAGTTCTGCCTTATTATCATAAAAAGATCGAGCCGTTGCTTCAGCAGGGGAAAAATATTCTTATCGTTGCCCACGGCAACAGCCTTCGTGCACTGATAATGCATATAGAAAAACTATCGGGAGACGAAATAGTAAAGGTTGAAATACCAACCGGTGTACCGATATTATATGAGCTCAATGATGATCTTAATATATTAAGCAAGAAAGATCTGTAAAATTTCTTTTACTGCCGGGGCGCAAAGTTATTCAAATATGACAGAATACGAAAAAGCTTTAAGTATTGTTCATGAGTTCGTGAAAAACGAGAACCTGCGCAAGCATATGTATTGCGTAAGCGAGGCTATGAGGCAGTACGCCGGAAAATATGGCGGCGATGAAGAAAAATGGGCTGTTGTGGGATTGCTTCATGATTTTGACTGGGAAATTCACCCAAGTGCCGAAGAGCATCCCGTAAAAGGCAGCGAAATACTGAAGGAACGCCGATATGACGATGAAATTATCCGTGCAATTTTATCACACGCAGATTATACCGGAGTAACGCGCGATTCTCAAATGGAGAAAACTCTTTTTGCAGTTGATGAGCTTTGCGGCTTTCTTGTAGCCTGTGCGCTCGTACAGCCATCAAAGAAACTTGAAGATGTAAAAGTGGAGTCGGTGATAAAGAAGATGAAGAAGAAAGAGTTTGCGCGCAATGTTAACCGCGACGATATCATAAACGGCGCAGCGGGGCTCGGCGTGCCGCTTGAAGAACACATTGAGTTCACTTCAAATGCATTAAAAGCAATTGCTGATAAATTGGGATTGTAATGTCAGAAGAGATCAAAATAGATAAATCACTCTCCAAAGAAGAGAAATACAAACAACTTCTGCCGCAGATAAGGTCACTGGTAGAAGGGGAGAGGAACCTGACGACAAACCTCGCTCAGATATGCGCCGCGCTAAAATACGGAATGGATGGTTTCTTCTGGATAGGATTTTATTTTGTGGAAGGGGATGAGTTAGTTCTGGGACCGTTCCAGGGACCGGTTGCATGCAGCAGGATAAAAATTCCAAATGGTGTGTGCGGCGCATGTGCCAAGCGGGGAGAAGCAATCATTGTTCCCGATGTTGATAAATTTCCCGGACATATTGCCTGCAGCAGCCTTTCGAGAAGCGAGATCGTTGTGCCCATATTTAAAGAAGAAAGAGTTATCGGAGTACTTGATGTTGATTCAGATGAATACAATAAGTTTGATGAAGTTGACAGAACAAGTCTTGAGGAGATTGCCAGCCTTGTAAGTTCAATTTCATAGCCCCGGAAGCAAGTATTTGAAATATTACATTACAATATTATTGCTTTTTACAGTCCTGCAGGCTTATTCACAGCAAAACGGCGATTCAGTGCTTTATGTTCCAATAACAGATACCCTTAAACCTGCCGATACAGTCCGGTCCCAAAGTGATATCAATGCCATAATAGAATACTCCGCAACTGACTCTGCGATTTTCGATATATCGGACGACAAGCTGCTTTTGTATAACGAAGCCGAGCTAAAGTATAAAGAATACGACCTTAAAGCTGCGCGGATAATTCTGTTCCGCGAAAGCTCTACAATGGAAGCATACGGTGTCCCCGATACGGTTACAGCCGGTAAATATATTGGTCAGCCTGTATTTATGGAGGGAAGCAAACGATACGATGCATTCAAGCTCAGGTACAATTTCACAACGCGAAAAGGGAATATAGATATGGGCTCCACCGAAATAGAAGGCGGATTTTATTTAGGTGAAAAGATCAAAAAGGTTGATGAAAATGTTTATTTCATTCAGAACGGCAGATATACTACCTGCGATAAGGCTGAGCCTGATTATTATTTCGGCAGCCCCAAACTTAAGATAATTCAGGGAGAAAAGGTCATTGCAGAACCAGTCTTTCTGCATATTGACGGAGTTCCTATCTTTGCCCTGCCGTTTGGGATATTCCCAAATCATTCCGGACGCTCAAGCGGGCTGATTCCCCCGGCATACGGAGAGGACCCGACTTACGGCAGGTATCTCTCGCATCTGGGTTATTTCTGGGCTATCAACGATTATATAGATATTGCAGCACAAGGAAATTATTATACAAAAGGCAGGATCGATCTGAGCTCGCGCTTCCGGTATGTTCTTAGATATAAACTAAGCGGCACCATTGATGTTGGCGGCTCAAGGATAAGGCTTGGAGAAGATACCGATAACGATAAGATCTTCAGCGATGAATGGAGAATTGGAGTATACCATAACCAATCAATTGACCCCACAACGAACCTGACAGCAAATGTAAACTTTTACAGCAGTAAAAACTACTTTACAACATCAACAAATAACCTTGAAGACCTCTTAAGGCAGAATGCGCTTTCGAACGTAACACTCAGCAAATTCTGGGAAGGTACTCCGAATTCGGTTTCGCTTAATTATTCCCGGGACCAGAACCTGACTACCGGAGAGATAAGGCAGACAATTCCATCTGTTACTTTTGTCAGAAGCCAGACTTTCCCGTTTCGCGGAAAGAATACATCACTGATTGATCTTAAATGGTACGAGTCCATCTCATACGGTTATAATTCACAACTGCTTTATATTGACCAAAAACTGCTGGTAAATCCTTCGCTAATAGACGGAAACTTTACAAAGAATTCCCGCGGGGGATTGCGTCAGGCACTTAATATCAGCGCACCCATCAAGATATCGGAGTTCAGCTTCTCTCCGTTTTTTAATTATAGTGAGGTGTGGTATAATAAATCGGTTGAAAAAAGCTTCAGCTCTTCTGATAGTACCGTAATCACAAATGAGCTTACAGGTTTTAGATCTTTCAGATATTTCAGTACAGGTGTTTCGCTTAACACCCGGCTGATCGGTCTCTTCAATACGAATATTTTCGGTATTAAAGGGTTCCGTCATACACTCACCCCGGCAATCACTTACAGCTTCCAGCCGGATTTTTCGGAACCGCAATGGAATGCTTGGGGAAGTTACACTAATCAGTTCGGACAGCAAGTAAAATATTCATTCTTTGAAAGGGAAGTATTCGGAGGCGCACCCCTTGGCGAACAGCAGGCGCTGAATTTTTCAGTTGGCAATATCTTCGAAATGAAAGTGAAGGATACTGATTCAACCGATAGCAAATTTCAGCTTCTTAATCTTAATGCAGGTATCGCATACAATTTTGTAGCAGATAGTCTGAACTTTTCGGAGCTTGGACTTAATTACAGGACTCAGATCGGTGATTTTCTGAACATCGGCGGAGGTGCATCGTTTAATTTGTATAAGTATGTAGATGGAGTCGGAAGGATAAACAAATTCCTGTGGAATGAAGAAAAGAGAATTGCCCAGCTTACTAATTTTAACATATCGCTTTCTACAACATTACAGGGCGGGGAACTTAACCCTGTTACAAATGACTCAACCCTGCAGGAAGAAGAGCTAAGCCAGGAAAGCACACAGGAAAGCGAATACACGGGGATCTATGATGACAGGCCGCCGGATTTTTCAATTCCATGGTCGGTAACGCTGAATTATAATTACAGTATCAATAAGAGTATACCGAGTGTGATCTCGAAATTCTCGAATATTTCAGGCAGCCTCAATTTTAATCTGACCCGAAACTGGAAATTCACTTTCTCAACGGGTTATGATATATTTCTTAAGGAGTTCTCCACTCCATATGTTACAATTTACCGGGACCTTCATTGCTGGGAAATGAGCTTTAACTGGGTGCCCACCGGTTTATACCGCGGGTTCAAGTTTGAGCTTCGGATAAAAGCCCCGCAGCTTCAGGATATCAAGGTTACGAAGCAGACAAATTACAGGGGAGTGTTTTAGATTCTAAGTGACAAATGGCAAAACCGAAATATCAATCAGTATACGAAAAAAAGTGACAATTCACCCCAATATCCCGCAAAAAACTATCAAAAAACCTGTTTTTGGGCAAAAGAAAAAATATTAGATTTCTTATTAAAAAAAATACAGGAAAATTGCATCTATTACTCGAACAATTATGAACGGCGGAATTAAATACGAAAAATACAGCGGCGCCGGAAATGATTTCATTATCATAGATAACCGGAGCTGGGCCAGCAACATCTCCCTTTTCCAGCAGGAAGAATTCACCAAAATGGTTTGCAGCAAAATGTTCCCGGATATCGACGGCGTTATTTTTGCCGATCGGCCAATTGATAGAAGAGCAGCAGTAAGAATGAATTATTACAACCGTGACGGCAGTTTTGGCGCTATGTGCGGAAACGGCTCCAGATGCCTGGCAATGTTTGCTTACAAAAACGGTATAGCATTTGACCGTAATTTTGTCATGGAAGCAGTTGATGACTTTTACCGCGCTGAAATTCTGGATGATACTAACGTACGGGTGGCATTCCCTGAACCGAAAGCTATCAGGATTGAATTTGCAATCCCCGTGAAGCTTGATGGCGGCACAAAGGAAATGACAGTAAGCTATATTGATGTTGGCTCTGACCACGTTGTGCTTTTTGTTGATGACGAAAAGAACAAACAGGTGTTAAGCGTAAAAACACATGAAGAAAATCCCGTGAACGAATTCGGTAGGGCAATACGTTACCATTTTGAATTTGCTCCAAGGGGGACAAATGTAAACTTTGTGAAAGTGCTAAGTGAAGGCGAAATAAGGATCCGCACTTATGAACGCGGTGTAGAACGCGAAACCCTTGCCTGCGGGACAGGCATAATCTCATCGGCGATAATTTCTGCACTGAAAGGCTATACCAAACCGCCTGTTAAGGTGCAGGTAAAAAGCGGCGAATGGCTTATAGTTGATTTTGGATTCGGAGAGAGATCTGTAACCGAACTCAGTCTTACCGGCAGCGCAAAAAAAATCTCAGAAGGAATCATTGAGTGATCTTTTTCAAAAGAGTGCTTGCAAGGATCAATCGTGTATTGAATCCCCCTAAAAATATTGAAGAAGAGTTTCACGCAAAGTATTATTATTCCAAAGTCTGGTCTGAAACTTATTTTCTTGGAAAGAAAGTATTCAAGTGTCCGAATGATCTTTGGCTCTACCAGGAGATGCTTTGGGAATTAAGGCCTGATGTTATTATAGAATGCGGAACCTTTCACGGCGGAAGCGCGCTGTATTATGCAAAGCTGTTTGATATGATGGATCTTGATGGTGAGATCATTACAATAGATGTTGATCCGATGCCCGATATGCCCGTGCACCGGCGTATTACTTATCTTGTCGGCTCAAGTACATCTTCCGAAATAGTCGGGAAAGTAAAGGAGCTGATAGAAGATAAGAAAAAGATAATGGTGATACTTGATTCTGATCATTCGAAAGAACATGTTTTAAAGGAGCTTGAGCTGTATCACGGTTTTGTTACGCCGGGCTCATATCTTGTTGTTGAAGATTCCAATATCAACGGACATCCCGTATATTCAGGCTTTGGACAGGGCCCTGGACCCTGGGAAGCCATGGAAGCGTTCCTGCCAGGTCATCCTGAATTTGTACCCGATAAGACGAAAGAAAAATTCCTTATGAGTTTTAATCCGAATGGGTACCTAAAAAGAATTAAATAACATTTCGGAAATGAATACTGCAGACAACCTCTAGGCTAAAGGACAGACTGGAGACAAAGATAATGCCGGAGCTGTAATTTATTCCGTGTATTGTGGATCTGGAGAATTAACGGTTTGATTCAAAACCCATTGGAAATATTCAGGAAGAGGTTTTTGCGTTATTCAGTTTTACGCATAAAAGGAAATCCCGGCTGAGTTCATCAACCGGGATTTTTTGGGGGAATTAGAAATGCTGAATATGTTTTGAATAAGCTCTTAATTTAATGCCTTTATGTGGTCCTCAAGTAATGCAAAATCAATTTCATCAACGTTATAGCTCCAGTCAATGTAAGTAACCTTTCCTTCTTTGTTTACTAAGAAGACAGTCCTTTGGTTCCACCCCAAAGGGTTGTAGCTGTTATATTTTGCAGAGATCTCTCCGGTATAATCACTTATTAAAGTCAGGTTCTTAAGTCCCATATCATCGCGCCATTTTGAAAGAATGCTGCCGTTTGTAACACTCACCATCAGAATTTCGGTTTCTCCGTTATCCGAGAATCCGTTTTGCGCAAACTCATTTAGGCCCCTTTCTTCAGCGTACTTATCAAACTTTGTTACTTCCATTCCGCAGCTCATACTGAACGGTGCGGGGTAGAATGCAATTATCACATTCTTTTTTCCGAGATAATCAGATAATTTACCCTCAAGCATACCGTCGGGATCAGTTGAAGCCACCTCTTTATTCAGATATGAAAAACTGAAGTCGCGTGCCTCATCACCCGGCATCAGCGGCTGGTACCCTGCAAGATCAGGAGAAACCTCATGTTTGATATCAAGCAGGGTGAAAAGCTCGCCCTGCACTGCTTTTAATTTCTCGCCTTCGCCTCTGTAATCATGGTTAGCATATGTGATCTTATTATCATTATTTACAACATATACAAATGACCCATCTGAAGAAGAGTTCCATTTGCTGATACCAAAGTAATTGGCAAAATCCATATTTATGTCTGAAACCATATCGAAATCAATATTCATTTTTCTGAGGTATTCATAGACCTGAGCTTCATCGTTATTGGTCACTACTAAGACCTTTAGCGGCTGCGGTTCACTATAGTAAACAAAAGGCGCTCTGAATGCCAAACCCTCGGCAAAATATGAATCAAATGCAGCTGTCATTACATTAGCATAATTATTCTTCGGGGATATATCCGGCAAAAATGCTATCAACAGGTTTTGCCCGTCTTTATAATCATAAAGCCTCACCGGTCTGGGCAATTGGTCGTATTCGAATGAGTTCTGTACCAGGAATTCCGGGTTTGGAATGGTCTCTCCTTTGGTTAATCCCTCATTTCCGGCTAGTGCTGTAATATTAACAAAAGCCATCAAAAATACCGAAATTGGCATGATAACCCATCTTTTTTTGTTTTCTTTACGCATAATGTTGTGGTCTGTGAATTTATTGATTTTTCTGATAAGGGTTATACGGTGATGCAGTGGAAATGTTCCGGTTTAAAAGTATGTGAAAACTATATCCAGCATATGATCTCCCTGGTAACGGTTCAGGAAAGGCAGCATGAATCCGTTGCGGATAATTACCCGCGAAAGGTCGGTAGATTTTTTCATGATGACGTTGTAGTTCACGTTCGGGAACATGGCTATTATCCTGCCGATCGGGTAATAAGGTCTCTTCACAAAACGCTCCTTATGCTCCTTAACCTTTTTGGTTACCGCATTTGAATCCGTTTTAACGGTATCACCTGATCTTGTGATATCAAATAAATGTATGTAAGTGCTGTCGCCCACATAAACGGGGAGTTCTTTGTTTTCAACCTCATCTACTACCGAAAGCCGAACGTCGTAAAGACCGCTTTCAAATGGCGAGGAACGGAACTTCACGGAATAATTAAGCATAGCAAAGGGTTTTAGAATAAGAATATTTTTCATTTCCTCGGATTCAAAGAACTGTTCAATATTTCTCTCACTGAAAATATTTGTGTATGTATCATATGCAATTGTATCATTATCTATCTGGGCAAGCTCAAGCCTTGCCTTATAGCGCCCGAACTCTTCGCTTTCGGTATCAAGGCTATCGAGGAAAGAAATATCCGCAATCTCCCATCGCAGCGTTACGGTTTGAGGATTCATTCCGAAATTGCTGTTATCAATTCTGAAATCTTTCAATATAAGCTTTTTGCCAAACGATATTTCATCAGATGCTATCTGTTTGGTATTCAGGGATACATCCCTTTTCTCGCCCGTTGTATCTGCACTGCTTCCCCGGCTGTAATATATTTTGCTTTCGGAAATGTAAAAAACATGATAATCTCCGATTTGCTCTGACTTATAGCTCAGTTTCCTCAGTTTATCTATCAGCAGGTCGCTTCTTACAATAAAAAGCTTAATTTTTTTCTGCTCTATGAATTTCCTCAGTTCGAGTATATTAAGCTTTAGCTGTTCTTCTTCCCGTTTTTTCTTTGAGATCTTTTTTGATGAAGGCAGATCAGCAGAAAAATATGTAGGAATAGTATCTGAATTGAACCTGCCCGGGCTGTTTGATATTACCTGCAGCGGGTATATATCATAATAACCCTGCACCATCTCGAAATATATCCTGTCTTCCGGCTGGAAATAATTCCGCTCGATCAATCTTTTGGTCAGGCCCGCCACTTCAAAAGTATCTTCTCGGTATGCCTGCTGAAAGTAAAAACTCCATATTATGTTCACAATAATCAGAATCGCCGAGCCGCTGACAAGGATGTACCTTCTCAGGTCTGTAAGCTGCCACACCGCAAAAGGGAAAAACAGTACAGCATTCAGCACTATGTAACGGGATATCATATTTGTTCCGCCGGTGCCCACAATACCGCTTAGCATTAAGAGGGCCAGCTCTATCAGATTAAAAAGCAGGAATATCCTCATCAGCGAAAAATCACCCGTAAAACCGTTTCTCTTGTTCCTTACAGTGCGGATTATCTTCCATAATCCAAGAAGCGTGGTTAACGGAGCTATATAAAATATGAAAAACGGATACTGCACGATTCGTTGAACATATCCTGCAGAGCTTAGTCCGGAATATATCTTTCCTGTTTCTTTGATAAAGAACAGGGCATCGCCATAATCTCTGTTATTCAGGTAAAGCCACCAAAGGATTGTCAATATTGAGGCAAAAGAAATCCCCAGATTGCGATAGAACTGCCCGGAGAAACCGAATTTGCGATATGATAAAACACCTATTATAATGATGAATGCAATTGTAAAAAACCAGCCTTCATACCGCAGCAAATTGGCAATGTTAAGGCTTAAAGCTGCATAAATTATGTAGAGGTGTGAGTTCCGCGGGTGATCATAGTGCCGATACCATAATACAAAAAAATAAAAGCACAGAGTTATGAAAAAGAAAAATACTGATTCGGGCATGGCCGAAGTGCTAAGCCATACCTGGAACGGAAAAACACAATAGATAAGAGTTGATATTACAGCAATCTTTCTTCCGAATATCATATCGAAAAGCAGGTAGATAAACACAAGCGTTAGCACAGAAAATAGCGTGTTGGCAATCACCGGCGCAAGGAAGAGATCTTTGAATACCCAAATGAACATTCCGTTTAACCAGAAGTGCAGACTTAGCCATACACCGCTGTATATACGCGGATTTTGAAGCCAATCCCATGATATTACCGTCCGGCTGTAATCATCTGCCGTAAGCCATCCAAGACCGCTTTGTATCACTATAAGCTGAAAAATAAGCTTAAATATTACAAGTCCGGCAATTATGTATGCGGTTTTGGAAAAAAGCTTCTGTATGTATTCTGTAAACTTCTTCAAAACACTTTAGGGATTGAATTTCACGTAAGTAACTTCATTTGCTGAGCTTCAGCCTGAGCTCTTTGTTTTCTGTATAAATTGCATCAAGCCTTTCACCGAAATACCCGAGGAATTTAAGCAGTAAACGGCTGCCGAGCTTTGAATTTATCTTGATTATATCCTCAAGATCAGGCTTTGCAATGACTATAAGCCTGCTTAATGCCGAGGAAATGCAAGAAACTGTATGTGGTATTTCCGCAAACAGATGCACTTCGGAAAAGAAATCTCCCGCAGTTAGCTCTCTGACAATAACCGTCTTTCCATCATCGCCCGGTGTTACTATCTTTGCGCTTCCCTTAACTATTAAATAGAAACAAAGCCCGATTGTTCCTTCGTTAAAAACTGCTTCACCTTCGGAATAGTCTCTTACATGAGCAGCATCAAGAAGTATCTTCAGCTCGGAGTCTTTAAGCCCCTCAAAAAGCGGGCAGTTCTTAAGCGCTGTTTTCAAAGCATCAAATTCCGTATTCTTTTTGAACATTGTATTTTTTAATTGTCAATTTTCAACCGTTCATAGATCTATCCAGCCTGATCCTGAACGTCGTTCCCTTGCCGGGCTCTGAATCCTTAACAAACAGCTTTCCCTTATGATACGTTTCAATAATCCGTTTCGAGAGACTGAGACCCAGTCCCCATCCCCTCATTTTTGTGCTGTAGCCCGGCCGGAAAATATCTTTTTTAAACCTAAGATCAATGCCCTTGCCTGTATCGGTGACATCGATAAAAATATGGCTGCCTTTTTCTTCTATATCAAACGTTATTGAGCCCGCAGTGTTTTCAATGGCATCAAGCGCATTTTTAGTCAGGTTCTCTATTACCCATTCAAACAAGTCACGGTTAAGCAGCGCCGAAGCAGTTTTAGAACCCATTATCTGCAGGTCTACTTTTTTCTTTGAATGTCCTTCAAACGTCCCGGTATTTATTGTTGGAATTCTGATCTCAAAATATTTGACAACTTTTTCTATTACTTCATGTATATTGGCAGGTTTCAGATCAGGCTTGGACCCGATCTTGGAAAACCTGTTTGCGATCTTGCTCAGCCTTTCGATATCGTTGGACATTTCTCCTGCAAGCTGCGTGACCTTCAGCGGGTCTGAGGCACCGGCTTTTATTAGCTCGTTCCAGCCCATAAGGCTTGAAAGCGGTGTACCAAGCTGATGTGCCGTTTCTTTGGATAGCCCTACCCAAATATTGCTTTGTTCCGTTCTCTTAATGTAATTGAATCCAAAGTAGCCCAGGAAAATAAAGATCCCCGCAACAACAAACTGGATTATAGGAAGTGTCTTTAATTTTGTGACCAGCCTTGACTGTCCGTAATGCACATAGCTTAGTACTACTGAATCCTGGAAAGTTACCTTAATAGGCGGGTTAACTTCATCCATTTCAATTATCATATCCTTAAGCAGGGCAACCTGTTTATCCGGGCTTAA